>JBMNMG010000009.1:0-24961 GCA_050953245.1 Bacteroidales bacterium | reverse complement strand
GAAAAAAATGCTATAATACCAAATACGTTATAATAGTATAATAACGAGTATACTAGATGATAAGAGCACTTTGATAGAGAGAACTGATAAAGAGTTTCATTCTGAAAATTTATTAGAAAAATACTTTCTCCATCAAAATAGTCAAATAAACTGTTTTCAGAATGAAAAGAACCATGATTTCTGAAACTGAATAAATACAATTTTAAACTCTTGCTTTCTACCATCCTTTTATTAGGGATATAGTTGATTCTTATTTCTGCAAAATCCGGCTGACCTGTAATAGGGCATATTGCAGTAAATTCTGGACATATAAATTTTACTAAATAATCATTGTCTGTATGTTGATTTTCAAATGTTTCTAAAACATCTGGAGAGTAAGTATCTTTATAGATAGTTTTTTTTCCAAGATTTTTAAAGTTTTCATTATCTCTGTTCATAAATTAATAATTAAAATATGTGAATAATTTATATTAAAGCTTCTAAGTTATATGTTCTTTCTAACATTAATTTATTTTAACTTATATAGTTTTTTTCAGTAGTTGTACTTTTTAAGTAAGGATTGTTTAAACCTACATAATGGTTATAAATCATTTATTTTAAATATGTTATAAGAAATATTTTCATCAAAAGTATCTACTTTTTCATATTTTTTAACCCATTTAACAAAAATATTTGTTACGGGTAGAATGATTATTTCGTATGATGTTTTAAGCACAACTTGAACCAACATTAATTTAATTAATTGTTCAATTGTAATAATCCCTCCAAAAGCTATTGGGAAAAATATTATTGAATCTGCAAATTCACCTATAATTGTAGAAATAACTGCTCTTAAAGAAAAATTCTTACCTTTACTTTTAATTTTCATTTTACTCATTACTAGTGAGTTTAGAAAAGAACCTACTAAAAAAGCCATCAAGCTTGCAATAGTAATCCTTGGAAGAAAATTAAAGATATAGTTAAAGTGTTCTCCTCCGGCCCAATATTCTGCAGCTGGTATAATCGATGCTATTTTTCCTAGAAGTACAACAAATAAGTTCATCGCAAATCCCAACCAAATTACCAAGCGAGCCTTTTTAAAACCCCACACTTCAGTAATACAGTCGTTAACAATATATGATACGGGAAATATTATTAATCCTGCGGTTGTAGTAATCCCAAAAAATGTAATAAGTTTTGTCTCTAATAGGTTTGCAGAAATTAAACAAACTACGAATAGCGTAGTTAAAACCATAAATAAGACCGAAACATTAGATCGTCCGGTTAATTTTTCATTCATTTTTCTTGTTTTTAACGTGGTTATCAAGTACACATAAATATCGAGTGCAAATATAATTAAATAAATCGAAAAATTGTAATGTTGGGAAGCCATCTCCAATTTTTTGGGAAGCCATCCCGGTTTTTCCGGGAAGCCATCCCAAATTATTTTTCATGCAATAAGCTAATTGTCAACTAAATATAAGCTGTATTTTTAGAGGGTTAGGGAAGGCATCCCTAAATTTTCGGGAAGCCATCCCTATAATTTTAATAATAAAATTACTCAGTTTAATCCCAATTTATATAAAATGCTTAACTTTGCAGTTTAACTAAACATTACATAATATCATATTTTAAAGTTTTATTTTTAACTAAGTGTTATGAATATGTAGATATTATTAATAATATAAAAAAATAATTATGAAACATAATAGAATAATAGACGATTACATTACTGAATTAAAGCAAGACGAAATTTTTGTTTTCGGTAGTAATCTTCAAGGTCAACATGGTGGCGGTGCAGCAAAATTTGCCTATAAAAAGTTCGGTGCAATATGGGGACAAGGTGTAGGATTACAAGGTAATTCTTATGGGATACCTACTATGCACGGAGGTGTTGATGCAATTAAACCATATGTAGATGAATTTATTGAATTTGCTAAAAAAAATAAAGATCTAAAATTTTTAGTTACACCTGTTGGTTGTGGTATTGCCGGGTTCACACCTGAAGAGATAGCACCATTATTTAAAGAGTGTATAGATCTTGAAAATGTTTGGTTACCTAAGAGTTTTGTAGATCTTTATTAGATTTTTAGATTAATTTTTGAGAATAAATTTACATTTGTGAAATTTCAGAATTAGAATTTTATGGGAAGATTTAATTTAAACAAACACATTTTGTGTTTCATTATATTTACTTTTTTTACAACTTTTTTATTTTCGCAAAAATACACTATTAATGGATATGTTCAAGATTTAAATACTGGCGAAAAGTTATATGGTGCTAATGTTTATGATGCTAAGAATTATGTTGGTACTTACACAAATGAGTACGGTTTTTATAGTTTAACATTGCCAAAAGCTGATTCATTAGTAATAGCATTTTCTTTTATCGGTTTCGAAACTCAATATTTTAATATAAAATTAAATACAGATGTAACATTAAATGTAGAGTTGACACCTAATATTATGTTAGAGGAATTTGAAGTTACGAGTAAAATGGGTGAGGAATTAGTTAACAAGACAGAGATGAGTGTTATCGATTTACCGGTAAAAAAAGTAAAAAACATTCCGGTATTGATGGGAGAGGCTGATATTTTAAAAACTATTCAGTTACTACCAGGTGTGCAATCAGGTAACGAGGGAACCAGCGGTATTTATGTTAGGGGCGGAGGTCCGGATCAAAACTTGTTTTTATTAGACGGAGTCCCGGTTTATAATACTGCTCATTTATTTGGAATGTTTTCTGTTTTCAATCCGGATGCATTATCTTCTGTTAAGCTGATTAAAGGTGGATTTCCTGCACAATATGGAGGTAGGTTGTCTTCTGTTGTGGATGTTAAGATGCGTGAAGGTAATATGAAAGAACTTCATGGTGAGGGATCTGTAGGTTTAGTTGCAGCCAAGTTTAATATAGAAGGTCCTATTAAAAAGGATAAAACATCATTTTTAGTTTCCGGAAGAAGAACTTATATTGATTTATTAGCCATACCTGTTCTTGCTGTTTTCAAAAAGAAAGAAGATTTTGAAAAATTAAGAGCAGGTTATAATTTTTTTGATGCGAATGTTAAATTAAATCACATTTTTAATGATAAAAATAGATTGTTTTTAAGTTTTTATTCAGGAAGGGACCTTGCTAAGTTTAAACTAAAAGAAAGTTATAATTATAAGGACTACCACTTTGAAAATTATCAAGATATTACTTTAAAAACCAACAAAGAAAATAAATTTAATTTGAATTGGGGTAATATTACTAGCTCATTAAGATGGAATCATATTTTTACTAATAAGTTGTTTTCCAATACTACATTGGTTTATAGTAATTATAAGTTTAATACTAAAATAGGTTATCAAAGTGATACATATATTATGCCGATAGATACCCTTCTAAGTCATGAGAAAACAGATCTTTTATATACTTCAGGTATAGAAGATTTTGGGGCTAAAATAGATTTTGATTATATTCCCCATCATTCACATCTGATAAAGTTTGGTATCAATTATTTATTTCATAGGTTTAAACCGGGTGTTCATATTATAAATCTTGTTGATAATGAAGATAGATTTGAGTATAAGGCTGGTAATGAGTTTGTTAATGCTTCTGAGTTTTTTGCCTATGTTCAAGATAATTGGAATATAGCGAATTTTTTAAAAGCTAATATAGGTGTTCATTATTCCGGATTTTTAGTAAAAAATAAATATTATCATTCTATTCAACCAAGGGCAACGTTAAACTTTTTATTAAATAAAAGAATGTCTATTAAGGCATCATATGCAAGTATGAATCAGTATATTCATTTATTAACCAATTCTACTATAGGTTTACCTACTGATTTATGGGTTCCAACTACAGATTCTATTAAACCGCAACTTGCACATCAGTTTGCCTTAGGATGGAATTACAATATAGATGACAATTGGGATGTATCCATTGAAGGTTTTTATAAAACGATGGATAATTTATTAGAGTATAAAGAAGGTTCGTCATTTATGTCTATTAATAGTGGATGGGAAGAAAAAGTTTTACAAGGTAAAGGATGGTCTTATGGTGCAGAAATTTTTGTTCGAAAAAATTATGGAAAGTTAACCGGATGGGTAGGATATACTTTATCTTGGGCATATCGTCAGTTTGAGGAAATTAATTTTGGTGAGAAATTTCCTTATAGATATGATAGAAGACATGATGTTTCTATAGTTGCATCTTACAGTATTAACGATCGAATTAAATTAAATGCTACTTGGGTATTTGGAACAGGAAATGCAGTTACACTATCTTCTCAAGTTTATGAAAATTTAATTGATAATGTGAATGACGTAGAGTATTCTGATATTCAATATTATAGTAGTAGAAACGGTTATAGAATGCCAAATTATCATAGATTAGATTTTGCAGCTAATTTTAGTAAACCTAAATCATGGGGCGAAAGAGTGTGGACCGTAGGCATATATAATGTATATAATCACATGAATCCTTTTGTTTTACTTCCTGTAGATAGTTATGAGTCTCAAAATAATGAGATTGGGCTAAAACAAATAACTTTATTTCCAATAATTCCGTATTTTAGTTATTCATTTAAATTTTAATACTTAAATAAATATATATTTAAAATTAAAAATTTTTTATTAATGATTACTGTTATTAATTCTTAAAAAGTACAGCCATGAAAAAATATTTCAATCAATATAAAATAACAATAATATTTTCACTAATAATCAGCTTAATATTAGTTTCTTGCACTAAAATTATTCCTTATAAAGGTGATATCACTGATAAAAAAATAGTCGCAAATGGCTTAATAATTGCAGATTCAACAATATCAGTAAAATTAACATATTCTAAAAACTATAATGATAATAATCCTTTTGTTTTTGTAGATGATGCAAATATTCATCTATTTGAAAATGATAAAAATGTAGGTAGTTTAACTTATCAAGATAGTGGAATATATAGTATAGATTATGTTGCTTTGGAAAATCAAAAGTATAAAATCGAGATTACACATAACGATTTTGAAGAATTAGTATCTTCAGAATTTAGCATCCCTACTAAAATTGAAATAACTAATTTTGATCCTATCGTCTATTATGCAGATGATAATTATTCTGATTATATCAATGTGGATTCTGTATTTTATTCTTTTAATATTCAAGATGATAAAAACACTGAGAATTTTTACATGATTAAAGTTTTATTACAATATCATTATGTTGATGTAGAGGTTAATGATGCTGGATCGATAGACACAATATATTATAATGGTTTTTCCAATACTAACTTAAGATTAGCAGACTTATCATTAGGCCCTGCTGCAGAAACTTTAGAATATCCATATAGTGGTATTATATTTACAGATGAAATATTCAATGGTGAAAGTATAAATGTGAAGTTTTATTCTTCAGGAAAAGGTTTTAATAAAGGAGATATTAATAAATATCATGTAAACGTTTATTCTATTTCTAAAGAGTTATTTTTATACTATAGTAGTTATAATGCTTATCAAAATTCTTTCAATCCTATCGGGAATATAACGTCTGAACCGGTATTTGTTTATTCTAATGTGAAAAATGGAATAGGTATTATTGGTGGTGCAAGTATGCAAAAAGAAATATTAACTATACAGTAAGATTAATTTGCAAAATTAGTTTATTTAAAGTCAAAGTAAATAGACATTTTGAGAAGATTTAATGTTATTTTCAAAAAATTATTGAGTACTTTTAACGATTTATTTTAGAAGAAAATTGTAAAAAAATTGTCTTAATTTAACTTTTTAATAAACAAATATTACTATTTTTGCAATTGACAAAGACAAAGAAAATTAAAAATTAATTGAATGAATAGTGTATTAATTATTTCTGTAATTGCACTTGCTTCGATAGGTGTAATTGCAGCTATTTTGTTATATATAGCTGCAAAAAAATTTCATGTAAACGAAGATAAAAGAATTGGTGTTGTTGAAGAATTATTACCGGGTGCAAATTGTGGAGGATGTGGTTTCCCAGGGTGCCATGGATTAGCTGAAGCTATTGTAAAAGATCCGGATAATAAAAAACTTAAATGCCCGGTTGGTGGATCCGAAACTATGACAAAAATTGCAGAATACTTAGGTACTACAGCAGTTGATGTGGTCCCTCAAGTTTCTGTGGTTCGATGTTTTGGTTCAAGTGATGTTGCTGTTTCTAAATATAAATATGATGGAGCTTCATCTTGTGCCAATGCTAATTTGTTAAGTACAGGCGAAAGTGGATGCAAGTATGGATGTTTAAAGTTAGGTGATTGTACAAGAGCCTGTCCATGGGAAGTTATTACACTAAGCAAAGAAACAGGTTTACCGCGTGTGGATGAATCAAGATGTGTTGCTTGTGGAGCTTGTGTAGCAGCATGCCCTAGAGGTATTTTACAATTACGTAATAAAGGACCTAAAGGTCGAAGAGTTTATGTGGGCTGTGTTAACCAAGATAAGGGAGCTCAAGCTATTAAAAACTGCAAAGTAGCATGTATTGGTTGTGGAAAGTGCTTTAAAGAGTGTCCATTTGGTGCTATCACCATCGAAAACAATAAGGCATATATAGACTATGAAAAATGTAAGCTATGCCGTAAATGTGTAGATGTATGTCCAACAAAAGCTATACATGCAGTTGGTTTTCCGGAAAAACTTACACCAAATGCAACTACATCTACTGAAATCAAAAGCGAAGTTGAAGAAACTTCTAAAGATAGATAAGAGTTAAAGTAAATTTTTAAAGATGAACAAAGATTAGTATTATCATCTTTAGATCTTTATTATAAAATAAATAACATTAAAAATTACCAAAATTGAAGACATTTAAAATTGGAGGTATCCATCCCAATGATATTAAAATATCTAAGGATATACCTGTAGAATTTGCCGGTATACCGGAAAAAGTATTTATTCCGCTAAGTCAACATATTGGTGCACCGGCTGTTCCTATTGTTAATAAAGGCGATAGGGTTGAAGTTGGCGATTTGTTAGCTAAGGGCGAGGCATTTGTTTCTGCAAATATCCATTCGTCTGTTTCGGGAGTAGTAGATAAAATAGATTTTTGCCCTGATGTTATGGGGTTTCAAACACCTTGTGTTGTTATTAATGTAGAAGGTGATCAATGGAACAAATCTATAGATAGAAGTGATACATTATTAAAAGATATTACCTTATCTCCTTCGGAAATAAAAGCTAAAATAAAAGAGTTAGGTATTGTTGGATTAGGTGGTGCTGCTTTTCCTACACAAGTTAAGATATCTATTCCGGAAGGCAAAAAAGCTGATTATTTGCTGATTAATGCTGTTGAGTGTGAGCCTTATTTAACTGCTGACCATAGAATATTATTAGAAAAACCTGATGAACTTTTAATGGGTACTAAAATATTAATGCATGTTTTAGATGTTAAGACAGCAGTTATAGGTATAGAAGTTAATAAGCCGGATGCTATAGATATTATTTCAAAAAAAGCTAAAGAGTATGATGGTATAAGTGTAGCTCCGTTAAAAGTGAAATATCCTCAAGGTTCTGAAAAACAGCTTATTTGTGCTATTACCGGCAGACAAGTACCATCTGGGAAATTACCTATTGACATTGGTTGTGTAGTAAATAATTCAGGTTCAACTTTTGCAACATATGAAGCTATTCAAAAAAACAAACCATTATTCGAACGAATAGTAACTGTTACTGGAAAAAATGTAAAAAAACCAGCTAATTTTTTAGTTCGAATTGGTACTCCTATCTCTTATTTAATTGATAAAGTAGATGTAGATATTAATTCTATTGGTAAAGTGATAAGTGGTGGTCCTATGATGGGTAAAGCAGTGCCTAATATTAATGCACCTGTTGTAAAAGGAACCTCTGGAATATTACTTATGGACTCATCAGAGAGTTATCGTTCTAAAACAATAAATTGCATTAGGTGTGGAAAGTGTATATATGCTTGTCCTATGGGATTAGAACCATATTTCTTATCTAATTCCTCTGAATACGGGATGTTTGACGAAGCAGAAAAACATAACATCACTGATTGTTTCGAATGTGGAGCATGCCAGTATGTTTGTCCGTCTAATCGTCCGTTATTAGACAATATTAGAGTAGGTAAAAGAAAAGTTATTCAAATTGTTAAAAGTAGATCTTCAAAATAAATAGTTATGAGTATGTTTGTTGTATCGGGTTCCCCACATATACATAGTGCTAATAGTACTAGAAGAATAATGTTAGATGTATTAATAGCATTATTCCCTGCAACTTTAGTTGCATTTGTAGTTTTTGGATTAGGAGCTTTAAAAGTGGTAACATTATCGATTTTATCATGTGTGTTTGCCGAATGGTTTTTACAAAAAGTATTTATTAAAGGTGAATCTACAATAGGCGATTTATCTGCAGTAGTAACGGGTTTATTATTAGGATTAAATTTACCGAGTTCCTTACCTTGGTATACGATAGTATTAGGATCTTTTTTTGCAATAGGTATAGCTAAAATTGCTTTCGGAGGCTTAGGAAACAATATTTTTAATCCCGCATTAGTAGGTAGGGTGTTTTTATTGATATCATTTCCAGCCCAAATGACTATTTTTGTTAAACCTCAAGTTGCTTCAAAAATATTTCTTTTTAATGGGTTAAAAGGTATGTCGCAAAATGCTGTGGATGCTATTACATCAGCCACACCATTAAGTGCTTTAGCTGAAGGTGGAGTAGCTTCTGTATCTCCAAATTACTTTGATTACTTTATAGGTTTTATGGGTGGATCTATTGGAGAAATATCAGCTTTAGCCTTGATTGTTGGAGGTATCTATTTATTATGTAGAAAGGTGATAAATTGGCGAATTCCGCTAATATATATTTTAACAGTATTTGTATTTACAGGAATTTTATGGTTAATTAATCCGACACAATTTGCCAATCCACTGTTTCACATTTTAACAGGTGGTTTAATTTTAGGAGCATTTTTTATGGCTACAGATATGGTTACTTCGCCAATGACAAAAGCAGGAATGGTTGTTTTTGCATTAGGATGTGGTTTTTTAACTGTAATAATAAGAGTTTTTGGTCCTTATCCCGAAGGTGTCTCATTTGCTATTTTAATTATGAATGCATTTGTTCCTTTAATTAATAGAGGTTTTAGACCAAAAATGTATGGAAAGGAGAAAGTAAAATGAAAAAATTAAAATCTACTTTACCAAATATGGTAATTGTCTTGGGACTAATTACAGCTTTAACTGCGTTATTATTAGCCTCTGTTTATATAGTTACTAAGGAACCTATAGAAAATTCTAAACAAAAAAAGTTAAACAGTGCAATTGAAGAAGTTATAGTGGGTACGGATCATACTAAAGAATATAAAGTTAAAGATATCAATAGTACAGATTCTTTAATCTTTTACGATGCTTTTGATAAATCAGAAAATTTCTTGGGAACTGCTGTTCAAACTTTTGATAAAGAAGGTTTTGGAGGTGAAATTATATTGTTAGTAAGTTTTAATGAAGATGGAAATATTATTAAAACATTTGCATTAGAACAATTGGAAACACCGGGATTAGGAGATAAAATTTCTAACTCAAAATCGGATTTTTATAAGCAATTCGAAAATAAAAATCCCAAAGAGTTTACTTTAATGGTGAAAAAAGACAGAGGAGATGTAGATGCTATTACGGCAGCTACCATATCTTCCAGAGCTTACTGTAGAGCTGTGCAAAAAGCAGTCGATGCATACAATGCAGAAAAAGGAGGTGAGAAATGAATCAAGTAAAAAACTTAACTAAAGGAATTTTAAAAGAAAATCCATTATTTGTATTAGTATTGGGTACATGCCCTTCTTTAGCTGTTACAACATCAGCTTCTAATGGTCTGGGAATGGGGCTTGCTGTATTGTTTGTATTAGTTATGTCTAACGTGGTTATCTCATTGTTAAAAAATTTAATATCTGATAATATTAGAATTCCTGCATATATTGTAATTATTGCAACTTTTGTTACAGTTGTAGATTTAGTTATGCAAGCATATGTTCCGGCCCTTCATGATCGATTAGGTATTTTTATACCGTTAATAGTTGTTAACTGTATTGTATTAGGCAGGGCAGAAGCATTTGCATCTAAAAATACAGTATGGTCTTCACTCATTGATGGATTGGGGATGGGATTAGGTTTTACATTAGCATTAGTTTTATTAGGTTCATTAAGAGAAATTTTAGGTTCTCTATCTATATTTGGATATGATATAGCTAGTGGCGATGGTATGTTGCTATTTGTTTTAGCTCCTGGAGCGTTTATTTGTTTAGGCTTTTTAATAGCTATTGTAAACACTTTAAATAAAAAAATTAAATAAATTATATTATGGAATATATTATAATTATCATATCGGCAATTTTTGTTAATAACGTTGTACTATCTCAATTCTTAGGTATTTGTCCGTTTATAGGTGTATCAAAAAAAGTAGAAACATCTATGGGAATGGGAATGGCAGTATTATTTGTAATTACATTGGCTACTTCTGTAACTTGGCTTATATATCAATATATTTTAGCAAAAAACAATATAGAATTTTTACAAACATTAACCTTTATTTTAGTTATTGCTGCCTTAGTCCAATTAGTTGAAATTGTATTAAAAAAATTAGCTCCTGCATTATACCAAGCTTTAGGTATTTTTCTTCCTTTGATAACTACTAACTGTGCAGTTTTAGGAGTAGCTTTATTAACTATTAAAAAAGAATTTACTTTTGGACAAAGTGTGGTTTATGCTGCATCTATTGCTGTTGGTTTTTGGTTTGCATTAGTCTTATTTGCAGGTATTAGAGAACAATTATCAATGTCGAATGTTCCAAAAGGATTAAAAAATACTCCTATAGCTTTTATTACTGCCGGTTTATTGGCAATGGCATTTATGGGGTTTTCCGGAGTAGTATAAATTATTAATTTGGTATATTTATTGCACATTTATTACTTATTGTAAATTATTAAAAGTAAATAATTATGAAAAAATTATCGTATTTTTTATTAAGTTTAATTATTTTAACAAGTGGAACGTTAGTTTCATGTACATCAACAAAAAATGTACAAGCTTCAGGAAGTGCTTTAGAATCACCTTTTACAGGTTCTGAGTATAAATCCAATTCAACAGCTTTACGCGCTGTATCGTATGGTTCTAATGCTAACTTTGCTACAGCTAAAAAATTAGCTTTTGCAAATGCTAAAGCTCAATTATCGAGTTCGTTAGAAGGTGTTATTGGAGAAACAACAAAAGCTTATTTGCAAAAAAAACAAATTAGTAATACTTCAATGGAAAATTCTTTAAATGCGATAGTTAAAACAGCTGTTACCAACTCCGTAGATAAAGCTCGTAGAATAGGCGACAAAACTATTTCATCCAATGATAATTATACTAATTGGGTTGCATTAGAAATTCCTGTTGACATAATAAAAGAGCAAATTAATGCTGGGATTATTAAAGACAATAATTTAAGAGATTCATTTGATTTAGATTATTATATAACTACATTTGTTCGCGAAGCATCAAAAAAATTAAAATAATTAATTAATAAATTATAATAAAAAGGCATCTAAGTTATTAGATAGCCTTTTTTTTATGTTTTTTCTATAAATTCTATAAAAAAACATATAGGTTTACTTTATATAATCAGTTGAATATAAATAGAATTATGTTCATTATTGTTATTCGATTGTGAATAATAAAATTTTGTTACCTTTACAATTAAATAAGCTAAAGATGGAAAAAAATTTTTTACCAATTACTAAGAAAGAAATAGACAAATTAGGATGGGATAGTGTGGATGTAATTATTGTAAGTGGTGATGCTTATGTAGATCATCCATCTTTTGGACATGCTGTTATTGCCAGAGTTGTTGAAAGTTGCGGTTTAAGGGTAGCAATCTTACCACAACCAAATTGGGAGGATGATTTAAGAGATTTTAAAAAGTTCGGAAAACCTAATTTATTTTTTGGTGTAAGTGCTGGAAATATGGATTCTATGATAAATAGATATACTGCCAATAAAAGATATAGAAGCGATGATTCCTACACTCCTGGTGGTAAAAACGGTTTTAGACCTGATTATTCTACTATTACATATTCACAAACTCTTAAAAAATTATTTCCGGATGTACCTGTAATTATTGGAGGTATAGAAGCTTCTATGCGTAGACACACTCATTACGATTATTGGTCTGATAAAGTAATGAAACCTATTTTATGCGATAGCAAAGCTGATATATTAATTTATGGAATGGGTGAAAAGCCCATAAGAGATTTAATAGAGTATATTAGCAAATATGGAAAATCCTCACTATTAACTGAAAATATCGAATTAAAAAAATTAATTGAAATACCGCAAATTAGTTTTATTGTAAATGATATTTCCCATTTAGACAATAGCGAATATATTTTACTAAAATCTTTTGATGAGTCCTCTAAAAACAAACAAAAATTTGCTGAAAATTATAAAATAATTGAGCGAGAATGCGATAAATATGAATCAAAAATATTGGTAGAAGAAGTTGATGGTAAATATGTTGTGATAAACAAGAAGAATTTACCTATGACAACTGAAGAGTTAGATAAAGTATATGAACTTCCGTTTACTAGGTTACCGCATCCAAAATATAAAAAAAGAGGTAGTATTCCTGCTTATGAAATGATTAAAAACTCTGTTAATATTCATAGAGGATGTTTTGGAGCATGTAGTTTTTGTACCATATCTGCTCATCAAGGGAAATTTATTACTTCGAGGTCCTTAGAATCTATTTTAAAAGAGGTTAAAATTATAGTTCAACAAGAAGGTTTCAATGGTACTATTTCAGATTTAGGAGGGCCATCAGCCAATATGTATAAAATGGGAGGTATTAATTTCGAAATATGTAAAAAGTGTATTCGTTCCAGTTGTTTGTATCCAAATATATGTAACAATTTAAATTTTGATCATACGCCATTAATAGAGTTATATGAAGAAGTATCCAAAATTAAAGGAGTTAAAAATATTTTTATAGGAAGTGGAATTAGATATGACATGTTTTTCCATCCTAATAAGGGAAAAGAGAAGAAATATAAAACTAAAGAATATGCAACTCAGATTATTAGATATCATACTGGAGGAAGACTTAAAGTAGCTCCGGAGCATAGTTCTAAAAATGTTTTAGATTTAATTAGGAAGCCATCTTTTAATACTTTTATTAAGTTTAGGAACTTTTTTTATAAGACTTGTGAGAAGTATGATTTGCCTTACCAACTTATTCCATACTTTATTTCATCGCTACCGGGATGTTCTCTATATGATATGAATAATTTAATGAGCGAAATAAAAAAAATAAATTATAGACCCGAACAAGTGCAAAGTTTTACTCCTACTCCGATGACCTTATCAACAACTATGTATTATACAGGAATTAATCCATATACTTTAAATAAAGTTTATTCTGCAAAAACTATTGAGGAAAAGAAGAACCAAAATATTTTCTTTTTTTGGTATAAAAATGAAAATAATAAAAGAATAAAATTTTTACAAAGAAATTTAAATAGAAACATATAAATTGTTCAAATTAATTTCTTAAATTTGCAGATGCAGAATGTTTTTATGAAAATTGTTTTGCGGATTAAATATGTTTTTATTTTTTAATTATAAATATTTTAGAATATGAAATTATCTGTAGATGTAACTAAAGATGTTACTTGGATTGGTGTTTTAGATAAGTTAATTAAAACATTTGATGTTGTTATGACAACAGAATTTGGAACTACTTATAATTCTTATTTAATTAATGCTGAGAAAAAAACTATTGTAGAAGCTGTTAAAGATACATTTTGGGAAGAATATAAAGAAAAAGTTTTATCAGTAGTAGATCCTAAGGAAATTGAATATATTGTTGTAAGTCATACAGAACCTGATCATAGTGGTAGTTTGAAAAAATTATTGGAATTATCTCCAAATGCAAAAATAGTATGTAGGATAAGTGCTAAAAAGTTTTTAATGGATCAAATTGGAGATAAGTATGAGTTTATTGTTGTAAAAGATAATGATACCCTAGATTTGGGAAACAAAACTTTAAAATTTATTAGTGCTCCTAACCTACATTGGCCCGATTCTATGTTCACATATTTAGAAGAAGATAGAGTATTATTTACTTGTGATGCTTTTGGCGCACATTATTGTCACGATGCAATTTTTAATGATGTAGATCTTAACGAGGAAAATTACAAAAAGGCATATAAATATTATTTTGAAGTTATTTTACAACCTTTTAGTAGTTTTATGCTCTCGGCAATAGAAAAAATTAAAAATCTTGAGATAGATATTATTGCTACGGGTCATGGCCCGGTCATTCGCAAAAATGTTAAGGAAAACATTGAAGCTTCTAAGAAATTAGCAGAAGAAGCTTTAAGTATTAATCAAAAGAATTTTGTTTATATGCCATTTGTATCTGCATATGGAAATACTAAACAGGTAGCAGAGGCAATTGCCGAAGGTATTAGAAGCGTAGGTGATATAGAGGTTTTTGTTCACGATATAGAAGAAGCTTCCGCTGATGAAATCTCATTATATTTAACTAAAGCTTCTGCGATTTTAGTGGGTACTCCTACAATTAATCAAAATATCTTACCTCCTGTATATACATTAATGGCATTAATAAATCCTATTAGAGACAAACGCAAATTATGTTCAGGCTTTGGTTCTTTTGGATGGACAGGTGAAAGTAGAAAATTATTACCTGCCATATTAACTTCCTTAAAATTAGATTATTTTAAAGAAGGCATGTTTATCAACTTTACCTTGATCGAAGACAGAAGACAGAAATGTATAGATTTTGGTAAAGAATTCGGAGAAGAGTTTTTATCGAGAATTAAATAATAATTTTTAATGAAAAAAATAAATTTATTAGTTGCAATAATTATTAGTTTATTACTTACATCATGTACACCAACTTATATTAAAGTTGCAAGACAATTTGTAAATAATGACAATAATTTAGCAGTTATGGTGTATCCTACTGAAGTAGAAGACATAATTTATAAATATGTTAATACCCAAGAAATACCCGGATACGATACTATGTCAGTAGATAATAAATTAAAAAGTGAAATTTCTTATAGTAAATTTTTAAAAGAAATTTCTCCTAATATAGTGTTTGATTTATTTGTGAATACTTATATAGAAACATTATCCAAAACTGGTTTAAATGTTTATACCCCTGAATTTGCAGAAGAATTTAATAAAAACTCCAATAGAACTATTGTTAAACTAACTCAACTTCAGTTTGATGAGTATATAGAAAAAAAGACAGACGAAGCTTTGTTTTTTGATAGTATAATTTATTATAACGATGTGTTCTTAAATGCCTTTGCTATAAGCTTATGGTTAGATATGCGATATCCTGCTACTTCAGACGCTAAAATACTATTTGCTTCTGATAAAATAACTGATTATCATAATGGTGAATTTTATTATGATTTTTATAGTAGAGAAATTTTATATGAAGAGGATAATATGGATATGTCTCCTGCCGATATTAAATACTTTATTAAAAAGATGGCAGAAAATTATGCTTATTATACTTACGATTATCTACTCACTAATTACGTGAAAAATAATATTGTAGAGGATGTAGATAAATTACCGGAAGATAGAAATTTACATTTAGATCAAAAAACCAAATTTGTATATTACTATGAAGATCCGGAAGAGTGGGGTTTTATAGAGCTAAATGAATAAACTAATAAATTTATGACTTAGATCTTAATTATTGGTTCAATAATTAATAATGTTACCTTAATATTATTGATAAAAAAAGCAGTGTAATTAGATTTTACTACACTGCTTTTTTTTTATTCTAAAGAAAATAGCGTTTCCACAAAATCCATTTTGTCAAAAATCTGTAAATCTTCAATTTTTTCACCTACACCAATATATTTTACAGGTATTTTAAATTGGTCGGAAATACCTAAGATTACACCACCTTTTGCGGTTCCATCGAGTTTTGTTACAGCAAGAGTATTAACATCAGATGCTTGTGTAAATTGTTTAGTTTGTTCTATGGCATTCTGACCAGTAGAAGCATCTAATACTAGTAAAATTTCTTGCGGAGCTTCCGGAACAATTTTTTTCATTACATTTTTTATTTTCGTAAGCTCATTCATCAAGTTAATTTTATTGTGTAATCTACCTGCAGTGTCTATTAATACAACATCAATATTATTGGCTTTTGCAGATTTAACAGTATCAAAAGCAACGGATGCAGGGTCTGAGCCCATTTTTTGTGTTATTATAGGAACATCTGCACGTTCGGCCCAGATCTTTAACTGATCTATAGCAGCAGCTCTAAAAGTATCTGCTGCACCTAACATAACAGAGTAACCATTTCGTTTATATAAGTGAGCTAATTTGCCTATGGTTGTAGTTTTACCAACACCATTTACACCCACTACCATTATTACGTATGGAGTCCCTTTTATTGGTTCATGTAAAGGCAGTTTATCTTCTTCGGTATCAGCTAATAAACCGGCAATTTCTTCTTTTAGTATTTGATTTAATTCGGAAGTGTTAATTATTTTATCTCTTGCAACTCTTTTTTCTATTCGATCTATAATAGTTAAAGTTGTTTCTACACCAACATCAGAAGAAACTAGAGCTTCTTCTAAATTATCTAATACTTCTTCATCAACTTTAGACTTACCTACTATAGCCCTGTTGATTTTTTGAAAAACGTTTTGTTTAGTTTTTTCTAAACCTTTATTAAGATCTTGTTTTTCTTTTTCTTTCTTAGAAAAAATTGAAAATATTCCCATATTTATTTAATAATAAACTTTTTGCAAAGATAGCAAATAATAATAAAAAAACATCATTTTAAATTAATAGCAAATTATGTATTAATCATAAAATTTGTTTTTGAATTCTAAAAAAATGATTAATTATAGATCGTAGTTATTTTTTTATTTTAGTTAATTCTCAAATTCTTTTAATTGAGAATTAAGTCTTACATAGAAATTATTTCCATTCTAATTAAGTTAGAATCGCCATTTTCGGAAAATACCTCAATAGTATTGATATCATCTCTTTTCCAGGTCATAATATTGCTTAGTTTAAAATAAACAGGTTTATGAGATAAGTTTTCATCTAATTCTTTAATAACCATACCGCCTTTCCTAACATTATTTTCGTAGAAGTTAAGATAAACCTTAGGTGTTGATTCGGCATTAGTACCTATAATAATGGCCAAATAAGCGTTTTTTCGTTCCTCTATTGACAAAGTTTTGAAATTAAATTTTTGTTTCACACTATTTAAACTGATAGGGGAGCCAACTACTACACGTGCTATATTTAGTTCAAAAGCATCTAAGATTAAATTTCTGTATTCTGTTGCCTCTTTATTAGAAGGATTTGCCTTTAAAGTAATTTCAAACTTTTCTAAAGCTTTATCATATTCACCTGAATTATAAAAGTTTTTACCTTCTGCTAAAGTTTTATCTAAATCAGGTGGTTTTGTCATTTCCTCCTTAACTCTTTCTAAATAATCATTGTAAGCCTTTTGTTCTGCTTCAATTGCTGCTTGTTTTTCTCTGTTTAATTGCGCTAAGATAGTATCTATTTGTGTAATCATTTTTTGTGGGTAAGACTTATTAGGATCGAATTTTTGAGCATCTAAATATTCTTTTCTTGCAGCTTCTAATTCCGATCTCGAAAATTTTAGGTCTGCACGTTTTATTGCGTATTCATAATTTAATTTATCCTCATCTGATACTACTATTTTTTCTTTTTTAGAAGGTTTATTTCCTGATTTTTCAGGGTTTTCTAATGTTGATGTAGAATTGGTGTTTTCTGAGAAATCATGTGTTGAAGATTCATCTTCAATGATTTCTGCAGATTTAGCTTCTTCTTTTGCTTTTTCCTTAGCAATCATTCCTTCTGTTTGAATTATTTTGTTTTGTAGTGAAGATGTTTTACTTAATTCATTAGCTCTATTGTAGTATCGTAATGCTTGTTCATAATCACCTAATTCATAAAACTCATCTGCACGAGTAACAAAATTACTATAATTCATTTCTGCCAATTTACGCTCTGTAATAATGGAATCTATATATGATTTTTGTCTAGTAAACTCAGGGTCATTAGGTAATAAACGTAAGCCGGTTTGAATATGAGATAATGCCATATTAAAGTGCTCTGCTTGGATTGCAATCAGTATATTATCTCTAATAGATTGAATTTCGTTTTCCTTAGCATTTTTTTTAGTTAAAATATCTTCTATTGCAGCTAATCTATTCTTAGGATAATCTGCATTTTCCTTAATAGTTAATGATTCATTAAAAAGTTCTTGAGCTAAGATATAATCTTCGTTTTCGTATGCCTCATCTCCTTGAGTTATTAAGTTTTGATAACGTTCTTCTAAATTTGCAATTTCTTGTAGAACAGCATTAACTTCAGCAATTTTTTCTGATGGAATATCACTTCCCGGAAGTAATTTTGCTGCTTCGTTGTAAGTAGCTATGGCTTCTTCATAATTTTTTTGCTTAAATAAGATATCACCTTGTTCTAAAGTGGCATTAAATAATTTTTTAGTTTCTGCCATTTGAATATTTATTTCTTGAATTTTAAGCTTTTGATCTAAAATATACTTGTCTCCTTGCTTTAAAACTAAAGCTTCCGAATATACTTCATCAGCTTTATCATAATTACCAGCATTAAACAAATCGTCTGCTTCTTTCTTTTTAAGTTCAAACTGCTTTTCTACCATTGGATCTTTTATATGAGCAGATAGTTCTTGAAGTTTAGATTTGGGGAAGTTAGCCTCCGGCCTTATTAATAGTGATGCTTTAAAATGAATATATGCAATCTCGAAATTATTAGCTTTTAGGGCAGTATTTCCTTTAATAATACATTGTTGAAATAACTCGTTTGCTTTATCTTTATCTAATTTAAAAATGTTTTGTATCTCAGCAATTTTTCCATCATTTTCTGTAGAATTATTGCTTAGCTTAATATTTTGATAAATATATAAAGCTTCAGCTATATCACCATTTTTATAAAATTCATCAGCTTTATTTTTATCGACAAAAATATCTTGCGAAAATAAAGAAATGCTAAAAAAAGTGAAACATATTATGTTAATTAATAATTTAATATGATTGTTCATAGGTTCTTGTTTAGAAATAGGATAAAATATTACTTCTATAGTGTCTGTACTGTATGTATATAATAATTTAATATTGCTGATATTAAATTAAATACTAAACAATTATTTTGGTTATTAACTAATAAACTAAATAAATATACCATCTACCATATTTAGTTTTCTATCTGCCATATCTGCAAACTCCTCATTATGAGTTACAATTACGCATGTGATGCCAAATTTATCTCTCAATTCAAAAAATAAATTATGTAATTCGTTTGCATTTTCGGAATCTAAATTTCCAGAAGGTTCATCAGCTAATAAAACCTTAGGGTTATTAATTAATGCTCTTGCTACGGCTACTCTTTGCTGTTCACCTCCTGATAGTTCCGAAGGTTTATGAGAAGCTCTATCTGTAAGTGATAACAGGTTTAATAATTCCATTGCTTTCTTTTCCGCATTAACCTTGCTATAACCAGCTATATAAGCGGGTATGCAAACATTTTCCAATGCAGTAAATTCAGCTAGTAAATGATGAAATTGAAAAATAAAACCTATATTTTTATTCCTAAAATCGGCAATTTTCTTATCAGAAAACTTTAAAACATCTTTATCTTCGTATAAAACTTTTCCTTTATCCGGCTTATCTAATGTCCCTATTATGTGTAAAAATGTAGACTTTCCTGCTCCGGAAGGACCAACAAGCGAGATTATTTCGCCTTTGCTAATTTCTAAGTCTAATCCCTTTAATACATGAAGGTTACCAAAGCTTTTATGAATATTACTTATTTTTATTATTGCCATTTTAATCTTCTAATTGTTCTAAAACCTTATTAGTTTCTTCTTCAGTTTTTTTTAATTGAGCTCTGCAGATTTTTATTAATTCATTAGCTCTTTTTAGTTTATTAGTAAGTTCATCTATACCAATATTATCGTTTACAAGTTGATCACTAATTTTTTGTAATTCTGTAAAAGCATCTTCGTATGATATTTTATTTTTTTCCATATTTATTAGTTGTTATATGTTTAAACGAATAATTTTATTCTAAATTGTACAAACGTTTTATAATTTATTATTTTATTAATTTACTGTACTTTCAATTTTACCTCTATATAACAAAGTAGTAATTTTATCTCCTGTTTTTAACTTATTTGCATCTGTTATTGATATACCATTTTGTTGCGTAACACTAAACCCCCTTTTTAATATATTTTGAGGATTTATAAGCTTTAGCTTATCTTCTATAATATCAATATTATTCAATTTATTTTGAATTATTGCAGAAGGATATCTTTTAATATTATTAATTAATTCTTTAATTTGGTTATTATTATATTTGATAATACTATTTGTAGATAATTTAATATTATGTGAGAAATTGTTTAAATTAATCTTTTTATTATTTAATAAAACTTTGGTGTTAGATAAAATAGAAGTTCTTATGTTGGATAAATTTAATTTTTTGATCTTTAATAAAGTATTTGCATAATTAATAATATTTTGTTGATATGCGTTAATTGCATTTTCAAAATCAATAAATTTTTGTAATATATAATTTGCAGTTTCTGTAGGTGTCTTTAAATTTTTATAAGCAACCATATCAACGATAGTAGTGTCTGTAGAGTGACCAATTCCGGTTAGAATAGGCAATGGAAAAGATGCTATTTCATATGATAAATTATAATTATTATAACAATCCATCCCAGTATCATCTCCACCTCCTCTAATAATTATTACAGCATCAAAATTTTGTTTATTTAATTTAATTTCTTCTAAAGCTGCAATTTGAGTTGTAATTGCGTTATCACCTTGTAATACGGCAGTAAATAATTGATACTTGATGCTATCTTTATATTTAGTATCATTTATTGTTTTAATAAAATCAGAAAATCCTTTACTTGTATCAGCAGAAATTATTGCTAATTTTTTTAATAGCAAAGGCATTTTTAACTTTTTATTATTATTTAATACATTTTGTTCTGTAAGCTTTTGTAGAGTTAATTTTTTATCAAATTCCATTTGTCCTATGGTAAAAGTTGGATCGATATCCAATATGTTGACAGATAAACCATATTTCGGACTATATGTGACATTAGCTAGAAATAAAAGTTGCATGCCGGGTTCTAAATCTTTTCCTGTACTTTTTTTGAATTTGTAATAAATATTCTGAAAATTTTGATTCCAAATGTTTCCTCTAATTTGAGCTTTTATGGAATTCCCATCTTTTTCTACTAATTCCGGATAGCAGTGACCTGATTTCGGATATAAATTTAAGTTTACTAATTCTGCCTTTACCCAAACAGGAGTTTCGAAACTATTATCTATAGCACTTTTTATTTTGTTTGTTAATTGCCATAAAGTTATATATGATGATGAATTGAACATGTTAATAGTTATTAAATTAATTGTGTGAATAATTTACCTATAGATTATTTACTAAAAAAATAAGATTTTAATAAATAATTATTCAAAAATATAAGTAAATCATATAAACATTTATGCAAAGATAAAAATATTGTTACAATAAAAATTGTTACATTTGTCAGAATTACTTGAAATTTTTCAATGATGAATGATAAAGGTTTTGTTCATATTTATACAGGAAACGGAAAAGGGAAAACTACTGCTGCGATAGGTTTGGCTGTAAGGGCTTCAGGCGCTAATAAAAGTGTATATATCGGTCAATTTGTCAAAAGTATGAAATATTCCGAAGTAAAAGTTTTAGAAAATATTAAAAATATTACTATAGAACAATTTGGTGAGGGATGCAGTTTATGTGATCATTTTACAGAAAAAGATATTAATGCAGCAAATTCCGGATTTAATAGAGTTAAAGAAATAATTAATAATGGCAATTTTGATGTTGTTATCTTAGATGAGATTTGTATTGCTTTGTATTATAATTTATTAGACTTGATAGATGTGGTTAATTTAGTTAAACAAAAAACTGAATCTTTGGAGTTAATATTAACAGGTAGGTATGCACCTAAAGAACTAGTTGATTTAGCGGATTTAGTTACAAACTGTTCTGAAGTCAAACATTATTACAGTAAAGGAGTGCAATCCAGAAGAGGTATAGATTGTTAAAATCTTAGTTAATAACATGTGATTTACAAGTAGTTTTTTAAGTAATGATGTATATTATTTATTATCTTTGTGTGTTAAAAATTTATAAAAAATATTTATTATGACTCAAGTATCCGAACCGAAGAAAGTGTTTGTAGCTAGCTCTGAAGCTAAAGGTAAAGCTAAACAATTAAGATTATTTTCACTGTTATTATGGATTATAGCAATAGCAGGCGAAATCTTTACAATTATTAAACTATTAAAAACAGAAATGCTAACTTGGTTAATTGTTGCGTTAGTATCAATACTAATATTAACCATTGTAGGTTCTGTTTTATGGAAAAAAGCAAATAGACTAGATCCTGCATCAGAAAAGGATAAGGTTAAGTTTTTTATTCAAAATCAATTAGGTGCGATTATTGCTGTTATTGCATTCTTACCTTTAGTTATTTTCATTTTTACTAATAAAGATTTAGACAAAAAATCAAAAAGTATTGCCGGAGTTATTGGTATAATAGGTTTACTTGTTGCCGGTATATTTGGTGCAGATTTTGATCCTCCATCAATAGAAAAATATACTGAAGATATTAATTCTCAAACTCAAACTTTAAAAGAAATTAACCTTGGTATCGATCATGTTTATTGGACGCCCAAAGGGAATAAATATCATATATTCGAAACTTGTCAACATATTAAAAATAGAGATATCAGCGAAGGAACAGTTAAACAAGTCTGGGAAGATAAAGGTATATCCGAGCTATGTTTAACTTGTAAAAAGAAAGCTGAAAAAGAAAATACCTCCATAGAGAATGGTGGGGATTTTTTAGATCTGGAAAATACCGAAGAAATTCCAACTGAGTAACATTTCAATTAATTAATATTTTTATAATTATAATATTATTAAATCACACTGATTTAGTTAGTTATTTAATTAGTTAAGACACATAATAATATTAACAGTAAATATATATTAAAAGTTTTTTAATATATAGTATCTTTGCAGATTAAATTTATTGAATATGATAGAAATTGCATCTAAGTATAATCCGCATGGAATAGAAGATAAATGGTATAAATATTGGGAAGAAAAGGGCGTATTTAAATCTACGCCGGATAATAGAGAACCTTATACTATAGTTATTCCTCCACCTAATGTGACCGGTGTATTACATATGGGACATATGTTAAATAATACGATTCAAGATGTTCTTATACGTCGGAAGCGAATGCAAGGTTTTAATGCATTGTGGGTACCTGGTACGGATCATGCGTCTATTGCAACTGAAGCAAAAGTAGTTGCCATGCTAAACGAAAAAGGTATCAAGAAAAATGATTTAACGAGAGAAGAGTTTTTAGAATATGCTTGGCAATGGAAAGAGGAACATGGTGGAATTATTTTAAAACAATTGCGTAAGTTAGGCGCATCATGCGATTGGAGTAGAACAAAATTTACTATGGATGATGATTTGTATGAATCTGTTATAGATGTATTTATAGATTTGTACAATAAAGGTCTTATATATAGAGGTGTAAGAATGGTAAATTGGGATCCGGTTGCATTAACTGCTATTTCTGATGAAGAGGTAATTTATGAAGAGCAAAGCTCTAAATTATATTATGTTAGATATAAAGTTGAGGGTACTGATGAGCAGTGGGTTCAAATTGCAACAACACGTCCCGAAACAATACCAGGTGATACGGCAGTTTGTGTAAACCCTAATGATGAAAGGTATAAACACTTACAAGGTAAAAAAGTGATTATTCCTTTAGTAAATAGAGTTGTGCCTATTGTTACAGATGAATATATTGATATTGAATTTGGTACAGGATGTTTAAAAATAACACCTGCACATGATATACACGATTATGAAATAGGGTTAAAATATAATTTAGAAACGATTGACGTACTAAATGATGATGGTACAATGAGTGAAGCAGCTCAGTTTTGCATCGGTGAAGACAGATTTGTTGCTCGGGATAAAATAGTAGAGGAATTAGAGAAATCAGGGAATCTAATAAAAATAGAACCTTATGTTAATAAAATCGGGTTGTCTGAACGTTCCAACGCACCTATAGAACCAAAATTATCAACGCAATGGTTTGTAAAGATGGAAGATTTGGCAAAACCTGCTTTAGAAGCTGTAGAAAAAGGTTTAGTTAAATTTTATCCCAACAAATTTATAAATACTTATCGTTATTGGTTGGAAAATGTAAGAGATTGGTGCATAAGTCGTCAACTTTGGTGGGGACAACGTATTCCGGTGTATTATTTGCCTGACAACTCTATGATAGTTGCTAAAAATAAAGAAGAAGCATATAATAAAGCTGTAAACGAACTAGGTAGAACAGATATTACTATAGACGATTTAAAACAAGATGAAGATGTCTTAGATACATGGTTTTCATCATGGTTATGGCCAATTTCCGTATTCGATGGAATTAGAAATCCGGATAACGAAGATGTTAAATATTATTATCCAACTTCAGATTTAGTGTCTGCACCTGATATTTTATTCTTTTGGATTGCACGAATGATAATGTCCGGATTGGAATACCGAAACGAAGTTCCATTTAGTAATGTTTATATTACTGGAATTGTAAGAGATAAATTAGGAAGAAAGATGTCTAAATCATTAGGAAATTCTCCAGATCCATTAAAGCTAATAGATGAATATGGTGCAGATGGTGTAAGAGTAGGAATGTTACTTACATCTCCGGCAGGTAACGATCTTCCTTTCGATGAACAGCTTTGTGAACAAGGAAGAAATTTTGCTAATAAAATCTGGAATGCTTTAAGGTTAGT
>JBMNMG010000008.1:0-425582 GCA_050953245.1 Bacteroidales bacterium | reverse complement strand
CAAATTTTTTTGGAACACCAGATAAGAGAATTAATAATGAAAATATACTAAGATAAAAAAATCTTTTTGCAGTACTTTTTATCATATCAAATGAGAATTTCGTTAAAATTAATTTTAATTATTAATAATTATAAATTACAAATATAACTATTATTAAACAAATAATCCAAAAAGTAGAATCATGTTTATTCACAATTTTATGTTAAAATGTAGGAATAGTGTTATTAGGAATTTAGTTTAATAAATAAGTCATAAAGAACTATTCCGCAACATACAGCTACATTTAATGAGTGTTTTGTGCCTATTTGAGGTATTTCTATGCTGATATCTAATAAGTCTATTATGTTATCGTCTATTCCAAAAACTTCGTTTCCAAAAATGACACCTAATTTTTTGTTTTTTGGGGGAGTATAGTTATTTAATGAAATGCTTTGATCAGTTTGTTCTATTCCAATTATTAAAGTATTATTTTTTCTTAATTCTTTTATGCATTCTTCTGTAGTATTAAAATATTTCCATTCTACAGATTCTGTTGCACCTAATGCAGTTTTGTTTATTTCCCTGTGAGGTGGAGTACAAGTAATTCCGCATAAACATATTGTTTCGATTCTAAAAGCATCTGATGTTCTAAAAACAGAACCGATATTATTTAAACTTCTAATATTGTCTAAAACAACGATAATTGGAGTTTTAGGTGCATTTTTAAAAGTTTTTATATCTATTCTATTTAGTTGTTCTGTTTTAAGTTTTTTCATAATATACAATTTAAAATTTTGCAAGTTAATATTATTTTGATCTACTGTTACTGATCTTTACAAGCAAATATCATTGTATTACTTTATTGATTCTTTTTTGTAAAAGTAATAAATAGATAATGTAAATAAAAAATCATAATTAATTATTACCTATAATATCTTCAAAATAGATAATAATTAATTATGATTTCCAAAAACAATGAATATTAACTGGTTAATTACTATTGTTTTGTTGATTATATTAATAATTTATACTAATTGTTTGTGCAGGTTTGTTTAATTATTAACAATTTAATTAGAAAATTATTAAATAATCTTTTCAAAATTAAGATTAGTTACACTTTAAAACATCTTTTATTTTTTGATTAGCTTCTACTTCAAATGCTTTTGTTTTGGCTGCTTGTTTGTAATTTGTGCATGCATTATTTGGTGTCGCCTTTTGCTTCATAGGCTCTTGCTAATTCTAAGTGAATTCCGTTACGAATATCTTGACTTTTTAATGGAACTTCTAATCCTTTATTTCCAGTTGCTATTGCATCATCATATCTTTCTAATTTATTCAAACATGATGCTTTTAAGTAGAATAAATTTTCGCTTTCACTGTCAATTTCCAAAGCTTTGTCAAATGCTTCCAATGCTACATTGAATTTGTTTTCTGCTAATAATACTTGACCTTTGTTTGTAAAGTATGAACTACCTATTTGGAATAGCATTGTCTCTAACTTTGCTGTCTTTTTCTGATGTAACTTCTAAGACTTTATTAATAGAGTTATATACTTGTTGTTCATCATCTAATTCAGAGTACGATAATGCTTTAAAAATATGTGCATTTGCAGCAGTCGGGTCGTTCTTAAGAGCTAAATCTGCTTGTTTGATAGCGTTATCGAAGTCTTTTTGTTTATAAGCATTTTGAGCATTAATAATATAAACATTACTTATTAGTTTTTTAGCAGATGCAGCAGTGTTAGCATCATTGTATTTATTAGCTACGTCAATAGTTTCATTTAATGCTGAAATGGCTTGATCATAATTTTTATCTTTAATAAATATTTTACTTTCAGTTAATTTTACTCTTGGTATCATTTTGCTAGCTTGAGCTTTAAGATCATTACCATCTTCGCCTAATTCCTCACAAATGCTAATTGCTTCTTCGTAGTTTTTTATTGCTTGTGAATAGTTATTTGCTTTAAATTGTTCGTTTCCATCGTTAAATTTTTTCCCCGCATCATCAATTGTTTGTGTAAAAACATTGAATGTGCATAATAAAGCTGTAATTAAAAATGCTATTTTTTTCATAGTTTAATAATTTATTATAGTTTTAATTTGATTTCAAGATTAAGGCACCTCAATAACCGTGCAAAATTATCAACTTTTAGATATTTATTTTAATTTTCAAATCTTTCTTTTACTAACATCTTAATTTTATCGTTGTTATTATCATCTAAAGACACGAATGAAATTGTTAATGTTGTTGTTTCAGAATTAGTTTCAGAAATTTTTATATTTGGCTCTTTAGTCATTGATACAGATGGAAAAGTTAATATGTATTTTTTTATATCAAAGAGAATATTATTATTAAATTTAGTTGTTGCGATTTTTATTTGAAATTCATATAGATAACTTTGTTCTGTATTAGATAATTTGCAAAATACGTTTTCTTTTATTTTAGAATATGGAATAAAGTATATTTCTCCATTATTAGTTTCTATTTCTATATTTTGCTTTCCAAATTCCTTAACAATACCTGTAATTTCGTTAAATTTGATAGAATCATTTACTTTAATATTATTATTATGAAGTTTAAATGATATACCTGCTACTAAATTTTTAATATCGAACCAACCAAAAAACAGTACAGATATTAATAATAGTAATATAATAATTGATGATATTATAAAGTTAGTAGTGAGTATTTTATTGGTAAATATACTGATAAATAAAACCCAAATTATTAATTCGAATGCTTGTATTTGTTTGTTAAATAACTTTCTATATTTTTCCTTCTTAGGTAATACAGGTAAATATTTTTTTAAAAGTTTTAATAATAAGTATAATAATATTGCCAGTATTAATAGCCAAAATATACTTATAGAAGAACCTTGTTGTATCATATTTAATTTTTCCATAAGATTAATTTTTTATATTATATCTAATTTTTGCAATTCTTTTAAAATAAATGGATATAAAACAGTATTTATTCCAAAAATGTTTTCTGCTTGTTTTTCTAATAATCCATATTTTAATAATGTATTAAGATCTGAATTTGTTCCAGATATGGATTTATTAGTTATTGCAAATATACGCTCGTATGACATACTATTATGTATTGCAAATTGTGCTAATAATATTATTTGTTGTCTAGTTAATAGTGACCAAGGAATAGATTCAGGAAGTTTAGGTGTATGTATTTCTATCGTGTCTGTATCTACTCTGTCTATACACGATATCCACAAGCTTAATGCAGATTTAATATTTCCGTTACTGATATTATAGTATGTAGAAAATAATTTTGCATAATTCCAAGAATGTAAGTTGTTTTCGTGTACGTTATCTAAAATAAATTTAAAGCTACCAGCATTATGGCGCCTTAAAATTATTCTTCCAATTTCTTCGGCATTAAACGGACTTAAAGATACTGAACCCAAAATAACACTCCCTAAATCTGTAGTCATTTTTATTGATTTAGCGCCTAATGTGTTTACGTTAAGTAAGAATAGATAATCTTTACTAAATCTATTTATTAATTCTATTAATTTATTAATTACCTTATCGCCTCCTATATTTCTATGCCACCATTGTTCTATGTTTTCTATGATAAAAACGGATCTTTTGGGAGCTTCTATTATAGCATTGTTTAGGTCGATGTTAGTAGATTCTAATGCTCTTAAAAACGAGACTTCAAATTTATTTAACGATGTACTTCCGCCGTTTACAGATTTCACAGTATATATGCGGGAATTTGGTAGTACTGTTTTAATTACGTGATAAGAGAAAAAGCTTTTACCGGATCCAATGTCCCCATTTATTACAATACATCCATTTTTTATACGTAAGTATTGTTCATATAAAATTTTAAAATCATTAATTGATTTTTGTTTGCCTACCCATAAATCTTTATTATAATGCTGAACACTTAAAAATAGTTGTAGATAAGAGTATGGTAAAGTTCTACTTACACTTACAGGCATTGTTATTTTATTTAAGCTTGCCATATAACGACGTAATTTTTCATCATCGTTATCACGTTTTAGCATTTGCTGAGTAATTAGCTTACTTTCGCTCTTTTTATACCAAAACTTAGTAAAGTTTTCTTTTATATTTTTAATAATTTCAGATTTCTTTTTTCCTAACTTACTTTGATCTTTAGATATTTTAGTTGAAATTGCAAAGTTTTTAGTAGAAGCAGCATTTGCTATAAATGTTTCAAGTTGTATTTTTTCATAAGTTAACTCAAAAGCAATATTAATATCTTTGGTAGTATCTATTACTTTTTTAGATAAAGTTATTATTTCATCATTAATCTTTGTCGAGATATCACTAATTAAGTTTTCATATTGTTCAACTACAGATATTTGAGTAAATATGGTTTTTTGTTTTTCTAACGATTCTGAACAATACTGAACCATTCTATTGTAGATTGCTCTGATTTCTTTTTCGTAATTATTTTGAATTAAATAATCAATTAATCTAGAAACAGAAAAATTAATGTAGTTAGGGGATTCTACTACTGTGGACAGGTATTTGGATAAACTGTTATTGTCAATTACAGTTATCTTATCAGGTAGCTTTTGAATCTGTTTCATTATTTTATCATGAACATCATTTAAGTTACTATATAACTCATTAGTATCTATAAAAGTGTAGGTGTCTAAACTAATTTGTGATATGGATTTTTGTTTTTTAATGTCACTTTCAAAAGCTTTATGTTTAGATACAATATGATTATTCACAAAGTGATCTGTAATGTCAATAATATCTTTATTAAAAGATATTAAGTTTACTTTAAAGTTTGTAATGCTTAAATTAACAATATTTCTATTGAATAAACTCGGCAACAAGGCGTAGAGGTCAGCAAATGATTCGCTAACAGTAACTAATATATCCTTATTACTTTTATTTAAACGTTTTCTGTCTATTTTTATATCATTGAAATTAAATACATTTAAGTATGCTGTTAATCTATTTAAACAATTAATTTCCAGATCAGATATTTGTTTGTCTAAATCTGATATAAAATCTTCAATATTAGAAATAACATTTTTTATAGTATTATTTATAGTTATTTTGTTTTTTTCAATGTTTGGAGCTTCATTTTTGTTAAAGTTAGTGTTTACCTTTAAATTAAAGTCGTTAACGGAATATATTATAGTGTTAATGTCATAATAATAGTTAGTAAATAGTTGTTTAATTTGTTTGTATACTAATTCTAATATTTCGTTATACATAACACTTAATTCAAAAGAAATATACTTTTTAATATTACCATGATAGGGATATAACTTTTTATCTTTATTTTTAGCATAAAACTTTTTTATCTTATTTCTTAATATTTTTTGTTTTGCAGTATCATTTTCCATTTCAAAACTTAGTTCATCTGAATATAATACTACAAAAGGATCTGGTAAATTATTTTGTATCTCTGTTATTTCTTTGAAATATTCATTTCCAAAGTTAATGAATATATTTTCGAACTCTTGAATTTTCTCATCAATAAATACATTTAATACATTAGTAGCCTTGGTTGTAGAAGAATTCATGTAATTTTTAAAAGCTTCTAAAGATGTTATTTTGTTGTTAATGTCAAAAGATGAGTTAATTTTCTCTAAAGTATTAGTTAGATAAGATAATAATACTTTAACTTTAAACATTATGCAGTCTTCTCTAGATTCATTTAATTTATCTTTTATAGAGCTAAGTAAAGTAACTGCTTCGGGGCGTAATGGAATTTCCCAATCTTGATAGATTCTATCGATATTTAAAGTATTATTATCTTTTTCTGTGATTTGCTTAGTTACAATATCTAGATTGTCAATTGCTTTAAATTGCTTAGATGAAATAATAAATATTATAGTTTTATTGATAGTAGATAAATCAAATATTTTATTATATGCTTTGTCTTGGTTTTCTTCAAAATTAGGTAATCCAATAAACACTAAATCAGAATCAAAACAATGAGTTTTAACTAATTCATGTAAAGGTTTGTTTTCTAATTCATTATTGACGATTCTTATTTCTCCTGGGATACGCATTTGTTGTAATAAATTGTCTAATTTGTTGTAAATAAAGCTGTATGAATTATTATTTGTACTTACAACGTTAATTCTTAATATACTTTGCGCCCAGTTGTCGTCTAACCATAACATCTTTATTAAGTTAATAGCAAAAATACTATCAGGCTCTTCTTTAGTAATCCAAATGTCTATTATTTTTTTATTGCCAAAGCCGGAGTCCTTATTATAATGCATTAGTAATATGTTCTTATCTAATTTACTAATGTTAGAAAGCATTTTAGCAAAATGTTCTTTATTTTCGCTTTGATTATTATAACCTAATAATATTGTGTTTGGTTCTATACCTGTAAAACCATAAGTTTTAGATAAAGTTTCTATAGCATCATATATGTTTAAACACTTACATTCTTTAGTGTAAATTTTTTCGTTAGTTGGTTTCGACAATGGTATTTCGTGTTTAGAATCTATAGAAGTAAAAAGATTATCTTCTGAAGTTTCACACAATTCAAAATTAGTAATAAAACCATGTTGGCCGGCTAGCCATTTTCCAAAATCTTTTAAGTATGGTCGTTCTTCTTCTGTACCTCCAAATATTAATATGTTAGGTTGCCAATTTCTACTCTCTAATGTTCGTTTAGTCATTTTAGAAATAACACCTCTAGTAATGGATAAAAATACACTTTGCCATACGTCTCCTAATTCCAAACGTAAGTTTTTGCGTTTGATAATTGCATATATAAGTAGCATTACTAATATAGATAGTAACATACTTAAAGGGTTTATTTCGAACATAAAGTATAAACACAATAAAAACCCTAATAACCCTATATATTTACTTATTTTAAACGATGGTCTAAAGTCTGTACTGGACCATTTTTCTAAAAAGAATGCTAAGTTAATAAATGCATAAGATACCATAAAGAACATGGTAACTATAGGTGCAATTAAGTTTAAGTCCCCAATCAAAATACCTGCTTCAGCAATTATTGCTATTAACAACATTGAAATTCTAGGTTCATTACTTTTACCGTATGTCTTAGCTAAAAATTTTGGTAAAACACCATCGTTTGCAATAGCGGCTAATGTTTTAGGTGCTCCTAATACCGAGCCTAATGCAGTAGATAATGTTGCTCCACAAATTCCTAATATTACTAAGGAAGAAAAATATCCCAATTCCACTATAGGTGCATCAGTATGTAGTAATATATTTCTATCTATAGAATATGCAAAAATTGTTGCCATTAAAATGTAAATAACAATACTAATTAAAATGGCACTCATTACACCTAAAGGAATAGATTTTTTAGGATTTTTTAATTCACCTGACATCGCTACACCACTAGTAAACCCTGTAACTGCAGGGAAGAAAATAGCAAATAAGGCCATAAAACCTATATGATTTTCTGCTGGATATAAATTTGGCATTGCTGGTGGATTTGATGGGAAAATAACACCTAAAATAATCGAAATAAAAGATAAAATTATTGCACCAAATACGATGTATTGAGATTTAACAGCTAAAGATGTACTTATAAAATTAGTAATAAATAGTATTATTAAAAATACAGTTGCAACTATTCTATATGAATTTAAATTAGGAGGTAAATGTAAAAAGTTAGATACGGCTTCTATAGATAAAAACGTTTCGGCAAAACCAATTAAGTTAAGTGAAATAACAAATGTCATTGCTAATGTTATAGATATACCAATAGCACCACCCATCGGTAATCCTAAACTTCGAGATAAAATATAATATACACCTCCTGCTTTTATCTTTTTATCTGTTGCTATAGATGCAATACTTAATCCGGTAAATAAGGAAATTGTACATGCAAATAATATTATTAGTATAGTATTGTATAACCCTGTTTGACCTACTATCCAGCCAAGTCTCAAGTACATAATAACACCAATGATAGCAAGGAATGAAGGTAGAAAAACACCAGAAAATGTTCCAAATTTTTTTGATTTAGCCATACCGTTTAGTTTTATTATTGTTTAGCAATTGTCTACATGTATGTGTGTTTTTTTATTCTAAACTAATATTATTTCTATTAATTAATTTTTTATTGTTTATTAATAGGTTGTTTTGATTATTTTTAATAATAATATTCGTCAGATTTTTCTATATAACGTTTATAGTAAAATTGAAAGTTTTCTAATATACTAATATTTAAACTGATATAAAATATATTTGCATGAAATAAATTATATGGAATAGTCAATTGTTCTACAGGTAAAGTACAATTATTGTCAAAGAATTTTGTAAAGTTCCAGTTAAATTTAACATTTACACTATAAGGGAATTCTACCCCAAAGAAAAAAGAATGTGTTAAAGGAGATACTTTGTCACTAAACCACTCTTTAGTTTTGTTTTTTGAATTATCTATTATTGTAATTTCCTTATAGTGGAGTGGAATACCTAATTCGTAACCTCCGTAAAAAAAGAACTTTTGAAAGTTTCCTAATTTAAGCCCTACGGGAATACCTAAGGATAAGGTTCTAAATTTTTTTACAAAATTACTATTTATTCCATAAAAGTCTTCAAATTCTGATAATGGAATGTCTGATTTTGTAGATTTGTAATTAAATCCTAAATTGCGAAACGATAAACCTGTATATACTCCAAAACTATTTCCAAAGTCAAAATTTATATGTTCATTTATATTTGGACAAACAGAAAACATTAGAGTATTTCCCTTTTTATGTGTTAAAACATCTAAATCAGCAAATGCAAAAGGGAACTCTAAGCCGGTTGTAGAATATATTCTAACTTGTGCACTTACAGGTAAAGTACATAATAATAAAGCAATAAAAACTAATTTTTTTTTCATTTTTATTTATTTGTTAATTTATGCAAATATACATTTTTTTTTATTTGTATACAAAAAAGGCTACCATTATTTGGTAGCCTTTTTAACTCATAATATTAATATAAATAATATTTAGAATATTAATCTAATGCCTAATAACATACTCCATGCGTTACTTAATGTAACGTTGTTAACAAATTTTGCTGAGTTATTAAATGAGTTAACGTTACTTGCATTAAGAGTAAATTGCGGAGTCGGAGTGTCACCACCTTCTAACATACCTTCAAATTTTAAAGGTCTAATGTTGTTATAGTTTGCTAAACCGTGAGTTTTATATACACCCCATGTGCTCTTGAACATATTTGCAATGTTTTTAAAGTCTAAGCTTAATTGCAATGTATAGTTTCTATTAGTTCCAAAATCGTGGAATAAGTTAACTAAAACTTTAGCATCATAACGATTTACCCATGGACCTAAAGCACCAAAGCGTTGTGCAAATTCACCTTTATGTTTAGATAGATAGTTGTCCCCATCTATATAATCCATAAATGCAGCACTTTGATCTTCGGCAGACATTATCACGTTACCTTCTTTGTCAAGTACATCTTTAAATGCTATTTCATTAGCATTTTTTGGAATATACATTAAGTCTGAGCTAACACCGTCACCGTTTAAATCATTGCTATATGTATATGAGTAACGATCTTGGTGAGAACCTGAGTAAAATAATGATACTGAAAAACCGAATATTTTATCTAAATTGTGGCTATAAGTAATTGCACCTAGAACTCTATGTGGAATAGAGAAGTTGGACCAACTTAATTCAGGATCGTTTAAACTGTTTAATGCAGTATTGCTAGACCATGCAGAGTTTGCTGCAGATCCAGGGTTAGTTGTTAAGTCTTTAGATACTGAATGTGTATAAGCAACTAAACCTTCCAAACCAAAAGAGAATTTCTTTTCTAATTGAGCTGTAATAGAATATTGATATCCTTTAGATGCATTTGTTAACATCATAGCATATGAGAATTCGTTATGAATTCTGTTGTTTTTTCTCCATGAACCATCTTCTTGTTTTTCATACCAAGAATCTCTCTCTGCACCACCTTGGATAATTTTTCCAGATGGATCAGATTCGTTAATATTTTGTTGTACAACAACGTTAACATCTTTCGAAATAACACCTTCTACTGTAAATATCATGTCCCAAGGAAGTTTAATATCAGCAGCTAAAGTACTTCTCCAAACTTGTGGAAGTTTAAAATCAGGATCTACAAAACATAGTGAACCGGGTAGTCCGTCGCTTGGTGCATTAGGGAATAATTCCGGATATTTTGTAATTACATCTCTGTAGTTAGTACTGAAATTAAAGCCTTCAGGAATTTTATCTTCTCTTAACTCAACTGTATTTTGAATAACACCTGAGTTAGTAGGTTGATTAGTAAACCATACAAATGGTAATAATCCAGTAAATAAGCCAGATCCACCACGTACTTGGAAACTTTGATCTCCATTAACATCCCAGTTAAAACCAATTCTTGGAGAGAATAAAGGTTTAGAATTAGGCCATTTTGCTAAATCAATTTTACGACCATCTTTGAATTCAAATTCTTTGTAGTTTGATGGGTTATCATCTAATTTATTTAAGTAGAAAGGTAATTCTATTCTTAAACCGTAAGTTAAGCGGAATAATTCGTTAATACTCCATTCGTCTTGTGCATATAAAGCGCCATATCCAAAACTTAATTCAGCTCCTGGAGCCTCTGTGTTGTTATAACCGTAAGTTAAACCATATGCTATTGGTTTTGCATCGTTAAAGAAATCTTCCATAGATGCATATCTGTAATAACCTAAAGCATAACGTAAGTATGAGTTTTTAAAATATAAATAATCAAATGAGAAGCCACCTGTAACTGTATGATTACCTAAGTAAAATGAAATGTTATCAGTAATATTAGCCACATTGTTTATTACTAAATTATTTTTTGTAAATAATTCGTAACCAAAAGACATGTATTGATCACCATCTTTATAAATATCAACAAATGGGAATTCATCGCTGTTAGAATCTCTCTTATCAGCAATGTGTGTGAAGCTTAATAAAAGTTTGTTAGCTATTTGATTATTAATAATGCTATTTAATTCTCCGGTAATTGATCTAACTACGTTAGTCATTATATAATTGGAATTTGTAAATGCAATAGATTTAATGCTATTACGAGCAGAACCTCTTGGATTTGGAGCACTATTACGATTAGTTGAAACATCGGCTGTTGATTTTACATCGTTATAGCGTAATGTAAGTTTGTTGTTTTGATTAATGTTCCAATCTAAACGTGCCAATATTCTGTAACTTTGATTTTTAAAGTTAGGACGATTTTGGAATTCACCTGCGTCGTATTTGTAAGTGTTTTGTAAATAATTTTTCATTTCTTGTAAATCACTTACAGTTGTACGAGAAATTAATAATTCATTATTAGGTTCTACGCTTTCATCGGATCTTGGATTCCAAGCTTGATCAGAATTTGGAAAAACCTCACTTTCATATTCTCCGTTTAAGAAGAAGAATAATTTATCCTTTAGAATCGGACCACCTACGCTTGCACCATATAATTGTTTGAATGCATCGTTAGCACCTGCAATTTCGGTAGTGTCTATTTTGTTACCGTTAAATGATTTCGGTTTTAAAAATGTATATACAGTACCTTTAAAAGTATTATCACCACTTTTTGTTACAGCGTTTATGTTAGCACCGGTAAAGTTGGAATTTCTGATATCATAAGAAGAAATGTTAACAGAAATTTCTTCGATAGCATCTATGGAAATAGGAGAACCACCACCCGGTAAACCTGATGATAAACCAAAATTATTGTTGAATGCTGCACCGTCTACTGTAAAGTTGTTGTAACGTGAGTCTCTTCCTGCAAAGTTACCTTGACCCTTAGATTGTGGATTTAAACGTGTGAAATCACTAATTTGACGAGTAATTGTAGGTAAACTTGAAATTGCCTTTTGACCAATGTTTGTAGAAGCTCCTGTCTTTTCTGAAGCTAATGAGCCTGTCCCAATAATTTCAACGCCGGCAATATCTTGAGAATCTTCAATTAATTTTACGTTTAATACATAAGTTTCACCTAATTTTAAGTAAATGTTTTCGTATCTTGTTGAATGAAATCCAACAAATGAAACATCAACAGAGTAGGGACCTCCAACACGCATACCTTGAATAGTAAAACGTCCGTCTTCGTTTGTCACAGTACCGTATGTAGTTCCGGATGGAACGTGTTTTACAATAACTGTGGCACCGGGTAATGTTTCATTACCTCCGCTAATTCTACCTGTCATACTAGAGGTAGTAACTTGACCAATAGCACTATAAGTAAACAAAATTGTTACTGTTAAGAGTGCAAATTTTAGTAATTTTTTCATCATAATGTTTTAATTTTTGATTAATTAAAATTGCTTTTTTGTTTTTAATTCTACTTTCTTTTATATTATTGAATAATTTATTAACACAAAGATACTTAAAATATAGAATTTCCAAATATGTAATTTTTTTTTAAATAATCCATTACATTTTTGTGAAATTTAGAATAAATTAATTAATGAAATTAATATTCTATAAATACATTAATATATTTTTGTCAAAACCATGGGAAAATACTTTAAAGTCTTTTAATAAAATTTAATTTATGCGTATATATTTCGCCATTAAAAATACCATGATCGTCTATTTTATCTATTCTAACTCTTCCTGAACAATGTATAATGTAGTTTTTATCGTAAAGTATACCAACATGATTTATTTTTTCATTTCCAAAAAAAACTAAATCTCCAGGCAAAGCGTTTTCTAATGAAACTTTTGTACCTGTAGTTGCCTGCGCAGCAGCATCTCTTGGTAATTTTATATTAAATATTTTATAAATGGTTTGTACTAAACCGGAACAATCATATCCAAAAATAGTTTTACCTCCCCATAAATAAGGTAATCCTATAAATAATTTTGCCGTTTTACTTACATCACCATCCAATTTATTAAAATAATTTTTTATTGTAAACAATTTATTGTTTAATGAAAATTTGTTATTATTATCAATAGAACCTATAGTGCTTCCTGCAGATAATATCATGGATAAACCAAATTGATCTTCAATTTCTATAAATTTGTAATTAACTATAGTTGTAGGTTCATCTTTTACAATTAATTCTTCAAAACAATTGTTTTCTATCCATCCAATATAACCGTCGTAATCAGATTTTATTAATAACCATTTTTCATCTTCGTTTTTGTCTATTATGTCGTAAGTGTCACCAAAAAGAAGTTGAGAAATCATTTCTGATTTATGATTACATTCTGCTCTTAAAGGTGTTTGAGATAATAAAATTATTCCTTCCATTATATTATTTTCTTATATTGTAAGAATCTGTTATAGATCATTATTTGTTTTACAAGTTGTTTTTATTCAGGATATTTTATTCTGAAATGAAACATACTTTTTAATTTGTCAATAAATACTTTTTTTACTTCTTCTATTTCTTTTAAAGTAATAGTTGCATTACTAAATTGTTGGTCTGAAATTTGTTTTTCTATTATATTGTTTACTAAATATGTTAAATGTTGTTCATCAGCCTCTTTTAAACTATTACTTGCTGCTTCTATAGAGTCTGCCATCATAACTATTGCAGTTTCTTTGTTAAATGGAGTTGGGCCTTTGTATTTATAATCATTTTTATTTACATTTTCTAACCCATATTGTTCTATTGCGCTTCTATAGAAAAAGGATATGTCTTTAGTTCCATGATGTGTTCTAATAAAATCTTTAATCACTTCAGGTAAATGGTATTTAGAAGCAATTTCTAACCCATTTATTACGTGTGCATTTAAGATTTTTGCGCTTTGGTCAGGGAGTAATTCTTCATGAGGATTAAAGTTTTTAACTTGATTTTCAGTGAAAAAGTAAGGTTCTTGGAGTTTTCCTATATCGTGATATAATGCTCCAACTCTAGTTAGTAAAACGTTAGCTCCAATTTTTTTTGCAGCACTTTCAGCTAAGTTTGCAACTTGAATAGAATGATGAAAAGTTCCCGGTGCTTGGTCAGATAATTTGCGTAATAATTTATTGTTAGTATTAGCTAATTCTATTAGGCTGATGTCAGTAGTGTATCCAAATATTTTTTCAATAAAAAATGTCATTGGAAAAGTTAAAATTAATAATAGTGAGTTAATAATAAAACTAAATATATATAATAGTCTTATGTGTTGGATTTCACCTGATCTAACAACTTCAAATAAAAAGAATATTAATGAATATAAGATAAATGTGATAATACTATTATAAAAGTATTGAGAACGTCTTTCTAATTTTTTTAATCTAGATACTATGATGGTTCCTGTAATTATTGTGATTATAGTAAATTCAAAAGGTTGAGGTGTATGAAAAGCAGCTGCCAATGTTGTACAAAATAAACCGCAAATCGCAATTTTATCATTATAAAAAGATCTTAAAACTATAGGATATATCAATATAGGCACCATATAAATATAGTCGGGTGGGCATAATGAAAATATTATTACAATAATAAAAATAGAACCAAATATTAATAAAAATGATTTGTTGGATTTGATACTTTTAGGTTCATACACTAATAAAAATACCATAAAAGTTAGTATTGTTAATAGAGTTAAAATAAATTCAGATATTTTACTCCATTTAGAATAACTTATGTTATATGCATATGCTTCGTTTAAAGATGTAAGAATATTTAATTTATCTTTATCTACCATTTCACCATTGGAAATAATTAACTCTCCTTTTTGAACTATACCATGGTAATTTGATAAGTTGTTTATTTTATAAAGATATTCATCTGTAGTTTTTTTATAGTCTAATAATACGTTTTCTGTTAAAAGGTTAGAAGTAGATTCATAAATATTAATAGGGTTATTAATCTTACTATTTAGCAGCTTTTCTTTAAAAGTGTTTTGTGCTTCGTTTAAAGTATAAAAGTCCGAAGCAATTGCGTAAGCAATATAATCCCCTTTGATATATTTTATATTTTCTAAACTAATAGAGTCATCCTTATTTATTAAAATGCTTTCCGGTTTAATAATACCTTTATTTAATATGTTGTAAAATATACTATTTAAAGAAATCAATTCTAAGCTATCTAAACCTAAATTATTTGTTAAAATGATATTATTTAACTGGTTTAAAGCATTTATTGTTATTGCACTGTCAAATTTATAGTAAGAATAACTATTGCTTTTTATTTGTGCTATATCGTTTTCTAATAATTTATTAGTTTTTTTAATTGGAAAATCAAAAGGTGCCTTTAAGTTAGGGTAATTCCATGTTTTTCCTATATCAAAGTTGTAATACGGTTTGTAATTGTTAGGAGCATAATATATTACTAATCCTAAGAGTATTGGGATAGATAAAAACTTTATTATTAAGTTATAATTTTTTGTAAAAAAATTTTTTTTCATATTATAAATAATTAATATTAAAAAGTTTATCTAAAATACTTAGATCATTCATGAAATAAAACCTATCAGAAAACACTTGAGTATATTCAGATAACGGATAATTTAAATAATTATTAAACTCACCCACATATCTTAAATCAGTGTAATTTTTACTTGTATTATCATTGATATCGATATACTCACTACTAAGAATGTATGATAAATCTAATTTTAAAAGTTTACTAATACCTTCTAAACTATCTAAGCATACATCTATTAAAAAATTATATTTCTTTTCCCAAATATAAATTATTTCTTCTATTAGATAGTCATAATAAGGAGAGGATTTGTAAGCACTTTTAATAGATTTAATATGGATACGTTGCCAATTTTGGGATTTATCTATTTTGATATCTTTAAAGGGTGTGTGATTACCAAAGGTTTTAGTTATGGGGATAGATAAGTTTAATTTGCCATTAGAACTTTGTATTGAACATCTGTTTCGATAAGTTTGTTTAACATAATTATGATGTATATCAAAAATTATATTGTCTTTGTTATCGCGTAAAATTGTCCACCAACTAATAGGTCCAAAATATGTTAATGGCAAAATAATCAATTTTCCTTTTTTATTACTCTTTATTAAAAAGTACTTTATTTACTGCTTCCACTAATTTCTCTTTTGGCATAAGTCCAATTGACATTTGTGGAGTTTGGTTTAGTGGTACAAATAATAATGCAGGAATTTGATATGCATTAAAGATTTTTGCTAAGGTTTGTTCTTTATCTATATCTACTTTATAGATAACTAAACTATTACTATATTCTTTTGCTATTTCTTCTAAAAGAGGAGTTTGTTTTTTACATGGGGCACACCAATTAGCATAAAAATCAATAATACAAGGTTTATTTCCTTCATATACCCATTTGTCAGGATTTTTTTCAAAATTCCAAACTTTTTCTTTAAATGAATCTAAAGTTAAGCTTATTATTTGTGAAGAGTTTTCAGTAGATTTTATGTTACTTCCTTTAGTTTGTGCCAAACCTTTAAAAGGAGAAATTAACATAATCAATGTTAAAGATAATATCGAAATTCTTTTCATTATTTTAATAGTAAAGTTTATAATTTTAAACATAAAAAGGAGCGATTACCTCATACCGTTCCTTTTTATGTTTAAATAACTATATATAAATTATTATTGTATAATTATTTTTTTAGAAGACATCCCTAATTCCGATTTTATATTTATAAAATAAATCCCTGCAGGGAATTTAGATATATTTATTTCTTTAGTATACAAACCTTTAGAATCAAAAGTATCTTTATATAGGATTGCACCTGTAATGTCGTACATTTCTATTTCTAAGTTTTCACTTTCATTATTGTCAAACTCAATAGTTACAATATCTTTAGCAGGGTTAGGATAAGCTTTTATTTCTCCAATCGAATAATCTTGTATTCCTAAACCATTATTAAAACTAATCGAGAATCCCGTATTTTCTGAGTGATATAAGTCTGTTTCGAATTGTACTAAAACACCGTTTGGATATTCAAATTCTTCTTCTGGAGTTTCTGTTCCGTAAAATACAGTTTCCTCACCTGTTTTAATATCGAAAAATGTTACAAAATCTTTTTCGTCATAAGTATCTAAATAATTAAATCTTAATTTTAATCCTAAAGAATTATCAGAAGGAGAAATTAGCCATCTACAATATGTGTTTGGATTGTAATGTTTATTTTCAGGGTTGCTTCTGATTTCACCGGATTGGTCATTAATTTCTACTAAATCTTCGCAAAATGAGCCAAGTTTAGAAAAATATTCAAATTCAAAACCGGGGTTAGATCCTGTAGCTTCAAATGTAACATATAATTGATTACCTGTAGAAGTAAAATCTTCAGGTAAAGTTGTGCCGGAATAAGTTCCTACTAATGGTGCATTTTCGTCTTTACCATCATATAACTTAATAAAATCATTATTACCTAACTCAAATTTTGACCATTTAATGGTAATATTAGTAATGGTATCAAATTCAGTTTGTGGATCTATTAACCATGATGCAGATGCGCCTGCAAGGTAATTTTCTATTGGACCGCTACCATCAGTAATTCTGCCATAATTTTCTTTTAATATATATTCACCTTCTGCATAAACAGGATATTGATCTGTAGGTGGAACTACATTCATATTCATAGCATGGTCAGAACCAAATCCTGGAGTTACTAAGCCTGGTTCAGTAAACCAATCATTTAAATACCCACCCCAGTTAAAGTTGTGATGGAAATAATTAGTACTGCCCACAGTTCTGTAACCATCGCAATTCCATGCATGACCTCCTAAACTACCATATCCCGAATAATATACCGGATAACCTTGATCGAATTGGTTTTTTAATAAGTTTTCCCAGTTAGAAGCCTGTTGATTTTTTGTTACATACATAGCATTGGGGTATTTAAAATATGCTTTTAAAGCAGGTGCTACAGCTGTAGAGTAAGCTCCAGAACTTCCATCACCAGGGCCTCCGGCAAAACAACCATCGATACAGAAACCCATATTTACAGCGACACCACAATGATATTGTAATTGAGCAACTTCATGAATGGCAAATTCGCCATGTTGTGTTTTTAAAATATGAGGCATTCCATAATAGTTGTATTCTGTTTCACCAAAGTTTGCACTTAAAGTTACTCCACAAACAGGCAAGTAGTAAGAATGTGATCCCACACCTTGTAAAGGCCATCCCCAATATTGCATGATAGTAGACATTGCCGTAGCAACACAACCTGCATAGCATTTACCACCGGAAACACCAGGAATTGTAGTTTCAGGTGCGTAGTAATTATAAGGAGAGTCCTGATTCCATAGAGTAGGTAATAAAGGACCTACTTCATTTCTGTCTTTTACAGTAATTAAACTTTCTATATTGTCTGTAGTAAGTTCATCCCATTGAGCTTTAATTTTTTCTGATTGATCAAGTTTAGATATTGCTATATGTTCTATTTGTTCTAAATGGCTATCAAAAAAGAACTCAAATTGAGGACCTCTTGCTTGAAGATCAAATTGTACATTGTCTTCTGTATTAAACCCAATAATTGGGCTCATTGCATCTTGTGCTGAAACTAATACATAACCACCATTTTGAAAGTTAACAGCATAAATTGCCGGTATTTCGTTTTGTGAATATAAATCAACGTTGTCAATAATAATACTATTATAATCAACGAACTCATTAAAAAGAGCTTTTTGCTGGAAATAACAGTTTTTTGCAACTTGTTTAACTGTAGAAACTTCTACCTCTTTTGCAAAAGTAAAAGTTGAAAATAAAACAAGTAAAAACAATAAGTTTAATTTTTTTAACTTCATAATCATTAATATTTATTTAACATATAATTCTATTAATTAAGATAAAAATCTTTTATTTCATCTGCAAATATACATTATTTTAAATGTAAATTAAAATAATAATGTGTTTTTTATTTTTGTAAAATAATTTTCTTTGTTTTTGTACCTTTTTCTGTAGTTAATCTGATAAAATAAATGCCTGATTTATAAGTAGAAACATTAATTTGATCAGTAAATAAATCATTATTTTGTAGATAGTTGTTTTTATACAATATCTTACCTGTAACATCTATCAATTCTAAAGTTAATTTATTAAAATAATTATCTAAGTTTACAGTAATAATGTCTTTTGCAGGATTAGGATAAATAGTTAAACCTTCAAAATCAAAATTATCTATTCCGGTTTGTTGGTTATAACTTAAAGAAAAACCATTTCCAATGTTAATATTATTATTTGTTATAAAAGAAATTAACACACCTCTTCCGGAAAATGTTAAATCTTCTGTGGGGGGTTCGTTACCGTAAAATATTAATTCTTTGTCGTTTTCTATATCATAAATACTAACGTAATCATTTTTATCATAAGTATTTAAATAATTAAAATGAACTTTAATATCTTTAGATGTGTCTTCAGGTTCAATTAACCATCTACAATAAGTATTTGGTAAATAATATTTATTTTCCGGGTTACTAATAATTTCTCCGGAAACTTGTGAAGTTTCTATTAAATTCTCACAATATTCAGGAAAATAACTTAAGTATTCAAAACAAAATCCCGGGTTAGATTCAGTAGAAGAAAATGTAATGTAAATTTTGTTACTATTGGAAGTAAACTTATCAGGAGTATTAGTTCCAGAGTAAGTACCCACTAATGGTGCATTTTCATCGTCCCCATCATATATTTTAATAATATCGTTTTCTCCTAATTCAAATTGGATCCAATTTAATTCAATATAACTTACAGAGTCAAATTCTTGTTGAGGGCTAATTAACCATGACGCATTTGTATTAGGCAGATAATTTTTTGTTGGACCGCTACCATCATTAATTCTTCCGTATTTATTAGTTAAAACTTGGTGTCCATTAACATAATTAGGATAATTTTCTGTTGGTGGATATAAGTTTTTTATTACACTTTGTGAGTATGGAAATTGATGATTTTCAGATACATTTTCCGCATACCATCCGTTACTGGTTCCACTCCAATTAAAGTTGTGGTGAAAATAATTTTTATTATCTATTTTTCTGTATCCGTCACAATTCCATGCATGGCATCCAATATTACCGCATCCACTATAATAAACGGGGTAGCCATTATTAAACTGATCTATTAACATGTTTTCCCAACTGGAATTATTATATTCTTTATCTTCATATTCAGCATTAGGGAAATTAAAGTTGTTTTTTAATGCAGAGTAAGCATCATACGAGTATGCACCGGATGATGGGTCAAAACTTTGACCATTTTCGCAACCACCCATACAATACATCATTTCAACAGCTACACCTGCATGATGCATTAGTTGAGCCACTTCATGTACAGCTTTTTCGCCATTATGATACGACAAAATATTTGGCATTGATGAATAATCGTAATAAGTTTCACCGAAGTTTGCAGATAAATTTACTTGACAACTAGAAGTATAATATGAATTAGAACCAATTCCTTTAATTGGCCATTCCCAATATTGCATTATTACGGACATTGCCGCTGCAACGCATCCGGCGGTGCATCTTCTTCCTCCTTCAGTAGGAACACCATTTTTTAATGCAGATGGTGCATAGAAATTATAAGGAGAATATTGATTCCATATGGATGATAATAGAGGACCAACTTCTATATTCTCTTTATTATTTATTAAGTTTTCAGGATTTGCTGTTTTTGAATATTTTCCCCATTCATTTACAATACTTTTTGTGGGAATAATATTGTTGGCAACAGAAAATTCTATTTCTTTTAAATATTCATTAAAGAAGAATTCAAATTCCGGGCTAGCGTTAATTAATGAAAATTCATCTTTTGTATTAGTATTATATCCTATTATAGGATTCACAGATTTTTGTGCAGATACTAATACATAACCACCGTTTAAAAAGTTAACGGCAAAAATAGCAGGTAGCTCTTCTATAGAGTATAATTCAGTAGATTTTATAATGATATCATTATAATTTATACCTTTTTCAAATAAATTAACTTGTTGGTAGTAGAAATTGAATGCCACTTCTTCGGCAGTTTCTTTATTTACTTCTTGGCTGTAAGCAATTGAGCATAATAATAGAAGTAAAACTGTTGTAATAAATCTTTTAAGTTTCATGACTTTATTAAATAAAAAATTTAATTTATTTTAATTATTTTTTTAAAATTATTTTTTTAGTAAATATTCCACTATCTGTTGTTATTCTAACAAAATATATTCCATCAGAATAATGAGATATGTTTATTGGAGTATTTAATGTTTCTTTGTGTTTATAGTTCGATGTGTATAATATATTTCCAGCTATATCTAAAACTTCAACTTTAATATGATTGTATATATTATCGGAAATAACATTTATGATATCTTTTGCCGGGTTAGGATAAATATCAAAATTAATAGTATTATAATCGTTAATACCTATAGTTGGATAAAAATTTAACGAAAAACCTTTTCCAATAGAATTCATTTTGTCTGTCTCAAAAGTAATAAAGACGCCTTCATTAGAAAATATTAATTCATTTTCCGGTGTTTCGTTTCCAAAAAAAGTATGTAGTTTATCGTTTTTAATATCGTAAATAGATACAAAGTCTTTTTCGTCATAAGTATCTAAATAATTAAATTTTATTGCAATATCTCCGTCTAAATCTTTAGGTGTAATATACCATCTGCAACAAGTAGTAGGAGTATAATATTTATTTTCAGGATTGCTTGAGATAGTCCCTGAATGCTCTTCTGTATGAGTAAAATCATTACAATAAGAAGGAATTTTACAACTGTATTCAAATTCAAAGCCCTCGTTAGAACTTTGAGTTTCAAAAATAACGTATGCTTTGTTACCGGTAGTTGTAACATCTATTGGAGCCATATTCCCATATAAATCTAATAATAAAGGTGCATCTTCATTTACTCCATCATAAATTTTAATATTATCTACAGCATCTAAATCGAATTTATTAAACTTAAAAGTAATATTTATTACAGAGTCATGCTCTCCTTGTGGGTTAATCAGCCATTCGGCTTTAGTATTAGGTAAATAATTGTTTATAGGACCGCTACCATCAGATATTCTTCCATACTTATGTGTTAATTCTTTAAATCCGGATGCATAATTAGGATAATTATCTTCAGTAGGGTATAAGTTGATAATTATCTCGCTATCATAACCATAATAAGGTGGGTTTTCGATAATACTTAATTCAGAAAACCAATCATTAAAATATCCACTCCAATTAAAATTATGATGAAAATAATATTCTCCATCTATTTCTTTATACCCATCAGAATTCCATGCATGGCAGTAAGGTGCACCATTACTACTACAACTTAAATAATAAATAGGATAACCATTATCAAATTGATTTACAATAATATTTTCCCATTCTTCTAAATTTTCGTTTTTAGATAAAAAAGTAGCATCTGTATATTTAAAATAGTTTAAATATGCATATAATACATTTTCTGAATAACAGTAAGAGGCATTTGCATTTGGACCATTGTAGTTATCACATCCCAAAAAACAATAATCCATTTCTATAGCAATTCCTGCATGAGATTGTAACTTTGCAACTTCTTTAATTGCAACTTCGTCATAGGAATAATTTAAGGAATTAGGCATTAAACTATAGTTATATTCTGTTTCTCCATAATTTGCTGATAATACAACATTACACTGGTCTGTTAAATAAGAAGATTCTCCTACTCCTATTTTTGGATACTCCCAATAATGCATAATTACAGCTGTAGCAGTAGCTACACATCCTGCAGTACACTTTCCACCAGGTGCTCCCGGATTGGTTGTTTTAGGTGCATAGTAATTATATGGACTATCTTGGTTCCATAAAGATGATAATAACGGACCTACTTGGTTTTTACTTTTAACATTTTCCAAGTTATATGCAGAAGCATTTATAAGGTTATCCCAACGTTGTAAGGTTTTAGTATTGGCAGAAGAATTATTTTCAACCATGTTGCTTATAGCAACTAAGTAATTAGAAATGAAATCATCAAAGATTTTATCTTTTAAACGATCTTCAAAATCTATATTACAGCTTGTGTTAAAGCCAATTATAGGTTGAACTGTTTTTTGAGCCGATACTAAAACATAACCGCCATTATTAAAGTTTACTGCATAAATAGAGGGTATATTATTATAGGAATATAATTTAATATTTCTAATTGAAATGTCTTCTATAGATGTTTTTTCAAGATTAATATCTTCGTCAAATAATACCTTTTGTTGATAATAAAAATTTTTTGCAACTTTTTCAATAATATTAATGTCAACTTCTTGAGCAAAAGAAATTGTTGAAAAACAAATAGTTGCTATTAGAATGAGTAGTTTTTTAAGTTTCATTTTTTAAAAATATTGCATATAATGTGTAGTCATACAATTAAATAAATTCAAATACATTATAATTGTGTTGTGATATTCTCTTTTTATGTTAAGATCCTAAATTAAAATATTATTTGTTGGAATTACTAGTTTTAATTTTAATAATACCTCTACGATATGCATCTAATAACATTTTTAAATCTTTGATCTGAGATTTAAGTTCTATACCAACATCTGTATCACCTACTAATATCCTCGTGTTACGCCTTGTTACCAGAGATCGAGTAGAAAAAATATCTATTTCGTCTTCTATTGCTTTTCTGGGAGATACAAATGGATGATGTTGAACTAATATTAAACTGTAAGAATCGTACATTAACGAGAATCCACCAATACCGGTTACTTTTTGATATGGCTTAGACATTCCACCATCTATTACTAATAACATTCCATCAGCTTTAATAGGACTTTCGCCTTTAGAAACCTTAACAGGGACGTGACCATTAATAATATGGGATTCTTCCCATTGTAATCCAAATTCTCTTAAGATCATCTTAACTTTATCAGAATCTTCTCTAAATTTAAAAAATGGGTCTAAGTTTTCTTTATGTGTGGTTTTATCTTCAATAAAATACCTTTCGAAAGTTGTCATTTGATCTTTTCCAAATAATGGAGATCTTGCACCACACCATAAATACCATACTAGATCTTTATCATGCTCGTATCCTGATTTTTGCCATCTATTTAAATAAGCACGTCTTGTAATAGTTTCAAAAATATCACATAATGCTTTTCCTTTGTATGTTTTTCCTTCTATTACAAACTCTGCAAATTCACCGTCTGAAGTCATTGGAATGCAGCTATGGAATAATAAGTTTGAGTTATAAGTTAAGTACATACTTCCGTTAGAGAAAAAGAATTTAATATGTTTCTGTAATAACTGACTATTTAAAAACGAATATTTAAGTCTATTCATTAAATCTTGTTCCTCTTCAGTTAATTGATATGGATTTTTAGGATCTATAGTAGGGAAGTTAGAATCTTTTAGTGGATACTCTTTTCCATTAATAGTTATTGTTCCTTTTTCGAAGTTAATTCTATGAAGTAATTTTCTGCTTTCCATATTAAAATTAGGATTTCGATCTACAATCTGACCATCCAATTTAAATTCTATTATGGATATAGCTTTATGCATTTTAGTTACTAAATCTAAATTTAAAGAGTCGTAATTTTCTTCTGCAGCAACTTTTGGTATAAAGCAAGAACAACTGTCATCTCCATAAGTTTTTAATGCAAATGTTGCTAATGGAAGTAAGTTAATACCATAAGTATCTTCTAAAATATCCAGATTGTCGTATCTGGAAGAAATTCTAATAGTAGTAGCAACACACGCCTCTATACCCATAGCTGCACCAATCCATAAAATATCGTGATTACCCCATTGAATATCAACAGAATGATGATCTATTAAAGTTTCCATTACTTTGTCGGGGTAGGGACCTCTATCATAAATATCCCCAATTATATGTAATCTATCTATTAATAGGCGTTGGATAAATTTACTAATAGCAATAATAAAGTGATTAGCTCTATCTACTTCTATAATGGTGTGGATTATTTGATCATAATAAGGTTCCATTTTTACACTATTCTCATTTAAAAGCTCGTCTATGATATATGCATAATCTTTCGGCATAGCTTTTCTTACTTTAGAACGTGTATATTTATCTGCAGAAGCTCTAGCAACTTCAATTAGTCTACGTAAAATTACAGAATACCAATTTTTTATTTCATCCGTAGGTATCGTTTTAGTAATCAATTCTAATTTTTGTTCGGGATAATAAATAATAGTAGCCAATAATTTTTTGGATTTTTCACTAATGGTATGCCCAAAAACTTGGTCGATCTTACGCCTAACAATTCCTGATGCATTTCGAAGTACGTGGCTAAAAGTGTCGTACTCTCCATGAATGTCAGTTAAAAAGTGTTCAGTTCCCTTGGGTAAATTTAGAATAGCTTCTAAATTGATAATTTCTGTGCAAACAGATTGAATATCCGGAAAATGATTTGATAATAGATTTAAAAATTTAAGTTGTTCATTAGTGTAATTTACTACGTTTTTTTTATCCGCCATTTTTTCAATAATTAAAATTGTTAATAAAACATAACATTAATATTTTAATAAAATTAAAACCTAATAATAAATGAAGATTCCTCTTAACTTATTATCATACAAAGATTAAGCATAAAAATAATAAGTATTTATTTGTTATAAATAACATATTATTTAATGAATATATTACTCTCTAGATAGATCTTATAATAAGACATTAACTAATTAGCAATTAGTTAATGTCTTAGTAATCTATTAAAGACCTAACATTTCTGCAGGTACTTCTTGATAACCGTTTAGGAGTTTAAATTCTTTATCTTTTAAACTTTTTTTAGATACATTAGTAGCAGTAAAAATTATTTTTATTCCATTTACTTCTACTTCTTGATATAACTCTATATAGTTAAAAGGTTTTTCATCATTAACGATATCGTTTTGTATTTCCTCAGTAACGTACGAAACAACATTATCTACATCATCAGAAGAATAAACTATTTTAAAACATTCATAACCTGCAATAGTCTTTTTTTCATTAGGGAATTTTTCAACCTTAAAATCTTCGTAAGATTCTTTAAGATCTTCTTTTTCAACATCACGGTTAATGTACATTTTTTGTCCCATAGCATCAATATATAAATATATTTCATATTTATTATCATTATCTTTAGCTATGTTAGTCATGCGCATCGAAGGTGTAACCTGAACTGATTTCTTTTGACCTATACCATAGTAAGCTGTTGCCTTATTAGGTAATTGTGCTTTGATCATTGCATCTAAATTTTCTGACTCAGGATAAGAAAATTCATATTCTATAATTCCTGTAAAAAAATCTGATGATTTTTTTGCATCTTGTCCAAAGCTTAAAGATGCAATCATAATAACGCTTATAAACGATAAAATAATCTTTTTCATAACTTTTTAAAATAAAACTCTAATATACTAATTTTTAAACACTTATTTACTATTTGTTTTTCTTTTAACATTTATTATTTAGGCACTCTAAACATTTTTTTCCATCTTACTTTTCCGTTAAATAGATTTTTATTTTTATTTAATGATAACCAAACAAAAGATGGTGCACCTACAATGTGGTCTTCAGGGACAAATCCCCAAAACCTGGAATCTGCTGAGTTATGCCTATTATCTCCCATCATCCAGTAATAATTCATCTTAACAGTATATTTATCTGTTAAAACATCGTTTATATAAATCTTATCTCCTTTTATTTCCAAATTATTTTTTTCGTAAGTTTCTATTAGTCTTTCGTATAAGCAGATATTAGTAGAATTTATTTCTAAAACATCTCCCTTTTTAGGAATATAAATAGGACCATATTCGTCAATAGTCCACATATAATTAGAATTGTATGGAAATAAGTATTTTATACAGTTTTGATTATAATAATCTTCTTTAGTTTGTAAATTAGGAACGATGGATTCCACTATGGGATTGTTTTTTATTTTGTTGTATGCTTCTTCTGTTAATGTTAGAGTGTAAACACTATTGTTTGGATTATAATCTATGTTTTCTGTTATATCTAATTCATCAAATAAGCTATTTCGGAATCTAGTTCCATTAGTTTTTACATCGTAAGTAAATTGAAGCTTTCCTTTATGATTCTCTTTAATACCATTAATATATGCATATCCGTCGATTACTTGCAAAGTATCACCGGGGATACCGATACATCTTTTAATATAACTTTCTCTTTTATCTATTGGTCGATATATAATTTTACCAAAATTTCGCTTGTCTAAGTTTACTCTTTGATATCCATACTGTCTTACAAGAGAGTAATAACTTGCATTACTTTGGAATTTAGTAGAAACAGTATCACCTTCAGGATAATTAAATACTATTGGAACGTAATTTTTTATCTTTTTTAATGCAGGATATCTATGATATTTTAATTCTATTTTATCCGAATAAGATTTTGTTTCTGATGTTAGTGGCATAGTGTGCATTACAAATGGAAACGATATAGGAGTTATAACAGAACGGGCCCCATATACAAATTTATTTACAAATAAAAAATCTCCTACTAGTAAGGATTTTTCCATTGATGAAGTAGGAATTGTATATGCAGCAAAAATGTACATCTTTAGTATACTAACTGATACTACTGCATATATTATTGCATCTACCCATTCTCTTAGGGCGCTCTTTTTTTGTTTAGGGCGTGGGTTTTGATATACTGCAGATTTGCTATATCCCAAATAGGGTAAATATATAAACGGAACAATTACCGCTAACCCCTCTTTTATAAGCGAAAATTTTCCGTATGCTTTAGCTGTAGCAACTTCTAATAACATTATTACAAAAAAACCTAAAAATGGTATTGCTATTAGCGGTATCCACCAAATAGGTCTTTGTGCTACTTTTAACCAAATATAGTAACTGTAAAATGGAATAAATGCCAACCACCATTTGTATCCTGCATTTTCAAAATTTTTAAAGGCAAACATTGGAATAATTGCCCATTTTACTATTAATAATATTAAAATATATTTATCCATCTTTTTGTTATTAATCTCTAACCTTAATTAATTATTTTATCTTTTATTTTAAAATATCATTCAATTCAAAAAATCCTTTTTTATCATAAATTTTAGTTGCGGCAAAAATTGCACCTAAAACAAATGCATCTCTAGTTTTTGCTGAATGAGTGAATGTTATACTATCAACGTTCGAATTATATGTTATAGTATGTATTCCAATAGTTTCACCTTCTCTAATACTTTCTATCTTGGTGTTTTTATAATTGGAGTTATTTTCGATCACGTTTTTTAATAATATTGCCGTGCCACTAGGTTTATCCAATTTGTGGATATGATGAGTTTCTGAAATTTCAACATCATACATATTAGTAATTGAAGATAATTTTGCCAAAAGAGAGTTTACTTGCATAAAAATATTCATTCCAATAGAAAAATTAGGAGCATAAAGCAAAGTCCCATTATTATTAATGCAATATTCTTTAATCTTATCTAAATTATTTGTCCATCCTGTTGTACCACATACAACAGGTAGCTTATTATCTATACAAAACTTTAAGTTGTTATATGCAGTTTCCGGAGTAGAAAATTCAAAAGCAACATCACAATCATTAATTTTGTTTTTATTTTCTAATAATTCTTTTTCGTTATCTGCAACAAATACAACTTTGTGGGAATTTTCCTTTAAAACTCGTTCTATATTTTTTCCCATCTTTCCATAACCAATAATACAGCAATTCATGTTTGTTTTTTCTTTCAATTTGTTATTTGCTTAATTTAATACTTAGATTTAACATTATAGCATTACAAGTGTAAAAATCGTGAGTTGTTGGGTTTAACATAGGAGGCATTTCTATAGGTTTTAAATCTAACGAAATGTCTTCTGATATGTTAAAGTCCTTCAAATGACCATCTACAATAGCGTCTACAATATTTAAGGTATACCAAACAGCAGTCAATAAAGTAAATAATTCTACATTAGATCTATATTGATTATATATTGCTTGTAATTTATCAGTAGAAGGGTATTGAACAGCAAAATTATTAGGGGGGGCACCAACTTTTCCATTATCTATCCAAACATATGCCTTTTTTACTTGTTGCATTGGTTTTGCATTAGTAATAATAAAATATGATGTAGCTGCAAAACCGCCCCAAACTATTGGGATTTTCCAATATTTTTTATTATAAATCTGCCCTAAACTAGGAAAAGCAGCTGAAAGTAGCCCTGCTTTTTGAGGTTCAGTTAACCTTTTTTTCTTTGTAGAATCCTTTATTGATTCGTTTGTTAAAGTATCAGCATTAATTTTTGATGTCTTATTAAGAACGTTTAAACTATCTAAGAATAAAGTATCTAAACTTAGCGTATTGTCAGAGTTAATTGTAAAATGCGATTTATTTTGTATTTCTGTTTGACTAAAGCAAAAGCTACAAAATAAACAATAAGTTAAAACAGAAAAAATAAACTTATAATTCATATACAATCAAACAATCAATTATTTACTAACAACTTCAAAATCAAATTCCAAATATTAAATATCAAATATCTTATAAAGTTTTTCAATGTTTTTTTCGTTATCAAATGGAATAGTAATAGTTCCTTTTCCGTTTTTGTTTATCTTAATTTTAGCTTTTAATCCTGTTTTAGAATTAAAGGTTTCTCTAAAATTGGCCATTCGAGCCGATAGTACTTGTGGAATTTGTTCTTTTCCGGTTTTAGTTTTATTTTTATGTTTAGAAATTAATCTTTCTGTTTCCCTGACAGATAAGTTGTTTTCTATTATAATTCTCAATAACTCTATAATAGTGTTTTCATCTTTAATACCGGATAAAGGTTTGGCATGACCTATAGTTATCTTTTCCTCTTTTAAAGCACATTGAGCTATGTCCGGTAAAGTTAAAAGTCTTAAAAAGTTGGAAATTGTAGATCTATCTTTACTTACTTTATTACTCAGTTGTTCTTGAGTTAAATTACATTCGTCTATTAAACGTTGATAACTAATGGCTATTTCAATAGGATTTAAGTTTTTACGTTGAATGTTTTCCACTAAAGCCATTTCAAGCATTTGTTCGTCATTAGCTATTCTGATAAATGCAGGAATAGTCTCTAATTTTAACATTAACGCGGCTTTATGTCTTCTTCCACCGGATATTAATTGATATTTATCATTACCCATCTTTCTGACAGTCACAGGTTGGATAAAACCATGTTCTTTAATAGATTGAGCTAACTCTTTAAGAGCTTTTTCATCAAACTCGTCTCTTGGTTGAAATGGGTTTGTTTCAATATTTTTTAAAGGTATATCTGTAATAGCACCTACAATTACATTCTCATTTATCTCTTTAGTCGTGATATCTGTTTCTGGATTCTGAAGAATTGCATCTAACCCCTTACCTAAAACTCTCTTCTTTGACATTTACTTCTTTTTTTCTGAAATAATATTTTAGATTATATTTCAAATTATTTTATTCTAATCCGTTTTTTCTTAATAATTCCCTAGCTAAGTTTAAGTAGTTGATAGCACCCGTACTACTTGCGTCATGCATTATAATGGTTTTTCCATGACTTGGAGCTTCAACTAATTTAATATTTCTGCTAATAATAGTATCAAAAACTAAATCTTGAAAATGTGTTTTAACTTCTTCTAATACATTACGACGTACAATTTCTCGCTTATCGTACATAGTAATTAATATTCCTTCTATTACTAAATCTTTATTCAACCTTTGCTGAATTAATTTTATAGTATTTAAAAGTTTCCCTAAACCTTCTAAAGCAAAAAATTCTGCTTGTACCGGAATAATTACTGAATCTGCAGCTGTTAATGCGTTAACTGTTATTAAACCTAACGAAGGAGAGCAATCTATAAAAATAAAATCGTAATCATCTTTTACCTGTTCTATGCATTTGCGAAGAGTTATTTCTCTATCTTCAAAGTTAATTAACTCTACTTCGGCACCAACTAAATCAATATTTGAAGGAATAATATCTAAGTTTGGAGTTTCTGTATGTAAAATGGCATCTTTAGTTTTGCAATTTTCTAATATACAGTCGTAAATACTATATTCAATATTATTAGGATTAATATTTAAACCGGTAGAAGCGTTAGCTTGAGGATCAGCATCGATAATCAAACTTTTATATTCTAATACAGCTAAACTTCCTGCTAAATTTACCACAGTAGTAGTTTTTCCTACTCCTCCCTTTTGATTTGCTACAGCAATAGTTTTTGACATATGTTTATTAATGTTAACTCTAATTATAATCAAAAATAAATAATAATCAAACATTCATTTAATAGAATAATAAAGTAAAGAATGTTTAATTATTATTTATTAACTTTTGTTGGAAACAATGTAAATAACAAATTTAATAAAAAATTGTTACTTATCAAGATCTTCAAAAGAAAAATTTGTTTCCATTAAATCATTGGAAACTTCAACATCATCAGATATATCTAGATCTGAATTTAAGGAAATATCATCTGATAAATTGTCATCCAAATAAACTTTATCATTAGTTGAATTTTCCTCTACGTTGTCTTCAATATACTTAATACATTCTTGTAATGCATTAGAAAATTTTTCGAAATCTTCTTTGTATAAAAAAAGTTTATGTTTATCAAAAACAAATTTTGCATCTTCGTTATTAAAGCGTCTTTTACTTTCTGTAATAGTTAAATACAAATCGTTAGAACGTGTTGTTTTAACATCAAAGAAATATGTACGTTTCCCTGCTCTTACCGGAATTGATAAAACTTCATTGTTATCAAAAAATTCCTTTTTGTCTTTCATTCCAAATTCATCCATACTTTTTATTAGTTTTTGTTAACTTTGCAAAGTTAATAATTGTTGATAGATATATTATATTTTTTATTAAAAAAACAACAAAAAATAAAAATTTATTTTATTTGCAATTTATAAAGTAAAAATTGTATTTTTGTACGTGGTTAATTTTAGTTTACTTAATAGAAGACATCTTCGGATAAAAGTTTTACAAAATTTGTATAGTTGCAATTTTGTAGACAATATTGATTTAGTTGTAATAGAAAAGAACTTTATTAAAAGTTTAGAAAAAACTAAAGAGTTATTTATTTGGCAAATTGCCTTAGGTGTAGAATTGATAGACTTTGCACAAAAGCGCATCGAAGATGGTAAAAATAAGTTTTTGCCTACAGTAGAAGATTTAAATCCTAATACCAGATTTGTTGAAAATAGATTGCTCAATCAATGGAAAAATAATAAGGAAATTGTTAGCGAAATTTCTTATTATAAAGTAGATTGGTCCAATCATATAGAAGTCATCAGAAGACTATACAATAACATTAAAGAATCGGAAGATTTTAATACGTATCTGAATAATAAAGATTCTTATGAAAACGATAAACAGATAGTGTCATTGATTTATTCAAATATTATTTTTAATGACGATTTTTTTATTGATTTTTATGAGACTAAAAATATTAGTTGGTATACAGATTTTTGCATCCTAAATTTCGGAATTAATAAGTTTATTGAAAATTATCAAGAATCTTTTGATGAATTCTATAAACTTCCAAGTTTAGTTAAAAAGGATACTACAGAAAGTGAAACAGATTTAGAATATTCAACTCTTTTGTTAAAATCTGTAATTTTACATAACGATAAATATGTTAAAACAATTGAAAAACGTGTTATTAATTGGGATATAGAAAGAGTTTCATTAGTAGACATGATAATAATGCAAATGGCACTATCTGAGTTTCTTAACTTTCCTACCATTCCAATTAAAGTTACAATAAACGAATATATAGAAATATCTAAAATATTTAGTACCCCTAAAAGTAGATTTTTTATTAATGGAATTTTAGATACCTTAGTTGTAGAATTAAAAAAAGATAATCAGATTAATAAAACAGGTAGGGGTTTAATAGAATAAGAGCGTTTAATTAATTGAATGATCAATATCTAATAGATAACAAACAAATTTATTTCAAAAGTATTTTACAATACTTTTATAGATAATATAAGTATGATGAAATTTTTTTTAGAAGTTAAAAAACATATATTGGTATTAGGTACTTTAACTTTAGTATTAATAATATCTTGTTCATGCAATAACAAAAAAAAGTTAGATTCTTCCTTAATAACTAATCCTATGACAGCATCGGATATAGATAGTAAAGATGGAATGCCTGAAATTACTTTTAAGACAACGGAACATGATTTTGGTGATATTTTAACCGGCGAAACTATTAAATATTCGTTTAAGTTTAAAAATACCGGAAAAGGAGATTTAATAATATCTGCTGTTAAAGCAACTTGTGGTTGTACTATTCCAAAATTTTCAACTGATCCGGTAAAACCGGGGGGAGAAGGTTATATAGACGTTACTTTTGACTCAAAAGGAATTTTTGGTTTTCAAAATAAATCTATAACAGTAGTCACAAACACAATACCTAACTCTTATAATTTATATTTGAGAGCTAATGTTAAGCGTAGTATTGATTAGAATGCAATATAAATAAACGGTAAGTAGAAGGTGAATAATGAGAAATGCCAAAAAATAAGATTACCGTTGCAAACAAATGAATTATAAGCCTTACAAATAAAACAATATTAATAAAGCTTAATTAATTCATAGAAAATAGAGAATAAGTTATTTTAATGTAATTATATAACAAGTTATGTCGTTAGAAGATCCAAATAAAACTTTTGAAAATTCTGATAATTCTTATAACGAAATTATTTACAAATTCGAAGAATATTATGCCCAAAATATACTGTATATGTGGACTAGTTCAGAACTTGAAAATATATTCCATTATTATTTGTATATAAATAAAAATTTAAGGAAATATGAATTTGCATTAAGAATTGCCCGTAAGTATTACTCTAACGAAGATTGGCTTTACTATTATATTGGAAAGTATTATCAAGCTAAACATAATTATCCGTTTGCAATAAAAAATTTCACTAAGTTTTTATACGAAAATACTTCTAATGATTTTGTTTTATACGATCTTTCTTATTGTTGGAAAAAGCTTAAAAATTATTCAAGTCCCGTAAAAAATTTTAAAAAGTATTTAAAATTTAATCCGTTTTCTGCAGATGGATGGTTTTTGTTAGGTTATCATAGCATTATTTTAAAAAAATGGTTCCAAGCAATTAATGCTTTCGAAATGTCTATTGCAATATTTCCCGATAATCCCACATCATACTTTAATTTAGGACACATATATACTGAATTAAATTTATATGAAAAATCAATTAATGCTTATCTAAAAGCTTTAGAGTACGATAGTGGCGATATCTTGACAATATATTATTTAGGGGAAACTTATTTTTTAGATGATCAATTTGATCAAGCATATAAATGCTATAAAGAATGTATTTCTGTGGATGATACTTTTCATGAAGCATACTTTTCTTTAGCAAACCTTTATTATGTTAAAAAGGAATATATTAAAGCAGAAATATTTATTGACAAAGCTTTAAGTATTTATAAAAACGATGCTGAATATTATAATCAAAAAGCAGAAATTCAATTTGCATTATCTAAGGTGGAAGATGCAGAAGAAAATTATTTAAAAGCAATAGGATTAGATCCTGAAAGTCTAGTTTATCTTGAGGACTATATTAGTTTTTTAATAAAAGAAAAAAGATATATTGATGCTGTTGAGTCATTTGAAAATTCTAAAAATGAGAAACATTCCGATGAATTATTATTTTTAGCTTTTATTGCGCATTTTTATGCCGGGAAACGCCAACAATCATATATCTTATTTTCAGAATTATTGGAAAAACAATATATAACATATACTAAATTAGAGGAGTATCCTGAAGTTCTTTCAGATGAGTTTATATTTCAAAATTTAATAGTAAATCAGTAGGAAAAAATCATCTTGGAAATCGGAATATGGAATTTGGATTAATTGGTAAAACATTAAAATATTCTGAGTCAGCTAATATTTTTAATAAATATTATATTGATTTTCAGCTTAGTAAGCACAAATTTCAGCTCGAAAGCACTCCCGATAATCAAGAAATTAATTTTATCAATCCTCAAAAGAGTGAGAAATATTATAATTCTAATTACACTTTATTTGAGTTGGAAAATATAGATGAATTAGACCTTTTACTCACAAAAAAACCAAACTTAAGAGGTTTCAATGTAACTATTCCATACAAAACTGAAATAATTCCCCGATTATTTTCAACTTCAGAAAATGCTCAGCAAATTAATGCAGTAAATTGTGTTAAGATAATCGATAACAATTTATATGGCTATAATACTGATTGGCTGGCTTTTATGAGTTCATTGCAAAATTTTAAATTAACATTTCCTAATTGGGATAACCCTAAAAACTTTATAGAGATTTTTAATCTTACAAGACAAAATTTGGAAAAATACTTCTTAAACAAAACATTTTCACAAAACGATACATCAAAGCTTTTATTTTCCAAAATAAAAAAAGCTCTCATCCTAGGAACCGGAGGAGCAGCTAAAGCAGTTGCCTATACATTTAAAAAGTTAAATATTGAATTTGTATTTGCTACCAGAAAACGTAGTAGCAATACTTATATTAATTATAATGAGTTATCTGAAAATTACATGAGTACAATAGGGTTGATTGTAAATACAACACCTTGTGGAACGGATGGTTTGGGATTAGATTTAGATGATGTATTTGATTTTGACTTAATACCTCAGAACATTTATCTTTATGATTTAATTTATAATCCTCGATTAACTCCGTTCTTGTTGTATGGGCGAGATAAGAAAAATTGTATTGTGAAGAACGGGATGGAAATGTTGTATTTACAAGCAATTTACTCTTGGTGGATATGGAATAACAATTACTAATAACAAAAAATATGCATACCAGGTAAAACTGATAATTTAAAAAATAAATTTTCATCTCATTGAAAAATGGTTAAAAATAATTTTAGTTTGGCAACTCTCATATGATAAATAAATTTTGTTATCTTTGTAGTTTATAAAAATGTCAGAAATAGTACAAATAATATAAATATGCATAATAATTTTAAACGTTATACGGTAACAACAGCACTTCCATATGCTAATGGTCCGGTTCACATAGGTCACTTAGCAGGAGTATATGTGCCAGCAGATATTTACGTTAGATTTTTAAGAATGAATGGAGAAGATGTAATATTTATTGGCGGATCGGATGAACATGGTGTTCCAATCACATTAAGAGCAAAAAAGGAAGGCGTTACTCCACAAGATATAGTTGATAGATACCACTCGATAATAAAAAAATCATTTAAGGATTTTGGTATCTCATTTGATATTTATTCACGTACCTCATCTGAAATTCATCATAAAACTGCATCGGAATTTTTTAAAAAATTAAATTCTGAAGGTAAATTAAAAGTAAAATTAGATCAGCAATTTTACGATGAGGAGGCTAACCAATTTTTAGCAGATAGATATGTAACCGGTGAATGTCCGCATTGTCATTTTGAGAAAGCATACGGTGATCAGTGTGAAAATTGCGGTACATCTTTAAATGCAACGGATTTAATTAATCCTAAATCGGTAATCACCGGTAATGTTCCAATTATGAAAGAAACTGAACATTGGTATTTACTATTAGATGAATATGAAAATTGGTTAAAAGAGTGGATTTTAGAAGGACATAAAGAGTGGAAAGTAAACGTTTATGGTCAATGTAAATCGTGGTTAGATTCAGGATTACATCCTCGTGCAGTTACACGTGATCTGGATTGGGGAGTAAAAGTTCCGGTGGAAAACGTTGAAGGGAAGGTATTATACGTTTGGTTTGATGCTCCAATAGGATATATATCAGCAACTAAAGAATTAACGGATGATTGGGAAAAATACTGGAAAGATCCGGAAACAAGATTAATCCATTTTATTGGTAAAGACAATATTGTTTTCCATTGTATTATTTTTCCAAGTATGTTAAAAGCAGAAGGCTCTTACATTTTACCTGATAATGTACCAGCTTTTGAGTTTCTAAATTTAGAAGGTGATAAAATATCTACATCAAACAATTGGGCAGTTTGGTTACATGAATATTTAGAAGAATTTCCCAATAAGCAAGATGTGTTAAGATATGTATTAACGGCAAATGCTCCGGAAACAAAAGATAGTGAGTTTACCTGGAAAGATTATCAAACTAAAAACAATAGTGAATTACTATCAATTTTTGGGAACTTTATTAATAGAACTTTAGTCTTGACTCACAAGTATTTTCACGGTATTGTTCCGGAAAGACATGAATTGTCTGATTTAGATAAATCCGTATTAGAAGAATTATCTAAAATTCCACAACAAATATCTAAAGATTTTGAGAAGTTCAGTTTTAGAGAAGCTCTTGCACATATGATGAATATGGCTCGTTTGGGTAATAAATACTTAACAGATACAGAACCTTGGAAAGTATTTAAACAAGACACTCAACGTGTAGGAACCATTTTGAACATTGCATTACAAATTTGTGCTAATTTATCTATCGTCTCATACCCATTTTTACCATTCACAGCTGAAAAAATAAGGGAGATGTTGAAAATTAAATATGAGAAATGGCAAGATGCTGGTAAAGAAGATTTAATTAAGGCCGGTCATAATTTAGGTGAACCGGTTTTACTGTTCGAAAAAGTAGAAGATAGTGTAGTAGAATGGCAATTAAATAAACTTAAAGAAACTAAAAAAAGGAACCTTGAAAATATAATTGAAAGTAAAAAGTTACCTCCAATATTGCCAGAGATTGATTTTGATGACTTTACAAAAATTGATCTTAGAACAGCAGTTATTTTAGATGCAGTAAAAGTGCCAAAAACAGACAAGCTATTAAAATTATTAGTAGATACAGGTATCGATAAACGAACTATAGTTTCAGGAATTGCGGAGTATTACAAACCGGAAGAAATTATCGGGAAACATGTTTGTATTGTTGCCAATTTAGCACCTCGAAAATTACGTGGAATAGAATCTAAGGGAATGATTTTGATGGCAGAAGATAAATCCGGAAAATTGTGTTTTGTATCTCCAACTGAGGATTTCAATGTTGGTAGTACAGTTCGATAGTTTTATTTTGAGATTGAAATTTAGTTTTGTTTTATTTAATCTAAAAGGTTAATTAGAATTGTTGAGCCTATCTTTAACCCTAATAATGGTGCTGCATTTGTGTTTGGAATAGCTATTTCCATAAGATTATGTGTGCTACCAAATAAAATTTTGATATCTGCATATTGATTGGCTTCATTATCTATATAATTTTTAGATATTTTAGTTGTAGAAGAAATGCTATTAAAAGAAATATTAAAGTTTTTGTTTTTTGTAAACTCTAAGAACTTTTCCTTAGTAATATTGATAATAGCGTTATAATTGTTGTCTATATAAACAACACTACCAACCAAACTTTTGTTATCATTTATAGTTGGAGGATTTATTTTATTTAAAGCTATAGTAAATTCTTTAATTTTTGTAACATTTTTATCAATATTTTGATTATTTGCAATTTTAATAGCAATTTTTAATAGGATATCTTTAGTTTTAAAATTACTGTCAATTTGTTCTTGTGTAGTATTAATCTTATAAATTTCATCAATTCCATCATCAAAAATTAATGATGCCAAGCCGTTGTCAGCACATAAAAAGTAGTAACCTTTATGTTTTAGTAATAAATAATTATTATTTACACTATGTTCTCCGTATACATCTAAAATGTGGATAGTTCCTTTAGGAAAGTACTCATAGGAGTTTTTAAAAATAAATGCAGCTATATAAATATTATACAAAGGAATATCATGAGTAATATCAATAATTTCTACATTTTCGATATTACTATAAAGCACTCCTTTTAGGATACCAATGTAAAAACTACTATTCCCGTAATCAGTAGTTAATGTGATAAACTTTCCCTTCATTTAAATGCATTATTATAAAAAAAAACTATCTTTGTAATTATTTACAAAGGTAAGAAAAAAATAATATATTTATAAATGGAATGTAGCATAATAAGTATAGAAAATTATGATCCTATAAGTGTTTTTGGAGTTAATGATGTGTATTTGAATAAGATGCGTGAGTTATTTCCAAAAATAAGAATAATTGCAAGAGGGGAGATGATAAAAGTTGAAGGAGCTAAAAAAGACAGATTGGAATTTGAAAAATATATAGATATATTATTGTGTACATTAGATGTTAAAGGCAAATTATCTGCTTATGATATAGAGAGTTGTCAGGAAAACGAACAGCAAGGTGATTTGTTAGCAAAAGATAAAAATAGTGATTTTATTTTATATGGTAAATACGGGAATGCAATAACTGCTCGTACCCCTAACCAAAAAGCTATGGTAAAATCTATCGCAAAACATGATTTAATTTTTGCGATAGGTCCTGCAGGCTCAGGCAAAACTTTTACAGCAGTTGCCTTAGCTGTTAGAGCATTAAAAAACAAACAAATCCGACGCATTATCTTAACTCGTCCTGCAGTAGAAGCAGGTGAAAGTTTAGGTTTTTTACCCGGTGATGTAAAAGATAAATTAGATCCTTTTTTACGTCCGTTGTACGATGCCCTAAATGAGATGATTCCATCTCAAAAACTGAAAGGATATATTGAAGATGGCACTATAGAAATTGCTCCTTTAGCATTTATGAGAGGTAGAACCTTAAATCATGCTTTTGCTATTTTAGATGAAGCACAAAACGCTACCGATAAACAATTAAAAATGTTTTTAACTAGGATGGGTGAGGATTCTAAATTTATAATAACCGGAGATATAACTCAAATAGATTTACCTAAACAACATGTTAGCGGTTTATTAAATGCTCAATCTATTTTAGGAAATGTAAAAGGTATTGATTTTATAAATTTAAATGAAAAAGACATTATTAGGCATAAGTTAGTAACAGACATTGTAAAAGCTTACGAAAAAATTAATAAATAATTGATAATAAATAATTTTAAGTGATATGAATAAAAACAATAATCAAGTTTTAAAAACAAATTTCAACTTTCCCGAAATTAAAAATGTATATCACGGAAAAGTAAGGGATGTTTATAACATTCAAGATAAATATTTATTAATGGTTGCAACAGATAGAATATCTGCTTTTGATGTAGTTTTACCTAAAGGTATTCCGTACAAAGGACAGGTGTTAAACCAGATTGCAGAAATGTTTTTAGATAAAACAGAAGATATTGTTCCAAATTGGAAGATTGCTGTTCCTGATCCGATGGCTACATTTGGGATTTTATGTGAACCCTTTAAGGTAGAAATGGTAATTAGGGGCTATTTGACAGGTCATGCTTTTAGGGAATATAAATCAGGCAAACGTAGCATTTGTGGGGTTCCATTACCGGATGGCATGAAAGAGAATCAAAAATTTGAAAAGCCAATAATAACTCCTACTACTAAAGCAATTATAGGTCATGATGAAGATATTTCTAAAGAAGAAATTATCAAACAAGGGTTGGTTTCTGCAGAAGATTATGAAAAATTAGAAGAATATACATATAAATTATATAAACGAGGTTGTGAATTAGCAGACGATCGTGGATTAATCTTAGTAGATACGAAATATGAATTTGGTAAAGTAGATGGAGAAATTTATCTAATAGATGAAATCCATACACCTGACTCCTCCAGATATTTTTATAAAGATGGATATGAAGAGTGTATGAAAACAGGAACTTCTCCAAAGCAACTATCTAAAGAGTTTGTTCGCCAATGGTTGATAGACAATGGTTTCAGTGGACAAGAAGGTCAAAAAATTCCGGAAATGGATGATGATTTTGTACAAGCCACTAGCGATAGATATATTGAATTATATGAAAATATTACAGGCGAAAAATTTAATAAAGCAGATGTTGAAAATGTTTCAAAAAGGTTAGAAGAAAATATTAAGAATTTTTTACATGTTTACTTATAAAGATAATGTGAGTGTTATATTTTTTTATGAAATCATTTAGTAATTGTTTCAAATTAGAATGTAATATTCCAAAATGTAAAAATTAATAAAATTTTAATAATAACAAATTAGAATATTCCTCCTTGTTTAAGGGAAAAACTTAATTTTCATTGTTACAAAGTAATATGTAAATTTTTTATTTATATTAAAATTTGTATTATATTTGTGATATAAGTTTTGAAAATTTTAAATTAAAATGGTTAATTACGAACAATATTCACTTAATGAACTATTAAAAAAGATTTTTGGATTTGATACCTTTAAAGGTGATCAAGAAGCAATAATAAAAAATGTTTTAGACGGAAAAGATACTTTTGTTATCATGCCAACAGGTAGTGGTAAATCTATGTGTTACCAGCTACCTGCAATTATTAGTAAAGGTACTGCTATTATTGTTTCTCCATTAATTGCATTGATGAAAAATCAAGTTGATGCAATAAGAAGTTTCGTGCAAGATGATAGTATAGCGCACGTATTAAACTCATCGTTAACAAAAGCAGAATCAGAGGTAGTAATTAATGATGTACTAGCAGGTAAAACAAAATTATTATATGTTGCTCCGGAAACTTTGACTAAAGAAGATAGATTAGATTTTTTTAAAAAAATAAAAATTTCCTTTTACGCTATTGATGAAGCTCATTGTATTTCTGAGTGGGGGCATGATTTCCGTCCCGAATATCGTAAAATTAGGACTGTTGTAGATGAAATAGGTCAGAAAGTTCCTATTATTGCATTAACTGCCACTGCAACACCTAAAGTACAGCAGGATGTTCAAAAGAATTTAAATATGTTAGATGCAGTTTTATTTAAAACTTCATTTAATCGTCCTAACTTATACTATGAAATCCGTGAAAAGGGAAAAAAGGAAGTTGACAAAGAAATAATAAAATACATTAAAGATAATCCCGGGAAGTCAGGTATTATTTATTGTTTAAGCAGAAAATCAGTAGAGGAATTAGCCGAAAAACTTGTTGTAAATGGTATTAAGGCATTACCTTACCATGCAGGGCTTGATAATAATACCAGAAAAGAAAATCAAGATAAGTTTTTAATGGAAGAAGTTGATATAATAGTCGCTACTATTGCTTTTGGTATGGGAATAGATAAACCGGATGTTAGGTTTGTAATTCATTACGATATGCCAAAAAGTTTAGAAGGCTATTACCAAGAAACCGGTAGAGCCGGCCGTGATGATGGCGAAGGTAATTGCATAGCTTTTTATTCCAGTTCAGATATTCGCAGATTAGAAAGATTAAGTAGTAATAAAAATAAAAGCGTATCAGAAAAAGAAATATCACAACAACTACTTCAAGAAATAATAAACTATGCAGAGTCTTCTATATGTAGACGTAAATTGTTACTTCACTATTTCGGAGAAGACTATCTACCCGAGAATTGTGGAAGCTGTGACAATTGTTTAAATCCTAAGGAAGAGTATAATGCTGAGGAAGATTTAGAGTTAGTTTTAGAAACTATTAATGAATTAAAAGGTCAGTTTAAAGAAGATCATATTATAAGTGTAATCCTAGGAGAAGAAACTACAAAAGTTAAAAAGTTTAAACATCACAAAAATTTGGAAACTTTTGGAAAAGGTTCAGATCATTCTGAAAAATATTGGAATAACGTTATTCGTCAGGCATTATTACATAGCTTTGTAACAAAAGATATAGAAAATTACGGTTTATTAGATGTAAGCAAAAAAGGTGAAAAGTTTTTAGATGAAACTTATGAAATTAATTTTGTAAGAGAAGAAGATAATGAATTAGACGAAGATGAAGAATATGGCGAAATTATGAGTCAAAAATCATCATCGAGCGATAAAGTTTTATTTTCACTCTTAAAAAATTTACGTAAGGCAATATCTAAAAAAGAAAAATTACCTCCGTTTGTAATTTTTCAAGATAGGTCTCTTGATGATATGGCTATTCAATATCCTATTAATATGGAAGAGTTAACTAACATCATAGGTGTTGGACAAGGAAAAGCAGAAAAATACGGTCAACCTTTTTTAGATCTTATTAAGGATTACGTTGAGGAAAATGAAATTATTCGACCTAACGACATGGTTGTAAAATCTGTTGTAAATAGGTCCGGTTTAAAGGTTTACATTATCCAAAGTATAGATAAAAGATTGGATTTATATGATATTGCATATACTAAAGGTTTAGATTTTGATGAACTATTGACAGAAATGGAAAGTATAGTATCGTCTGGAACTAAATTGAATATTAATTACTTTATTAACGATAATATTGAACCTGATCATCAAGAAGAAATTATAGAATATTTTAGTACTGCAACTTCAGATTCTGTAGAAAAAGCTATGGAAGAGTTAGGTGATGATGAATACGATATAGAAGAAGTCAGATTAATGAGATTAAAATATATTTCAGAAGTAGGAAATTAGCTTTCAGATATAATTGTTAATCTATTACAAATAGTGTAATATTAAAAAAATAAGTTGAGATTTCTCATCAATTATTAAAAGAAAATTAGAATTCAATATTAAAATAAAAATTACAAAACAAAAAATTTAATTTTATGGAAAAAAAGAAATTTCCATTTGCTGTATTAGCACTTATAGGTGCAATTGTAGCAATAGTATTAAGTATTGTAGCATTAGTTAGTAATCCCAAAGTATCTAAAAGTGAGCAGGTTAGTTTCGCACAAAGAGACTCATCAGGATTAAGAATAGCTTATGTTAATTTTGATTCAATTATGACAAAATGTTTAATTGTTGATGAATTATTAAAAAATATAGAAAATAAAAATAAGCAAGCAGAATCAGATATCAATTCAAAAAAACGTCAATTAGAAAAGGATGCTGCTTATTTTCAAGAACAAGTTCAAAAAGGTTCAATTTCCGAACAAAGTGCTCAAGAAATATATTACCAATTATTGGAAAAGGAACAAGAGATTTATGAGTTAACTCAGCAATATGCAGATGAAGTTACTGCTTTAAATATTCAAAGCAATGCAGAGGTGTACGGACAAGTAATTACTTTTTTACAACGTTACAATAAAGACTATCAATATTTTGATTACGTGTTAAATTATTCTATTACCAATCCGGCTCTTTTAGATGCAAATACAGCAATGGATATTACTGATATTGTTGTAGATAGTTTAAATGTGTTATTTAATAAGAATTATAAGAATAATAAGTAGTAATATTTAAATCTAGAAATAAATACATCAATAAAAACAATAAAGTTGAAACAACTATTTAAAAAAATTCTATTAATCTCTTGTATTGTCATCTTAATTTTTGCAAATACATCTTGCATAAATAAAAAAGTTAATACAAAAGGGTATATGGATGTAGATTCAGTAGTAGATATTATTGTAGACTTACGGATCTTAGAAAGTGCAATTTTTTTAAAGGATATTAATTTTGATAGTTGTTTTGATGAGAAAAGCGATTATTATAAAAAGTATTTTTTAGATAATAATATAAGTATAGAAAGGTTTACAAATAGTTTTAATTATTATGTTGAGCATAGAGAGTTTTTTTTACAAATGATAGAAGAACCGGTAGAAAAAAAACTTTATTATTTGGAAGCATGTGAAGATAAAAAAACTAAAAATTAACTTAATATGAAAAAGATTTTAAAAGCATTAGCATTAATATTATTTATTGTAAGTTTTACTTCTTGTATTCCGGATCCGGAACCGTCTTCAGGATATTCAGCTTATGATATTGACGGGAAATGGTTATGCACCGAAATTAATTCCGGTAAAATTAGTTATGATGTAAAAATAAAAGCTATTAACGAGAGTACAGCAGAAATTCAAAATTTAGGTAATTTAGGAAATGATGTTGTTTCAATAGCAAATATATCTAATTCTGTAATTACCATTAAAAGTCAAAGTGTTTGTGACGGCGAATGGGAAGTAGGGGGGAGTGGCTTTATTATTTCTAAATCTAAAATAGAATTAGATTTTTATTTAGATGATGGTAAAAACTATTTTGATATTAATTCCAGCTTGACTAGGTAATATTTTATTTATTATCTGTAAAGATTAATAAAAGACTATAAATTATTTAGATTATTTAATAAGCGGCTTGCTCCAATTCTAAAATATTGAGGAGTAAGCCATTTTTTATTTGTATTAGTATCTAAGATGTTATTGATTAGATTAATATATACCGTTGCCTCCTCGTAAGTAGATACTCCACCGGCAACTTTAAATCCAACCATTTTCTTAGTTTTAAGATAATGATCTTTTATTGCATTTATCATTATTTTCGATGCATCTGGTGTTGCAGCAGGTGAGATTTTACCTGTGGATGTTTTTAAAAAATCCATACCACATTCTATAGCAATTTTGGATGCATTTTTTATATGCTCATCTTTTTGTAAAGCCCCTGTTTCTAAAATACACTTTAAAATTTTATCTTTACAAATACCCCTATAAGCATTTAATTCCTCATAAACTTTATCTAATTTATTTTCAAAAAATAAGCCTACCGGAAATACTATGTCAATTTCATCTGCCCCACATTCTAAAGCATATTCTACCTCAGCAAGTTTAATTTTTAAAGCAGATTGTGCTGCTGGAAAACACCCCGCTACAGAAGCTACTTTAATATTACTCTTAGCTAAAGAGTCTTTTGCAACTGAAACAAAATTGGGATAAACACAAATTGCAGCTACATCATTTTTTATTGCATTCTCACATAAGTTTACAACTCTTTCTTCGGTATCGTCAACTTTTAAAGTAGTTAAATCTATAAATTGCTTTACAAATATTGGTTTCATAAAATTCCTTCTCTAATAATATCATGAATATGAATAATTCCTAAATAATTATTAACTTCATCAACAACTATTAATTGTGTAATAGAGTTTTTACGCATTTCTTCTAAGGCGTTTACTACTAATACATTATCTCTGATGGTTTTTGGGGAAGAAGTCATGATATCCTTTGCACAAATATCTTGGAAATTCATATTTTTTTCCATCATTCGCCTTAAATCTCCATCTGTAATTACACCTACTATTTTATTATTTTCGTCTTCTACTACAGTAACTCCTAAACAGTTTGAAGATATTACATATATTACTTTACTAATATCGTCATCTTTTAACACTAATGGTTTACTATTATGAACGTATAAATCAGATACTCTTAAGTATAAACGTTTACCTAATGCACCTCCGGGATGTACTTTAGCAAAGTCTGAAACTGTAAATCCTTTTATTTGAAGTAATGCAACTACTAAAGCATCTCCTAATACCAATTGAGCAGTACTACTAGTTGTAGGTGCTAAATTGTTAGGACAAGCTTCTTTTTCTACTTTAGAACAGATTACGTAGTCAGATAATTTTGCAGCGGTAGATTCTAAATTAGAAGTTATAGTAATTAGACAATTTCCTAAAGACTTAATAATAGGTAATAAAACAGTTATTTCAGGAGTTTCACCACTTCTTGAAATGCAAATAACAGTATCTTTTTTACCTATCATGCCTAAATCTCCGTGAAGTGCGTCGCAAGCATGTAAAAATTGAGCATGAGTGCCGGTAGAATTTAAACTTGATACTATTTTTTGTGCTATTGCAGCACTTTTGCCTATTCCGGTTACAATAACTCTTCCTTCGGTTTCAGAGATTCTATATACTGCTTGAATAAAATTGTCATCTATATAATTAGCTAAGCTATCTATAGACTTAGCTTCCTGTTTAATAGTTTTTATTGCAATTTTTTTAATCTCTTGTTCAGACATTTTATCAAATACTTTTACACTACTAAAGTGTATTTAATTATAATTTACGTTGGATTTCAACTTTTTCGTATCCTTCTATAATATCTCCAACTTGTATATCATTAAAGTTATCTAAATTTAGTCCACATTCATACCCTGTTTTAACTTCTTTTACATCATCTTTAAAACGTTTTAGTGAACCTAATTTGCCGGTATGAACTACAATACCGTCACGTATTAATCTAACTTTTGTATTTCTTGTAATAACGCCATTTTGAACCATACAACCAGCAATAGTTCCAACCTTCGAAATATTAAATATTTCTTTAACCTCCAAGTTACAAGTAACTTTTTCTTTAATTTCAGGTACTAACATACCCTCAATAGCATCTTTTACTTCTTCTATTGCCTGATAAATAACAGAGTATGTTCTAATGTCTATTTGTTCTTGCTCAGCTAATTTTTTAGCGGAATTAGAAGGACGAACTTGGAAACCTATAATAATTGCATCAGATGCAGAAGCAAGCATAATATCATTATCAGTAATCTGACCTACAGATTCGTGAATAACATTTACTTGCACTTCTTCTGTAGAAAGTTTTAGTAACGATTCAGATATAGCTTCTAAAGAACCATCAACATCTGCCTTTAAAATAATATTTAATTCTTGGAAATCACCAATAGCAATTCTTCTACCAATTTCGTCTAAAGTAATATGTTTTTGAGTTCTTATACCTATTTCTCTTTCTAATTGTTCGCGTTTACCAGCTAAGAGTTTAGCTTCTTTTTCGTCTTCAAAAACAATAAATTTTTCACCTGCAGGAGGGGCACCATTTAAACCTAACATTAACACAGGTGTAGAAGGTCCACAATTATCTGTGTTTTGGTTTCTTTCGTTAAATAAAGCTTTTACTTTACCATAATAAGTACCTGCTAATACAACATCACCTTTGTGTAAAGTACCATCTCTAACTAATATTTTAGCTATATATCCCCTACCTTTATCTAATGAGGATTCTATAACTGTTCCCTCAGCACGTTTATTAGGATTACCCTTTAGATCTAATAATTCTGCTTCTAATAATACCTTTTCCAATAAAGTATCTACGTTAATTCCTTTTTTAGCAGAAATTTCTTGTGATTGATAACTACCTCCCCAATCTTCAACTAATATTTTAATATTAGCTAATTCTTCCTTAATTTTATTAGGATTTGCAGTAGGTTTGTCTATCTTATTAATAGCAAAAACTATAGGAACACCTGCTGCTTGGGCGTGGTTAATTGCTTCTATAGTTTGAGGCATTACTTTGTCGTCGGCAGCTATAACAATAATAGCAATATCTGTAATTTGAGCACCTCTAGCACGCATAGCAGTAAACGCCTCGTGCCCTGGAGTATCTAAAAAAGTAATTTTTTTACCGGAAGATAAAGTCACTTCGTAAGCACCAATATGTTGAGTAATTCCGCCAGCCTCACCTGCTATAACGTTAGCATTTCTTATATAGTCTAACAAAGAAGTTTTTCCATGGTCAACGTGTCCCATTACTGTAACAATAGGAGTACGAGGAACCAAATCTTCTTCATTTTCTTCAGGTTCTTCTATATAATCATCTATATTAATTTCTGTGGTAAAATCTATTTCATAATCAAATTCATCTGCAACAATAGCCATTGTTTCTGCATCCAAACGTTGATTCATAGTAACAATTAAACCTAAATTCATGCAGGTTTGAATAACCTTAGCTACATCAACATTCATTAAAGCTGCTAAGTCATTAACAGTAACAAATTCTGTAACTTTTATTGTATTCTTTTGGGCTTCTTTTTGAGCAAGTTGTTTACGTACTTCATCATCATACTCTTTACGTTTAATTTTTCTTCTACGTACAGATTTAGAACGTTCTTTATGCTCTAATATCTTTAGAGTTTCAGAAATATTTTTTCTAATATCTTCTTCTGTAAACTCTATAGGTTTTCCTTTACGTTTGTTAGTTGTACGTTTAGGTCTAGGTTTAGCTTTATTAATATTGTTATTATTATTTATATTATCCTTTTTGTTATCAAGTTTTTGACCTTTATTTGTAGTAGTTTTAGTGTCTTTTTTGATACGTTTTCTTGCTTTTTTAGGTTTCTTATTAACTTTATCATTATTTAGAGAATCTAAGTCAATAGTACCTGTAATGGTTACTCCGGGTAAGTTAATATATTTAGTTTCAATAAAGTTTTCGTCTGTTTTATCAGATTCTTTTTCCTTTTTTTCTGATTTTGTAATTTTTTTGTCTTCTACCTCTTTTTCTTCTTTTTCAGGTTTTTTCTTTTCTATTTCTTTTTCTTCTTTTAAAACTGAGGTTTTAGCGGCTTTTTTGTCTTCTACTTTTTTCTCTTCTATTTTAGGTTCTTTCTTTTCTATTTCTTTTTCTTCTATTTTTTTGTCTTCTACCTTTTTATCTTCAATTTTTTCGTCTTCCTTTTTGGCAGAATCTTCTTTTGTGGGTTCTGTAGGTTTATTTATTTTATCTAAATCTATACTACCTACTATTTTTGGTTTTTTAGAATCTATATATTTAAAGTCACCTGTATCTTCCGGAACCTTTTTGGCAGAATCTTCTTTTGTGGGTTCCGTAGGTTTATCTATTTTATTTAAATCTATACTACCTATTATTTTTGGTTTTTTAGAATCTATATATTTAAAGTCGCTAGTATCTTCTGGAGTTTTTTTGGCAGAATCTTCTTTCTCAGAAGTGACCTTTTTACTAGACACGTTAATATTATTCAATACGGTTCTATTAGTATCAGAAACACCACTTGGAACTTTAATAACTAAAGTTTCGTCGTGATCTATTTGCTCATGTTTATCTAAGCCAATGTCTTTAATAGATTTGGGCTCTTTTTTTATTGGCTCCGGACGTACTGTTTCCTTAGGTTTTTCTTTAGAGAATTCCTTTGCAATTAAGTCATACATCTCAGGCTCAAGCTTCTTGTTAAGTTTAGCTTCCATTTCAAAACCATGTTTGCTTAAAAACTCAACAATTCTTTCAACACCAATGTTAAATTCATTAGCAACTTTTCCTAAACGATATGTTTTATTTTTTTCTGCCATATATATTTTATTATTCTTCTTCTAAATCTTCATTTTCGTCATCTTCGAACTCCGCGTGAAGTATTTTTAAAACTTCTCTGATTGTTTCTTCTTCTAAATCTGTACGTTGAACTAAATCTTCGAAGCTTACTTCCATTACACTTCTGGCTGTATCTAAACCTATACTTTTTAGTACATCAATAATCCATTGTTCAATTTCATCGTTAAACTCATCTAAATCTACGTCATCTAATTCATTTTCACGATATACATCAATATCATAACCTGTTAGTCTACTTGCTAACTTAATATTGTAACCGTTTTTACCTATAGCATAAAACACTTGGTCCGGTTGCATATAAACATCAGCTTTTCCGATATCGTCGTGTAAAACGATAGAAGAAATTTTTGCAGGGCTTAATGCTCTATTTATAAATAATGAAGGATTATTTGTATAATTAATTACATCTATATTTTCGTTTCTTAATTCTCTAACAATAGCATGAATTCTTGAACCTTTCATACCAACGCATGCACCTACAGGATCTATTCTGTCATCATAAGATTCTACAGCAACTTTAGCTCTTCGGCCGGGTATTCTAACTATTTTTTTAATAGTAATTAAACCGTCGAAAATTTCAGGAACTTCAGCTTCCATCAATCTTTCTAAAAATACAGGGGAAGTTCTTGATAAAATAATGTTCGGGGTATTGCCTCGTAACTCAACTCTGGCAACAATAGCTCTTAAAATATCGCCTTTATGATAAAAATCATCCGGTATCTGTTCTGATTTAGGTAAGATTAACTCTATACCTTCATCATCTAAAACTAACATTTCTCTTTTCCAAACTTGGTAAACTTCACCGGTAATAATTTCTCCTATCTTATCTACATATTTTTTGTATATACTGTTGCTTTCGTATTCTTGAACCTTAGATTTTAATATTTGATTAATAGATAAAATGTCTCTTCTCCCAAAAAAGTCCATACTAATTTTTTCTTGAAGTTCTTCTCCAATTTCAAAATCCGGTTCAACTTTTATTGCTTCAGAATAAGTAATTTCTAAATTTGGGTCTGTTAATTCGTCATCTTCAACTATAGTTCTATTTCGATAAATTTCAAAGTCACCTTTGTTTACGTTTACAATAATATCTATATTGTCTGCTGTTCCGTATTTTTTTACTAACATAGCTCTAAAAACGTCTTCCAGTATACGCATCATAGTGTTTCTATCTATGTTTTTAAACTCCTGAAATTCAGAAAACGATTCAACTAAATTTATACTATCCATCTCTTGATATTAATTAAATTCTACATGTAATTTTGCATTTCGATAATCAGAAAAAGATAATTCTAAAACCTCATCTTCCTCTGACTTCTTTTGTTTTTTCTTGTTTGTATCTAACAATAGTTTAATTCCATTATCATTTACATCTTCTAAAACACCAATTATTTTTTTACTATCTAATAATAAAACTTCGATTTTTTTACCAATGTATTTTTTATACTGTCTAATTAGTAACAAAGATCTATCAATACCAGCCGAACTAACAGTTAAATCAAAATCTTCAATATCTCTATCTAATTTGCTTTCGATAAAATTACTGATTTCGGCACATTCTTCAATATCTACAAAAGTATCGCTATCTATAATAACTTCTATAATGTTATTGTTATTTATTTTGATATTTACTAAAAATAAATTTTCTTTATTTTTAAGATACTCATTTACTAGACTTTGTAAGTATTCTTTATTTATCATAAAAGTTTTATATAGAAAGAGGGGACTTTGTGTCCCCTCCAGTTTCAAACTACAATAATCTTCTTTTCGATTGCAAAGATACAATTATTTTTTAATATTTAATAATTTTTATGGAAAATTATTATTTAAATGCTTCTTCTAATAAACCATCTCCATTAACGCTTAATCTGCTGAAATAATATGGTACTTTTTTATTTAAATATTTGTCCACATACATTTTTGCTAAATACTGTGATAACATAAACCCATGACCCTTTAAACCAATAAATAAACCATAATCCGGGTCTATAATCATACGCGGTTCTGTATAATAACCTGCCCATGATGACTGTATGCCAACTTCTTGCAATAATGGAAGCCAGTTAACAAATACTTCACCAATAATTTCAAAAAACTCTTTGGAATTATACTTAATACTCTTATTAGTTTCTTGAGGATCGAACGCAGGTGAAGCACATAAAATAATTTGTCCTGTTTCTGCTAATTGTTGTCCGTAAACTGCCACAAAACCTCTATGGTTTTGTCTGTCAATAAGCATATCTAACGGATTTCCGTTAATTCCCATAAAAGGTAATTTCTTAGTAATATATGCTTGATGCTTAACAGGATATAACCCTTTATAAAGGCCTACTTTTCTTGCAAAAACATTTGCATTACTACCTAAAGCATTTACAAAGTGGTCTGCAGTATATTCTGTGAATGTAAAATCCTGATTTCTAACTAATGCAATAAACTTATCATTATCTTTTTTAACATCAATTAATTCGCAATTTTCTTTTATTTCACCACCATTTTCTAATCCAATATTTCTAAGTAAATTAACTACTATGCCCGGAGTGGCTTGCCAACAATCTTTAGACACTAATGCGGATATATAAGTTTCTCCTAAGTTTTTATTGATAAAAGGTGAAATTTCTTTATCAAAATTTTTAGGATCTACCATATATGCATCTGACCACTGCTTAGATAATTCTAAATTCTTATAAGTTTCTTGATCGTGAGCAAACGTAATATATCGAGTTTCAAAATAATTAATATTATGGATTTTTTGTAAATCTTTAAAAATTTCGTGATTTTGTTTAGCAATATCTGCAAGTTCAGGGATGCTAAATGCAGGTCTGCCACCGGCAATATTTCTCCAAGAACTACCCATCTCATTATTAACTAAGATAGGTTTTAAATTAGCTTCAGCAAAATATCTAAATAAAGAACTACCTCCCATACCGCCACCTGCAATTAATACTTTTACTTTTCTTTTCTCTAATTTACTTGGGTTTGTGATATATTGGTCGCTTTTGTTTTTAGGGTATAATTTACCCATATTAATCTGATAAGATAATGGAGCTCTTGGTGTAGCATCTCTAACTACTGAAATTCCTCTATTAGCTAATAATAATTTGATTCTTGAAATGCATCTACTACCTCTACAAGTGCCCATCCCTAATCTGGTGTTATGTTTTATTTCTTCAATAGTAATAGACTTTCTATTCCCAACGATAGCTAGTATATCATCTAAAGTAATGTCTTCGCAATGGCAGATATAAGTTTGTGAATCAATTTTCGTATCCAAAGGTTTTAAATTGAGAGGTTGGGGATAATTTTCTTTAATAATAAATCCTCTAACATTAGTTAATTCTTTACCAAATAAATCTTTAGATTCTACTAAAGCTACATTAGTTTTATTGTCATTTTTAATTATTCTTTTTATTATACCTTCACCTAATTTTTTACCATCGTTATTAACTAAATAAACATCTTTATTTTCTTCTACTTCATATTCTATAGGAAAATAACATAAGTTTTTATTTAAATTGTATCCAAATATTGCTAACCCCGGACATTTATTGATACATTGCATACAGCCTATACATTTTTCGTAATCTATAACCGGAATAGTATTGGTAGAAGTTTTAGTTATAGCATTTTGAGGACACGAGAATGAACATGGGTTACAAGCAAATCCATAAATACAATCTAAGATTACAAAAGGTTTGTTTAACCTTTCATTTTTAGGTATAACAGCTTTTTCTAACACTTTTACGGGATGTTGCTGAGAGTCTATGTAATCTTTAGATAATTGCAAATATCTATCATAGTTATATTTTTTACCCATAGAATCTAAAATCTCATAGGCTGCTTGTTCTCCACGTAAAACAGCACTAGTTCCTTCTCCAATTCTAATAGCATCTCCTGCCCCTATACATTCTCTCCCAAAAACTATTTCCCCTTTTCTTAGTAATAAGTTATCAGATCTTAATCCGGTGCATACATTAATTAAATCTATGCCATCAATTATTTTTTCTGTACCTTTTATAGGTTTAAAATTTTCGCATTCGGCAATAACAGCACCAATAATACCATCATAGTTGTCGTTAGGAATTGCTTCTACTAAAGTATGAGAAGTATAGATGGGTATTCCTAATCGTTTAATTCTATTCGCTTGAACAGGAAAGCCTCCCTCAAAACTTTGAGCTTCTATAATAGCTTTTACATTTGCACCTGCTTGCATTAATTGATAAGAAGTTAAATATCCTATATTTCCGGCACCAACAGTTAAAACATTTTTACCTAATAATGTAAATTCCGTATTCATCATTTTTTGAACAACAGAAGCTGTAAATACTCCGGGAACATCATCATTACCAAAAGCAGGTAAAAATGGCATAGCACCTGTAGCAACTATTAAATAATCAGATTCTAAATAAGAAATTTCATCTGTGAATAAATCTTTTAATGCAATTCGTTTATTTTCTAAAACATCCCAAACAACTTTATTTAATATTATACCTTCGTGAGATTCATTTACTAATTTTTTAGCAATATCAAATCCTCTCATACCACCAAAATTCTTTTCCTTTTCAAAAAAGAAAAATTGGTGAGTTTGCATATTAAATTGTCCTCCAACTTTTTCATTACTATCTACTAAAATATTATCTACATTATATTCATTTAATATTTTATGGGCAGCTAACCCTGCAGGACCTGCACCTATTATGGCAACAGCAGTGTTATAAATTTTATATGGAGTATTTTTGTCTGAAGGTTTTTCAGAATTTATTTTAGGAATGTAGTTTTTAGGAATTTCTTTCACTTCCTTAATTCCATCTACTTTAGTTATGCAAATTCTTTTTATTTGATTGTCGACAATCATCTCGCATGCGCTACATTTGCCGATACCACAATTTAAACTTCTATTTCTGCCTTTATCACTATGGCTATGAACAGGGAAGCCTGCTTGATGCAAAGCTGCAGCAATAGTAATCCTTTCGTCACATTCTATGGTTTTATCATGAAATTTAAATGTAACTTTATTATTTGAAGGGATTTCTAAAATAGGGTGTTTTTCTATTTTATACATAATATCACATATTTTATACTTGAATATAACCTAACAAAATTACATTATTTTTTCTTTAAAACAAAAAATGATATGAGTTTTTTTATTAAAAATCACATACTTTTGTAAAAAAATAATAATAAAATAAATTATAAAATATATTTTTGATTTTAAACAATAAAATGATTATTTTTGCAATTCCTAGAAAGTCAAAAATCATAAATGAGTAAGAAAAATTTAGAGAACTATATTATTGCTAAAGGTAAGTTAACTAGATACTTAAACGATAATAAGATGCGTAAAACATCTGAAAGGTTTGAAATATTAAAGTGTGTCGTTAACATGAAAGAACACTTTGATGTTGATACTTTATTTATGATAATGAAAAATAATAATTTTAGAGTTAGTAAGGCTACGCTTTATAACACTATGGATATATTGGTAGATTGTGGCATAATAGAAAAACATCAATTTTTATCTGATACTGCTTTATACGAATATATTAATCCTCAAAAAAAACGTCATTATCACATAGTGTTGTCAGATTCAGGTGATTATATTGAATTTGAAGATAGCAGAATAGACAAAATAATTAAAGAATTAGAATTAAAATACAAATTAGATGTAAAAAAAAGCCAATTTGTGTTATATGCTATTAAAAAATAAAATATGTTAAAAAAAGTTGATGTATTATTAGGTTTGCAATGGGGTGATGAAGGTAAAGGTAAAATAGTAGATTTTTTAACCCCCAAATATGATGTAATAGCCCGTTTTCAAGGAGGTGCAAACGCAGGTCATACCTTAAAAATAAATGGTAAAACACACGTTTTACATTTAATTCCTTCAGGTATTTTTCATGAAAATAAAATAAATATTATTGGCAACGGAGTAGTTGTTGATCCAGTAATCTTAAAAGAAGAATGCGAAAACCTTTTACAAGTTAATGTTAATGCAAAAAATAGACTTTCCATCGCTAATAAAGCATCTTTAATATTACCTAGTCATAGGATGTTAGATGCAGTTTACGAAAAAAGTAAAGGAAATAGGAAAATAGGCAGTACCCTAAAAGGGATAGGACCTACTTATACGGATAAAATAGCACGTGTTGGTATAAGGTTTGGTGATATCTTTACAGATAATTTTAAAGATAAATATAACAAGCTAAAAGAAAATCATTTAAGAATAGCTAAAATGTACAATTTTGATTTAAGTACATTATTAATTGATAATAAAACTTTTGATGAGTTCGAGAAAGAATGGTTTGATGCTATTGAGTATTTTAAAGATTATAACTTTATCGAATGCGAAAACTTTATCAATAATTTGTTAGATAGCGGTAAAACTATATTAGCCGAAGGTGCTCAAGGTACTATGTTAGATATAGATTTTGGAACATATCCGTTTGTAACATCATCTAATACTGTTTCTGCCGGTGTTTGTACAGGTTTAGGAATTGCCCCTCATGTTATTGGAAGAGTTTTCGGAATTTCAAAGGCTTATTGTACAAGAGTAGGTGCAGGTCCGTTTCCGACAGAACTATTTGATGAAACAGGTGATTTCCTACGCGAAAAGGGGGGGGAATTTGGTGCTACTACAGGTAGACCACGTAGATGTGGTTGGATAGACTTAGTTCAACTTAAATATTCTTGTATGGTGAATGGTGTGACAGACTTAATAGTCACAAAAGCCGATGTTATGAACGATTTACAAACTATTAAGGCTTGTGTTAAATATGATATGAATGGAAAAATTGTATCAGAAATGCCATACAATTTAGAAGTTGATATTACCCCAATATATCAAGATATTAAAGGATGGAAATCTACACTAGATTACAAAACAGGTTTCGATAAATTACCGGAAGCTTTTAAAGATTATATATCATTTTTAGAAAAATCTTTAAATACTAAAATTTATTTAATCTCTACAGGTCCGGGTCGTGAAGAAACTATAGAAATCTAAATTCATGTTGTCCATTTCAAATTTATCGCACCATTTTACAGGTAACGATTTATTTGCTAATTTATCACTTTCCTTCTATCCAAAAGAACGTGTAGGAATAGTGGGTAGAAATGGTTGTGGTAAAACTACTTTGTTGAACATTATTGCAGGGAAGTTAACACCCACTAAAGGCGACGTTTCTTATCCAGCTTCATATAGAATAGGGTATTTAGAGCAAAATACAAGTACTATAGAAAATGATACTTTATTCAATGAAGCATCCTTAGCAATTCCGGAAATAATTCATTTACGAAAAGAGCAAAAGGAAATAGAAGAAAAGTTAGCCAATTTAAAAGATTTTACCTCAGATGCATATCCAAAATTCTTAGAAAAGTTAGATAAAATAACCCACAGATTAGATATGTTAAATTCTGCTAAATATGTAGAATTAGTAGAAAAGACATTATTGGGTTTAGGTTTTGAGAGAACTGATTTTAATAGAAGTATTAATGAATTCAGTGGTGGGTGGATAATGAGGGTAGAACTAGCAAAATTATTAATCCAGAAACCTGAAATAATCTTGTTAGATGAGCCAACTAACCATTTAGATATTCTTAGCATAACTTGGCTTGAAGAGTATTTGGTTAACTATCCTGGTATTGTGTTGCTTGTTTCGCATGATAGATCCTTTTTAGATGCAGTATGCACTAGAACAGTTGAAATAACCCATGTAAAAACTTACGATTTTAAAGGTACATTTTCTGAGTTTTCAGCTTGGAAAGATGAACAAATTGAAAATCAGATTGCAGAACAGAATAAAATTAATAAAGAGGTTGCACAAATAAAAAGATTTATTGAAAGATTTAGATATAAATCTTCTAAAGCTAAGCAAGTGCAATCTAGAATTAAAATGCTAGACAAGTTAGAAGATATAGATGTAGAATTTAAAGATACTTCTGCAGTTAGTTTTAACTTTCCACCTGCTCCTCCCTCAGGTAAAATAGTGGTAGAGGCAAAAAATCTAACTAAAAATTATGACCAATTAAACGTATTCAGAAACTTGGATTTTGTTATTTTACAGAATGAAACAGTTGCCTTTATCGGTAAAAATGGTGAAGGAAAATCTACATTAGCAAAAATTATTACAGGCAATTTAGATTATGAAGGGTATTTAAAAATAGGTCATAACGTTAGTATTGGATATTTTGCCCAAAATCAGGCAGATTTGTTAGATAAAAACAAAACTGTTTATCAAACTATGGATGATATTGCTGTAGGAGATGCCCGCAAAAATATCAGAGGAATTTTAGGAAGCTTTTTGTTTGATGAAGACGATATAGATAAAAAGGTTAGTGTGTTATCAGGAGGAGAAAAAACAAGATTAGCAATAGCATGCATGTTATTACGTCCTTATAATCTATTAGTATTAGACGAGCCTACTAACCACTTAGATATGGTATCTAAAGATATATTAAAAAATGCCTTACTTCATTTTGGCGGAACTATGATAATAGTATCGCACGATAGAGATTTTTTAAGTGGGTTATCCGATAAAGTTTTCGATTTTCACAATCATAAAATAAAACAATATAGTGGTGGAATAGAAGAGTATTTATACAAAAATAAGTTTGAAGATATTAATGAAGTAGGGTTACGGAATAATAACATTTCAAAAGAAACTGAAAAGGGAGATATAATATCAGAAAATAAAATAAATTATATAGAGCAAAAAAAAATAAATAGCCAAAAAAGAAGATTAGAAAAAGAAGTCTCAAATTACGAATCTAAAATTAAAAAATTAGAAGATGAATTAAAAACAATAGAAATGAAGATGAATTCTCCAAATTGTGAAGAGGAAGTTTTTAATAGCTATGGAAAGATAAAAAAAGAATTAGATCAAAATATTGTAAAATGGGAGGAGGCATACGAAAAGTTCTTAGATTTTATAGATTAATTTAATCTAAAAATCTGTTTAATAACTTCTAATAAATAATTTATCACTATATTCTTTTAATAAATCGTAACCTTCTTTATTTAAATAAAGTTTAGGTAAAATATCATAAGCAGTTTTTTGATAATTTTTAATAGCATCTAACGTAAGTTGATTAATATTTAACTTCTCATAAATATCCATCACTTCTTTAATTTTTTGCTCATTATCTATTTCAAAATCATTATAAATATTAATTAATGTTTCTTTAGTTTTTGGATCTGCTTGTTCTAATGCCTTTAAATATAAATATGTTTTTTTACCTTCAATAATATCTCCTCCTAAGTTTTTGCCAAAAACATCAGCATTTCCATAAACATCTAACCAATCATCCATTAATTGAAATGCTAAACCAATATTTTCTCCATAGCTGAAATAGTAGTTTTGTTGTTCTAATGAAGCACCTGCTATCAGAGCACCTATTTTTAGGGCAGATGCCAACATAACAGCAGTTTTATATCTAATCATTTGTATATACTCATCAATAGAAACTTCATCTACTTTTTCAAAGTCCATATCAAATTGTTGACCTTCGCAAACTTTTAATGATGTGTAATTAAATAAAACAGTAATATCTTTTATAAAATTACTTTTAGTTTTAACTAAATATCTTATTGCTAATGCAAAAATAGCATCACCGGCTAATATTGCAGTATTTACATCCCATTTTTTATAAACGGTAGGATAAGATCTGCGTATATCGGCATTATCCATAATATCATCATGAATCAGTGTCATATTGTGGAAAAGTTCTAAACCAATTGCCGGATATAAAGCATCATCAATATCTCCACCGTTAATTTCACAAGCTAATAGTAGCAAAGTTGGACGCATTCTTTTTCCACCTTGTAATAAAGCATATTTAATTGGTTCTAATAAATTTTTAGAACTAAAATCCAATACATCTATTTTTTCATTGAATATGCATTCTATCTCATTATTAATTATTTCTGTTAACTCTTCGTATGACTTCATAAAGTTTTTGTAAAAAATAAATAAAAAGTGGAAAAATTATTTAGTTAAGAAAAGATTAATTGTTAATTTTCAAGTTTTTCATTATCCTTACAACATGGCTTATTCGGATCACCTTGACAGCATTCGTGGTTGTCATTACCAGTGCATTCGTGATCTACATTACCAGCACATTCGTGATCTACATTACCAGCACATTCGTGATCTACATTACCAGCACATTCGTGATCTACATTACCAGCACATTCGTGATCTACATTACCAGCACATCCTTTTTCAGGATCGCCTACACATCCTTGATCATTGTTAACACATTGTTCGGTTTGTGCTTTCTCACATTGTTGTTTTGAAGTGTTTGTTTTACATGAACTAACACCAATAATTAAACTGATAACCGTTAAAATTGTTAAAATTTTTTTCATAACTTTATTTTCTTTAGATATTTAAACCATTTATTATAAAAAATTAATTGACTTGCAAATTTACGATAAAATATTAAATTTGCAAAAAAACGTTTCTAATAATGAAAAATTTATTGTTTACCGCAACAACGATGGCAGGGCTGGAAGATATTTTATTGAGAGAATTAGAAGAATTAGGAGCCACAGAAGTTAAAAAACTAAAAAGAGCTGTTCAGTTTAAGGGAAGTAGTGATTTTATTTATAAAGTTAACTTACATAGTAGAGTTGCATTAAATGTTCTTTTAGATTTAGGAAACTATAATATTTACAATTCTAACGATTTATACGATGCAGTTTATTCTATTGATTGGACTAATTTTTTTAATTTAGACAATACTTTTGCTGTAACTGCGGTGGTAAACAAAAATAGTTTTATTAACACCCCATTATTTGCATCATTAAAGGCAAAAGATGCTATTGCGGATAAATTCAGGAATAAATTTAATAGACGTCCTAATGTAGATAAAGAGAATGCAGATGTAAAAATCCACTTATATATTTTTAAAGAAAAATTAAGTGTATCTATTAATACAACAGGTGAGCCATTATTTAAAAGGGGATATAAGTCAAATATAGTTAGTTCGCCATTAAATGAGATATTAGCTGCAGGTATTATTAAATATTCCGGATGGGATGGTAAAGTGCCATTTTTTGATCCGTTTTGTGGATCCGGTACTTTGTTGATAGAAGCAGCAATGATAGCAGCCAATCTTCCTCCATCATTTTTTAGGAAAGATTTTAGTTTTATGAAATTAAGTTTTTTCGAGAAAAATAAATGGAATAATTTCTTAGATAATGCTAAAAACAATATTAACTTTGATTTACCTCCAATTTATGGCTCGGATATTTCTCCGAATGCGATAATAATAACAGATAAAAATATTCACAATATAGGTATGCAAGATTTTATCACAACTAAAGTTGCAGCGTTTGGCGATTATATTCCTAACTTATTTAATGGATATTTAATTTGTAATCCTCCTTATGGTGTCAGGACTGATAACCGGAACTTAATTGAATTATATAATAAAATAGGTTCTGTTTTTAAAAACAATTTTAAAGATAGTTTTTGTTGGGTAATCTCCTCTGATGAAGAAGCATTAAAAGCAATTAATTTATTCCCTAACAAACGTAAAACTTTATATAATGGTGCCCTTGAATGTAAATTGTACGGATACAAAATTTATGACAGATAATTTTTAAAATTTTTTTATATATCCTATATTAACACAGTTATCTTTGTATATTTGATAAAACTAAATAAATGATAGATGTTGTAAACATATTACTTCCTTTACCATTAAAAACTACATTTTCCTATATTATTCCCGAAAGTCTATTAGAGGAACTAGAAATAGGGAAGAGAGCTATAGTGCCCTTTGGTCAAAAAAAGTTTTATTCAGGAATAATTGTTAGCAATGATAAAATTGATGAAAAAAATATAGATTATGAGTTAAAAGAAATAGTTGCAATAGTAGATGATAATCCTATTATTAATAAAATCAATTTAAAGTTTTGGAATTGGATCGCAGATTATTATTTTGCTTCCATAGGAAATGTAATGAATAATGCACTTCCATCCTTATTTAAAGTTGCGAGTGAAACTTATTTAGTAGTAAATCCTAATTTTGACGGAAACATTTCTGATTTTACTGAAGAAATGTTAGGATTATTTGATTTGATAAAAAAAAATAATAAACTTGCTGTAGATGTTGCTGTTGAGAGTTTAGACTTCAAAGGTGCATATAAGGTATTAGACAAATTAATAGTCCATGGGGCAGTAGAATTAAGTGAAGAAATCCATAATCCCTACAAACCTAAATTTGAAGATTTTATTTCTATTAACGATAAATATATCGATGAAAAAAAGCTTCATGAATTATTTACGTCCTTAGAAAAAAGAGCTTTTAAACAATTGGAGTTTTTATTAGCTTATTTTCAGGTAGCCCCCAATTTTGAAGATAAATTTCCGAAAGTTCCCAAGAGCTTAATCTATAAACATCTGGGCGGTGCTAATACTGCAGTTTTAAAAGCTTTGAAAGATAAAAACATAATAAATGTAACATCCCAAAAAGTAAGCAGATTACAAGTTTATGATTCTAACGATTCGGTAGATAATATCATATTAACACCCCATCAACAAATGGCATTAGATAGTATTAATAATTTATTTAAAGAAAATAAAACTGTATTACTCCATGGAATTACATCAAGTGGAAAAACAGAAATTTATTTTAAACTTATTAATGAAGCATTGGAAAAAAAACAGCAAATATTGTTTTTAGTTCCGGAAATTGCATTGACTACTCAATTAGTAGATAGAACTGTAAAATATTTTGGAGATAAAGTAGGGGTGTACCATTCTAAATTTAATCATAACGAAAGACTAGAAATCTGGAACAAAGTTTTAGAAAATAACATTAACAATGATAGAGGATATAATATAATAATAGGAGCCAGATCTTCCCTATTTTTACCATTCAATAAATTAGGTTTGGTAATAATTGATGAGGAACACGATACCTCTTACAAACAAATAGATATGGAGCCAAGATATAATGCAAGAGATAGTGCAGTTTATTTGGCTCATTTATTTAATGCTAATGTAATATTAGGATCAGCAACGCCGTCAATAGAATCTTACTATAACGTAATTAGAAATAAATTTGCATTAGTTACATTAACAGAAAGATATGGCGGAATAGAATCGCCAGAAACAAGCATAGTTGATATGAAAAAAGAGCTTGTTACCAAAGGTAAGCCACAAGAATTTTCTGTATATTTGCTTGAGCAAATCGGCAACGCCTTAGAAAATAAACAACAAGTTATATTATATCAAAATAGAAGAGGATTTTCTCTAAGATTACAATGTAAAGTTTGTGGATGGATTCCACAATGCGATAATTGTGATGTTTCACTAACTTACCACAAGTTCTTTAACCAGATGAGATGCCATTATTGTGGAAATCATACATCTATTCCGTTTAGATGCCCGAACTGCAATAGTGATCAATTAGTTATGAAAGGTTTTGGCACAGAGAAAATTGAAGAAACCCTACAACATTACTTCCCTGATGCAATAATTAAACGAATGGATTTAGATTCAACTCGTCGGAAAAATGCTTTTGCACAAATAATATCAGAATTTTCTAAAAAGAAAATAGACATATTAGTTGGTACCCAAATGATTATAAAAGGCTTAGACTTTAATAATGTTGCATTAGTAGGAGTAGTAAATGTAGATAACCTATTGTATTTCCCGGATTTCAGATCTAATGAAAGAGCATTTCAGCATATAGTACAAGTAAGCGGTAGAGCAGGACGTAGAGATATCCAAGGCAAAGTAATATTACAAACATCATCACCGGACCATTTAGTAATACAATTAGCTGCTAAAAACGATTACATGCAAATGGTCGAAAACGAATTGTTAGAACGCAAAAAATATATCTATCCACCTTATTGCAGACTTATTGACATAAAGCTAAAGCATAAAGATTATAAAGTGCTAAACGAAGGTGCTTTAAAATTTAAAGATATCTTAAAAAAGAATTATAAAACTCAAATCGTGTTAGGTCCTGAATATTATTTTATACCTCGGATTAAAAATAAATATATACAATGTATCCTAATCAAGATTAAACAAAATTCCAGTATTAAAGAAACAAGAAATAGTCTATCAAAAAGTATAGAAGAATTTCGTCAGTTAGGTAATTTTAAAAATATTAATCTAATAATAGATATTGATCCATACTAGGATTATTTATTAAAATCTTTAAAAAACAAAAAGGAAATTACTAAATGCACTTTCCTTTTTAAGTTATAGTAATTAACAAACAAAATTAGGTTATTAATTTTAATGTGATCTAGGAATAAGAGGTTATATTATTTATCCTCTTTTTCTATAATAAAAACATCTTCGTTTTCATTTTTGAGATAGTAATGTTCGCGTGCATATTTTTCTCTAAAGGCAGAATCGTGTTTTAATTTTTCTAAAGTTATGCTATCTTGAGTATAAACTCTATCGTATTCCTTAATTTCTGCCTCCATAGATTCTAAGATATTATTTAATTTATTGATTTTAAAAATATTATCCTTTTTAATAAAAAATATTATAACTAAGAATATAATAGTAGCTATTATATCTTTATTAAAAATAAACCTTGTCCAACCACGCCTTCTTCTTCTCATAAATTAATTATAAGCCTATATTTGTTTTTTATATGTTTGTTTTGTAATAAAAAAAGACATTTGGAAAGTAATTTCCAAATGTCTTTTAAATATTATTTTTTTAATATGCAAATAGAGGGAATTGTTTCATTAACTCATTAACTTTAACTTTAACATCGTTAATTACCTTTTCATCCTCTACATTGCTTATTACAGTGTCTATAAAATCTACAATAACTGGAATATGATTTTCTTTAATACCTCTAGTTGTTATTGCTGGGGTTCCAACTCTTAATCCAGATGTTTGGAATGGACTTCTATCATCAAATGGAACCATATTTTTGTTTACAGTAATATCTGCATTAACTAAGGCGTTTTCTACAGTTCTACCTGTAATTTCAGGGAATTTAGTTCTCAAGTCAATTAAGATCAAGTGATTATCTGTACCGCCGGAAATAACATGATAGCCTCTTTTAATAAATTCATCTGCCATCACTGATGCATTTTTCTTAACTTGATTGATGTATTCTAAGTAGTCGTTGCTAAGAGCTTCACCAAATGCTACTGCTTTAGCGGCAATTACATGTTCTAACGGTCCACCTTGAACTCCTGGGAATACACTTGAGTTAATTACTGAAGACATTTTACGGATAATACCTTTTTTGGTTTTTTTGCCCATAGGATTATCAAAGTCATTTCCTATTAATATCATACCACCTCTAGGACCTCTTAAGGTTTTATGAGTAGTAGTAGTAATAATATGACAATATGGAACCGGGTCGTTTAATAATTTACGTGCAATTAAACCGGCTGGGTGTGAAATGTCTGCCATTAAAATAGCACCTACTTTGTCAGCTATTTCTCTCATACGTTTGTAATCCCAATCTCTTGAGTAAGCGGATGCACCTGCAATAATAAGTTTAGGTTTATGTTTTAATGCTTGTGCTTCCATCATATCATAGTCAATCAATCCGGTTTCTTTAGTTACTTCGTAAGCAATTGGATTGTATAAAATACCAGAAGAGTTAACAGGGGAGCCATGAGATAAGTGACCACCATGAGATAAGTCTAATCCCATAAAAGTATCGCCTGGTTCTAAGCAACTCATTAATACAGCCATATTAGCTTGAGCACCACTATGTGGTTGAACGTTTGCCCATTCAGCACCAAATAATTCACAAGCTCTTTCTATTGCTAAGTTTTCGGTTTCGTCAACATTTTGACATCCGCCATAATATCTAGCACCAGGGTAACCTTCAGCATATTTATTTGTCATTACTGAACCCATAGCTTCCAATACTTGATCACTTACAAAGTTTTCTGATGCAATTAATTCAATTCCACTAAGTTGTCTTTCTTTTTCTTTTTGTATTATTTCAAATACTTTTTCGTCACGTTTCATATATTTTTTATTGTTTAAAAATTAATTATCAAATTAATAGTACGGATTATGCAAAATTAATAAAAAAAATTAATATTGAAGATTTTTTATTAACTTTGCAATAAAATATAATTATTGTGAAGGATGAGCGATAAATTAGTAATTATTCCGACTTATAACGAAAAGGAAAATATAGAACGAATTATTCGATACGTAATGGATATGAAGAATAGTTATCATATTTTAGTTGTCGATGATAATTCACCGGATGGAACTGCTAATATAGTTAAAAATCTGATAGAGGAATATCCTGATAGATTGTTTATTGAGGAACGCACAGGCAAACTGGGGTTAGGAACTGCATATATACATGGCTTTAAATGGGCTTTGAATCGCGATTATAATTATATTTTTGAGATGGATGCAGATTTTTCACATAATCCTGATGATTTAGATAGATTATATCAAGCAGTAGCTGATGGGGCAGATTTAGCAATTGGATCCAGGTATGTAACAGGTGTAAATGTTGTAAATTGGCCAATGTCGAGAGTCCTTATGTCTTATTATGCATCAAAGTATGTTAAATTTGTAACAGGTTTAAAAATTAATGATGCAACAGCCGGTTTTATATGTTATGCACGTCATACATTAGAAGCTTTTAATTTTGATAATATTAAATTTACAGGTTATGGTTTTCAGATAGAAATGAAATATATAACATCTAAATTAGGTGGAATAATTAAAGAAGTGCCAATTGTATTTGTAGATAGAACTGAGGGAAAATCTAAAATGAATACTAATATTTTTGGAGAAGCTTTTTTTGGAGTTATTAATCTAAGATTTAGAAATTATAAAAAGCTTCATAATGAAATAATTAGAGAAAAATAATTTTTCTGAAATATCAGAATTAATCCTTATATTTTTTTGAAAAAAACAATATTGTTATTTATATTTATTAGCTAATTATTATTTGTATTAGAATGAGTTACTTACTTCAAAATGCACATATTATAAACGAAGGTCGTAATTATTATGCCGATATTTTATTAAAAGATGGTATTATAGAAAAAATAGAAGAATGTGGGAAAATTCTACCTGAAAATAATAAAATAATCGATTTGGAAGGTAAGTATGTATTACCTGGATTAATAGATTGTCATGTCCATTTTAGAGATCCCGGGTTATCTTATAAAGGCGATATTGCCTCAGAAAGTATGGCAGCTGTAGCAGGCGGAGTTACATCGTATTTTGATATGCCAAATACAAAACCTGCAGCTATTACTAATAAAATCTTAGATGAAAAATACAATTTAGCAAAAAACAAATCATTTGCCAATTATGCGTTTTACTTAGGTGCAACTAATAATAATATTGAGGAATTAGATAAAGCTGATTATTCTAAAATACCGGGTATTAAAGTGTTTTTGGGAGCATCTACAGGAGATTTATTAGTAGATGATGATCAAGCATTAGAAGATATCTTTTTTAAGATTCCTAAATTAATTGCAGTACATTCAGAAGATCAGAAAATTATTGAAGCAAATACCTATCAAATTAAAGAAACACATAAAAATATTAACCCTAATGAGGTGCCTTTTAATGTTCATCCTATCATTAGATCGGAAGAAGCCTGTTATAATTCCTCATTAAAAGCTGTAGAATTGGCTAAAAAACACGAAACCAGATTACATTTACTTCACATTTCTACAGCAAAAGAATTAGAATTATTATCTAATCACACTCCTGTAGATAAAAAATTGATAACAGCTGAAGTATGTATTCCTCATTTGTGGTTTACAGAAGAAGATTTTAAAATTAAAAAAGGTTTGATAAAATGTAATCCATCTGTAAAAACAAAAGTTGACAGAGAAAAATTACGTAAAGCATTAAAAAATGGAATAATAGATGTGGTGGCAACAGACCATGCTCCACATACAATAGAAGAAAAAAATCATCCTTATTTTATGTGTCCGTCAGGAATGCCAAGTATTCAACATATGTTGCTTGTATTACTTGAATTGGCTGATAAAGGTTATTTTGATATTACAGATATTCCAAAGTTTACATCTCATAATGTAGCTAAAGGATTTCACTTAAAAAATAGAGGTTTTATTAAAGAAGGGTATTGTGGAGATTTAGTTGTAATAGATAAGATAAAGAAAAACCAAAATAATAAAGAAAGTCAAGACCAGCCAAGTTTTACATCATATTATAAATGTGGATGGCATCCCTTTGAAGGATATGACTTTAGTTGGAAAGTTTTACACACTTTTGTAAATTCAAAGTTAGTTTATAGCAATGATAAGATTGTTGCCGAACCTAATGGAGAGGCTTTAATTTTTGAAAAATTATAGATAACAGATAAAAATATGAAAAACTTTAAATTTTTTCCAAACTTATTTTTACTAATTTTAGTAACATTATTATTCTCTTGTAAAAATGATTCTAGTAAATCTGATGAAGTAATTGAAAGATTTGAAGACGGTACTCCTATGGTAGTCAGAGAGTATAAAAATGATAATAATACTAAATATTTAGAAACACGATATTACCCAAATTCACAAAAACAATGCGAAGGTAATTACGAAGATGGTAAAAAGGAAGGATACTGGGAAGTGTGGTACGAAAACGGTAATAGTTGGAGTCAAGGTAATTTTAAAAACGGATTGTCGGAAGGTAAACGCGTATTGTACTATGAAAACGGCCAAGTTTATATTGAGGGAAATTATAAACAAGGCCAGCGAGTTGGAACGTGGGTATTTTATGACACAACCGGAGCTGTGATTAAGACTATCGATTATTAATAAAATCGAATGTTATCCCCCTTTTAAATAGTTGTGTTTTTACAATAAATGGTTGTTTTTAATAAAAATAATTTTTATATTTGCATGTGTTTTTACACATTTTTAGATTTAAATTCAAACATTTATTAATATCATTCAATATGAACAATTCAATTTTCAAATTTAAAGAACCACAAAACGAACCTATTAAAGGTTATTTAAAAGGTAGTCCTGAGCGAGAAGCCTTAGTAAAAGAATTAAAACGTCAATCATCTACAGAACTTGAAATTCCTTTAATTATTAATGGAAAAGAAGTTCGTACCGGTGATATGAAGCAAATTCGCATGCCTCACAATCATAAGCATGTTTTAGCTAATTATCATTGCGCTACTTCAGAAAATGTTAATGAAGCTATAGAGTCTGCTCTAAAAGCAAAAATTGAATGGCAAAGAATGCCATGGATAGAAAGAGGTGCAATTTTACAACGTGCTGCAGAATTATTTTCTCATAAGTATAGAGCAACTATTAATGCTGCAACAATGTTAGGACAAAGCAAAAATGCTTTCCAAGCCGAAATAGATTCTGCATGTGAATTAGTTGATTTTCTAAGATATAATGCTTATTATGCAGGTAACATCTATTCAGATCAGCCTAAATCAGATGCTACCCAATTAAATAGAATGGAATATCGTCCGTTAGAAGGTTTTATTTATGCTATTTCTCCTTTTAACTTTACATCTATAGCATCCAATTTAAACTTTGCACCAATAATGATGGGTAACACTTCAATTTGGAAACCTGCATCAACTGCAGTTTTATCAAACTATTACGTTGCTAAAATATACATGGAAGCCGGAGTTCCTGCAGGTGTATTTAACTTTTTACCAGGTTCCGGTAGTGTGATAAGCGGTGTTGCTCTTAAACATAAATCATTAGCAGGTATCCACTTTACTGGATCTACTAAAACATTTAATTATTTATGGAAAACTGTAGGTGAAAACTTAGAATCTTACACGTCATATCCAAGAATAGTTGGTGAAACAGGTGGTAAAGATTTTATTTTTGTACACAATTCTGCATGCCCAGTAGAAGTAGCTACAAACATTGTAAGAGGTGCATTTGAGTATCAAGGACAAAAGTGTTCAGCAGCTTCCAGAGCTTATATCCCGGAATCATTATGGGGAGAAATCAAAAAAGAATTAGAATCACAAGTTTCTGAAATCAAGATGGGTGACGTTAATGATTTCGAAAACTTAATGGCAGCTGTAATTGATGAAACTTCATTTGATAAAATTAAGAGCTATGTAGATAGAGCTAAAGATTCTAAAGAATGTGAAATTATTACAGGTGGCAATTGTGATAAATCTAAAGGCTACTTTATTGAGCCAACAATTATCAAAACAACTAATCCGAAGTACGAAACGATGGAAACAGAATTGTTTGGTCCTGTAATGTCAATCTATGTTTACGAAGATAAAAAATATGAAGAAACCTTAGAATTATGCAATAGTACATCTCCATATGCACTAACAGGTTCCATTTTTGGATATGATAGAAAGGCAGTTTTAACCGCATTCGAAAAATTGCAATATGCATCAGGGAATTTTTACATAAATGATAAACCGACCGGTGCAACAGTAGGTTGGCAACCATTTGGCGGTTCCAGAGTTTCCGGTACTAACGATAAAGCCGGTAGTTACTTAAACTTAGTAAGATGGACCAATCCAAGAGCAATTAAGGAAACTTATCTTCCTGCAACTTACTTTGACTATCCATACATGAGATAAAATATAAGATAATAGAATCAATTAGTTTATAATTTAAAAAAACAATATTTTTTTCATATAACTAAGTTTTAATAGTTAGGCAAAAAAAAGCGACAGTTAATATGTCGCTTTTTTTTATTGTAGCTTCTGATATTCAGCTCTTACCTGGATGGCTTCCCTAAAAATTAATTCACTTTTCTTTGTAAATTTTCAATTTGTCTTTTCAGATCGCTCAAATCTCTTTCATTTTGTCTTTTCAGTTCATTCAAATCTTTTTCCATTTGTTTTTTCAAATCGTTCAAATTTCTTTCATTTTGTTTTTTCAGATCATACAAATCCCTTTCATTTTTGTCGATTTTTTTTTCAAGGTTTGAGATAGTTCGTTTTAATTCATCTATTTCCCTTTTTTGTTCTGTGATTGTATTTTGAGTTGCCTTTAAATTTTCTTCTAATTTTCTAAAATCATTTATATCTACATCTGTTTTCATAATATATCCATCACTGTCAATAGATAAAAAATAGTTGTAAGAAGAATTATATCCGCGATTCATCCTTTCAATACGAGGGTTATCCAAAACTTGAGAAAAGACAGGTGTTGCAAAAAGCAAGAAAACTAATAATGAGTAAAATTTTTTCATGGTAATTTAATTTATATTAAGTACTATATATATTATTTATTTCACAAACCAACAACTAAGTTAATCATGGTGAAGATACAAAAAAAATCAAATTTACAAAACTGATGAAAATAAAAGTTTTGTATTCGAAATTACATTCAACTTGCTTAGTTGTAAATCATTGGTATAAAAAAATCTAAATATTCCACCGAAAAGATAAATACCTATAAAATAAAAAAGCAAGACTGAATTAGTTTTCAATCTTGCTCTAAAATTTGAATTAAATGAATGTCTCTAATTATACTTGAATTTCTTGTTTAATTTTCTGATATTCAGTTTGATATCTTTTGGATGGTATCCCTTATTTTGGGGATGGCATCCCTTAGTAAATTAATGTCCGCTCGATTACAGTTTTATTATTACGATTATCTAACACTTCTATTTTGAGTAAATTTTCACCCTTAGATATTCTATCGTCAAATTCATAAGTTAGTTTATCATTTTTAGCATCGTAATCCATCAATATCCATTTTCCGTTTATTGTTGGATAATAGCTTTTAATTCCCGATTGGCTATCTTTTATATATACATCTATTTTGTTTTTATCACCAACATAATTAGAAGTATTTGCCTTTAAACTATTACAAGTGATAGTAGGGGGAATAGTATCTATCATTATTCTATACGATCCTAAATTATTAGTAGTAAAAGTAATCCAATCAAACATAACTTTTCCATCAACATAAACCCATTCCTTTTTAACAGATAATTCTCCAACGTAAAGTTTAGATTTTAAATGATTAGGAATATCTTTGTCAACTTCCAAAGCAATTTCGATAGGTTTAAATGATGTGATAGATCTATCGCCTAATGTATAAATAGGGGATAATGCGCCTTTTTCTGTACTTTCCGTTTTAGAATAATCAAAATCTATATCATGAAAAAATGTATTTGCATCTGCTTTTAATCTTACTCCATCATACTCCAAAATATTTCTAATCCTATGATTAAAAGAAAAATCGTATTGTTTAGCTTCGTAGTAAGGATAAGGTTTACTATCTTGCTTTACATAAAATGTTAAAACAGATGTGTTTTCATAAGTATCCTTAACTACAAATCTAACTTGATGTACATTATTGTCTTCTACGTTAATTAACCCTTTGTTTTTAATGTGTTTAATCATTCCTATTTGATTATTAGGAGACAATTTAGTAGTATAATATTTAGAGTTGTATTCGACAATGGATTTGTAATCTAAAGTGGCATTAATAAAACGGGTTTCATGAAAGAAAAATTCATCTGCCTCAAATAAATAAATTGATTCATCATCAAAAAAACATTCTATTGAGTAAATTCCATTTTTATTATGCACATCATCCATAGCATCGTATGTATTGATACCTAAATAAGCACTTCCTTTTAACAAAATAGTGTCATTAGAATTTAACTTGTAATTCTTTCCCCATCCTGTAGTATTAATAGTAAACACTTTATTACTTCCATTAACGTAATCATTAACTGTATAAGGAAATACTTTTAATGAATAAATTTTAGGATTAGTATTATCTTTTACATTAAACTTAAAAAATAAAGGATTAATTGGTTTTTCTCCATCAGTTTCTCTGATTTCGAAATGTAGATGAGGACCTCCGGAACTTCCGGAATTACCTGAATAGGCAATTAAGTCTCCTTTTTTAACTACAAATTTATCCTTAGGGGGGAAAATATTAACTTTAAATTCTTCTTTGGAATATTGGTACTCCTTAACGTATTTCTCTATTTCCGGAATAAATTTATCTAAGTGTCCGTAAACAGATGTATATCCATTCGTATGTGTTATATATATTGCTTTGCCAAAACCGGTAGGGCTAACTAAAATCCTAGAAATATATCCATCATAAATAGAATACACATTTCTACCAACTACACCACCTGTTTTGATATCCAATCCTGAGTGAAAATGGTTAGTTCTCAATTCAGCAAATGATCCGGATAAATACATTCGGTCTTTTAAAGGAGGTGCAAATTCTGTTGGTAATTGTTTTTGGCTATAACAAAATATACTTGTTATGCATACTAAAAATAGCGATAACAAATTTTTTCTCATTTATATTTCCTTTATTATTCTTAAACAAATTATCAATAGTATAATTAGTTTCTATTTCTCATATAGACCTAATTATTGATATTTTTTACAAATAAAAATATCAGTAATATAGATTTGTTGATTTAACATTTAAAATTATTTCCAGAATGGAATTTTTGTAATTTTGGCTTTCACCATTTTTTCTCTAATTTTGATATATATTTCTGTATCTGTTTTAGAGTATTCTGTATTTACATATCCTAAGCCAATACCTTGTTTTAACATTGGTGACATTGTACCGGATGTTACCTTTCCAATAACTTCACCTTCTTCGTTACAAATCTCACAACCTTGACGAGGAATACCTCTCTCTTGTAAAACAAAGCCTTTTAATTTACGTTTAATGCCTTCGGCTTTCATTTTTTCCATTTTATCTCTATCGATAAAATCGTTATTGTCAGTCATTTTAACAATCCAGCCTAAACTTGCTTCTAATGGGCTAGTTGTATCATCTATATCATTTCCGTATAAGCAAAAACCACTTTCTAAGCGTAAAGTATCACGAGCTCCTAAACCGATAGGTTTAATACCAAACTCTTCACCTGCTTCAAATACAGCATTCCACAATTTAACTGCATGTTCATTTTTTACATAAACTTCACAACCGCCTGATCCTGTATAACCCGTTGTAGAGAATATAACATCATCTATACCTGCAAATTTAATGATCTTTGCAGTGTTGAAAGCCATATCTTCTACAGGTTCATCAGTTAACTTTTGAACTGTTTTCATAGCTAATGGTCCTTGAATTGCCAATTGACTATATAAATCTGATTCATTGATTAAATCTTTACCTGGAACTATATCAAATTCTTCGCAATGTTGTAAACACCAATTATAGTCTTTTTCTATATTTGCAGCATTTACTGCCATTAAATACAATTCTTCGTTAAAACGATATAATAAAAAGTCATCTATGATACCACCTTTTCCATTAGGGAAACAAGTATATTGAACTTTACCATCTACTAAATCGTAAACATTGTTTGTAGTAATTCTTTGGATAAAAGCAGCGGCATTAGCCCCTTTAACCCAGATTTCACCCATATGAGAGACATCAAAAACGCCTACACCTTCGCGTACTGTTTTATGTTCAATATTAATTCCTTCGAATTGAATTGGCATGATAAAGCCAGCAAATGGAACCATTTTAGCTCCTGCCTTTTCTATTACTTCTCTTAAGGCTGTTTGTTTTAAGTTTTCTGTTGACATATGCTTTTATATTAAATAATTTATTTACTAAAAAAACTTTCTTGTTTGCAAATTTAAGTATTTTTTTAAATATAGTAAGCCATGCAGTGTTAATAATAATATTAATAAAATAAAAAATATATATAAAAATGTGTAACTTTACAAACAAAATATAGTCTCATATTTATGAAGCTAATAAGTGAATCTTATTATATCAGTCAAACATTAAAAGGCAATACGGAACAATTTGCTTATTTAGTTGAAAAATATCAGGATATGGTTTTTTCAATAATACTTAAAATTGTAAATAATAAGGAGGATGCTGAGGATATTGCTCAAAATGTTTTTATTATAGCATATAATAAATTAGATACATTTAAGCAGAACTCAAAGTTCTCAACTTGGCTTTATTCAATAGCATATAATGAGGCAGTTTCCTTTTATAAAAAAAATAAAAAAACTACCTTTATTACTATTGATACTAATTTAAATGGTTCATTTGATAAAATTGAAGATGATACAGATTCGGATTTTATTTATTCAAACGAAAATGTAAATAAATTAAAAGAATCGCTCAAAAAGCTTAAAGACGATGAGAATTTAATAATTACTCTTTTTTATAAGATGGATAATAGCATTGAAGAAATTGCGGAAATCACTAATATGTCAATTTCAAATGTAAAAGTAAAACTTTTTAGAACAAGGAAAAAACTATTAAAATTTATGACAGATGACACCAAGAAATAAAATAAATATTGATGATTTAGATAATAATGATGTTTTAAAAAAACTTTTTAATGATATAGAATTAGAAAGCCCAAGTTATAATTTTGCGCAAAATGTGATGGAAAGTGTATCAAAATTAGAAACAGAAGCCATTAATGATAATAAGCTAATTTTAAAACAAGTAGGAGCAATATTAATATCTTTTTTCTTAATACTAAACTCTTTAGTATTTATTTTTAGAGATCAAATTAAAAATTTCTTTATTGTATATGTGCTTCCAATTATCAACCATATTTTGAAAAATTTTCAAAGCTTCTTAGATAAAATTTCTCTAGGAAGAAATTTAAATTTTGTTACAATAGTAGACTACCTATTTATTGGATTATTAATTACAATATTTTTTATAATACTTTCATTATTAGAAAACGATAATTTAAAATCCAAGGCAAAGTCGGTATAATAAGCATTTATAAGTTAAATCAGTTTGTATATTTTATTATCCCAATTATCTTGAAGTAAATTGAATAATTTTTTATAATCGTTAGTATTAGAAACAAAGTCTAAATTATTTACATCTACAATTAATACTCTTTTGTTTGAAACAGTTTCAAAATAATCTAAGTAACTTTCTTGAATGCTTTGTAAATAATCTCCGCTTATATCTTGTTCGTATGGTCTTCCTCTTTTTTTGATCTGATATAGTAATCTGTCAACATCCATATATAAATACAAAATAATGTCCGGAGACATTATTTTATTTTCTAGGATACTAAATAATTGAAAATATAAATTTTGTAAATCTTTCTGTAAAGTTCTTCTAGAAAAAATATATGATTTGGCTAAAAAATAGTCAGCTACTATTCCGTTTTTAAATAAATCAAAACTTCTTAAATGTTTGTTTAATTGGTTGTATCTGGAAGCTAAAAAACTTAGCTCTAACGGAAAAGCATATTTGTCAGGGTTTTTGTAAAATTTAGGAAGGAAGTTGTTATCCTCAAATTGTTCTAATATTAACTTTGCATTAATATTTTTAGAAATAAGTTGAGCTAATGAAGTTTTACCTGCACCTATACATCCTTCTATTGCAATGTAATTATATGGGATATTATTTTTATAATCAATTTGATGTAAAGTTATTTTCTCTGCATTATCAATATCGTGATCAATAAAATTGTTTTTATTTTTAGAGTTATTTAAGTTCTTAGAACTAGAAGGTAAATCAATATTGTTACTACCAATTATTTTCTTTACTCTTAGATTATCAGTACACTTATCTAATAATTCCTGAAAAGATAGTTTATATACCGGATGAATAGTATTAGGAACTATTTCACATAACGGTTCCAATACAAATCTTCTGTCTTGAATTTTCATATGAGGTATATTTAGTATCCCGTTATTATAAATAGTATCCCCATAAGTAATAATATCGATATCAATTATTCTACTTTCATACTTATTTTCAGTTTTCTTTCTTCGTCCCATAAATATTTCTATACCTTTGCAGGCATATAAAGCTTCTAAAGGAGATAAATCCGTTTCAAAAACTACTGCTAAATTATAATAAGTATTATCGTCTTTATATCCCCACGGTTCAGTTTCATAAATATGACTGTTTTTTTTGATATTGCCAAAAACTTCAGACAATTTGTTTAATGCAACTATTAAATTGTTTTTTTTATCATTTATATTACTTCCTAAGAGTAGAATTAATTCTTTCATAGTTTCGCAGAGTAACAATTAATTAACACCAAAAAAAAATATTTTCTTTTAAAAAAATTATATCTTTGCAAAGATAAATATAATTAAAAAAATAAATTACATATGAAAAGTTTTTGGAAAACAGTTTTTGCAACAGTAATAGGTATATGCATTTTTTTTGCTGTACTTTATTTAATTTTTATAGTTGCTATAATAGGAAGTATTACAAAAAACTCTAAAAAAGAACTTGCAATTAAAGAAAATTCAGTATTGGTCTTAAATTTTAATGACAAAATCCCAGATTATCAACCTTACGATTTTAATGTAAAAGGCAATTTCTTTGTTCCGGAAGTAAACGACATTGGGTTAGTAGATATATTAAATGCTATTGAAAGAGCTAAGGAAGATGAGAATATTAAAGGTATTTTAATAGAAACGATGTTAGGTGGCGGTGGTTATGGCACTGCCTTAGAGATTAGAGAAGCCTTGGAAGATTTTAAAAATACTACAGATAAGTTTGTGATATCTTATTCTGATAATTTATCCCAAAGTGGATATTATATTACTTCAGTCTCAGATAAAGTTTTTATGAATCCTGAAGGTATGTTTGAGTTTAAAGGATTATATACTCCAATAATGTTTTATAAACACTTCTTAGATAAGTTAGATATTAATGTAAATGTATTCCGCCCTGAAGGTAATAAGTTTAAAAGTGCAGTTGAGCCTCTGATTTTAGATAAAATGAGTGAAGCTAATAAAGAGCAATTATCTAAATATCTTACTTCTTTATGGGGAAATATATTAAATTCTATATCTGATTCAAGAGGTATTAGTGTAGATAGTTTAAATTATTATGCGGATAATTTAAGTATTGTAACTACTTACGATGCTTTAGAATATAATTTTATAGATGGGGTAATTTATTATGATAGTTTAACAAGTTACATTAATTCCTTGATGAACGTAGATTTAGATAAAGATTTAAATAAAGTAACAGTATCTAAATATAAAAAAGCTAATGCAAAAGTTAAAAAGTCAGGAAGTGATAAAATAGCAGTTATTTATGCTGAAGGAGAAATAGTTTACGGTAAAGGTAAAGAAAGTGTTATTTCTAACGAAAGATTAATTAAAGAAATTGTTAAAGCACGTAAAGATGATAAAGTTAAAGCAGTTGTATTTAGAGTTAATAGCCCCGGAGGTTCCGCATTAGCATCAGACCTTATTTTACGTGAAATAGAATTAACTAAAAAAGTTAAACCTGTTATTGCTTCTTATGGTAATTATGCTGCATCTGGCGGATATTATATATCTTGCTTATCTGATAAGATAGTTTGTAATCCAAATTGTCTTACAGGTAGTATAGGGGTTTTTGGTGTTTTGCCTAATATCTCCGGTTTATTAAACAATAAATTAGGTATTACTACAGATAAAGTAAAGACAAACGCAAACTCAGAGATGTTAACTATGGTAGAGGATTTATCTCCGGCTTCAATTGATTATATGAATAAAAATGTAAACAATACGTATCAAACTTTTATTGGATATGTTGCAAGGGGAAGAAATAAAACTTTAGAGTATGTAGATAGTATCGGTCAAGGTAGAGTATGGTTAGGAACAGATGCAATTTCCTTAGGATTAGTTGATGAAATAGGAGGTCTTAAAGATGCTATAGATTTAGCTGCAACCACTGCAGGACTTTCTACATACGATATAGTAAGCTATCCGGAGAAAAAAGATGCTATGACATTTATTACAGAGTTATTTAAAAATAATAATAGTAACGTTTATAGCAGAAGAATGGCAAAGGAATTAGGGGCTTTATATCCTTATTATGAATTTCTTAAAAGTTTAGAAGAACAAAGCAAAATACAAGCAAGATTACCATATATCATAGAAATAAATTAATAATAAAATATATATATTTTTGCAAAATAAAAGTTTTGCACGATGTTTGCAATAAATTAAGAATTGATAATATTAATTTAAAAAATTTTAATTATGAAAAAAATTAATTGGTTTTTTGCTATTATTATAGCAGCGGTTTTAACTTCATGTGGTGGTCATGGTGACCCAATGATTTTTGTTGATGGTGAATATGATCCTATTAAACCTAATTTAGATGATGTTACAACAGTAGTATTAAAAGGTAATGTTTCTGCTGATGAAGTAAACTTAAAAGAAGTAACTTTTAGAACAAATTACGAAGAAGATCCATTTGTTGAAATAATTCAAAGTGTTGCTTCTGAAGAATATCCATTTGAATATACTACAGAATTATTAAACTTAGTAAATGAAAACGGTAACAAAGCTATTAATGTAACTATTACTGCTAAAGATGTTGATGGACAAACTTCAGTTAAAGTAGTTGATGTTGAATGGGGTGAAGAACCAACAACACCATTAGAAGAAGCAGAATTCGAATGGAAAAGAGTTGCAGATGCTGCTGCTACCGGATTAGATGAATTTGGTTTAGAGTGGACAAAAAATGCAAAAGAAGTAATGTGTATCATAGTTCCAAAAACAGGTACTAAATTAGTTGAATTAACAAAAGAAGTATACGCATTAGAAACTTTAGAAGAATTAGCAGTAGAAATTGATAATGCTCAAGAAATTGAAAAATTCAATAAAGTATCTGCAGAAGCTCCAAAAGTTTATGACTATTACATCGGTACTAAAACTGCTGAAGGTAAATATTATGTTTTAAATATTACAAAAGGTAGTGTAGTTAATACTGTTGATGGTACAACAATCACAATCACAGGTAACGAAAAACATTAATAATTAGTAAATAATAATTTTAAAAGACTGTCGGTTTTTCGACAGTCTTTTTTTATTGCATTTACTTTACAATTATTACAAATGCTAATTTTGCATCTGTAATAATTTCCCTTTATTATAAGAATTGAAACATAAAAAACCGAAATGTAGTTTCTTTTAAGCATAATTTTGTTATTTTTGTGCTAATTTAAATATCAATTGCAAAATTAAAGTTATTAAACAATATGAAAAGAGTTTTAATTGTAACTGGTGGAGGAGATTGTCCCGGGTTAAATGCGGTAATAAGGGCTATTGTTAACAGAGCATCTCAAGAAAAAAACTGGGAAGTTGTTGGATCCATAGAAGCCTTTAACGGGATCTTGCGCGAGCCTACAGAAATAGTGATCTTAGACGAAAATGCTGTTAAAGGAATACATTATCAGGGAGGTACAATTTTACAAACTACTAATAAAGGAGGTCCATTCAGTTGGCCGGTTAGACAAAATGACGGTACATGGATAACTGTTGATAGATCCGACGAAATGATACGAAAAATAGGTTATCTAGGTATTGATGCAGTAATTAATATTGGTGGCGATGGATCTCAAAGAATATCACAGAAATTATATGAAAAAGGTTTAAATATAGTTGGAGTACCTAAAACTATAGATAACGATCTATCTGCAACAGATTCCACTTTCGGATTTCAAACAGCAGTACAAATAGCTACAGAAGCTGTAGATAAGTTAGTCACCACTGCAGCAAGTCACAATAGAGTACAAATATTAGAAGTAATGGGCAGAGATGCAGGATGGATTGCATTAAATGCAGCAGTAGCCGGGGGCGCAGAAATTTGTTTATTACCGGAATTTCCCTACGATATCAATAAAGTGATGGAAAAGATAGAAACCAGATTTGTAAGAGGCAGAGGTTTTATCAACGTTGTAATTGCAGAAGGAGCTCGTAATAAAGATGGAGATTATATGGTACGTAAAAGTAATGACCCCGGTTATGAGAATAGAATCTTTGGCGGTATTGGTTTTAAACTAAAAGAAGAATTAGAAAATGCAGGTTGCGAACATAGCATAAGAGCTACTGTCTTAGGTCATTTGCAACGTGGAGGTATTCCAATTGCATACGATAGAGTATTAGCATCTCAATTTGGCGTTAAAGCATTTGAATTAGTATTACAAGAGAAATATGGAACTATGGTGTCTTATCGTCATCCATACATTACAGACGTTCCATTAACAGAAGCTATCAAAAAGCCTAATTGGGTAACACCTGATACAGCATTATTAAAAACAGCTTTAGGATTAGGTATCTGTATAGGTGTTTAATTATCAATCTTTTATATTTAATCTGTAAACACAAACAACACTTTACTTTTAATTTTTTAAGTTAAGAATTAATATGTTATCGGAAATAATATGCTTAACTTATAAGTTAAATTTTACTGGAAAATGAAAAAAACTCAAAAATATTTTATTCCACTTATTATTATATTTTTACTATTGTCAACTACATCATGTAATCCCAACAAAAACCAAATTGAATTAAGTGGAACTACGCAAGGTACATTTTATAATATAAAATATTATTCGAAAGATAAAATTAATTATCAAAATAGTGTAGATAGTATATTATCAGTAATAGATAACTCTTTGTCTATATATAACAAGAATTCTACGATATCAAAAATTAACAGACGCGAAAAAAATATCAAACCAGATAATCATATTATTTATAATTTTAATATTTCTAAAGAAATTTATGATGAAACAAATGGTGCATTCGATGTAACAGCAAAAAGACTATTTGATGCATGGGGTTTTGGAAATCATAATCTACATAATCCGTTATCTGAAGAAGAAGTTGAAAAAATATTGCCATATATTGGAAATAATAAAGTTAAATTAGATAATAACAACAATTTTATTTTTGAAAATGATAGTATTGAACTTTGTTTTAATGCTGTAGCTAAAGGATATACAGTAAAGGTAATAGCAGATTTTTTTGATTCCCAAAACCTAGAATCCTATATTATTGAAATAGGAGGAGAGGTTTATGCTAAAGGAACTAAGCCATTTAACAAATCATGGAAAGTTGGAATAGCAAATCCTGAGAAAAACAGCACCTCGTTATATACATTTTTTAAATTAAATAACAAATCGGCAGTAACATCCGGAAATTATAATAACTTTTATGAATATAACGGTAAGAAATACACTCATGTTATAGATCCTCGTAATGGGTATCCTACAGAAAATGGAGTATTAAGCGTAACTGTATTTCATGAAAATCCTGCTATTGCCGATGCTTGGGCAACGGCAATTATGGTTTTAGGTTTAGATCAAACTAAGGAAATAGTAGAAAAAATTGAAGGAATAGGTGTTTATATAATATATTCGAATCAAGATTCTTACAATGATATTTATCAAACATCTAATGAAAATGATAGTACATCAGAACAAAAAGATGATGACTTTCTTGTTTGGACTAATATGGAAATTTAATTATTTCAAAAAATAATTTACTTTAATTATCCTTATCAACATAACATATGTTTAAGTGAAAAATAATATTGTAAATGTTATTATAATAGTTAAAAAAGTTTTATTAAAAAATGCAAAAATAAATAGATAAACTTAAAAAATATTGTAATTAGTTTTTTTAATAGTTAAAATTACAAATTTTTGTTTATCTTCGCAAATCTTAATATGATAAGTTACAAATTAAGAGGAATTAGGATAATTATAAATAATATTAATTAAAATTAAAAAGTATGTTTAAGCAATTTGTACAAAACACATCCTTAGTAATTTTGCTTGCAATATTAATTGTGGTGATTCCATTTTTGGTTTACTACGTAATATCTGCAAAAAAGCATCATCCAAAAGGCTTAATAGCTGCTGCTCTTAGTAATATGGGAGAGCGATTTGGTTATTACATTATGAATGCAGTTTTATTGTTGTTCATATGTTCTAAATTTGGTATTAGTGATAGTGCTGCAGCATGGATTTATGCTGTATTTTATTTTTTAATTTATGTGCTTAGCTTACCAGGGGGTCTTATTGCCGATAAAACACAAAATTACAAAGGTACAATAATGTCCGGATTGGTAGTAATGGCCATAGGTTATTTCTTATTAGCTTTACCAGTATTTGGAGGTAATCCGGGAAATATTCCTACATGGGTTCTTGTATTTACCTGCGTTGCATTATTTATTATTGCTGCCGGTAATGGATTATTTAAAGGTAATTTACAAGCTATTGTAGGACAAATGTATGATAATTTTGAAGCTGAAGCTGCAAAAGAAGGTCCTGAGGCACTAAAAAAAGTTCAAAGTAAAAGAGATGTAGGATTTCAAATTTTTTATGTGTTTATTAATATAGGTGGTGTTATTGCACCTTTTGTTGCTCCTTTATTAAGAGAATTCTATTTGAAATTTAATGGTTTTAGATATAATGCCGACCTTCCACGTCTTTGTCACCAATATTTAGATCAAGGTGGATTACAAGGTGTTGATATGGAAAACTTAAATCATTTAATGAGTGAGGTTTCTATTAACGCTCCAAGTTTTGGATCGATTGGTGAATTTTGTAGCACTTATCTAAATGTTTTTAATACAGGTGTTCACTATTCATTTTTTGCTTCTGTTATTGCGATGTTGATTTCATTAACAATATTTGCTGTTGTTAAAAATAAATTACCTAATCCTATTAAAAAAGTAAAAGTAGATTCATCAAGTCCAAAATATACAGCTCAAGAAATTCAAGAAGATGCAAAAGAAATTAAACAACGTATTGCTGCTTTATTTGCAGTATTAGGTGTTGCAGTATTCTTTTGGTTTTCTTTTCACCAAAACGGACAATCCTTATCAGTTTTTGCTAGAGATTTTGTTGTTACTGAAAATATACCACCAGAGATCTGGCAATGTATTAACCCATTCTATGTTATTATATTAACTCCTATAATAATGTGGATCTTCTCTTTATTTGTTAAGAAAGGTAAACCTGTTTCAACTCCTAAGAAAATTGCAATAGGTATGTTTATAGCTACTCTTGCATATGTCTTCTTGATGATTATAGCAATAGCTAATAATTATCCGTCAGGTAATGAGTTTAAAGGTTTAGAGGAAGCTGTTAAGATGTCTAAGAAAACTAGCCCTGTAGTGCTTATTTTGACATACCTGTTCCTTACTGTGGCAGAATTGTTTATTTCTCCGTTAGGACTTTCATTTGTATCAAAGATAGCTCCTAAACATTTACAAGGTATATGTCAAGGATTATGGCTTACAGCAACAGCTATCGGTAACTTATTTATTGCATTAGGTGTTACTATGATTAATAATTTTCCAAAGCAATGGATGGCTTGGGCAGTCTTTGCCGCTTTCTGTTTCATATCAATGATAGTAATGCTTTCTATGGTTAAATGGTTAGAAAAAATAACTAATGAATAATAAAAACATTAACGTTTTAATGTATTAAATATAAAGGGATGTTTTTTTACATCCCTTTTTTTATTTTTAATAAATTTGCAAATTGAAGTTGCAAGTTGAAATAGGAGTTGCCACTTAATAAAAGTAAAGCTGCTAAAGTGATGGAAAATCAAGATAGATATAATTCATACCCAAAATATTTTAGAAAATTATTTGGGCAACGTATCCAAAAATTGTCTATTAATGCTGGGTTTACATGCCCTAATAGAGATGGAACTGTAGGAATAGGCGGATGCACATATTGTAATGCATTAGCTTTTAATCCATCTTATTGTAATCCTAAAAAATCTGTTACCTACCAAATGAGTGAAGGTAAAGATTTCCATAAAACAAGATATAGAAGGGCTTCAAAATATTTGGCATATTTTCAAACATTTTCCAATACATACAGTAGTTTAGATAAATTGAAAGAATTATTTTCGGAGGCACTTGCTTTTCCTGATACAGTTGGATTAGTTATTGGAACTCGTCCCGATTGTATAGATGATAAGAAATTAGATTATTTGGAGAAACTTTCCAAAGACTATTTTATTAAAGTAGAATATGGAATAGAATCCGTTTATGATCAAACTCTTAAAAATATTAATAGGGGGCATAATTATCAAACCACAAAAGATGCGATAATAAAGACTGCAAATAGAGGTATAAAAGTTGGCGGACATCTTATTTTTGGGCTTCCGGGGGAGAGCAAAAAAATGATAGTAGATTCAGCAAGAGAAATTTCTACATTACCTTTAGAAAGTATAAAATTTCATCAGCTTCAAATAATGAAAAACACTCTTATGGCAGATGAATATGCTGCAAACCCGTCTAATTTTTATTTTTATGAATTAGACGAATATATAGATTTAGTTATAGATTTTATAGAAAATTTCTCACCCAAAATATCTATAGAACGAATAGCAAGTGAAGTACCTCCTCGATTTTTATTCTTACCCGCAAAGTGGGATATCAGATACGATCAAGTGATTAATTTATTTGAACGAAGGTTAGAAGAACGCCAAACATATCAAGGAGCCAAATTATAAAATAATAGTTTCAGGTTGTAATTTTACACCAAATTTTTTACATACTGTATTTACAACATGTTTTGCTACATCATATATTTCTTCTCCCGTTGCAGAGCCGTAATTGCATAGTACCAATGAGTGTTGGTTTGATACAGCAGCATCTTTTATTCTGTAGCCTTTTAATTCAGCTTGTTCAATTAATTGTGCAGCTGAGAGTTTAATTTTGTTGTTTTCAGCAGGGTATGTAACTAAATTGTATTTCAATAAGTTGGTTTTATAAAATTGTTCGTCAACTATTGGGTTTTTGAAAAAACTTCCGGCATTGTAAATTTTTTTGTAGTTAGGAAGTTTTCTTTCTCTTATTTGTGAGATTTCTGATGCAATAATTTGGGGGGTTAGATTTGATGTGTTGCTATCGAAATTGTTTATATCAGTATGATATTTCTTAGCTAATTCCTTATATGTTAGGATAGGAGTGTACTTTTTGTTAAGTTTTAAGGTTATATCAGTAATAAAATAATTTTTAAAATCATGTTTAAAAATAGAATCTCTATATCCAAATTTGCATTCCTCCTTAGATAATGTTGTTTTATTGTATGGTTTTTCCAAGTTAATGCAATTAACTTTTTCTACACAATTTTTTATTTCAACTCCATATGCACCAATATTCTGAACTATTGCACTTCCACATTGTCCGGGTATATCTATTAAATTCTCTAATCCGGATAAGTTCAAATCTAATGTATATTTTAAAAAATCGTTCCAGATAGTCCCGGAGCCAACATTAAAAAATACGTAATTGTTATCTTCTTCTATTTTATTGATAAAATTTATCTTTGAGTGTATTATTAATCCATCAAAATTATTTTTAAATAGAACGTTTGCACCCTCACCTAAAATAAACTTTTTTTCGTTGATAAAAACAGATGATTTAAATAATTCTAACAGATCATTTTTGTTTTCTATCTCTGCAAAATATTTTGATATAGCATTTACCTTAAAAGTATTGTAGTTTTGTAATTGTTTGTTTTCAGTAATATTCATTTAGTTGCAAACTTTGTTATCCATAATATCAATAATAGTCTTATCTGTTTGTACCATTCCCGGATTACTAATTTTTCCTAAGTTTTGGATAGTTGTTTCGATGTCTTCATCTACAATCCCATCGTTAAATACAAATATATTATTGTGCGATTGGATTGCTGCCAATACAGCTGCAGATACACTTGAATAAACTTTCAATGAGCATCCTGTTTTAGCACCATCACACATCATTCCGGATATGTTAGAAATCATTCCTTTTATTGTATTTATTATTTTTGAATAGTCTTTGTCTAATAAGTAAGATATTCCTGATGCAGCTCCCAAACCGGCAATTGTTAGACCACAAAATGCAGATAAATGTCCATTGTAATAATGAGCATGAGTTGCAACTAAATTACTGATAGCTAATGCTTTAATTAAGTCTTCTTCAGAAGAATTAAGTGTTTCGCTACTTACAAGTATTGGTAAATATACTGTTAAACCTTGATTTCCACTACCGGAGTTTGTCATAACAGGTTTAGGGCATCCGTCCATTCTTGCATCGGATGCTGCAGTAGTAAAAATTATAGATCTGTTGATAATATTTTCATCAATATCTTTTCCCTGTGAGTAGTTCAATAATGTTTTGCCGACCTTATACCCATAATCATTTTTTTTACCTTCCAGTGCGATTTCTTTATTCATTTTTGCACCTTCTAATAAAAACTCTATATCCTTGGTATTTACATTATTAACAAACTCCCAAATCCTTTCTATAGTAATTTGGCTTCTTAAATCGGAATTACTATCTTTACTATGCGTTTTACTACTTTGTGAAAAAATGGTAGTTCCGTTATAAGTTATTTCAACAATATTAGTATGAGATTTTTGAATAGTTACAGAAACAGAATTGTTATTAGCAATGCAAGTTGCTTTCACGTATAAAATATCAGGTGCATCTTTAGCTAATTTAATACGAATAATATCTTTATTTAATAATTCTTTTGCTTTAGTTAAATTATCATTTATTAATACATCTTTTAAAACTTCTAAGCCGTATTCTGTTTTTCCACATATAACTCCTAAAGCAACTGCAATAGGTAAACCAATCATTCCTGTTCCGGGGATCCCAACACCCATACCGTTTTTTAAAATATTTCCACTTACTTCTACCTCAATAAAATCAGGAGTGTCTTTTAATATCTCGTAACATTTAGCACATGCATATGCGCAAGCAACCGGTTCTGTACAACCTAATGCAGGTTTTGCTTCTTCTTTTAATAATTCTATTATTTGTTCGTTAGTTATCATAGATATTTTTTTATTAAATTATTTGAATACTCATTCCAATTAATATTAGTTTTTCGGGCAACACCCGATTTTACAGCAGCTTTTGCTACTGCTGTAGCAACAAAACTATTTAATCTGTTATCAAAAGGTGTTGGAATAATATACTCTCTACCAAATGATAACGATTTTTTATTATATGCTTTTAAAACTTTGTCCGGAACTTCTTCTTTAGCTAAGTTAGCTAATGCATAACACGCAGCTAATTTCATTTCCTCATTTATTGCAGTTGCTCTTGTATCTAATGCCCCCCTAAAAATAAAGGGAAATCCTAAAACATTATTTACTTGATTGGGGTAATCGGATCTCCCGGTGGCTATAATAACGTCATTTCTAACTTTTTTAGCATCTTCCGGTAGTATTTCAGGTACTGGGTTAGATAATGCAAAAATTATTGGATTTTCATTCATTTTTTTGATAAAATCCGGATTTAATGCACCTGCTTTAGATAATCCTAAAAACAAATCAGCTCCAATTAATGCTTCTTCTAATGAATTAATATTTGTGTTGTTTATAAATTTAGATTTATATTTATTTAAATCTGATCTGTTTTGATTTAAAATGCCTTTACTATCAAACATATATATGTTTTCAGGATTTACCCCCAAAGAAATATACATCTTAGTACATGCAAGTGCCGATGCACCTGCACCATTTACTACTACCTTAATCTTAGAAATATCTTTATTTGCAATTTCCAGTGCATTGATTAATGCAGCACCCGTAATGATTGCAGTACCATGCTGATCATCATGCATCACAGGTATATCTAATTCTTTCTTTAATTTTTCTTCTATCTCAAAACATTCAGGTGCTTTAATATCTTCTAAATTTATTCCTCCAAAAGTACATGAAATAGATTTTACAATTTCTATAAATTTTTGTGGGTCTTTTTCATCAATTTCAATATCAAAAACATCTATATCAGCAAATACCTTAAATAATAGCCCTTTTCCTTCCATAACAGGTTTTCCTGCAGCTGCACCAATGTCCCCTAAACCTAATACTGCAGTACCATTAGATATAACAGCAACTAAATTTCCTTTAGATGTGTAATTGTAAGATTCATTAATATTATCTTTTATTTTTAAACAAGGTTCTGCAACTCCGGGAGTATATGCTAATGATAAATCTTCTTGTGTTTTAGCAGGTTTAGAAGGTATTACTTCTAATTTACCCGGTCTTCCCATAGAGTGATATTCTAATGCCTTTTGTTTTAAATTGTCCATTTTGAGATTCTTAATCTAAAGTGTATTTATTAAAATGTAAATTGTTTATATTCAGCTTTTATGCGGTATTATAAAAGATAATTGTTATTTATAAATTAGAAATTATTTTTTCCATTTTTTGTTGTAAGTCAAATGCTTTTTGTTTTGCAGCATCTGCATAGTCTTTACCATTTGAAGCAAAAATAATTCCCCTAGATGAGTTTACTATTAAGCCAACTTGATTGTTAAGACCATATTTGCAAACTTCTTCCAAACTTCCTCCTTGAGCTCCAACACCTGGTATTAATAAGAAATTATCCGGAATTATCTTTCTAATTTCTTTTAACGCTTCAGCTTTAGTAGCGCCAACTACATACATCATATTATCAGCATTCCCCCCCCAAGTAGTAGATTGCTTAATAACTCTTTTATAAAGTTCTTCGTTGTTAACCTTAGTTAATTGAAAATCAATTGCACCTTCGTTCGAAGTTAATGCTAATAATATTACCCATTTATTTTCAAAATTCATAAATGGAGTTACAGAATCTTTACCCATATAAGGGGCGATAGTAATAGCATCTGCATTTAATTTTTCGAAAAAAGCTTTTGCATATTGTTTAGATGTATTGCCTATATCACCTCGTTTAGCATCGGCAATGACAAATAAATTTTTATCGACCTTTTTAATATAATTAATAGTTTTTTCAAGAGAAGTCCAACCTTTAGAACCTACACTTTCGTAAAATGCTATGTTTGGTTTGTAGGCAATTGTAAATTCATGAGTTGCATCAATTATGTTTTTATTAAACTCAAAAATAGGATCTTCTAAATTTAATAAGCACTCGGGTAGCTTGGTATAATCACTATCTAACCCTACGCATAAAAAGGATTTTTTATTTTTAATTTGATTAAATAATTCTAATTTTTTCATTTTATTTATTAGTAGATGATAAAGATTCTTTTAAACGTTCTGCATTTTCAGCAACTTGAAGTTTATCGATAAATTCTTGAATGTCGCCATCCATAAAGTTATTTAAATTATATGTAGAAAAATTAATTCTATGATCTGTCACTCTACTTTGTGGATAATTATAAGTTCTAATTTTTGCCGATCTATCACCTGTAGATACCATTGTTTTACGTTTCCCGGATATTTCGTTTAAATATTTTTGATATTCTAATTCGTAAATCCTTGTACGTAGAACTTGCATTGCTTTATCTAAGTTTTTCAATTGTGATTTTTGATCTTGGCAAGTTACAACTATTCCTGTTGGTATGTGAGTTAATCTAACAGCTGAGTATGTAGTATTTACTGATTGTCCTCCAGGGCCGGATGAACAATATGTGTCTTTACGAATATCACTTTGTTTTAATTCTACATCAAACTCTTCTGCTTCCGGAAGTACAACAACGCTTGCAGCAGATGTGTGAACTCTACCTTGAGTTTCTGTTTGAGGTATCCTTTGAACTCTATGAACACCGCTTTCGTATTTTAATTCTCCATAAACATCTTCACCTTTAACGTTAAAAACAACTTCTTTATAACCTCCAGCAGTACCATAATTAGCACTAACTGGCTCAACTTTCCACTTGCGTTTTTCACAATATTTTATATACATTCTATATAAATCGCCTGCAAAAATACTTGCTTCGTCTCCACCTGTTCCTGCTCTAATTTCAATAATTGCGTTTTTATGGTCTTGTGGATCGTTTGGTAATAATTGAATTTGTATTATATCTTCTAATTCGTCCCTTTCAACTTCTAAATCTTCTAATTCCTCTTTAGCCATTTCACGCATTTCATCGTCCTTTTCGTTTTGTAACATATCCTTAGCAGTTTCAATGTTGCTTAGGATATTTACATATTTATTATAAGATTCAACAACAGGTTCTAAATCCTTTATATCCTTATTTAATTTTATCAGTTTTTTTACATCAGAAATTATTTCAGGATCGTATAATAGCTGCTTTAATTCGTTGTATTTATTGTTTAATTCTTCTAATCTATCTAATATTAACATGAGTTTAGTTTTTCTGATTGCAAAGATATTAAAAAAACTACAAATTCACTTTACTATGTTAATGTTTTTAAGTACTTTTGCAAAATAAGTTGTTATGTGATTTACGACATACTTAAATTGATTAATATTAAAATAAATAAAATATACGTATGGATTTATTTAAAAAATTTCAGTTAAATGCCGGTCCTTTGGGACAATATCAAGATGATGCAGAAGGATATTTTATTTTTCCTCAATTAGAAGGTGAAATAGGACCTCATATGATGTTTAATGGAAAGGAGAGATTGGTTTGGAGCATAAATAATTATTTAGGATTAGCAAACCATCCGGAAGTTCGTGAAGCTGATGCTGAAGCATGTAAAAAATTTGGTATGGCTTACCCAATGGGTGCAAGGGCCATGTCCGGACAAACTAAATACCATCGTCAATTAGAATTGGAATTAGCTGCTTTTGAAAACAAAGAAGATTGCTATCTATTAAATTTTGGTTATCAAGGAATGGTATCTATTATAGATTGTTTATGTGATAAAAGAGGAAGAGATGTTATTGTTTACGATGCAGAATCACATGCATGTATCTTAGATGGAATGAGAATAACTAATTGCAAACGTTTTTCGTATATTCATAACGATATGGCAAGTTTGGAAAAACGTTTAAAAAATGCTGAAAGATTGGCTAATGAGCAAGGTGGAGGAGTTTTAGTTATTACCGAAGGAGTTTTTGGAATGTCGGGTGCAGTAGGCAATTTAAAAGAAATAGTAAAATTAAAAGAAAAATATAATTTCCGATTATTAGTTGATGATGCACATGGTGTTGGAACTATGGGTAAAACAGGTTCAGGAACTCCTGAACATTTTGGTGAGGAAACTCAAAAAGGTGTAGACATATATTTTGGGACCTTTGCAAAATCTTTTGCAGGAATTGGTGCTTTTGTTTGTGCCGATAAATATATAATAGATTATTTAAAATATAATATGCGTTCCCAAATATATGCGAAATCGTTACCTATGCCAATGGTTATTGGCGCATTAAAACGTTTGGAAATAATGCGAAATCATCCTGAAATTAAAGATAATTTATGGAAAATAGTAAACGCATTACAATCAGGACTCAGAGAAGCAGGATTTAATTTAGGTAGAACTAAATCTTGTGTTACACCAGTGTTTTTAAATGGTTCAGTCTCAGAAGCTACTAACTTTGCTTTAGAATTAAGAGAAAAATATAATATTTTCTGTTCTGTTGTAGTGTATCCTGTGATACCAAAAGGAGAAATTATTTTTAGATTAATACCTACAGCAGTTCATACGTTAGAAGATGTTAAATATACTGTTGAGGCTTTCAGTAAGTTAAAAGCTAAATTGGATAATGGAGAATTTGAAACTAATTCTATTCCAACGTTTCCAAAATTAAATTATAAAAATTAATTCAATAAGGCCAATTATTATCACATATATTTTATCTATGTTGAATAATAATTGTTTATTGAGTTTATTATGTTTTTTAATCTATAAGTTATTTTTAGGAAATTACAATTTAATAAAGATATGAGAGAAATTAAAATTTTATTATTTGCAGTATTAATTAGTATTGCCTTTTTGGGATGTAATAAAGGAAGTAGCAAAAAATACATGCAAAAAAGTGCAACAGACTCTAATGGTTATACTTATGAGTATGTAACTAACGATCCTGCCAATGCAAGGATTTATACTTTAGATAATGGTGTAAAAGTTTATTTATCTAAAAACGAAATAGAACCAAGAGTTTTTACTTTAATTGGAGTAAGAGCCGGTTCTAAGGACGAAGACCCTAAATCTACCGGTTTAGCACATTATTTTGAGCATTTGATGTTTAAGGGTACAGATAAAGTTGGTACTACAAATTGGGAAAAAGAAAGTGTGTTATTAGATCAAATAGCAGAAACTTTTGAATTACGTAGAAATTCTGATGATCCAGAAGTGCAAAAAAAACTATATAAAAAGATAGATAGCTTATCATTAGAAGCTGCTCAATATGCAATTCCGAGTGAATATGATAAATGTATTGCAAGTTTAGGAGGCACATCAACTAATGCCGGAACTTCTTATGATTTAACTGTTTATATAAATGAAATTCCATCCAATCAAATAGAAAAATGGCTTAGATTAGAAGCAGATCGATTTGAAAATGTTAAATTAAGATTATTTCATACAGAGTTAGAAACTGTTTATGAAGAGTTTAATATGTATCAAGACATGGATCGCTCTCGATTTAATCAAGCCATGAACGAAGTTTTATACAAAAACCATCCATATTCTAGAGATGTTATTGGTTTACCTGAACATCTAAAACTTCCTTCAATGAAAGATATTTATACTTTTCATGATACTTATTATGTTCCTAACAATATGGCCGTTGCCTTATCTGGAGATATTGATTATGAAGAAACTATTAAATTAATAGATAAATATTTTGGGAAATTGGAGAAGAAAGATTTGCCTGAACGAAAAAAATACGTTGCAGATCCAATTAATGGACCTCAAATTGTAGAAGTTTATGGTCCTGAATCAGAAATGGTTAAAATAGTATATCGTTTCGATAACAATCCAACAAATGAATTAATGTTATCAGCATTATCTACGGTGTTATATAATGGTAAATCAGGAATTATTGACTTAGAATTAGTTCAAAGTCAACAAGTATTAAATGCTTATGCATATAGTTCCGGTTTAAATGATTATTTAGAGTTTGGTCTATTTGGTAAACCTAGAGAAGGTCAAACTTTAGAAGAAGTAAAAGATTTATTATTTGAAAAATTAGAAAAAGTAAAAACAGGTGAGTTTGATGATGATATCTTAGAAGCAGCATTGAACAATTATTTAAAAAATGAAGTTGAAAGCAATGAATATAATACTTCTAGAGCATATGGATATATGATGAGTTTTATAGAAGGTAAAGATTATATAGATAATGTTTCATTTTTAGATAAATTTTCAAAAATAACTAAAGATCAAGTCGTAGATTTTGCTAAAACAAATTTTGCTGACAATTATGTTTTAGGTTATAAACGTTTTGGTACTCCTCAAAATATAGTAAAGGTGGAAAAACCTGAAATTTCGGAAGTGCCTATCAATAGAGATGCACAATCAGATTTCGCCTCAGACTTAGGAAGTATGACTGTAAAAGATATTGAACCGGTATTTGTCGATTATAACAAAGAAATTACACATAAAAATTTTAAGGACGGTTTAGATTTTTATTATGTTAAAAATAATTTAAATGATATTTTTAAATTATATTATATAATTGATATGGGTAAATTTACCAATTTAAAATTACCTATAGCAATTGATTATCTAACATATCTTGGTACAGACGAATATACTCCCGAAGAATTGCAAAAAGAATTGTATAAATTAGCTTTAACTTTTAGTGTTCGTGCAGGTAATGATATGTCTTATGTATATATATCCGGTTTAAATGATAAGTTTGAAGAAGCAGTGGAACTATTAGAGCATATTATTCATAATGCTGTTGCCGATAAAGATGCATACGACAAATACGTAGATGGAATATTAAAAAAACGAGCAAATGATAAAATAAATCCTGATAGAATTTTATGGAGTGCTATGCGTCAATATGGAACTTACGGTGAAGATAATCCAGCAAGATATATTTTATCAGAAGAAGAATTAAAAAATACAGACCCTCAAGAATTAGTAGATTTAGTAAAAGAACTGTTTAATTACGAACATTTAGTTTTCTATTACGGGAGTGAGCCGGTTAGTAAAGTTAGTTCGTTAATAGAAAAAAAACATATTGTTCCTAAAGATTTATTACCTTTACCGGAAGAAAAAGAATTTGAAAAATTAGAGGTTAAAGAAAATGCAGTTTATTTAGTAGATTATGATATGGTTCAAGCTAATCTATTAATGGTATCTCGTGGAGATAAGTTTGATTTGGAAGATCTTCCTTATTTGCAAATATTTTCAGAATATTATGGTGGTGGTTTATCATCAATAGTTTTCCAAGAAATCAGGGAATCTCGTTCCTTAGCTTATTCTTCTATGGCATCTATTAATAGCCCTTCAAAAGAGGATGATTATAATTCAATGTTTTGTTTTGTTGGGACACAAGCTGATAAATTAACAACAGCTGCTACTGCGATGACTAATTTAATGAATGAAATGCCTAAAGCCGGTTATCAGTTTGATTTAGCTAAGGATGCTATTATTAAGCAAATAGAAAGTGGTAGAATAGTTAAAGATAGAATATTTTTCTCGTGGTATAATGGCAAAAAAATAGGTGCAGATTATGATATCCGAAAAAATATTTTTGAAAAAGTTAATACTATCACTTTAGAAGATTTTGAAAATTATTTCAATAGTAGTGTAGCCAATAAGAAGTATAATTATATGATTATTGGAAAAACTTCTACCTTTGATATGGATTACTTAAATAAATTAGGAAAAGTTAAAACTTTGAGTTTAGAAGAGATATTTGGTTATTAATAATAAAATAAAATTTACAACATATGATTTCTATAATAGTAGCAATTGCAAAAAAAAATCATGGGATTGGTTATAAGAATAGACTTTTATGGTCGTTACCAAATGATATGAAGCATTTTAAAACTATAACTACAGACAACACGGTAATTATGGGAAGAAACACATTTTTATCGTTGCCTAATGGTGCTTTATCTAATAGAAAGAATGTTGTAATTTCAGATGATCCAAACGATACGTTTGAAGGTTGTTATATGGCTTCATCAATCGATGAAGCCATATCAATAACTAAAGACGATGGTGAAGTTTTTATTATTGGTGGTGCATCTATTTACAAACAATTTTTGCCCTTAGCGGATAAGTTATACATTACTTATGTAGATGATGAACCAATTGCTGATACTTATTTCCCTGAAATAGATAATAATATTTGGGAAGTAATAAGCAAGGAAGATCATTATAAAGACGAAAATCATTGTGTTGATTATAGTTTTTTAGTATTTGAAAGAAAAAAATAGTTTAATTATTTCTTATGTTGGTATCAATAATTACATTAGGCTGTTCTAAAAATACTGTAGATTCGGAAAAGTTAGCTGCCGGTCTTATTAATAATGGTATTGATGTGGTATATGATGATATTTCTAATGCTAATGTTGTAATTATTAATACTTGCGGTTTTATTAATGATGCTAAAGAAGAATCGATAGAAACTATTTTAAATTCTATTTTAATAAAGCAATCTAAAGAATATATCTTAGAAAAAGTGTTTGTTTTTGGATGTTTATTTCAACGGTATCAAAGCGAAATAAGCAGTCAAATTCCGGAGGTAGATGGATGGTTTGGAGTAAACGAAAATAAGAAAATAATAGATACTATTCTGGGTTATTCTAAAAAAATTGAACGTTGTAGTTGTAATAACAAATTAAGAGAATTATCTACTCCTAATCATTATGCATATCTAAAAATTTCAGAGGGGTGTAATAAATGGTGTTCGTTTTGTGCTATTCCAATAATTAGAGGTCCACATGTTTCAAGGACTAAAGAGGATATTTTAAATGAAGCAAACTATTTATATTCAAAAGGTGTCAAAGAAATTATTTTAATTTCTCAAGATTTAACTTATTACGGAAAAGATCTATACAATTCATTAGAACTCCCAAATTTAATAAAAAGCATATCAGAAATAGGTTTTGATTGGATAAGATTACATTATACCCATCCAAATGAAATTACTGATGAGTTATTAAATTTATTTAATGAAATTCCGCAATTATGTAAATACTTAGATGTGCCTTTACAACATATCAGTACACCTATTTTACAAAGCATGGGACGCAAAATAACTAAAGACGAAACTGTAAGTTTAGTTAATAAGATAAAACAAATTGTTCCTGATATTTGTATAAGAACAACATTTATAGTAGGTTATCCCGGCGAAACCGACGAACAATTCAAAGAATTGTACAATTTTGTTAAAGATGCTCGTTTTAATAGAATGGGTGCTTTTATTTATTCTCAAGAAGAAGGTACAAGATCATCGAAACTTGAAGATGATGTATTAATAGATATTAAAAATGAAAGATTAGAGCAATTAATGCAGCTACAACAACAGATTTCCCTTGAAATAAACCAAAATTATATAGGTAAAAAATTAAAAGTTATTGTTGATAGCATAGAAGGTGATTATTATATTGCAAGGTCAGAATTTGATTCACCGGAGGTAGATAATGAAGTTTTGATAAAAACTGATAAAAACTTGCAGATTGGTGACTTTGTAGAAGTTAATATAATTGATGCAAGTTATTTTGATTTATTTGCAGAGTATTAATTTATCTAATATGGACAGTGAACACAAAAAATGGTATGTATTGACAACTAAACCAAATCAAGAAATTTTAGTTGATAAAAGTTTAAATGATTTAAAGTTAGATGTTGAAAGTTTTCTACCATTAAGAGAGGAAGTACGGAAATGTTTTAATAAAATGGCATTAGTTCAAGTTCCTTTAGTTCCGCGTTTGGTGTTTATTAAAGTAAGTAAAGAAGAACGTTTTGAAATTTTAAATTCTATTGGCTATGATGTTAATTATATGATTGATAAAGCATCTAACTCATCATTAATTATCCCCGATTATCAGATGACCCCGTTTATTAAATTTACTAAAATAGTATCTAGTAAATACAAAATTTATGATGATAAGGTTAAACCCGGAGATAAAGTAAAAGTTATTAAAGGTGAATTTGCCGGCCTTGAAGGGGAATTAGTAAGACTTAAAAGTCATAAAAGAGTAGTAGTTAAATTAGATGGATTATTTTCTATTGCAGTAGATGCATATATTCCAAAAAACCATGTTAAAATCCTAACATAATGAATTTTATAGTAAAATTATTTAAAAAAAATATTAACAGGTGGGTAGTATTATTTACTGATACGGTAGTTTCTACAATTACCAGTATTATTTCATTACTAATTGCTACAAATTATTTTGGTTATCTAGAGCCAAAATCACTACTAATTGTTGCTCTATTATCCTTTGTTATTAGTTTTGTTTCATTTCTTATTTTTAAGACAGAGCAAAATAGCACGAGAAATCTATCAGTAACACCTTTGCTTAAAATTACAGGAGCAGTAATAGTCAAAATTATTTTATTAGGAGGATTAGTTTTCTTATTTAAGATCATCCCGAATAAGCAATTGTTTTTCACTCTTATTATTGACGCAATGTTAACATTATTAGTGTTATTATTAGAAAGAGTTATTATTGCTTCAATATATCAATCATTAGTAGTTCAGAAAAACAAGTCAGCACAAGACCAAGTATTACGTAAAATGTTAATTTTTAATACTCACTCTTCCAGTATCGCAATTAAAGATATATTATACACGCAGAATCAGTTTTGTATTTGTGGTTTTTTAGAATCTAATGTCGAATGTAATAGTAAAAATAAGTATAAGATTGATAATTTTAATGTCTATTGTGTTAATAGTCAGAATGATTTTATAAAATTAGTTGAAGATTTAGAGATTGATGGAGTTGTTTTTAGTGAGATACAAGATGCAATAAATGAAAAAGATTCTATAATTAAATATTGTGAACAAAGAAAAATTATAACTTATTTGACCCCTCCTATTAGTGAAATTACCGGTGGTAATTTTTTAAAAGCAAATATGAAGGATATAAAGATAGAAGATTTGCTCGGACGTTCAGAAATAAATGTAGATGAAGATAGAATTAAAAAATTTTTAGATAATAAAGTTGTCATGGTTACCGGGGCAGCAGGTTCAATAGGTAGTGAATTATGTCGTCAGGTAGCTGCTATTGCAGGTTGTGAATTGGTATTATACGATATAGCAGAAAGTCCATTACACGACTTACAAATGGAATTGGAAAACAGATTTCCATATGTGAAATTTCATCCAATAGTAGGAGATATTAGAAATAAATCTAGGTTAAATAACATTATGAAAATGTATAAACCTTCTGTTTTATTTCATGCAGCTGCATATAAGCATGTTCCTCTAATGGAAATAAATCCATGCGAGGCTATTAGAACTAATGTTGTAGGAACATCTTATGTTGCTGATATTGCAGCACAAAACAATATTGAAACAATGGTGATGATTTCAACAGATAAAGCTGTAAATCCAACAAGTGTTATGGGCGCCTCTAAGCGTATGGCAGAAATTTATGTTCAATCATTAGGATTAGCAATTGAACAAGGTAAAGTTAAAGGTAATACTAAATTTATTACTACAAGGTTTGGAAATGTTTTAGGTTCTAATGGATCAGTTGTACCTTATTTTAGAAAACAAATTGATCAAGGTGGGCCTGTTACTGTAACTCATCCGGAAATCACTAGGTTTTTTATGACAATTTCTGAGGCATGTAATTTAGTAATGGAAGCAACTACTATTAACCTAGGAAGCCATATTTACGTATTTGATATGGGTAAACCTGTTAAAATTTTAGATTTAGCAAAACGTATGATTATTGGTGCTGGTTATCGTCCTGGGATTGATATTGAAATAAAATTTATAGGATTAAGACCTGGAGAAAAATTATACGAAGAAGTATTAAATAATAAAGAAAATACTATAGAAATTTCTTATGATAAAATTAAGATTGCAAAAGTTAGAAGTTACGATTATTTTGATGTAAGAAAAGATGTTGATGATTTGTTTGAGTATTCTAAAAATTTAGATGTTGAAAACACAATTTTAGCACTTAAGAAAAACATACCTGAATATAAATCTAATAATTCCATATACGAAAAATTTGATAAGTAATTTATTTTTGATTTATTAAAAAAATATATTAATTTTACAAAATATTAATTTAACTATGAAATTGAACAAAATATATCTGTTTTTACTAATCATTACAATAGTAGGATGCACAAGCCCTAAAGAAATTTTATATTTTCAAGATATAGAAGACCAATATTCTGAAGTAATTAAAAGTGATTTTGAACCTACAATAAAAGTAGATGACTTATTAAGTATTGTAGTTATTAATGCTGCTGATAAATCTGTTTCACAGCCCTTCAATTTATCATTAGGCGAAGCGCAAACATTTAGCACAAATCCTAGAACAGTAAATTTGCCATACTTAGTAGATAAAGAAGGTAATATAGACTTTCCTGTTTTTAGGAAAATCCATGTTGAAGGTATGACACGTAATGAGTTAGTAGATACCTTAACTGAAAAAATTAAAAAGTATGTAAATGATCCTATAGTTTCTATTCAATTTATGAATTTTAGATTTACTGTTTTAGGTGAAGTTAGAAATCCCGGGACTTTCACTGCACAATCAGAAAAGATTTCAATATTAGAAGCCTTAGGATATGCAGGAGATTTAACAATATCTGCAAAAAGAGAAGATATTTTATTGATTAGGGAAGAAAATGGTGTTCAAAATTATTTTACAATAGATTTAAAGAAAAAAGATATATTAACATCTCCATATTATTATATTAGTCAAAATGATATTATATATGTTCCACCTAGTACGGTTAGAGTTGCACAAGCTACAACAGCTACAACAATTTGGAGTTTGATTTTGACATCTTTAACAACTACTGCAACATTAATTACATTAATATTAACAAATAGAAAAAGTAAGTAATTAGTAATTTTTATTTATTATGGCTCAAGACATTAATAACAATAATAACGATTATCAAAAATATCTAAAAAATAACGAAGAAGATAATAGTTCAATTAATATTATTGAATTTTTAAGAATTATTTGGAGTTTGAAATTTTGGATAATATTATTAATAATAATCTTTTTAGGAATATCTGTAATATTTATTAAGTCATCTTCTCATATTTATTCCAGATCTACTAAGATATTATTAAATAACGAACAATCCGGTTCAATGAGTTTAGACGATGTTGCAGCTTTTACAAACTTAACAGGATTTAAAAATAATAAAATAGAAAATGAGTTATTAGTTTTAAATTCTAGAACTTTAATGTGTAAGGTAGTAAAAAACTTATCATTAAACACTAGATATTTTGTCGAAGGTAATTTTTTTGTAAAAGATGTAGAATTATATAAAAATTCTCCTATAAAATTTGTTTATCAATTAGATTCTTTATGTTATGATAATAAATGTTTTGATCGAACTAAATTAGTTTTAAAAATAAGGCCTAAGGATAAATCTAAATATAAATTAGAATATGTTGAAATAGGTGAAAATGAGGTTAATACATATAACTCGGAATGTTATTTTGGTCAAATATTAAATTTTCCGGGATTGAATGCAACTATTGAATTGAGTGATAAAGATAATTTAGAGATAGGTAAAGTATATACTATTACTAAGGAACCATTTAATAGTCAGGTGTCTGCAAATATTAATGCTTTACGTGCAGAACATACTGTTAAAGGTTCGGATGCTATTACTATTACCTATGAAGATAACATAATTGAACGTGCCGATGATATTTTAAACAACTTAATCTATCAGTATAATGTAGATGCAAGAATGTATAAAAATGCCTCTGTAAATAATACTATAAATTTTTTAGACGAAAGATTATCTATTCTTTCAAAAGAATTAAGCGACATAGAAAGTTCGTTTAAAGATTATAAAGAATCTAATGTAGTTGTAAATCCTGAATCAGAATCGGAATTAACTTTACAAACAGGTTCTGAGTATCAAAAAAAACTTTCTGATATAATTATACAACAACAAGTTTTAAATTTAATCTTAGACCAAATTAATCAGCCTATTGATTCTACAGGTGGATTTATTCCTGAAAATGTTGGAATAGCAGATATTGGAATAAATGCATCTATAATGCAGTATAACCAATTAATCTCTGAACGTAATAGATTATTGGCAAGTTCTAGTCCTGATAACCCTAGAGTAATATTAATTTCTTCTCAAATTCAAGACTTAAAAGCAGGAATATCTTTATCATTATCTAACTTCAAAAACACTTTAGATATTAGAAGTCAAGAATTGTTAGATTTAGTTGAAAAAGAAAAGAGAAAAATCTCATCATTTCCATCATTACAATTGGATTTGGCGAAGATCTCACGTCAACAACAAATTATTGAGCCTTTATATTTATTGTTACAACAAAAGAAAGAGGAGGCACAAATTCTTTTATATGCTGCTAAAGATAATGCAAGGGTGATAGAAGACTCTTATGGTAGTTTAGTACCTATTAAACCTAAAAAAAATATTATATGTTTATTAGCTATATTACTTGGTTTTGCAACTCCAGTATTATTTGTGTTCATACGGAAAATATTTAGGACTAAGGTTTATACTCCTGAAGATATTACAAATAATATAGATGCTCCGTTATTGACAACTATTGCATTAGATGAAAATAGTGATAGTAAACTAGAAAATAATACGGAAAGAAACGTCACTTATGAGTCGTTTAGGATGTTACGCAGTAAATTAGAATATATTCCCGGAAATGTTATTCAAGTTACTTCATCACTTTCTGACGAAGGTAAAACGTACATTTCAGTTAATTTAGCCATATTTTTATCTTTAATTAATAAAAAGGTTTTATTAATTGGGTTAGACTTAAGAAAACCTAAAATTAGAAAATTCTTTTCAGATGATAGAAGTTTAAATAAAATAGGTATAGTAAATTACTTATCCGGAATAACCGATAACATTGAATCGGAAATTCTTAATTTTCCCGAATACCCAAATTTAGATGTTTTATTTTCAGGCCCCATACCGCCAAACCCTGCAGAATTATTATCTTTAGATAAGATGGACGATGTATTTGAAAGTGTTAAAAATAAATACGATTATGTAATATGTGATACAGCTCCATTTTTGCCGGTTTCTGATGCATTAATTATGAATAAACACGTAGATGCTACTTTATATGTAGTTCGATCAGGAGAAACAAATATAAGATTATTACCTGAAATTCAAAATGTTACTAAAAATGTTTTAGGTAAAGGCACATATATTATTTTAAACTCTTATAACTTTAAGTCTAAAAAGTATGGTTACGGCTATGGTTATGGCTACGGTTATGGCTACGGTTATGGTTATGGCTATGATGATGAGGATAATAAGAATAAATTTAGATTGTTCAAACGAAAAAATAATAAATAAAATAATATTATATTAGTTAACATTATTAAAAAAATGATTGTCAACGGTAATTGAATTACACAAAAAATCATATTATAAAACAAATAAAATGATATTCAGTACAAAACTATTGGATTTTAATTATGATATTCATTCCCATCTTTTACCTAATGTAGACGATGGATGTAAAACTATAGAAGAAACTATAAATATTTTACGCTTTATGCAAAATAAGGGCGTTACAGATATGTATTTTACACCTCATATAAACCTGGATATCTATAACAATAAGGAAGAAGATTTAAAACAAAAGTTTGAACAATTAAAAGAAAATTTACCTACCGATATTAATATTAATTTGCATTTAGCTGCTGAATATATGGTTGATAGTGGTTTTGAAGACCGTATAAAAGAAGGAAATTTATTATGTTTCAATAACAATTACGTCTTAATTGAAATGTCTTACTATTATCCAAGTCAAAATATCAAAGAAGCCATTTTTCAGTTAAATTTAAATGGATATATTCCCATATTGGCACATCCCGAAAGGTATATTTATTATTCTAATAATATTAATGAGTTGTATGATATTAAAAGTATGCAATGTGTTTTTCAATTAAATTTATTATCCCTATTTGGGGTTTATGGGAAAAAATCTATATGTATTATTGACAAACTTATTAAAAATGACAAATACAAATTTATTGGTTCAGATTGTCATTCAATCAATCAATTAGAAAAAATATTTTCATTGAAATTTCCTAAAAAATATAAAAACTACGTATCTCAATTAATGGAAAACAATCAAAAATTATTCTAAATTCTAAGTGGTTTATATGGGTATGATTAAGAAAAAGTGCCCAGGACAAGAGTCGAACTTGCATGCTCGTACGAGCACCACCCCCTCAAAGTGGCGTGTCTGCCAATTTCACCACCTGGGCAAAAAAACCAATTGAAATTACAAAGTTAAAATACGTTGCAAAGTTAATTAATTTTCCTAAATTAAATATCCCTTTCTTTATTTTAACTATTTATATTAATAATACTATCTTTGCAAAAAAGTAATATGTTATTAATAATAGATATCGGAAATAGTAATGTAGTTGGGTGTTTATATAATGAGAGTAAACCCTTTGGAAATGATTGCGAGTTTTTAGAGATAATGAGAGTTCCTACAAATAAAACTCAAGATTATTACCAATGGTTAAACACTATTAATTATAATATTTCACCGTATTTTGATTGTTTTGAAAAGATAATTATTAGTTCTGTAGTTCCTGAATTAAATAATCATTTTTCTAAAGCGTTGAAAAAATTATATAGTAAAGATATTTATTGGATTAATTGTAATATTTATCCAAAATTGCCCATTCAAATTGCACAACCTCGAATTATTGGATCGGATTTAGTTGCAAATGCTATGGCAGGTTATAAAAAAGCACCGGAAGGATGTATAGTTTTAGATTTTGGTACTGTATTAACTTTTACAACAGTTTATGATAAAGCAATTAAAAGTATTAATTTTGTACCAGGGTTAAAAACTGCCTTAAAATCTTTATATAATAATACAGCTCAACTTCCTGAAATAGAAATAGGATCTCCTAAAACTATTTTTGCTAAAAATACTGAGGAGGCTATGCAATCCGGTTTAGTTTTCGGATTTTCAGGTTTAGTAGATAGAATAATAGAACAAATAAAAAAAGAATCCGGTAAAGATAATCTAAGGTTATTTTCTACAGGTGGGTTAGGGAATGTTTTAACACCTTACTGCAAGCAAAAGTTAGAGTATAATATTAAGCATACTATTTATGGAATTAAATTAATTTCCGATTATTTCGAATAATATTAATTTCTTTTCAATTTGATATTTTATATCTATAAATACTTTTTTTATTTATCATGAAACTGTTAAATATTAAGCAAATAAGAGAAGCAGATAAATATACTATAGAAAATGAACCAATTAGCAGTTTTTTGTTAATGGAAAGAGCTGCTAAAGTAGCAGCAGATTATATTTATGATGAGTTTGGTGTAGATAAACATTACTATATTATTTGTGGCCCTGGAAACAATGGCGGCGATGGAGTTGCAATTGCATCTTTTCTGTTACAAAATGGATGTAATGTAAAAGTGGTAATGGCAAATTTTGAGAAAAAGTTATCTAAAGATAATGCTCAAAATATTGAATTATTAAATAAAAACAAAAAGGATGTAATAAGATATATAGATCCACAAACTACATGGGCAGAAATTATTCCATCAGAATATTTAAATGAAGAAAAATTAGTTATTATTGATGCTTTATTTGGATCAGGATTATCTAAACCAATAGGAAAAGAGTATTTTAATGTCATTAATGGAATTAACACTTCTAATTCTATAGTAGTTGCTGTAGATATTCCATCCGGTTTATATGCTGATAAACATACGGATGATTCTAATTTAATTGTTAATGCAACAATAACTCTTACTTTTCAAGTGCCAAAATTGGCGTTTTTTATGCCTCAAAACTATAAATACAATGGTGAAGTTATAGTTTTAGATATTAATTTACATAAAGATTATTTTAAACAAGTTAAAACAAATATTCATTTAATTGATAATGAACTATGTAAAAAGTTTTTACCTGTCAGGGAAAAGTTTGATCATAAAGGAGTTTTTGGACATGCATTACTAATAGTTGGAGGTTATGGAAAGCTAGGGGCTGCTTTATTGGCAACTGAATCTTGTTTGCGTTGTGGTGCCGGAAAGGTTACTGTTTTGCTTCCTGAAGAAGGGATGAATGTTATGCATGTAGCTATTCCTGAGGCAATGGTATTTGTTGAGAATTTGTATAAAAGCAGTTTAGATGAGTTTAATGTTTTTGGAATAGGTCCCGGCATAGGGACAGGCGATGAGTCATTAAAAAAATTAAAGTTTGTTATAGAATATTCCAAGAAAAATAAAAAACAATTAGTTATTGATGCGGATGGCTTAAATTTAATTGGTCAAAATAAAGAATTATTAGAAAAACTTCCTTTTAACACTGTATTAACTCCTCATCCAAAAGAGTTCGAGCGTATATTTGGGGCATTTGACAATGATTTTGAAAGGTTAGACTATCAATTAAAGATGTCCTTAAAATATGGTATTACAATAGTGTATAAAGTTGCTAATACTGTTATTACAACACCTTATGGTCATATATTATTTAATAAAACAGGTAATCCGGGTATGGCAACAGCCGGTTCGGGAGATGTTTTAACAGGAATGATAACCGGTTTAATAGCACGACATATTAGCCCTGAAAATGCTTCTATGCTTGGAGTTTATTTGCATGGTTTAGCAGGAGATATATGCTCTAATAGAATAGGGGAAGAATCGTTAATCTCATCTGACATAATATTTTCTATTCCGGATGCTTTTAAAGTATTAGAAAAATAACATGAATATCAATTTATTTTTATTTGTTATAACAAATATTTTCTAAATTTATTTATATGGCAAAATTCTTTTTAGTAGGGTATAGTGGAGCTGGAAAATCTTATCATGCAAAAAAAATATCTAAAAAATTAAATCTTAATTTATTAGATACTGATAAGTTAATAGAAGATTTTACTAATTCATCCATTTCAGATATATTATATTATAATTCAGAGGAATATTTTAGAAACATAGAAAGAGAAATACTTAAGAAAGTTATTAAACAAGATAATTGTATAGTGGCTACAGGAGGAGGTTTGCCATGTTTTTTTGACAATATGGATCTAATGCTAAAAAATGGAATTGTTATTTATTTAAAATTGCCACCTTCCGTTTTAGCAAATAGGGTAGTAAATTCTAACTATAAAAGGCCGTTATTACATAATAAAAAAAACTTGGATGAATTTATAAAAAAACATTTATTAGAAAGAGAAAAATTTTATTTAAAAGCTAAATATATAGTAAATTCTTTTAATGGATGTGAAGATGAATTAATAGAAATTATTTCTAAGAATATTTAATACTTCGTCTGAATAAATACCTGCAAAATAAAAAAACAAGATTTAAAAAGCAAAAACTTTTAAACATTTAATATAAATCGAAATAAAAAAAGTGGTTTATCTATTTCTATTATTGGTCTTACAATAAAAAAATATCCATGTTAATAACTTTATTACCTATCTGTTTATTTTTAACATATTATATACTTACTTTGTAATACATTTAGTTTTTTATCCCAATAACGGATAAAATTAAAGGGAATGTCGTGAAACTCGGCAACAGTTCCCGCTGCTGTAAATTCTATATTAACTAACTAAGTTAATATCTATATTACATAAACCACTGGGAAATCCTGGGAAGGATGTAATTTTTAGAAAAGTCAGAAGACCTGCTAAATGTTTTAAGCATATTTTGATATCTTTCGGGTAAAAGGATGATCGAAAATAAAGATGTATATCAATATTCACACATTAATATATTATCTCTATTACCATTTATTACCTCTTACCTTAACAAAATTGCTTAATTAGCTGTTATTTATATCACAGCATAGAATTTAATTAATTGTAAAAAACTAAAGGTTTATTATGGAACACAATAATATTAATATTGTTAAAAGAGATGGAAAAAGAGTACCTTTTTCTATAAAAAAAATTGAAAATGCAATTGCTAAGGCATTTTTATCTGTGGGCGCTTTTGCAACAGATGAGGATTTTGTGTCTATTTTATCACGTATTCACGTTTTTGATGGTATGAGTGTAGAAGAGATTCAAAATCAAGTAGAAGTTGCTTTAATGGCAGAAAAATACTTTGCAGTGGCAAAATCGTATATGCTTTACAGGCAAAAACATGCAGAAACTCGTGAGATTAGAGATAAGATGAATTTTATCATGAGTTATTGTAATGCTACTAATGCTGCTACAGGTAGTAAATTTGATGCTAATGCAAATGTTGAAAAAAAGAACATCGCAACTTTAATAGGGGAGCTTCCTAAAAAGAACTTTATTAATTTAAATAGAAAGTTAATAACAGATAGATTAAAAGAATTATATGGTAAAGAATATGCCGATAAATATATCGGTATGTTAAATGAACACTTTATCTATAAAAATGATGAAACCAGTTTAGCAAATTATTGTGCAAGTATTACCATGTATCCGTGGTTGCTAAATGGTACAGTGTCCATCGGTGGAAACTCTACTCCTCCAACAAATTTAAAATCGTTTTGCGGTGGTTTTATTAACGTTGTGTTCATGGTATCCAGCATGCTAAGCGGTGCATGTGCTACTCCCGAGTTTTTAATGTATATGGACTATTTCATTCGTTTAGAATATGGGGATAAATATTATTTAGAAAGTGAGAAAGTAGTAGACCTTTCTAATAAAAAACGTACCCTTGACAAAGTTATAACAGACCATTTCGAACAAATTGTATATTCCATAAATCAACCTACAGGTGCTAGAAATTTTCAAGCCGTATTTTGGAATATAGCATATTATGATAGATTGTATTTCGAAAGTTTATTCGGTGATTTTGTTTTCCCGGATGGAACCAAACCAATTTGGGAATCGTTAAGTTGGCTTCAAAAACGCTTTATGAGATGGTTTAATAAAGAGCGAACAAAAGCTGTATTAACATTCCCTGTAGAAACTATGGCATTATTATCTAAAGATGGCGATGTCCTAGATAAAGAATATGGAGATTTTACTGCAGAAATGTATTCGCAAGGACATTCGTTTTTTACATATATGAGTGATAATGCGGATTCTTTATCGAGCTGTTGTAGATTACGTAACGAAATTCAGGATAACGGATTTAGTTATACCCTAGGAGCAGGTGGAGTTTCTACAGGATCTAAAAGTGTATTAACTATTAATTTGAACAGATGTGTTCAATTTGCTCATCAAACAGGACAACCCTACATGAAGTTTTTAGAAAGTGTAGTAGATTTAGTGCATAAAGCACAAATTGCATATAATGAAAATCTTAAAATATTATTAGAAAAAGGAATGCTCCCATTATTCGATGCAGGATATATTAACTTAAACCGTCAGTATTTAACAATAGGTGTTAATGGTTTAGTAGAAGCAGCCGAATATTTAGGTATTCCAATTACAGATAATCCGGATTATTTAGCATTTGTACAAAACATTTTAGGTTTAATAGAACGATATAATAAAAAATATCGTACTAAGGAGCTAATGTTTAATTGTGAAATGATACCTGCCGAAAATGTAGGAGTTAAACATGCAAAATGGGATAAGGAAGATGGATATTTTGTGCCAAGAGATTGTTACAATAGCTATTTTTATATTGTAGAAGATGAATCTACTAATATATTAGATAAGTTTAAGTTACATGGCGAAAAGTATATAAAACATTTAACTGGAGGGTCTGCATTACATTTAAACTTAGAAGAACATTTATCTCAAACTCAATATCGCCAGTTATTAAGAGTTGCTGCACAAGAAGGATGTAATTATTTCACTTTTAATATTCCCAATACTATTTGTAATAATTGCAATCATATAGATAAAAGATATTTACAAGAATGTCCTGAATGTGGATCTAATGATGTCGATTATTTAACCAGAGTAATAGGGTATATGAAACGTGTAAGCAATTTTTCTGCTGCCCGTCAAGTAGAAGCGGCAAAAAGATATTACACTAATCCTAATATATCTCAATCAAAATTAGAATTAGAAAAAGATAAAGTAGTGAGTTATGCTCAAGTATACTAATTTTGATATAGTTTTTAGCGAAATTCCTGAAGAAGTTACATTAGCTATTAATATCTCTAATTGTCCTAATAGATGTAAGGGTTGTCATAGTCCTTATTTACAAGAGGATATAGGATTTGAGCTTACAAATAAAGTACTTAAAGATATTGTGGATAAATACAAAAATTCTATAACTTGTATTTGTTTTATGGGAGGTGATGCATCTCCTGATGAGGTTTGCAGTAGTGCTGTTTTAATAAAAGAAACTTATAATAATAAAATTAAAACTGCTTGGTATTCCGGTAAAAATAAATTGGAAAATGATAATTATACAAAATATTTTAATTATTTAAAATTAGGCAGTTATAATGAGGAAAAAGGTCCTTTAAACAAGCCAACAACAAATCAACGATTGTATAAAATTGTAAATAATAAAATGATTGATATAACGAAAGAATTACAATAGTTTTTTTTGTTAATACAATTACATAATTACACAAAAATAGGAACATTAATGATTAGTTAAGTTGAAATTTATTATTTCAATAAATGGTGAGTAATGATTTTTATTCACCATTTTTTATTTTATTGAGATTGTATTTGGGAAAATATTATTTATTTCTTAATTTTGTGTTATAATTAGTCAAATTACAAAATTAATAAAAAAATTATGAAGGTATTATTAATAAATGGAAGTCCCAAAAAAGACGGGTGTACTTACACAGCCCTTAACGAGTGTGCAAAAACTTTAAATAAAAATGGAGTAGAAACAGAAATTCTTTATTTAGGTAAAGATCCTATTGCAGGTTGTATAGCTTGTGGAAGTTGCAAAAAATCAGGGTATTGTTTTAGAAAAGATATAGTAAATAAAACTCAAGAAAAATTAAACGAGATCGATGGTATAATAATAGGCTCACCTGTGTATTTTAGCGGTCCTACAGGTCAATTAATTTCATTCCTTGACAGATTGTTTTACTCTTCAGGATCAACCATGGAAGGTAAACTCGGTGCTTCTGTAGTAGCGTGTCGCAGAGGTGGGGCATCTGCAACATTCGAGCTGTTAAATCAATATTTTACTATTAAAAAAATGCCAATAGTTTCATCTCAATATTGGAACTCTGTGCATGGAAATACTCCCGAAGAAGTTCAGCAAGATGAAGAAGGATTGCAAACTATGAGAGTTTTAGGTCAAAATATGGCATGGCTGTTAAAATGTATAGAAAATGGTAAAAAGAATAATATTGAATTACCAAAATACGAGCCGAAATTAAAAACAAATTTTATTAGATAAGCTTTTCCAATTACTCTGAAAACACATATGCACATAAAAAAATATCACAACTACGTGTAGCTGCGATACTTACTGTTTTTTTACTAATTTTTGAAGTTCCTCTTTTTGCGTTTTAGAGTACTTATTGCGGAAAGTGAGGGATTCGAACCCCCGGACCCTCGCAGGTCAACGGTTTTCAAGACCGCCGCAATCGACCACTCTGCCAACTTTCCGCTGCAAAAGTACAAAAAAAATTGATATTACCAAATGATTTTAAAAAAAATATTTTTTCTTTGTTATTTCAATTAATGTAATTAACTTTGCATAATCTTTTTAGATGTTAAAATTAATATTAATTACTATGAAAAAGTTTTTTGTATATATAGCAATAATTTTATTATTCGGGTTTTCAAAATCGTTTGCAGATGGCTTAACTATATATTTCAATTATGCAGTTTTTGCAGATGAAAATGGGAGTCCATATATAGAAACATATTTATCAATTCCTCAACATCAATTAAAACATATTGAAGCAGAAAATGGTATGTTTTATTCGGAATTATCAGTTTCTTTAATATTTAAAAGGAACGATACTATTATGGATTTTGCAAAATATTCATTAAATAGTGGTTATACTTCAGATACAGTAAATATTAACAAAAACATTATAGATCAACAACGTTTATTTTTAGATAATGGAAATTATATTTTAGAATTAAATATTTCAGATAAAAACAACAAAGTTTCTAGCATTCATGGAGCAACCGAAGTGGTTGTAGAAATTCCAAAAGATGATTTGTCAATATCTACCATCACATTTGTTGACAAACTTACAAAAGTTAAAGAAAAATCAATATTAACAAAAGTTGGTTACGATATGTTGCCTTACTTTACAATATTTTATCCTGATTCTAGAAATGTTTTAAATTTTTATGCAGAAATATATAATTTAGAAAAAACAATACCTAATGGGTCGGATATTATTGTTTACTATTTAATAGAAAATTATGAAATTCCCGGTTCGTACATTAATGATGCTTCTAAGTTTAGCAAATTAAAATCGTCACATGTAGTTCCGTTATTACAAAATATCGATTTGTCTGAAGTTCCTTCGGGTAATTATAATTTAGTAGTTAAGGTAAAAGATTCAAAAGGAAATGATGTACTTATAGAAAAAAAGTTTTTTCAAAGAGAAAATTTAGATCCTAAGTTCGACAATTCATCTTACTATGCAGTGAATGAACAACAAACTTTTGTGAGTAAATTTACAGATATAGATTCTTTACGTTATATGATAAAATCTTTTACTCCTAAATCTACAGAATTAGAACGACATTTTATCTATAAAATAGATTCTATTAAAGATATAAATATCTTACAAAACTTTGTATATAAGTTCTGGAACGATAGATATAGTATTAATGCAGAAAATAAGTTAAATGAATATTTAAAACAAGTAGAAAAAGTTGAAGAAGTTTATAGTAATAATATTAGACATGGTTTTGAAACAGATAGGGGCAGAGTATACTTAAAATATGGGGCTCCAAATCATGTTCATAGAAACCAAATTTCTTCAGCAACAATTCCTTTTGAAATTTGGCAATATTATCAATTACCGGATGGTCAACGTAATAAAAGATTTGTTTTTGCTACTCCTGACTTAGCCTTAAAAGATTTTGATTTAATTCATTCAGATGTAGTTGGAGAATTAAACAATCCAAAATGGCAATATGATTTACATCTAAATGCTCCAATTATTGATGATAATTTAATTTACGAAGAAATGTGGGGCTCTAGAATTCAAGAGTATTACGAAGATCCTCGATAGTCTTATGAATAATAATGTTGCAGTTGTTCTATTAAACTGGAACGGGAAGAATTTTTTGCAAAAATTTTTGCCGTCTGTTATTGAGAATAGTGATAATGCTAGTATTTATGTAGCGGATAATGGTTCTGAAGACGGATCTGTTGATTTTTTAAAACAAAACTTTCCCTCAATAAATATCATTTGTTTTGAAAAAAACTATGGCTTTGCGAAAGGCTATAATATGGCTTTACAACAAATAGAAGCTGAATATTTTGTTCTTCTGAATTCTGACGTAGAGGTTACTCCAAATTGGATTTCCCCAATAATAACATTTTTAGATTCTAAAGAAGATTATGTTGCATGTCAGCCAAAAATTTTGTCTTATTATGATAGATCTTATTTTGAATATTCAGGTGGTGCAGGAGGTTTTATAGACAGATACGGTTATCCTTTTTGTAGAGGAAGATTGTTTGATACTTTAGAAAAAGATAATGGTCAGTATGATGAGGACTGTGAAATTTTTTGGGCTACAGGTGCATGTTTATTTGTTAGAGCACAAGTTTTTCATGAATTTGGCGGTTTTGATGAGGATTTTTTTGCTCATATGGAAGAAATAGACTTATGTTGGAGATTTAAAAATGCAGGATATAAAATAGGATATTGTCATAGTTCCGTAATTTATCATGTAGGTGGAGGGTCATTACCCAAATCTTCTCCTTATAAAACATATTTAAATATTAGAAATAATGAGGTAATGCTAATAAAAAACTTATATAAGCCTTCTTTTCATATTATAATATTTAGATTTATTTTAGATTTTGTAGCTGCATTTAAGTTTTGGAAAGACAATTCTTTTAAAGATTTTAAGTCTGTTATTAAAGCTCATTTTTATGTAATAAATAATATTTTTTCAATTAAACATAAACAAAAAAACATAGAACCCAAAAAAGTATCTTGTATTTACAAAAAGTTATTAATTTGGCAATATTATACTAAAAAGAAAAAAACTTTTGATCAGCTTAATAAAAAAGATTTTATTGCTAAGTCATAACCTTTTAATCCAAAACCGCTTATCAAACCATCAGTTTTAGATGCAGTTATTAAAGTATGTCTATAGCTTTCACGAGAAAAAATATTAGAAATATGTACTTCTATTACTTTGGTTTTATCTTTTACTGAAGCAATAGCATCTGCAATAGCAACAGAAGTATGAGAGTATCCTCCGGCATTTAAAATAATTCCATCTAAATTTGAAGATTTTTGTATAGTATCTATTATTTCTCCTTCTATATTAGATTGAAAATAAGTCAACTCAATGTTTTCGTTATATTTTTTCTTTAAACTCTCAAAATAATCTTCGAAAGAGGTAGTGCCATATATTTCTTTTTCTCTACTACCTATTAAATTTAAATTTGGGCCATTAATAATAATTATTTTCATAAAAATTATTGTTAAAAATAATGATAATATTATTTAGTTGCTATTAATAAATTCCTGCTCTTCGTCTTAGAATCCACTCTGTAAATAATAAAATGGATATTATCAAAATAACCGGCAAAATATTTCTTAAATTAACATTTTTAGTAAATAAATATGTTTTGTTAGTATCTTTTATTTCTTTTTCTAAAATAGAATTTAAGTTGTCTACATCTTTAAATAAGAGAAACATTCCACCACTTTGTTCAGCAATATTTTTTAACATGACATGATTAGCTTGCAAATTGATATATTCCGGGTTTGCACTGCTTACTATAAATGTACCATTCTTAGAATTATCTTGAGATTTAGCAGTCCAGGTGTAAAATCCTTCAGGTAATTTTCCAATATTTAATGAGTAAATATTATCCTCTTTAGAGAAGTGATAATTTTTTTCAGATTTATTTTCGTTATTTATTAATTCAAAAACAACATCTTGATTATTAATTAATTCAAAGTTGTCGTTATATAAAATCGCTTTTACAATTATTTCTTCATCTTCAAAAAACTCATCTTTAATATCAATCTGAAATTTCTGAAAAATTTCAGATAATGATAAATAACTAATTAAATTATCTATAATATTATTAAAAGCATTGTGATTATCTGCATAGATAAAATTTTTAATAGCCCAACGCCAGATTCCTTCTCCAAAGATATGAACATTTCTACTATTATAATCTTTAGTAGTTAATATAAGCGGTTTAGTAGTATTAATATTATTTATTTTTTGATAAAACATTATATCTGAATTTTCAGGTATATAATAAATACCAAAGGGAGCTATTAAAGGAGAGAAATCATTAAATACTTTAATGTCTTCTTCAGTAGTTTTGAAAGTGGAGAAGTTTGAATTATAAGAAGGATATGCTTCTTCGTAGTTATCCGTATATGATTGTATAGATATATCTTTTAAAACTTCGTTTAGTAATTCTATATTAGTAGATGTAGAAACAATATTTAAATAGGGAATGTTATTTTGAATTATTTTTTCGAATAATAATTTAGATTTACTATCGTAGGGCATACCATATAAAATGGCAATATCTATATTTTTAATATCATTAATATTAAATTTATTAACATTAACACTATTTATTGTATAATCGTTATTATTCTCATATAATTGTTTGATGGCTCCAATATCGGGAGATACTTCATTTGCAAAAATAGTTATATTCTTTTTATTTTCTAAAATGTTTACTATTACAGTTTTTTCATTGTTATTAGATAGCAAATCCTTTTCGTCGCTTTCTAAAACAAATTTAAAGTAGTGTTTGCCAGGTGTAAGTGCATCTAATACAACATTTAAGGTGTTGACGTATAAAAACTTATCTACTAAGATGTTCCCTTTTGTGTAAACTAAGTTATTATTGTCGTAAATTTGTAATCTTAAGTTTTTATGTAAGTAATCAGTTGCTTTAATATTTACTTCAAATACACACTTTTTACCTAAATAAACTTCTTTATTATATCTAATATTACTTATTGAGTAATCTTTAATAGATGTAGTATCACCAAAACCAACAACATAAATAGGATAGGTAATTTCTGAAGTTAAATTAATTGGATTAAATCCCTTAGTGTAAATGCCGTCTGTGTATAAAACACAAGCGTCTATATGGTTTTTGTCAAATAACCTATTAGTATATAAAAGAGCAGATGAGATATCCGTATTGTTTTCATTAAAATTAATGTCTGAAAAATCGGAGGTGTTATTTATTGTGTTATTTTCTTCGCCGAAAGTTATAACTTTAGAATTAAAGTTTTTAGATAATTCTTCAAAGTAATTTTTAGAATAATTTTTAAAGTATTCTTTTATTTGTACGCTATCATTGTTTAACACAACAGACTTGGAGTTATCTATTAAGTTTACTACTACAGCTTTTTGTTTTTGAGATATCTGTTGAGAAAAAATAATATTTAAAAATAAAGCAAATAACAGAAACAAAGCTCCACATCTTAAACAAAAGAGTAGAGCTTTTAATTTTTTGTTTATTGCTTTGTTGTTTTTTCTCCAATACAGAATACTTGTAAGTAGTACTGCAGCTAATAAACAAACAAACAACAAAAATATAGAAGATTCAAAAATTAGCATTAATAAGTTTTTCTTCTATTTTAACATTACATATGCATACCTCCGCAAACCGGGATAACTTGACCGGTTACATACGATGCTAAGTCAGAAGCTAAAAACAATGCAACATCAGCAATATCTTCCGCATAACCCGGACGGCGTAAAGGTATTTTAGTAATCCAATCTTTTCTAACATCTTCCGGTAATTGCTTAGTCATTTCAGTTTCAATAAAACCGGGAGCAATTGCATTACAACGAATATTACGAGAGCCAATTTCTTTAGCTATAGATTTAGTAAAACCAACCATACCTGCTTTAGCAGCTGAGTAGTTAGTTTGCCCTCCATTTCCGGATAATCCAACTACAGAGCTAATATTAATAATATTACCTGAGCGTTGTCTGATAAAAGATTGTGAAATTACCTTTGTCATCACGTAAACAGATTTTAAGTTTACTTTCAATACTAAATCCCAATCTTCTTCGCTCATTCTTAATAATAAATTATCTCTAGTAATACCTGCATTGTTAACTAATATATCAATCTTACCAAAATCTTTTAAAATTTGATCAACTACGTTTGTAACTTGTTCTAAATTAGATACATCTGCAGCATAACCTTTACATTTAGTATTAAATTTTGATAATTCTTTTTCTGTTTCTTTAGCAGTGTCATCGTATTGTAAATCTATGAATGCAATATTAGCACCTTCTTGTGCATATCTTAAAGCAATTGCTTTTCCAATTCCTCTTGCACCGCCTGTAATAACGGCAATTTTGTTATCTAATAAACCCATAATAATAAAAAATTTTATGTTTCTTACATGTGCAAAAATAATTAAAAATATCCATTAATTGATAATAATAGAGTACATTTGCAAAAGAAAGTCAAAAGAATGATAAAAAAACTGGATAAATATCTTCTAAAATCTTATGTAAGACCTCTTCTAATTACTTTTATAATTAGTGACTTTGTATTGTTGATGCAGTTTTTTTGGCTTTATTTTGATGAATTAGTAGGTAAAGGTTTAGAGTGGTATATTTTAGCGGAATTATTATTTTATACATCAGCTACATTTGTTCCTTTAGCATTGCCAATAGGTATATTACTTGCATCCTTAATGGCTTTCGGAAATTTAGGTGAAAATTATGAATTAATTGCATTAAAATCTGCAGGGATTTCATTAAAACGTATCCAAACGCCAGTAGCACTATTTACAGTTTTTTTAAGCATTTTTGCATTATTTTATAGTGATCAAATTTTACCTAAAGCAAATCTAAAATTCACTTCAGTATTTTACGATATTAGAAATCAAAAATTAGCATTTAACTTGACCGAAGGTGTCTACTACAAAGATATAGAGGGATATGCAATAAAAGTAAATAAAAAAGATCCGGATGATAAAACTATTTATGGTGTTATTGTTCACGATCATTCAGATGGTAAAGGAAATAGTAATGTTACTTTTGCAGAGAAAGGAATAATGGAAATAGTTAACGATGGGGCAAATTTAAAACTTACACTGTACGATGGCTATAACTACGATGATGAGTATAGTAAAGAAAAGAAAGAAGCATTTCCTCTTAAAAGAATTAAATTTGAGAAAGAGGAGATGTTATTTGATTTGTCTCAATTCGATCTAAGTAGAACAGACGATGATTTAAGACGTAAACATTATAGGAATTTTACAAATTCCAAATTAAGAAAAGTTTCAGATTCATTAAAGTATGAAATAGATACTAGCAAGCTTTATAATAATGCAAAAAACAATTACTTTGAGGATGTAAATATTTCGGAAGATTTTAACAATATTTCAAATTTATCTAAATCAGATTTTAGAGTAACTACAAAAGTAGTTGATGAAACTACAAATTTAAATTCTCAAGAGATTGATATTGTTTTTGATAAGGATTTTATTAATTCCTTAATAAATAAACGTGTGCTTAATAATGCTATAGATAAGTCAAGTTCTCAAAAACGGATATTAAATTATTTAAACAATAATATTTCTTACGTAGAAGCAAAAATCCGACAAAATAGGGTAGAGCTAAACCGAAGGATTGCACTTGCATTTGCATGTTTAGTGTTATTTTTTGTTGGAGCCCCATTAGGTGCTATTATTAGAAAAGGAGGATTGGGAATGCCCTTAGTATTAGCAGTAGTAATATTTATTTTCTATCATATAATATTGACTGCAGGGCAAAAAGCTGCTATGAAAGGCAGTATAGATCCGTTTTTTGGAATGTGGTTAGCGAACTTTATAATTCTTCCGTTTGGAATATTATTAACGCAGAAAGCAACTTATGATTCTAAAATGTTAGATAAAGATTCTTGGGTGTATAAGATTATGAAGTTTAAGGTGTTTCAAAAAAATAATAAATAGACTAACTATTAATAATAACAATAAATGAATATTCTGTTTTTGTGTAATAAAAATCCTTATCCGGAAATGGATGGGGGATGTATTAGCATTAATAATGGTATAAAAGAGGCAATCCGAAGAAATTACAATATTAAAGTATTAGCTGTAAATTCATATAAAAATCATGTAAACCCCAAAGATTTGCCTAAAGATTATTTAGAAAAAACTAAGTTTGAAAATGTTTTTCTAGATTTAAAAATAAAACCATTACGTTTTTTATCTACTTATTTTACCGGTAAATCACCACACATGATAAGGTTTTTTTCTAAAGAGTTTAATAACAAATTATTAGACATATTAAGCAATAATAATTTTGACGTTGTAATCTTAGAATCCTTATTTATGTGTCCTTATATAGAAACTATCAGAGGATTTTCCAAAAAATTGAAAATAGTCTTAAGAGCCCATAACGTAGAGTATAAAATTTGGGAAAGAATGGCTAAATCTGAAAATAATGGTAATATTAAGGATAAAATAAAAAAAGTTGCATTAAAGCACGTTTATAAAACTTTAAAGAAGTATGAGTTAGATGCCATTAAAAAAGTAGATGGAATAGCAGCTATCACTGAAGTAGATAAAAAATTCTTTGAACAACATACAGACGTTCCTGTAACTGTAGTACCATTTGGATATGATATTTCTAACTTTTATGTAAAAGAAGATGATAAAAATTTTATTCCCAATACAATATTTCATTTAGGAGCAATGAATTGGCATCCCAATTTAGAAGGTGTTAATTGGTTTTTATATAATGTTTGGAGCAAATTATTAGCTCAAAAACCGGAATTAAAGTTATACTTAGCCGGTAGAAAGATGTCTGAAGAATGGATGAACAAAAAGATAGATAATGTTGTTATGGTAGGGGAGGTCGATAATGTCAAAGACTTTATGTTATCTAATCAAATTATGATAGTTCCATTGTTATCCGGAAGTGGAATGAGAATTAAAATTATTGAAGGGTTGGCATTAGGCAAAGTAATAGTATCTACAACTATTGGTGCCGAAGGTATTGATGTTAATAATAAAAAAGATATATTAATTGCAGATACACCTGAAGATTTTGTAAGTGCAATCTTAGAAGTTTTAGAAAATAAGGAACTATTTAATAGTATATCTAATGCAGCAATAACAACTGCACAAAAATATGATATTAAAAAGATATACGATAACTATATGTCTTTTATTAGCACATTAAATCCTATGGGTTAGTTGTGATGGTTATATTTAATACAAATAAAAGAAGGATTGAAATGCAGATTTCAATCCTTCTTTTTATTTCTTACTCAGATTATGAGATACTCCATAAACTCCCTGAAAATGTAAAATACCTGCTATTATTTAATATATCTTAGAATTTCATCTTTATCAACTACATGTTGTTCACCGGTAGTCATGTTTTTAATAGATGCTTGATTATTTTTCACTTCATTTTCTCCAATAATAACTACGTAAGGAATATTGCGTTTATTTGCGTAATCCATTTGTTTACGTACTTTATTATTATCGGGATATAATTCTGTGTTAATATTAGATTTACGAAGTTTGTCGATTAATGGAAGAGAATATTTAACTTCTTCATTTCCAAAGTTTAAAAATAAAACTTTAGTAGTGTTTAAATTTGATTTTGGAAATAAATCCAATTCGTTCATAACATCGTAAATTCTTTCTGCACCAAAAGATATTCCAACTCCTGAAACATCCGGCATGCCAAAAATAGATGTTAAATTATCGTATCTACCACCACCGCAAATACTCCCAATATTTACATCTTTAGCTTTTACTTCTATAATAGTTCCTGTATAGTAATTTAATCCTCTGGCTAAAGTTAAATCTAACTCACAATCAAAATTAACATCATCTATATAACTAATATATTCAAATAACTCTTTAATTTCTTCTATTCCTAACATTCCTTCTTCGTTATCTGCCAAAATCGAAGATAATTGCTCAATTTTTTGTTGGTTAGTCCCAGATAAGTTAAAAATAGGTAATAACAATTCGATAGCTTTCTCATCTATGCCATTTTCTTTCAGGTCAGCTAATACATTATCTAATCCTATTTTTTCCATTTTATCAATAGCAACTGTGATATCTGTAAGTTTTTCCGGGTATCCTATATGAGTAGCAATTCCACTTAATATTTTACGATTATTTAGTTTTATACTAACATTTATCTTTAAAAGTTTAAAAACATCGTTGATAATCATTATTAATTCTGCTTCATTTAATAATGATTTAGTACCGATAACATCTATATCACATTGGTAAAATTCACGATATCTTCCTTTTTGAGGTCTGTCTGCTCTCCAAACAGGTTGCATTTGATAACGTTTAAACGGAAAATTTATATCGTTACGATTCATTACGACATATCGTGCAAATGGAACTGTTAAATCGTATCTTAACCCTTTATCGGAAATTTTAGAAGTAAATTTATTAATATCTTGAATATCGTCACCTCTAGTTTTAGATAAGTAATTTCCGGAATTTAATATTTTAAAAATTAACTTATCACCTTCATCGCCATATTTTCCTAATAAAGTAGATAAATTTTCTAATGATGGAGTTTCTAAAGGCATATAGCCGTATTTATTAAAAACATTTTTTAAAATATCAAATATGTAATTTCGCTTTATCATCACTTCCGGCGAAAAATCACGAGTTCCTTTTGGTAATGTTGGTTTTATATATGTCATTTTTTGTTTTTGAATTTTGTTGGAGATATTATTTATCAAAGATTATTACACTTTAAAAATCATATAACACTTTAATAAATAGTTAAAATGTTATTATATGGAACGATGTTAACTTGTAATAATTTCTTCTAATTTTTTTCCGTTAGTTTCCCAATTATAATTATTAATTACAAATTTGTAACCATTATTTGCTATTTCATCTGCTTTTTCTTTGTTGTCTAACAAAGTTAAAATATTCTTAGCTAACTCTTCTTTAGTTTTACCTATCAAAATAGACTCATTATAAGTTGCACCTAAAGAGTTGTTTGCAGTAGGAGTAGTTATGCATGGTAACTTCATTGCCATAGCTTCTAATAATTTGTTTTGTAGTCCGGTTCCAATTCTCATAGGGGCAATAAATACTTTTGATTTTGCATAACAATTTCTAATATCTTGAACCCACCCGGTAATGATAACATTATCAGAAGCTAAATTTTTTAACTTAATAGGAGGATTTGCTCCCGCAATCATTATTTTGATATTAGGTTTTTTAGATTTTAGTATGGGTAAAATGTCTTGTATCAAAAATAAAGATCCATCTATATTTGGAAGATATCCCATATTACCTGTAAAAACCACATCAATTTCTTTTTCAATATTTAAGGGTTTAAAATAGTTGTTATTTACACCGTTAGGAATAATTATTATATCATCTTTATTTGCATGAGGATATAAGCTTCTGTCCGGTTTAGAGATAATAATTTTATTCTCAAAATAATCAAATATTTTATTTTCGTATTTAACTAATCGTTTTGATTCTAATTTTAGAATATGTTTTTTTAGCCAATTTGATGATGTACTGTTTCTTAATACATTAACAGACATAGTGTCTTGAATGTCAATGGTTTTTTTAATATCATTAATATCTTTTACGTATTCAGCAACTCTTATCAATTGACAAAAAATTCTATCAGGTTTTACTTCATTTAAATAGTTATTAAACTTCTTATGTACGGGTTTAGAATAATAGAATCCAACTTGAAAAGGTAAACCTTTGAAAAAAGCTTTAAGAACATTTATAAAAATAGTAAACTTACTTATAGGAGCAACATAAATTGATGCACAAAATTGTCTTAGATGATCTATGTGTTCTGCTTTTGTTTTTTCTTCATCTATAGCAAATAGATGAATTTCATGATTTTTAGATAATTCACGAATAAAATTATAACTACGTAATTTATCCCCCTTAATAGTAGGGTAAGGAACCCTAGGTAATAATACAACTATTTTCATAAGTTTTAATCTACTTTTAAAATTGATAAAAATGCTGATTGAGGAACTTCTACGTTTCCTATTTGTCTCATACGTTTTTTACCCGCTTTTTGTTTCTCTAATAATTTGCGTTTTCTAGTAATATCGCCTCCATAACATTTGGCAGTAACGTCTTTTCGTAAGGCTTTTACTGTTTCTCGAGCTATAATCTTAGTGCCTATTGCAGCTTGTATAGCTATTTCGAATTGTTGACGTGGAATTACTTCCTTTAGTTTTAAACAAGTTCTTCTGCCAAAGGCATAAGCATTGTCTTCGTGTATTAAAGCAGATAATGCATCTACCATCTCACCGTTTAATAAAATGTCTAATCTTATCAGCTTAGATGGTCTATAATCTGATATATAGTAATCTAATGAAGCATACCCCTTAGATATACTTTTTAGTTTATCATAAAAATCAAAAATTATTTCGCCTAAAGGTAAATCAAAAGATAATTCAATTCTATTTTCTGTAAGATATACTTGATTTTTTAATGTGCCGCGTCTATCTATACACAAATTCATTATAGGACCTATAAATTCAGGAGAAGTAATTATTTCAGCATGAATAAAAGGTTCTTCTATATGATCTAATTTATTAGGATCAGGCATTCCAGAAGGATTGTAAACTTCTACTACTTCACCGTTAGTTAAATAAGCTTTATAATTAACGTTAGGTATAGTAGTAATAACATCCATATCAAACTCTCTATCCAAACGTTCTTGGATTATTTCCATATGCAATAATCCTAAAAAACCGCATCTAAAACCAAATCCTAAAGCTGCAGAAGATTCAGGTTCATAATATAAGCTTGCATCATTAAGTTGAAGCTTTTCAAGGGAAGCCCTTAAATCTTCATATTTATCAGTATCTGTAGGGTAAATACCGGCATATAACATTGGTTTTACATTTTGAAAACCTGAGATAGGTTTATCACAAGGGTTCTCTGAATGAGTAATTGTATCCCCAACTTTAACATCTAAAGAGTTCTTAATACCGGAAATAATATAGCCTACTTCACCTGCACTTAAAACTTTTTTAGGAATTTGTTTTAATTTTAAAATACCAATTTCCTCGGCTTGATATTCCATACCGGTACTCATAAATTTAACCTTGTCTCCTTGCTTAATAGTACCGTTGAAAACTCTAAAATATGCAATAATTCCTCTAAACGAATTAAACATAGAGTCAAAAACTAACATTTGTAAAGGAGCTTTTGGATCACCTTTAGGAGCTGGAATTCTTTCTATAATGGCTGCTAATATCTCATCTATTCCTAAACCTGTTTTTCCACTTGCTTTAATAACTTCATTTTCGTCGCACCCAATTAACTCAATAATTTCTTCTTGAACTTCTTCAGGCATAGCACTTGGCATATCCATTTTATTGATAACAGGAATAATAGTTAAATCGTGTTCAATTGCTAAGTATAAATTAGAAATAGTCTGAGCTTGTATTCCTTGAGTTGCATCTACAATTAATAATGCCCCTTCACAAGCAGCAATAGATCTACTAACTTCATAAGAAAAATCTACGTGCCCCGGAGTATCAATTAAATTTAAAACATATTGCTCACCTTTGTATTCATACTCCATTCTAATTGCATGACTTTTAATAGTAATACCTCTCTCACGTTCTAAATCCATCGAGTCTAAAGTTTGATTTTGCAATTCCTTTTCGGAAACGCTATCTGTAGCTTCTAACAATCGATCAGCAATAGTACTTTTCCCATGATCTATATGAGCAATAATACAAAAGTTTCTAATATTATTCATAAATTTATTTAATTCTTTTAAAGTGCAAATTTACAAAAAAATAATCACATAGGAACTTGTTATTTTTAAAAAAAGATGTACCTTTGCATAATGTAAGAAACTAATTTTTATTAAAAAATATCTATTTTATGAAAAAGAATTTATTTATAGTTACTTTACTAGTTACTATATTGACCTTAGGATTTACTTCATGTAAAAATTCCAAAAAAATTGAATTGAAAACTAAAACAGATACATTAAATTATGTTTTTGGTGTTAATTATGCACAGTATTTACAACAAAGTTTATCAATGCAATTAGCTGATGATTATAATAATGAATTATTTGCAGAAGCAATCTATAAAACTCTAATGGGTGATGTAAGCTTATTGAGCCAAGAGGACATGGACGATTTTCTTCAATCTTATATCGAAGATATGACTAAACAAAGCAATCAAATGTCAGAGCCAAAAATTAGCCCTGAAGAGCAAAATGCTTTTCTGGAAGAATATTCAAAAGAACAAGGAGTAATTGTTACAGAAAGTGGCTTAATGTATAAAGTTTTAAAAGAAGGTAATGGACAAATACCAACAAAAGATGATGTTGTTGAGGTTCATTATACCGGCAAATTTATTAATGGGGAGGTTTTTGATAGCTCTGTTGAAAGAGGCGAACCAACATCTTTTGGTGTTACTCAAGTAATACCCGGTTGGACCGAAGCATTATTAAACATGCCTGTTGGTTCTGAATGGGAAGTTGTGTTACCTCCTGAATTAGGTTATGGTGATAGAGATTTAGGTATGATTCCCCCAAATTCTGTATTAGTATTTACGATTGAACTTTTATCAATAAAATAATTTAAAATAAATATTATTATGGCAAAAATTAAACTCGCGATCAACGGTTTTGGTCGTATTGGTAGAGCAGTTGCAAGAATTGCAATGGAAAGAGACAATATTGATTTAGTTGGTATTAATAGTGGTACTGACACTAAAATGTATGCACATCTTTTTAAGTATGATTCTACCCAAGGAACTTGGGATGGTGATATTAAATATACTGAATCATCTTTAATCATTAATGGTCATGAAGTTCCTGTTACCGGTGAAAGAACTCCCCTAAACATTAAATGGGCTACACAACCGGATGTTGTTGTTGAAGCTACAGGTAAATTCAGAAAATTTGAATCTGAAAGTGGTGGATATGGTGATTTATTAAAAACAGGTGCAAAAAAAATATTATTAACTGTTCCTGCTAAAGATGATAATGCTAAAATGATAGTTATGGGTGTTAATGATGATCAAATCACAGCTGATGATATCTGTGTTTCAAATGCATCATGCACAACAAACTGTATTGCACCGGTAGTAAAAGTATTAGAAGAAAAATTTGGTGTAGTTCAAGGTTTAATGACTACAGTACATGCTTATACTTTAGATCAAAGAATCTTAGACGGTTCTCATAAAGATTACCGTAGAGCACGTGCAGCAGCAATGTCAATTATTCCAACAACTACAGGTGCAGCAAAATCTGTAGGTAAAGTGATCCCATCATTAAAAGGCAAATTAGATGGTATGGCAATGAGAGTTCCTGTTCCTACAGGCTCAATTGTAGATCTAAACGTAGAATTGAAAAAAGAAGTTACAATAGAAGATATCAATAGTGCTATGGAAGAAGCTTCTAGAACTAACCTACAAGGTATTTTAGGATATACAGAAGATCCAATAGTATCTTGCGACATTATCCACGATCCGTTATCTTCAATTTTCGATGCCGGATTAACAATGGTAATGCCGGATAAGCGTCATGCTAAAGTTTGTGCTTGGTACGATAACGAATGGGCTTATTCAGTAAGAGTATTAGACTTAGTAGAAAAAATGTTTAGTTTCTAATTTCAATATTGATTAAACAATAAATTAAATAGGGTGGAGAAAAATTTTCTTCACCCTATTTTTTTTATTTTTTAGGGAAGCCATCCCAATTTTCTTATTAAGGAAAGTAGTATTTCAGTAATTTGGGAAACTCTTTATCTTCAGGATTTTCTTTTATCGCCTGCATTAACTTATTGTATGCTAATTTCTGATTGCCGCTAAGAACTCCGTAAAGAGCCTCATTAAGCAAAGTGTTGCCATTTATGTATTTAGCTAATAGAGTGCTATCAGGTATGTTATTAAAACTTTCGAATACATTTGCTCTATTGTCGTTTAAAAATTTTAAGTTATTTTGAATATTATCTTCATCAAAAGCCTTTAGATTAAAGAACTCAACGTACGATTTATCATCAGTATTTATTTTAGCATTTTTACAGATGACATCTATACTATTTGAATTTTGTATTAAATTTGCTGCCATATGGTATGGTTCTGTGTATAAATAGTTGTCTTTAATTTGAATGCAGTTTTGTGCAAAATTATTAAAGTCTATTTTTGTGTCAGAGTTTTTACCAACTAAAATAGCGTGGTAATTACCCATCCACACAGTTGAGTTAGGGAAAACGTCATTAAATGTTTTAATAATGCCCAGAAGATCTTCTTTTCTAAGTTTATGCAATGGTAGATATTGAGATACCATTCCATTGTTATTTAACTTACTTTTGCATAATTCAAAATACTCTTTAGTATATAAATTTCCGGAACCTAATAAAGGATGTGTAGGATCACTTGAAATTAAATCGTATTTCTTAGTAGTTTTAGATAAAAAGTGGCGACCGTCACCTTTCATAATATTTAGTCTGGGATCTTTTTCTATACTATTGTTTAAACCACTATAGTAATGAGAAGTTTCTTTTAATCCGGGAACTAGTTCTACACAATCTATCTTTTTAACTTCCGGATGGTATGCAACAGCGGATGTAGTTACTCCCATACCAAAACCAACAATTAATGCATTTTCACACTCTAATCCTAACATAAAAGGTAGATGCCCAATCATCTTAACTACCTTTACTGCATCGTAATTAGAGCCAATAACTTCACTATTATTAATGTAAGATGATAATACTTGATTGTGCCCTTCATAGCTTTCTCCAACCACTAAAACACCTTCTGTATATTCTTTATAATAGACTATTTTTTTATTAGAAATTAAAAAAGATGGAGGTAAAATATATAATTTGGGGTTAGTAATTAATGCTATTAAAACTATTATTGCTGAAGTTCCAATAACAGGTTTTATCCATTTTGATAATTTATATCTAAAGCTAATTATTAAAATAACTATCAGTATCAGTAACATCAAAAATATTATTGCCTTGCCACTACCCAACGTTGGCATTAATAAAAATGCGGCAATTATAGCACCTATAGAGCTGCCTAATGAATTAGAGAACATAATAATTCCCATATCTTTATTAATATTTGTGTAGTTGTTATTACTGTCTTTATGATTATACACAGATGAAGCTATAGGGAAGATTAATCCGGAAAATATAGTAGGGGGAATTATTACTAATAGTGATACTATAAATGGAATTAAATAAATTCTAACTCCGTGTATTGCATTTAATTTTCCTAAGGGTAATAAAAGCCATTTGTGAATATTCATCAGTAAAATAAGTCCAATTACTAAGGATATAAACATCCAAAAGAATAATACTAATATTGTGCTTGCCTTAGGTTGTTTTGTTGAATATTTAGTTGTAAAAATTCTACTTCCTATAAATAATCCAACGATTACCATTGCTGCTATTAGTGAAAAAGTGTAGCTGGTATTTACCATATAAGTTTTAAAAAATCTGAGCCATATTATTTGAAATGCAGAAATAACTAACCCTGTTAAGAAAACAGAAATTATAGCAATTCTTCTATTAATAGTACAATTTTTGTCATTTGCTTTATTATCATTATTATTTAGCTTTTTTTCGATAGATTCATTGACGGATTGTGGTTCTTGTCTTATAAATATCAAGATTAAGCTCAATATAAAAAGTATTATTGATGCAAGAATTATTGTTAAACTTTGTCCTAAAAATCTAATTAAAATGAAGCTACTAATTAAGCTCCCTATAGTACTCCCAGCTGTTTCTAAAGAATAGATTAATCCAATACCTTTGTTTACACTATTTTTATCTTTAACTGCAGCTTTTGTTAATGAGGGAATTAATGCTCCCATGCAGAAAGATGGAATAAATAGTAGTATAAATGAAGTGAAAAAGTTCAAAACATTACTATGTTTTGAAAGTGATGAGAATGCAAAAAACAAGCTTTGACTAAATAAACTATAAATTGATAATAATAAAAGTATGATTCCTAATGTCTTTAATGGTTTTGTTGTCATCTTAGATATTCGAGAGCATGCCATAGCTCCTAAACCTAATCCTAACATAAATGATGATACAACTAATGTAGATGCAGTAATTGTAGTTCCACCGGTTAAAGACATTATTCTAAACCAGCAAACTTCTAATATTAAAAAACAAAAGCCTGCTAAAAATGCTATTGTTGCTAAAAAAATATTTTGTTTTTTGCCCATACTTTTTTTGTTTAATTATTGCCTAATAGTTCAGCAAAGTATAAGTTTTTTTATTGACTATTGGATTATTAATTTAGGTTACTTTATTAAAAAGTTAAAGTAATAAATTTTATTATTAGAATGCAAATTTATAAGAAAAACGGGAATAATAAATTTATTATTCCCGTTTTTAATTGTTTAGTATTAATTTATTAAAATGATTTTTACTTATTATAATCGTAAAAACCAACTTTTGTTTTTCTACCAAGCAAGTTTGCTCTAACCATTTTACGTAGTAATGGATGAGGACGATATTTATCATCTCCAAATTCACTATGTAAAACTTCCATAATTGCTAAACAAACATCTAAGCCAATCAAATCAGCTAATGCTAAAGGCCCAATAGGGTGGTTAGCGCCAAGTTTCATTGCTTCGTCTATTTCTTCTTTAGTTGCAACGCCATCTGCTAAAACACCAATACCTTCATTAATCATAGGTATTAACAAGCGGTTTACAACAAATCCTGGAGCCTCGTTAACTGCAACAGGGGTTTTGCCTATTTCAGTTGCTAAGTCCGAAACTATATTATATACGTTATCGTCTGTTAATTGTCCTTTAATTATCTCAACAAGTTTCATTAAAGGAACAGGATTAAAGAAGTGCATACCTATTACTTTTTCCGGACGTTTAGTTACTGCTGCTAAGTCAGTGATAGATAAAGATGAAGTGTTAGTTGCTAAAATAGTTTCAGGTTTGCAAATTTCGTCTAAGGTTTTTAAAACTTCTTTTTTAATTTGCATATCTTCAGCAATTGCTTCTATAATTAAATCGTAATCTTTACAATCTTCATAGTTTAGAGTACGAGTAATTCTATTAAGCATTTCTTCTTTAGTTGACTCTTCCATTTTGCCTTTTTCTACAAGGCGAGCAAGTCGTTTTGTAACTCCATTTATACATCTATCTAATGATGCGTCGGAACGACCTTTCAATAAAACACCATGTCCTGCTTGGATTAGGCTTTGTAATATACCGCCACCCATTGTACCGGTACCTACAACACAAATTTTCATATTTTTATTTTTTAAAATTAAACAAATTATTATTTACCTTGAAATTCAGCTTTTTCTTTGTTTAAGAAAGCTTTCATTCCATTTTTTTGGTCATCTGTTGAAAAACACATTGCAAATAAATTGTTTTCAATAGAAATACCAGTTTCTATATCTGTTTCGATACCTGTATTGATAGCTTCTTTTGCATAGCTTACAGCTAATGGAGCATTAGAAGCTATTTTTTTAGCTAACTGTAGGGTAGTATCTAAAAGTTGATCAGGTTCTACAACATCATTTACTAAACCTATTCTTAAAGCTTCATCTGCTTTAATGGCAGAGCCGGTATAAATAAGTTCTTTAGCTTTACCAATACCAACAACTCTTGGTAAACGTTGTGTCCCAGAAAAACCTGGTGTAATACCTAAACCTACTTCAGGTTGTCCAAATCTTGCTTTTTCTGATGCTATTCTTATATCACAGCTTAAAGCCAATTCGCAACCGCCACCTAATGCATAGCCGTTTACTGCTGCAATTACAGGCTGTGGTAGTAATTCTATTTTGCGAAATACTTTAGCACCTAATTCACCGAATACCTTACCTTCACTTGCATTTTTATTGCACATTTCTGAAATATCGGCTCCGGCAACAAAAGATTTTTCTGTACCGGTAATAATAACAACTCTAATATTATTATCTTTTGCTATTTCATCTACTATACAATTTAATTCCTTTAACGTTTCTGTATTTAGTGCATTTAAAGTTTTTGGATTGTTAATTGTAATTATACAGATGTTGTCTATATTTTCAACTAAGATATATTTATACTCTTGACTCATTATGCTTTTATTTTTTCTTACTTTTTCTTTCTTTTTCCAATCTTTCTGTTAATAATGGAACAATTTTACTATAATCACCTACTAAACCTAAGTCTGCAACTGTAAATATTGGAGCATATTTATCTTTATTAATAGCAATAATATATTCGGATTCTTCCATACCTGCTAAGTGTTGGATAGCTCCTGAAATACCTATTGCAAAATAAACGTCAGGACGTACTGTTTTACCTGTTTGACCTACTTGACGTTCGTGTGGCATTACACCTGCATCTACCATAGAACGTGATGATGAAACTTCTGCTTCAATACTATTTGCTAAGTCTTTTAGTTTATCAAAACCTTCCTTATTACCAACACCTCTACCTCCTGATACTAAAATGTTAGCTTCTGTAATATCTATTAAGTTTTTCTCTTCTTTTACAGTTTTTAAGATTTTAACTTTAAATTTAGATTTATCAAACTCAACATCTATAACTTCAACTTTACCTTTTCTATTTTCATCTTTTGGTTTTGCTTGCATAACTCCAGGGCGAACAGTAGACATTTGAGGTCTATGTTCAGAACATAAAATAGTAGCCATTAAGTTACCACCAAATGCAGGACGAGTCATCATTAGATGTCTATCATCAGAAATATCTAATCCTGTACAATCTGCAGTTAAACCTGTTCCAACTCTAGCAGAAACCCTAGGACCTAAGTCTCTACCAATAGTAGTTGCACCTAACAAAATTATACTTGGTTTTTTTACTTCTATTATGTGAGTAATAGCTTGAGTATATGGTTCAGTAATATAATCTTCTAATTCAGGCTCATCAACACATATAACACCATCTGCCCCATAAGCAATAAGTTCATTAGCCTTATCTTTTATATTGTTTCCTAGAAGAATTGCATAAACTTTTTCGTTTAACAAATTTGCAAGATCACGAGCTTTACCAAGTAATTCAAAAACTACATTTTGAATTTTTCCTTCTCTTTGTTCTGCAAATACATATACATTTTTATATAATGATTTATCAAATTCCATAATTAAATTATATATTTTTCTTTTAATTTATTAATAATAATATCAACTGCTTCGGATGGGTCAACCTCGTGTATCTGTCCGGCAGCTTTTACACCTTTTGTGAAGGATTTTACAACTCTTGTAGGAGAACCTTTTAAACCTAATTTAGATTCATCTACCTTAAGATTATCAGCATTCCAAACTTCTACTTCTTTTTCGTATGCTTCTACAATTCCTCTAACAGACATATATCTTACATCGGCTGGTGAAGACAATACTGTTAATAAACAAGGCATTTCCACTTGTAATATTTGATAACCTTCTTCTGTAGATTTGTTAATAATTAGATTTTTGCTATCATCTAATTCAGCAGTTTGAACATATGAAACTTGAGGTATTCCTAAATGTTCAGCGATTTCAGGACCTACTTGTGCAGTATCACCATCTATAGCCTGACGACCACAAATAACTATATCATAATCTAATTCTTCAATTGCACTAGCTAAAGCATGAGAAGTAGCAAGAGTATCTGCACCGGCAAATCTACGATCACTTAAATGTATTGCTCTATCTGCTCCCATTGCAAATGCTTCACGTAAAATATCATCTGCTTGTGGTGGTCCCATAGTTATAACTGTAACATGGGCATTATGTTTATCTTTTAATTTTAAAGCTATTTCTAACCCGCCTTTATCATCCGGATTCATAATACTTGGAACGCCATCTCTAATAAGAGTTCCTTTTACAGGATCTAGTTTTATTTCGGTTGTATCGGGTACTTGTTTTATACAAACTAATATATTCATTTCTTTATTTTTTTATTTCTTTTTTAATAATTGTGATGCAATAACCATTCTTTGAACTTCTGAAGTTCCTTCGTAAATTTCTGTAATCTTAGCATCTCTCATCATTCTTTCAACAGGATATTCTCGTGTGTATCCATAACCACCATGGAATTGAACAGCTTTAGTAGTCATTTCCATTGCTGTTTCTGCTGCAAATAATTTACACATTGCTGAATCAACAGAATAAGGAAGGTTTTTGTCTTTTTTATAAGCAGCTTGTCTTACTAATAACCTAGAAGCTTGTATTTTTGTTTCTAAATCTGCAAGTTGGAATTGAGTGTTTTGGAATTTACCAATAGGACGACCAAATTGTTTTCTTTCCATAACGTATTTAGTAGTTTCATCCATAGCACCTTGTGCAATTCCTAATGCTTGTGATGCAATTCCAATTCTACCACCATCTAAGGTCTTCATTGCAATTTTAAAACCACCACCAAGTTTGCCTAAAAGGTTTTCTTTTGGTACAACACAATTTTCAAATATTAATTCGCAAGTTGCAGAACCTCTAATACCTAATTTTTTCTCTTTTTTACCGATTGAAAAGCCGGGAAATGATTTTTCTACAATAAATGCGGAAATTCCTCTAGTACCTTGGGATTTATCAGTCATTGCGAAAATTACATAAACATGAGCGTATTCTGCATTAGTAATAAAAATTTTATTACCATTCAATATGTAATTTTCACCATCTTCTACTGCCATAGTTTGTTGTGCAGAAGCATCGGTACCAGCATTAGGTTCAGTTAATCCAAAAGCACCTAGCCATTCACCTGAAGCAAGTTTAGGAATATATTTTTTCTTTTGTTCTTCTGTTCCAAATTCTAAAATAGGTGCAATGCATAAAGAAGTGTGAGCAGATAAAACAACACCGGTTGTAGCACATGCTCTAGATATTTCTTCTACAGCCATAGAATATAATATGTTAGTACCTCCAGCGCCACCGTATTCTTTAGGAACAGGAATTCCCATCAATCCTATTTTTGCCATTTTTTCAACAGTTTCTTGGGGGAAACGTTCTTCTTCATCTATTTCAGCTGCTAATGGTTGGACTTCTCTTTCTGTGAAATCTCTAACCATCTGACGAAATAGTTTTTCTGTCTTAGTTAACTCAAAATCCATACTTTAATACGATTATTGCGGACTTCTTTATTATTTTAATAATTAAGAAAATATATATTATTTTACATTATATGAAGTCCTTTACTATAATGTAAAAAAATGTTTTGCAAATATACAAAAAAATATTAATAAACAGAAGTTCAAATATCTATATTTTTATAACTTACGTGTACTATTTTATTTAATTTTTAACTTTTAAAATAAAATAAAAAATCTAAATAATAATTAACTATTTTATATTACCTTTGCACTCAATCAACTTAATTAAATAAAAATTAATGGCTTCAGAAAAATTAATAACAAATAAAAAATTTTGGTTGCAATTTTTATGGGCAATAATAATTCTATTTATATTAATATTTGGTATAAAAACGGCTCTGAAAATTTATACTAAACATGGTAAAGAAATAGTAGTTCCTTTATTTGAAAATATTTATATTGAAGAATTAGAAAATAATCCATTTGCTGAAGATTTTAGATATGAAATAATAGATTCCGTATATAATTCTTTATATGATGGAGGGTTAATATTAGATCAAAATCCGGAAGCCGGGTCTAAAGTTAAAAAGGGTAGGAAGATTTATTTTACAATATCCTCATTCAACCCATCAGATGTTAAAATGCCGGATTTAGTAAATTTATCTTTACGCCAGGCATTAACAGTAATTCATACTACAGGATTAAAACTGGGAAATATAGAATATGAACATTCCTTTGATGTTAATGCAGTTTTAAAACAAAAATATCAAGGATTAATAATAAACAAAGATACTGAAATTCCTATAGGATCTTCTATAGATCTTGTGGTAGGTGGCGATTCACAAGAAACATTTTCTGTTTTGCCTTTTGTTTACGGAAAAAAACCATCAGAGGTTAGAAATATTTTAGTAACTTCCGGATTAAATATAGGCGAAGAATATTATTTAGATTCTAATTCTAATGATAGTGTTAGGGCTTATAAGATATATCCGGAATGGTCTCAAAATAAAAAATTAGAATTAGGAACATTTGTTGATGTTTATTATTGTAAAGCTTCCAGTTTAAACTTTGATAGTTTGGTTAATGCAAAATTAAATTCAGCAAAATATATTTCACAAGAAATAGATACTATGCTAATAAACATTGAAAATGAAAATAATTTACAGAGTAATTCGTTGGATAATGATAATAATGAAAAATCAATTAATTTTGATGAATAATAATTTATTTTATGCATAAAAATAGTTTTAGATATATATTATTTTTTCTAATCATTTTATTTTCAAATAAAGTAATTAGTCAAGAGTGTGTTTACCCATTAGACAATAATCCTAAGATAAAGCAATATATTAATTGTAATCAACCTCAAAAAAAACACTTAATAAACGATAGTTCGTTAATGCTTCCATTTTTAGATGATTTTACTAATAATGATATTTTTCCAAATAGCAAGAATTGGCAAGATAATTACGTTTATATAAATAATGAATATTGTTATAATCCAATTAGTTTTGGTGTTGCAACTTTTGATGGATTAGACGAAAAAGGCAATTTATACGATCATCTCAGTTCATTTGCCCCAAGAGTAGCAGATTATATGACATCTCAACCTATTAGGTTAGACTCCGTATTTGATGGGTATAATATGCTAAAATTAAGAGCTCAAGATTCTGTCTATCTGAGTTTTTTTATTCAACCTGCAAATTGGAGTACTTTTGCTAATATTCCTCTTCCGCAAGATTCTTTATGTTTAGAGTTTTATTCTCCCGTAGATAGTACTTGGTATCACATCTGGAGTTCAGCAAATTTTTCCTTTTATGAAATAGATACAACTCAAAATAAAGGACAATATTTTGTAGAAGTAGTAATACCAATTACTGATGAAGAAAAGTTTTTCCATGATGGGTTTATGTTTAGGTTCTTTAATTATTTTACATTAACTAACAATCAATATCCGGGATGGCAAGTTAATGGGAGCCAGTGGAATGTAGATTATGTTTATTTAGATAGGAATAGGAGAGTAGAAAGTTTTTATAAAGATATTTGTTTCGTAAATAGTGCAAACCCATTTTTAGTTAATTATTCATCAATGCCCTACAATCAATATTGTGAAGCACCATTTGATGAAATGCTGGATATGGATAAAGTTTTAATATCTAATTTAGACAATAAACCAAATAATGTCGGTTATAATTACGAAGTTTACGATTCCAAAGATAATTTATTAAAAGAATTTCAAGGAGGTGCATCAGTAATAGAACCTTATTTTATTAATGGTTATTACGATAATCCTGTTACTAATCCGGCAATATTTCCATTTGCTTTCCCCACTAATAGTAATGTAGATTCCGCCGAATTTTTAATTAAACATTATATTTCATCTGATTTGGGATTTCGTCAAAATGACACTATAAAGTATGAGCAAAAGTTTTACAACTACTATGCTTATGATGACGGTTCTCCTGAATATTCATATTCTTTATTATCTACAGGAAAATCATCCCTAGCCGTAAGATTTAAGTTAAATAAATCAGACACTTTAAGAGCTGTAAATTTATATTTCAATAAAATATTGAATAATGAAGATTATATGCGTTACAATCTATGTGTTTGGAATGATGCCGGTTCAAAACCAGGGAATAAAGTTTTAGAACAATCTATAAAAGTATATAACGATTCTTTGTATACAGCAGATTATCTTACCTTTATTTTAGATGAACCTTTATTTGTTGGGGAAAATAATTTTCCTTATTTAGTTTTTTACGTAGGATTAGAAATTAATCAAGATGTAAATTTAGCATTTGGATTGGATATTTCCAGAAATAATGCTGATAATACATATTATAATACTACAGGTGAATGGTTAAATAGTACTATAAGCGGTGCTTTAATGATAAGGCCTTTATTAGGGAAAAAAATTCCGGAACCTCATGGTATTGATAATTATACATTAAATAATAATTTTTCTGTATATCCTAATCCTGTTGTAAACGCTAATTCATTAGTTTTAACATCTCCTATTTTATCTGATGATTTTAATTACATTATATACAATAATTTAGGATCAGAATGTAAAAAGGGATTGTTAACACATAACCAATCTAAACATCAAATTAATTTAGATGGGTTGAATAAAGGTATCTATCTAATTGCAATTTACTCTAAGGCAAAGTTAGTTTCTACGGTAAAATTTATTATTTATTAATACTATAAAACTATAGTTATTTACTTTACTTTGTTCTTAACTATTATAGTTTAATTAAGCTTCTATCCAATGAGTGTGAATAAAAACGATGATAATTTAGTAATCAAATTTTCAGATTCTACAAAAGATATTTTTTTTGATGTTGAAGGTACAGAAGACAATAGTTCAGATTTATATGAACATTATAATATTAAAGTAGATAAAGGTCAATCTCCATTACGTATAGATAAGTTTTTATTTAATAGAATTGAAAATGTATCCAGGAATAAAATCCAGGAGGCAGCTAAAAGCGATTGTATTTTAGTTAATGGAAAACCAGTTAAATCTAATTATAAAGTAAAACCTTTAGATGTTATTTCTATAGTTTTGCCAAATCCCCCCAGAGATACTGAAGTCTTACCTGAAGATATCCCTTTGGAAGTTATTTATGAAGATAGTGATCTGTTAATTATTAATAAGCCTGCAGGGATAGTAGTACATCCAGCTTACTCTAATTATACAGGTACTTTATTAAATGCATTGGTATTTTATTTAAAAACTAAAGAAATAGGTATTAAACCGGAGTTAGTACATCGTTTAGACAAAAACACCAGTGGATTATTAATAGTTGCTAAAAATGAATTTACACAGGTTAAATTAGCTAAACAATTTTATGAACATACTGTAGAACGGAAATACAATGCGTTAGTTTGGGGCGATTTTGATGAAAATGAAGGTACTATTAATGCTAATTTAGGTAGACATCCCAAAGATAGAAGAGTAGTTACTGTATATACGGATCCTGATAAGGGAAAAAATGCTATTACGCATTATAAAGTATTAAAAAGATTTGGGTATGTTACGTTAATAGAATGTAGGTTAGAAACGGGGAGAACACATCAAATAAGAGCACACTTAAAATATTTAGGGCATCCGTTGTTTGGAGATCAAACTTATGGTGGAGATGAAATATTACATGGAACAACCTTTTCTAAGTACAAACAATTCGTGCAAAATTGTTTTACCATATTAAACAGGCAGGCACTACATGCAGTTTCTTTAGGTTTTGTTCATCCAAGAACAGATAAGTATATAAAATTTGAGGTTGATTTACCTTCCGACATGAGAGAAGTTTTAGAAAAGTGGGAACGTTATACAAATCACTCCATAAAAATGTTAAAATAATAAATTTCAAATTAAAATTAAAAAAAAATTATATCTTTGTCATTTGAATTTTATATTTTGAATACTATCTGAAATAGATTCAATAAATAATTAAATATTAATTAAATAATTTTTACAAAATGAAAAAAGTTTTATTTATTTCTTTGTTAGCAATTTTTAGTTTTGCTTTGAATGCACAAGATTCGAAAATTGCTTTAGAACCAAGTAAAGCTGAAAAAGTTTGTTCTAACGATTCTTTTACAGGCTTTACTGCAAAATTCACCTACTCAGATATAGTAGGTTATGATGTTAATACTGAAAAAGGTATTTTTACAGCTATTGATATTGATGGTACTTATCCATCGGGTAACGATGGTGATCCACAATTACTTGTAGATCGTCAAATGATAGCTATCCCAGTAGGTGCTACTCCTTTTGTGACAGTTAAAAGCTATACGGAAGAAGTTTATAATCTAAGTGAATACGGCATGCATAAAATTATGCCACGTCAACCTTCTGTATCTAAAAGTGCAAATTTAGACGAAGTAAAATTTATCTACAATGAAGATGCTTACAACACAAAAGGTTTTGTAGGGAAAGATATGGTAGAAGTTGAAGTTGCTGGTAATTTAAGAGGTGTACATTTTGGTTTTATCAATATCAGACCAATAGTTTATGATGCTTCTACAAATGTTATTAAAGTAAGAAATAATATAGAAATAGAAGTTAAATTTGAAGGTGGAGATAAAGCTGCAACTCAAAATTTATTCAAAGTAACTTATAGTCCATATTTCAATGCTTTCTATAGTAAGTTATTTAACAGAAACGTTTATGATGATCATCCCGACATTTATCAAAATCCCGTTCACATGTTAGTAATAGCAGATAGAATGTTTGAAGAAGTTATGCAACCATGGTTAGAATGGAAAACTAAAAAAGGATTTTATTTAAATGTAAATTATACTGATGAAATAGGAACATCATATAATCAAATTCAACAATTTGTTAAAAATACATATAACGAAGGTTTAAATACTGGTGAAGTTCCTGTTTTTGTTGTTTTATTCGGTGATATAGCTCAAATTCCTGCAACAAATGGAAGTAATACTCATGAAGTTACTGATTTATATTTTGGATCTATCGATGGTGATATTTATCCGGAAATGTATGCAAGTAGATTATGTTGTGAAACTACAACACAAATGGCAAGTTTAATAGAAAAAACATTAGTGTATGAGCAATATACTATGGAAGATCCTTCATACTTAAATAATGTTTTATTAATTGCAGGTCATGATTATAGTTGGACTCCAAAAGTAGGTAAACCAACTATTGAATATGCAATGCAATATTATTATAATACTGAGCACGGTTATGAAAATGTTCACAGTTACTTATCTCAACCTTATACAGGTTGTTACAGCTACTTAAGTTCAGGTGTTGCTCATGCTCACTATACAGCACATGGTAGTAATACTTCTTGGGCAGATCCAAGTTTTTCTGTTTCTGATGTTAATAATCTTACAAACGAAGGAAAATATTTCTTAGCTATCGGTAACTGCTGTATAGCTGCAGACTATGCTTATAATCCTGTTTGTTTTGGTGAAGCTATGATTAGAGCTAATAAAAAAGGTGCATATGCATATATTGGTGCTTCTCCATCAACATATTGGAACGAAGATTATTACTGGGCTGTAGGTGCTCATAATACTCCATATGGGCAAGTTCCTACATATGACGGTTCATCTATGGGTTCTTTTGATGCAATGTTTATGGAAGATGCTTTTAATACAGTAAGTTCAACTAACTTTGCAGGATTGTTAGCTGTTAGTTATTCCCATGAAGGATCTTATCCAACACACTCTAATCCAACTTATTATTGGCAAGCATATAATATATTGGGAGACGGTTCTATAATGCCTTATTTAACTGAACCAGAAGAAAATAATGTATCTCATTCACAAATAATATATATTGGCTTTGATACATATACAGTTTCAGCTGATCCTAATTCTTTAGTTGCAATATCTAAAGATGGAGAAATTTTCGGTACTGCTTTAGTAGGAGAATCAGGTACTGTAGATGTAGAAATTACACCGATTACTTCTTCAGGAACTGTAGATTTAGTAGTTACATGTCCACAACGTATTCCTTATATTACGGAATTAATTGCACAAGCTGCCGAAGGCCCATATTTAACATTAGATAGTTACACTTTAGGTGGTGACGGAATATTAAGCTATGGTGAAACTACTGATTTAAGCTTAATTATTAAAAACGTAGGTGTTGATCCAACAAATTCAGAGTCTACAGTTACTATATCTTGTGATAGTGATCAAATTACTATTAATAATGCTACAGCTACATGTAATGCATTATCCCCGGATCAAACATTTACTGTAAGTGGTTTTAACTTCACAGTTGCAAATGATATTGAAGATGGACAATTATTTACATTTAATGTAAGTATTTCCAATGCAAAAGAAACTTGGGAAACTACTTTGAGAGTGAAAGCATTTAAACCTATATTAAGCTTTGATAGATTTGAGTGGGAAGGTGGATTTGAACCTAACTCTACAATTAATCTAAATGTATGTTATGCAAATACAGGTGGTTTTAAGGTTTCTGATGTTACAGTAAACTTAACTTCAACAAACTCTAATATTACTATTTCGCCAAATACAGTATCATTAGGTCAAATAGATCCGGAAGGTACAGGATGTGCTACATTTGTAATTAATGTTGGAAATGTAGAAGAAACTGATATTTTAGAATTTGAGACTACAGCATCTGGAGATAATGGTTTAATTACTGCAGAAAGTACTTTCACATTGAGTAATTCTTGCAATGTTGTATTCTATTTAACAGACTCTTATGGAGATGGATGGAATGGTGGCGGTAATTTAGATATCATGTTTGATGATGGTACCCCAACTGTAAATATTACTGTTCCAAGTGGAAGTAGTGTATTTGAGAAAATTTTAAATATTACTACAGGTACGGAAGTAACTTTAAAATATAATTCAGGTTCATGGGATACCGAAAACGGTATTAAAGTTTATTACGAAGATGATCCTGATAATATAATATATCAAGTTACTGGGCCAAGTTCAGGTGTTTTATTTACATTTATTTGTGAATGTGCTGCTACTTTAATTCAACCTATTTCTAACTTAGACTTAGAAATAATAAATGATAATAATGTACAATTAACTTGGACACATCCAAACGTTGATAACATTGCATCCTTTATCATTTATCGTGATGGAACTGAAATAGGTGTAACTGATGAATTAACTTATTTAGATGAAAATGTACCTGGAGGCGCTCATACATATTGTGTAGTTGCTGTAACAAGTGATGGCCAAGAATCTATGCAAGTTTGTCAAAATATTAGTATAGTTAATGGTGATTGTAATCAAATAGAAAACTTACAAGCTACAGTAGACGGTAATGTTGTTACTTTAACTTGGCAAGCAGGTAATGGTGGTGATGAACCTAGTGAAGAAATTACAGAAGGTTTCGAAGGCGAATCATTACCGGAAGGTTGGACTATCAATTCTTTAGATGCTATTACTTGGGAACATGTAGGAACTATTGAATTTAGTTCAGGTCCTGTTATCCCTCATGAAGGCGAAAAACAAATGAATTGTCACTGGTCTTTTGGTGATCAAGATGAATGGTTAATTAGTCCTGAATTTACAATGCCAACAGGTGCTACATTAACATTCTGGACTTATTTAACATTAGGATCTACTAACGGTGATCATTATTATGTAAAAGTATCTACCGACGGTGGAACTACATGGACCGAAGTATGGGATGGCTCAACAGAACCTGCAGGACCAAATCATTATGATGCTGCAATAAATGTTGATTTAAGCACTTATGGCGGTCAAGATGTTAAGGTTGCATGGCACGCTTATGCTATAGGTGGTATGTGGTATTCCTGGTTTATCGATGATGTTACTATTGCCTCATCAAATGAAGTCTTATCATTTAATGGTAGAGACATCGTAAGAGAGCCGGTAGTTGTTTCTATTACAGATGTAAGAGATTCATTTAGCAGATTAGGTAAAGGTAGATCAGTAATCTTAAGCGAAGATTTTGAAGGTGGAGCTATTTCATCGGATTGGACACAAATAGACGCTGATGGCGATGGTAATATGTGGATGATTTCTCCGGTAAGTCATGGAACTGGTGCAAATTGTGTAACTTCAGAATCTTATATTAATTATGTTGGTGCATTAACACCGGATAATTATTTGATTACTCCAGAATTAAGCTTACCTGAAGGTGGTACATTAACCTATTGGGTATGTGCCCAAGATGGAGCATATCCTTACGATCATTACGGTATCTTCTATTCTACCACAGGTAATGGAGTTAACGACTTTAATACAACCCCATTATTCGAAGAAACCTTAACAGCAAAACACGTTGGTCCAAAGGGTGACCGTGGTACTAACGATCTAGGTACATGGTATGAAAGAACAGTTGAATTACCTGCCGGAACTAAATATGTTGCCTTCCGTCATTTCAACTGTACAGATGCGTTTAGAGTGAACATAGACGAAGTTGTAATTTCAACTGAAGGTGGTAATATTGATCCTCCAACAGATGTTACATTTAACATTTATCGTGATGGCGCATTGATTGCTACAACAACATCATTTGAATATGTAGATGAAGATTTAAATGAAGGTACATACGAATACTGTGTAGAAGTAGTTTGTAGCGAAAATAACGTATCCGATCAAGTTTGTACAGAAGCTACAGTAGGAGGTGATTTGTGTAATCCTGTTAGAAACTTAGAAGGTGAAGTTGATGATAACGTAGTAATATTAACTTGGGATTATCCTGAAGGATATGCAGCTCCACAAGAAGAAACTTTAAGCTGGAGTGGTGCATTCGACAATAACGCTATTGGAACAAATGGTGCAGCAGACTTTGATGTTGCTCATCGTTTTGAAGTATCTGATTTAACAGATTATGTAGGTTGGAAATTAACCAAGATTACTTTCTATCCATACGAACAATTCTGTGATTACTCCTTAAGAGCATGGACAGGTACTAATGCTGCTAATATGGTCTTAGATCAACCAGTTAGTGATGTAGTTATCGGTGGTGAAAACACAGTTGCTGTTGAAACAGATGTAACAATAGAAGCTAATCAAGAATTCTGGATTGGTTACAGATGTAATGCAACAGCAGGTTTCCCAGCAGGAGTTGATGCAGGTCCGGCAGTAACAGGAAAAGGTGATATGATTAAATTTGATGGTGTTTGGGATAATATCTCAGGCATGGGATTAAGCTATAATTTTGCTATTGTTGGAACTATTGTAAGTTCTAAAGGTGAAGTTGCTAACATTACCATAAACGATGCTCCAAACAGAGTATTTGAAGGTGAATTAGCAATTACTAACAGACCAAGTATAGCACCAAGTCTTGCCATTAAAGAACAAACTAAGCGTACACGTGGATTACTCGGTTACAAGATCTTCTTAGAAGGCGAAGAAATAGCAACAATAGATGATCCAGCAGTAAATTACTTTACTGATTTACATCCGAATATATTTAAAGATTATGATGTTGAATATTGCGTTCAAGCAATTTATTCAACTTGTGAATCCGAAAATGTATGCGAATCTGTTACAATAACAGGAATAGAAGGTAACTCTAACTTAAGTGTTTATCCTAATCCTGCAAATAGCATCGTAAACATTGACGGTGTAAGTGTAGAAAAAGTATATGTTTATAATAATATAGGTCAATTGGTAGAAATGCTAAGCAGCAACCAAGTAAACGTATCCTCATATGTAAAAGGTGTTTACATGTTTAACATTGTTTCAGTTGACGGAGAAGTACACAAAGTAAAAGTTGTAGTACAATAATAGATACTAAAAAGGTAAGGAGTAAATATTACTTTTTACTTTATTAAATATAAAAAGAGGGTCATGTTTGAACCCTCTTTTTTTTATTAAGAATGTTTATATTAATTTTTTAAAATTCCATTTTTATGTTTTAATTTGTGCGTATTAAGTTTGCTAATAGATATTATTATTCTTTGTTATAAAAAATATTAATTACATAAATTATCTTATGAAACAATTTTATTTAAAAAGATTTTTCATGTTCACTTTTGCTATTCTGATGGTTGGTACATCATCATTAATAGCACAAAGTTTTGATAAAGAAAACCTAGAAAAAGTGAACAAAGAAGCGCCTGTTTTGATTAAAAGTGCACACAGCAGGCCAAAAAGTTTTAAGGGAATTGAGGTCAATAGAGGAGGTGCTTTACAACCGCGTAGCGTCTTTACTGTTTTAGTCGCAAGCCCAAATGCTGATGATTTTGACAATCTTGTTCTATCGACTATGCAAACATTTAGTGATGGTGTTACTTATACAACAACCAAACTGCTTGGCAGTTTAACAGTAGAAGAAATGTTAGAATACGATGTTGTGTGGACTTTTAATGTTAGTCGTTGGGAATATGAAACAGGTATCACATCTCCAGCCGAATGGAGTGACAAATTAGGTGCGTATATTGATGCAGGAGGGCGTTTATTAGAATGTGAATTTGTCCAAGGATATGATGATTGGGGATTAGGAAGTGGAAGTTATATTGATGAAAATAAATCGCCTTTTACAAAATCAACAGCTGATGTTAGTGGAACGGGTGGCGATATGGGTGAAGTTACTTTACCGGATCATCCGATTATGAGTGGTGTTAGTACTTTTTCGACAACCTATTTTTATCAAAATGTAACTGTTCGAGATGGTGCAACCTTAGTTGCAAGTTATGAAGATGGAACACCTCTTTGTGCCCTTAATGACCAAATTGTTGCATTTAATGCAGGTCCTATAGGAGCTTTTGGCCTTGGTTCAACATTAGATTGCCTTAATAATGACGGATATAAAATGATGTATAATGCTCTAGTTTATTTATATTTATCGCTTGCTCCTGAAGGCTCTCCCGGTGCTGTTACAAACGTTGTAGCAACACCAGATGCTAATGGTGGAAATTCTGTTGTTTTATCATGGAAAAATCCTACTGAAACAGCTCAGGAAGAAGCTTTAACATCATTAACAGCTATTAATATTTATATTGATGATGCAGAAACTCCAAGCCACATTCTTACTAATCCTACAATTGGTGGTATTGCAAGCTGGACAGCAACCGGCTTAAACAATGGAGTTGTTAATTTTACTATTGTTGGTGAAAACGAAGATGGTGAAGGTAAGCCTTACGCAATTAGTACTTTTGTTGGCTTTGATGTTCCTTCTGCAGTTATTAATTTAACCTTAATAAATCAAGACGAAAACGGCAAATTAACGTGGATAGCTCCGGCAATAGGTTTACACAATGGGTTGTTAGGTCCATCTACTATTAATTACACAATAGTTAGATTGCCTGATGAAGTAACAGTTGCAACAAATCATACTTCAACAACTTTTATAGACAATACAATTCCAAGTTTAGGAGTCTATAGTTATAAAGTGACTGCCGGCAATGCTCAAGGTGAAGGTGGAAGTGCCATTTCTAACTCCGAAATGTTAGGATCTGCTCTTACTCCTCCTTATTCTATGGGATTCGAAGATAATGAACAATATGCAGCATGGACCGTTATTGATTTTAATAACGATGGTAGCACCTGGACGAGAGAGCTAAATATAGGAGGTGATGATGGTTATGCTATGAGATACCAATATAGTTCTAGTAATCCTGCTGATGATTGGTTAATTACTCCAAAAAATCAACTTGAAAGCGGAAAAACTTATGGTATTAATATGTTATCTAAAAAAAATAGTACTTCCTACACTGAATCCTTTAAAGTATTTATTGGTACTGAACCTACATTAGAGGCTATGACAACTGAAATTTTAAGTGTTGGGCATCTGGGTGAAGAACAAGTAACTATTGAATATCAATTGTTTGAGACAACAATTAATATTGCTACATCCGATGAATATTACATTGGAATTAAAGCTACTAGCGATGAAGATCAATGGCATTTATTTATTGATGATTTTTACATATATGAGTTAGTCGATTATAATCTACAAGCATTATCAATATCAGGTTCTCAAAATGCAATCGTTAATACTGAAACTACCTTTTCTGTAGATATTAAAAATATCGGTACTAATACTGCTTCAGGCTATATAGTGAACATTATTGATCAAGATAATAATGTTGTTGCTACATCTAATGCCGCAGATTGTCCGGAATTGTTAGCAGAAGAAAGTACTATTATTCCCATTACTTTTATTCCAACAGTTGCTACTGATTTAGTATTAAAAGGACAAATAGTTTGGAGCTCAGATGCAGACCAATCTAATAACATAACACCAAACGAATTAGAACTTACAGTTGTAGAAGATACAGGAGAATTTACAGTTACTTTAGGTGACGGATCAATATGGGATAAACATACTCCTATTTGTTTTTATTACAATAATAGTTTTTCTCAAACCATTTATTATGCCGATCAAATTAACTTAAATGGTGGTACAATTGTAGAATTAACATATTTTGCTGATTTTGCCACTGAAATGGTTGACAAAAATATTAAAATTTGGATGGCAAATACAACTGCAGACAACTTAGAAACTTGGCTTCCACAAGAAGATTTTGTTTTAGTTTTTGATGGATCAAAAACATTCCCTGCAGGTGAATCTGAAATTACATTTGATATTGCTCCCGGAACATTTGTTTATACAGGTGGCAATTTGGCAATTATGGTTGAGAAGTTAGATGATGAGTGGGAAAACTACAATAATTTTGCACATACAAACGATGTTCAAGGTAGAGTTTGTGCGAGATGTTTCTTAAGTGACTCTGAACTATTTGATGGCTCTCAAGATGGTATTGCTCTAAATAAATTTGCAAATGCCAAAATTAGATTTGCAACCGAAGGTGGTTCAATTTCAGGAGTTGTATTAAATTCAACAACTAATGATCCTGTAGAAGGTGCAACTGTTTCTTATGAAGACCATATGGTTTCAACAACTACAAATGCTAATGGTGAATATTCATTTGATTTTGTTATGACAGGTGAACACACTTTAATAGCAGAAAAATTTGGATATATTACATCGGATCCTGTAACTACAAATGTAGTGGCAAATGAAGAATCCGTTGTAAACTTAAGTATTACTCCAATGGCTCAAGTAACAGTAACCGGAACTATTCATCCAAGTGATAACCCAACATCCGGTCTTGCTAATGCTACAATTACACTTGAAGGTTTCGATAATTATGAAACAACATCCGATACAGATGGTGTATTTAATATAGAAAATGTTTATGCAGAGCAAACATATGCTTTAGCAATTGATGCTGAAGGTTATTTCCCATACAATGATACTATAGAAGTTACAAGTACAAATGATATTTTCGATTTAGGAGATATTGTTTAGAATTAATTGAATGTAATCCTGTAGAAAACTTACAAGCCACAGTAGATGGTGATTGTTACTTTAACTTGGGAAGCGGGTAATGGTAAGGATATTGCGAATTTCCGTACTTTAGATAATAGATTTGATGGTATTACTATAATAAAAACTCGTAATAGAGATATTGAAAATGGAACTGAATTAAATTTAGGTGATTTTACAGAAGGCTTAAGTTATACTTATAATATCTATAGAGATAGTGTGTTAATCGGTAACGTTTCAGAATTAACTTATGTTGATGAAGGTGTAGGTGCAGGTGAACATATATATTGTGTGGAAACAATATATGGAGAAGAATGTTCATCTGAGCAAGTATGTGTAGAAGTTGAAGTTGAAGACATTTGCAATCCAATTAGAAATTTGACAGCAACAAATTTATATCTTTCAAATATTATTGAATTAACATGGGATTATCCAGAAGGATATGCTCCACAAGAAGAAACTTTAAGTTGGAGTGGTCCATATGATAATAACGCTATTGGAACAAATGATGTTGCAGATTTTGATGTTGCCCATCGTTTTGACGTATCCGATTTAACAGACTATGTAGGTTGGAAATTAACCAAGATTACTTTCTATCCATACGAGAGATACTGTGACTACTCCTTAAGAGCCTGGACAGGTTCTAATGCTGCCGATATGGTCTTAGATCAACCTGTTAGTAATTTAATTATAGGTGATGAAAACATAATTGATGTTGAAACTAACGTAACCATAGAAGCTAATAAGGAATTCTGGATAGGTTACAGATGTAATACAACAGGAGGCTATCCGGCAGGAGTTGATGCGGGTCCGGCAGTAGTAGGGAAAGGTGATAAAATTAAATTTGATGGAGTTTGGGATAATATTTCAGGAGTTGGTTTAAACTATAACTTTGTTATTGTTGGAACTATTGTAGGTTCAAAAGGAGAAGTAGCTAATATTACGATAAATGATGCTACCAACAGAGTGTCAGAAGGAGAACTGTCAATTACTCCCAGACCAAGTATAGCACCAAGTCTTGCCATTAAAGAACAAACTAAGCGTACACGTGGATTACTCGGTTACAAGATCTTCTTAGAAGGCGAAGAAATAGCAACAATAGATGATCCAGCAGTAAATTACTTTACTGATGACTTCTCACATCCGAATATACTTAAAGATTATGATGTTGAATATTGCGTTCAAGCAATTTATACAACTTGCGAATCTGATAATGTATGCGAATATGTTACAATATCAACAGGAATAGAAAGCAACTCTAACATAAATGTTTATCCTAATCCAGCAAATAACATCGTAAACATTGACGGTGTAAGTGTAGAAAAGGTATATGTTTATAATAACATCGGTCAATTAGTTGAAATGTTAAATAGCAACCAAGTAGATGTATCCTCATACTCAAAAGGTGTTTACATGTTTAACATTGTTTCAGTTGACGGAGAAGTACATAAAGTAAAAATTGTAGTACAATAATAGATACTAAAAAAGTAAGGGGTTATTTTTTACTCCTTACTTTTATTAATAAAAAAGAGGGTCATGTTTGAACCCTCTTTTTTTATGTTAAAACTTTATAAATTCAGTAGGATCTACTGGGTGAGAGTCGATCCATAATTCGAAATGTAAATGAACACCGGTTGTAAGTTCTCCGGAATTTCCACAAATTGCTATAGCCTCTCCGGCATTAACAAAATCTCCTTGTTTTTTTAGTAATATTGCATTATGTTTATAAGCTGTAATAATATTATTACTATGGCTTATAATAATAACGTGCCCTGTATCGGTAGTCCAATCAGAAAAAATAACTGTGCCGTCACTGGCAGCTTTTACAGTGTAACTTCCAACAGGTGTAATATCTGTACCTATATGTTGTTGTCCTAAATTATAATTAGAAGTAATAATTCCACTAATAGGAGGATAAAAATATGTATTCTTAATGATATTATCTTTATTAGAATTCATATAATATTTGTAATTTGTAGTAGTCTCAAATTTTTTTCTAAAAATAGAATCTGCATAACTATTTTTTCGGTCCGGTAATATTTCTGATGTATTTTGATTATATTGAATATCTTCTATAAATTCATTTTCTTCAAATATGTTGTCGAATGCTTCTTGAGAACTTTTGTAATAGCTTATTTCTTCATTAGAATGAGTAGTATCTTCATCAGAAAATAATTTATGTAAATTTTGATTAAAGACTTGATTATAATATAATTGCTTATTTAAACTATCAATTTGATCTTCCAAATTAATAATATAATTTTTAGTTTTTTTATCACATAAATAAACATATTTTTTTATAGGTGTAAAAATAATAAGTATTATAGATAGAAGTAGTGTTGCTACTATAGCTATTAATATTTTGCTATTATTAGTTATTTTCATAAAAAAAACTATTAAAATTAATGATAATTAAAGCAAATATATATATTAAATATTTATTTATTAAAAAAAAATGCAAATAAAATAATTATATTAACTTTAAATCAAAAAAATAAGATAACTTTGCCCTTTAGATTAAGTGTTTAATAAATTATTTAATATATTGTGAATAGAAATAAATTTATATATATAATACTTTTTTTCGTACTTGGAATATTTGCATCTTGCTCCACTAAAAAAGATACTTTTACTAACAGGACATTTCATAATATAAACTCATATTACAATGGATATTGGAATGCTAGAAACATTTTAAATACTGCTGTTAAGGATATGCAAGATAATGCAATCGACAATTTTTATGAAATTCCTCAATTAATTTATTATGGTGATTCTAAAGATGCCCAAAACATTAAACCGGAATTAGATAACGCGATAGAAAAGTCTCACTTAGTAATTCGTAAGCACTCTATGCTTATTAAGCAAAAAGAAAGAGTTAAATGGATTGATGATCTATATTTTATTATAGGTAAGTCATATTTTTATGAGCATGAGTATACTAATGCGAGAAGAACTTTTCAACATATATTAAAATCTTTCCCTGAAAAAAATATTCAAAATTCTGCAAACTTGTGGTTAGCTAAAACTTATATTCAGACTGGAGATTTTGAAAAAGCACAAGCTGCATTAGAAGGGTTGCATAAAAAAGTAGAAAAATTTGAAGTAAGTAGAACTGTACAAAAAGAGTATCCTATTGCAAGAGCAGAGTTGTATTTAGCACAAAAAAAATATGATCAGGCACTACCTTATATTGAAGAAGTATTAAAACAAAATAAACATAATAAAATTATTAAACAAAGAGCAAATTATTTATTAGGTCGCATTGCTCACCAAAATAATAATTTGGCCGAAGCTTCTAAATATTATAAAATAGCTTCTAAGGGTAGTAATTTTTATATGGCGTTTAATGCAAAATTAAGATTTTTGCAATGCTCTGATGATGTTAAGTCAGGAGATGTTATTGTTAAGAAGTTAAACAGAATGCTTCGAGAAGACAAAAATATTGAGTTTAGAGATCAAATTTACTTTGCATTATATGAAGTTTATAAACGTCAAGGAAACGAAGAAAAACAAATTGAAAGTTTAAAAAATTCTGTAGGAACTAGTGTTTCTAATGAATATCAAAAAGCCATTTCTGCAAATATTCTTGCTGATTTACTTTTTAGTAAAAAAAGATATATAGAATCGCAACCATATTACGATACAACGATTCAATTTTTGCCTGTAGATTTTCCCAATTACGTTGAAATAAACGAAAGAACACATGTTTTAACGGATTTAGTGTTATGTTTAACTAATGTTCAAGTAGAAGATAGTTTACAACGTTTAGCTAATATGAGTGAGAAAGATAGAATGAGTGTAATTAATAAAATTATTGCTGATTTAAAGGAACAAGAACGAATTCAAAAAGAAATAGAAATGCAGCAACAAAGAAATTACACCAGTTCTATGGTTTCACAATACGAAAATCAACGTTTAATGGGAAGATTAGGACAAGATGTTAGTGCGAATTGGTATTTTAATAATCCCCAAATGGTAAGTTCAGGTATTACTGAATTTAAGAAACGATGGGGTATTAGAAAATATGAGGATTTATGGTTTTTAAAAGATAAACAATCGTTTTCTTGGGACGAACTCGATGAAATAGTTCAAGATAGTACAATAATAGATACTATTGATTATGTGACAGATGAAATGGATCCTAAGTTTTATTTACAACATATTCCATTAACAGAAGAACAAATAATAGCTTCCAATAATAAAATAGAGCAATCATTATATGATGCAGGTTTTATTGCTGCAGATAGGTTAAACGATCAAGAGTTATCTAACGAATGTTTTACAGAATTAATAAGAAGATTCCCAGAATCTGAATATGTATTAATGTCTTATTACATGAATTATATTAATTGTAGAGAAATTAATGATACAAAATGTATGGAGGAAACCAAAAATAGCATACTTACTAAGTTCCCCGATAGCGATTATGCAAAAATATTGATAGATCCATCTTATATTATTACTTTACAAAACGAGTTAGATGCCTCTAAAAATTTATATAAAGATATATATTATTCCTATCAAGATGGAATGTTAGATTTAGTAGAATTGTATGCAGAAGAAGGTATTGCCTTAGATGATCCTGAATTTGTACCTAAATTTTTATATATTTCAGCATTAACTGATTTAGCTAAAAAAGATGATACTGCTTCTATTATTAAACTTCAAACTATTTTAGATAATTATATGGGGACTGATATAGCTACTGCAGCTCAAGATTTAATCTCAATATTATCACCTGAAGAAATGGTATTAGATTCTTCTGCAATGGCTGAAATAGAAAAACAGAGATTGATGAAAGAGAGGTTTGAAGAAGAAATTGCTCAATACACTTATAATTGTTCATCGAACCATTTTTACGTAATTATTATTAATAATCAAAAAGCAAATGTAAGGGCTGCTAACATCAGAGTATCAGATTATTTGAGAAGATATTATAGATTAGATAAGTTAGAATCTAAAGAACTAATGTTAAACGATACCCTAGAAATGATTACTGTAACATCATTTAATACTTGCACAAAAGCTTTAGATTTTTACGATAAAGTTATCTTAAATAATTATATTTTTTCAGGTATGACAGCAGATTCGTATTACCACTTTATTATTTCACAAGATAATTATCCATTATTTTATAGGAGTAAAAATATAGATGCATATTTATACTTCTTTAATGATAGAATATTAAAAATAAACAAATAATTGATATGACAGATATAGATTCCTTAAGTTATTTTGCCGAAGATAGTATTGAAATTGCGGAAGGGCCAAAAGGGTATGAGAAACTAAAAGATTTATATAATTTAGATAAAATAGAATCATTAAAGGAACATTATAAAGAAATAATAAAAATTTTAGGAGAAGATCCAAGTAGAGAAGGGTTATTAAAAACTCCGGAACGAGTAAGTAAAGGAATGTTGTTTTTACTTCATGGATATCTATTAGATCCTGAACAAATTTTATTAGCAGCTCGTTTTAAAGAGGATTATAAACAAATGGTAATAGTTAAAGATATAGAGATTTACTCTATGTGCGAACACCATATGTTACCCTTTTTTGGAAAAGCACATGTTGGCTATATCCCAAGAAATCACATTGTTGGATTAAGTAAGATTGCTAGAGTTGTAGATGCGTATTCAAGACGTTTACAAGTGCAAGAAAGATTAACCACACAAATTAAAGATGTAATTAACAAAGCATTAAATCCTTTGGGAGTTGCTGTTGTTATAGAGGCACAACATACATGTATGAGTATGAGAGGTATACAGAAACAAAATTCTGTTACTACTACTTCCGATTTTGTTGGAGCCTTTTTAAGAAAAGAAACTAGAGAAGAGTTTTTACATTTAATTGGAACAAATTTACATTAAAATATAAAAATAACAAAAATTCATATATGATAGCTTATGTATTTCCCGGCCAAGGTGCGCAGTTTTCTGGAATGGCCAAAGATTTATTTGACTCCTCTTCTATTGCAAGAGATTTATTTAATAAAGCTAATAACATTTTAGGATTTAAGATTTCCGATATTATGTTCGAAGGAACTGAAGAAGAACTTAAACAAACTAAAGTAACTCAACCAGCAATATTTTTACATTCTGTAATTTTATCTATTGTAAAAAAAGATGAATTTAAGCCTGCAATGTTAGCAGGTCATTCATTAGGTGAATTTTCAGCATTAGTTGCAGCAGGATCCTTAAGTTTTGAAGATGGATTAAAATTAGTTTCCCTTAGAGCACAACTTATGCAAAATGCCTGTGAACTTCAACCTTCGACAATGGCAGCTGTCTTAAAATTAGATGTTAATACAGTTGATTCTGTGATTAAACAAATTAATAATGATATTGTTGTTGCTGCAAATTATAATACGCCAAATCAAATAGTTATTTCAGGAACTATTTCAGGAGTGGCAGCAGCTTCCGAAAAACTAAAAGAACTTGGAGGTAGAGTGATTCCATTAAAAGTAGGGGGTGCGTTTCATTCCTCATTAATGGAGCCAGCACGTAAAGAATTAGGAGAAGCAATTCAAAAAGTTGATTTAAAATCTCCTATTTGTCCTATATATCAAAATGTTAATGCACAACCTGTAAAAAATGTAGATGTAATTAAATCTAATTTAATTAGCCAATTAACGTCTCCTGTTAGATGGGTACAAACTATTAACAATATGATAGCAGATGGAGCAACAACTTTTTATGAAGTGGGGCCAGGAAATGTTTTACAAGGATTAATCAAAAAAATTAAAACAGATGTTAATACCTTATCGTTTTAAAATTACATAAAAAAACATTTTGACATTATAAGAAGAAGTTGGGCTATTTAATAATAAATTGCTCAACTTTTTTTATTTAATAAATTAATAACAGCTTGTTTATCTTTAGTTAATTGTATTTTTAATTCTTCTAAATTATTGAATTTTATTTCGTCTCTAATCCTTGCTTTAAAATATATACTAATATTTTTACCGTATATTTCTTTATCAAAGTCAAAAATATTGACTTCAATACTTAAATCTTTGCCATTTACTGTAGGACGTGTGCCAATATTACACATACCATAGTAGTTAACTCCATAAAATCTTACTATACATGCGTAAACACCATTAGCAGCAATAATTTTTAGTTTATTTTCTAAAAATATGTTAGCAGTAGGAAATCCTATTGTTCTACCTAATTGTTTTCCATAAGTAACTTGTCCGAAAACAGAATAGCTATAACCTAACATTTCGTTAGCATTTTCTATCATTCCTTTTTCTAAAAACTTACGAATTATGGTAGAACTAACAATGTTTTTGTTAATGTAAACTGGTGGAATTTGTGTCAGTTTAAAGTTATAAGTTTTACTTAATTTTTGTAATATACTTATAGTATCATTGTAATTATGACCAAAATGGCAATCGTATCCAACAACTATATGAATGGCATTAATTGTATTAATTAAGTAATTTATAATAAAATCTTCTGTTGAGGTCTTAGCAAATTCTTTAGTAAAATGTATTTCTAATAAATAATCTACACCTTGCCTGGCAAGTAAATTAGTTTTTCTACCTTTAGAGGTAATATAATTTTGAGGTTTATTAGTTAAGACTTCTTTAGGGTGAGGATGAAAGGTAATCACAACGATGTTTCCATTAGTTTCTTTTTTTATTTGTTGCATTTTTTTTAAAATGGCTTTATGTCCAAGATGTACACCATCAAAGTTACCTACAGTAACTATAGCATTTTTTATTTTTGGAAAACATGATATATCGTGGTAAAATTTCATTCTTCTTTATTTAATAAATAGTTTAATATTTGAACTGCGTTAGTAGCTGCTCCCTTACGTAAATTATCTGCTACAATCCATAAATTTAATCCGTTCTTAATAGAAAAATCTCTTCTAATCCTCCCAACAAACACTTCATCTTTATCTTTTGCATATAAAGGCATTGGGTAAATGTTATTATTGATATCATCTAAAACAGCAATACCTTTTGTATTAGTTAGAATATTAATTACATTATGTAATTCAAATTCTTTTTCAAATTCAATATTTGCAGATATGCTGTGTCCTCCAATAACGGGGACTCTAGCTACGGTAGCTGTAATTGCAATGTTATCTTCTAAAATTTTTTGAGTCTCATTTTCTAATTTTAATTCTTCTTCTGTGTAGCCTGATTCTAAAAAATCTCCTCCTTGAGGTATTATGTTCAAGTCAATAGGATGAGGGTAGGCTAATGAGACAAAAGGTTTTCCGCATCTTTCGTTATTAAGCTGATTTAATCCATTATATCCGGAACCGGATACAGATTGATAAGTTGATAAAACTAACCTTTTTATTTTGTATTTTTTATGGAGTTCAGATATTGCTAAAACTGTTTGGATAGTGGAGCAGTTAGGATTTGAAATTAATTTGTTGTTTTTTATAGTATGAGCGTTTACTTCAGGAATAACTAGAGGTATGTCCTTATCCACACGCCAAGCAGAAGAATTGTCTATTACAATAGTTCCATTTTGTGTAAACTTTTTAGCATATTTTTTTGATATCTTTGAGCCTGCAGAAAAAATAGCATAATTTGGTTTTAGTTCCAATGCTTTTTCAATACTTACAATTTTATATGTTTTACTATTGTATTTAACTTCTTTATTAACAGATTTCTCAGAAGCTACTAAAATTAAGTTGTTTATTTTAATGTTTTGCTCTGATAATACTTTTAATAAAATACCGCCAACCATTCCGGTTGCACCTATTATTGCCAGTTTCATTTTATTATAATTATATACAAAAGTAATAATGTTTTATGAAAAAATATTGTTTTATAAATTTTTAATTAAATAAGATTTAAAAGCTCCAAAGTTTTTTTAGAAGCAATTTGCTCGGCACCCTTAATATTATAATCACATCCTGAACACATGTTTTTGCCATCTAAATAAGATTCTACAATGTATTGTTTAGGATATCCATTTGCAAGAATTTCGTCAGTAACTTTAAATTCTATTTCCTTTTTTTGTTTTTGACACCATTCTATTAACTTACTTTTAAAGTTAGAATTTTGTGTTTCAATAACTTTAATATCTAAATGATTTAATAGGATGTGTTTTGTTAATATTTTTTTTGTGAAATAAAAACCTTTATCTAAAAACATTGCGCCTATAAATGCTTCAAAAGCGTCGCCGGCAACAGAGCTATTCTGTAAACAACAATTGTGTTCTATTATTTCGTATAAGCCAATATTTTTGCATAGTTTATTTAACTGCTTTCGACTAACTATTTTGGCTCTCATTTCTGATAAAAAGCCTTCATTTTTTAAAGGATAAATTTTATAAAGGTATTCAGCAACAATTGCGCTTAAGATAGCATCACCCAAATACTCCATTCTTTCGTTATTAATCTGGGTATTTTTAAAGTTAATAGGGGAAGATTTATGATGAAGGGCTATTTTATATAAATTAATATTTCTGGGATAGAAATCAAAAATACAATAAATGGAAGTAGCAAGTTGTTTATCTTTTTTTGATTTAATTTTTAATAAATTGAATCTTGTAAAATTAAATGTCACAATATTTTAGCTTCTTAGGTTTTAAAAATACAACACTAACTCCACTACATAAAAATGAAGTTAGTGTTATTATTGTGAAAATCAAATTAAGCTAATTATTCAGCTTTTTTTGTTTTAAAATACTCAATTGCGTCACCTACAGTTGTCATTTTTGCAACATCTTCATCAGGTATTTTAATATCAAAAACTTTTTCAAATTCGATAATTAAGTCTGCAGTATCTAATGAGTCTGCTCCTAAATCGTTGGTAAAACTTGCTTCTGGAGTTACTTCTTCAGCATCTACTCCTAATTTGTCAACGATAATTTCTTTAATTTTATTTTCAATATCAACCATAATAAAAATATTTTAGTTTAAAATTTATTTAATTTTAATTTAATTAATAATTTTTTTTTCAATTTACAATAATATAATCGTAATCAATTATATGTGAATAAGATTAATTATTGTGCGATTGTGTTAACGTAAACATAAGATTTGTTGTCTTTACGTTTTTTGTACATTACAACACCATCTGTTAATGCAAATAATGTATGGTCTTTACCCATACCTACATTATCACCTGGGTAATGCACTGTACCTCTTTGTCTTACTAAGATATTGCCGGCTTTAACAAACTCATTACTGTATTTTTTAATTCCTAATCGTTTGCTATGCGATTCTCTTCCGTTTTGAGAACTTCCGGCTCCTTTTTTATGTGCCATTTCTAATTAATTTTAATAGTTAAAAAACAATATTACTAACTTCAATTTTAGTTAAATGATCTCTATGACCATTACATTTTTGATAACCTTTTCTTCTTTTCTTTTTGAAGACAAGGACTTTATCTCCTTTTAAATGTTGAAGAACTTTAGCTTCTACTTTTGCTCCTTCAACTGTTGGAGTTCCAACAGATATTCCATTATCTGTATCAACAAGAAGAACTTTGTCAAACTCTAAGTTTGCATTTTCTTCTGCATCAAGGCGGTTTACATAAATGTATCTACCCTTTTCGGCCTTGAATTGCTTTCCTGCTATTTCTACTATTGCGTACATTTTTTTATATAATATTAATTTTAATATAATTCAAGTTGCAAAATTAATAAAAAAAATGATATAAATGTCTTTTTATACTGAAAAAAACTAATTTAATAAATAAATATCGGTTTTTCTTAGTGAAAAAGGATGTAATTATAGTATTGTATACACAAGAATAAAATTAATCTTGTATCTTTGCAAAGATAAATGAATTAAATAAAAAAACAATAATAATGAAGTCAAAAATAAGAGTGAGATTTGCACCAAGTCCTACCGGACCTCTACATATTGGAGGGGTAAGAACTGCTTTATATAATTATTTATTTGCAAAGCAAAATAATGGAACATTTATTTTAAGAATTGAAGATACAGATGATAAAAGGTTTGTTCCCGGAGCCCAAGATTATATTATTAAATCATTAAGATGGTGTGGTATTATTCCTGACGAAGGAGTATCTGTAGGTGGTGATTATGGTCCTTATATTCAATCGGAGAGGAAAGAGTTATATGAAAAATATGTAAAAATATTAATTGATGGTGGAAATGCATATTATGCTTTCGATACAGCGGATGAGTTAGATAACATTAGAAATGAATATCAAAATAACAATCAAACATTTCAATACGATTCGTCTACAAGAGGTAAAATGAAAAATTCATTTACTTTTAGCAAAGAAAAAGTTGAGGAGCTAATCAATTCAGGTGCAGAATATGTTGTTCGTTTTAAAATGCCTGACAATGAATTAGTTGTTATGAACGATATAATTCGTGGAGAAGTTAAAGTAAATACTTCTCAGTTAGATGATAAAGTCTTATATAAATTGGATGGAATGCCAACTTATCATTTAGCAAATATTGTAGATGATTATTTGATGAAAATTTCACATGTAATTAGAGGAGAAGAGTGGTTACCTTCTTTACCATTACACGTCTTATTATATAAAGCCTTTGGTTGGGAAGATGAAATGCCGCAATTTGCTCACTTACCATTGTTGTTAAAACCTAACGGACAAGGTAAGTTAAGTAAAAGAGACGGAGATAAGTTGGGATTTCCGGTTTTCCCATTAAGATGGCCTCAAGATCCAAATGAAGAGGAAATTGCATCAGGTTATAAAGAAAGCGGATATTACCCTGAAGCATTTATTAATATGTTAGCTTTTTTAGGATGGAATCCGGGCACAGAGCAAGAAATATTTTCCATGGAAGAATTAATAAAAGCTTTTAATCTAGAGCATGTAGGAAAATCGGGTTCCAGATTTGATCCTGAAAAGGCAAGTTGGTACAATCACCAATATTTAATTAAAAAAACTGATGAAGAAATCGCTAAAGATGCAATACCATATCTACATGGATATGAAAATAAATTTGATAATGAATCATTAATTAAAATCTGTGGATTAGTAAAAGATAGATTATCATTTGTAAAAGATATTTGGAATCAAGTGTTTTTCTTTTTCGAAGCTCCAATAGAATATGCAGAAAAACCGGTTAAGAAAAGATGGAAAGAAGGCACATCAGAAAATATGATTAAATTAATAGATATTCTTGATAATATTTCAAATTTTAAATCAGATGTTTTAGAAGAGTCGGTAAAAGAGTGGTTAGATGCTAACGAACTAAACTTAGGTAGTATTTTTAATAGTATCAGAATAGCATTAGTAGGAGATTCATTAGGCCCTGGTATTTTTGACATTATGGAAATTATTGGTAAAGACGAATCTATAAAAAGAATAAAAATTGCAGCAGAAACAATTAATAAATAATTACCATTATATAATTACAATGTTTTTTAAGAAATTATTAATCAAGTTAATCTAATATTACAATTAAATGAATAGAAAGGTAATAAATAAAGTAATCGGGTTTAATACTCAAGATGGTGCCGGAGTGAAATTAGTTAGGGTACTATCTAATAGAACCGTAAAGGATTTTGATCCTATATTAATGTTAGATTCCTTTGACAGTTTAAATGCTGAGGATTACACTAAAGGCTTTCCGATGCATCCGCATAGAGGTATAGAAACCATTTCTTATTTGGTAAGTGGTAAAATGACACATAAAGATTCTATTGGTAACAATGATACTATAACTAATGGCGAAGTGCAATGGATGACAGCTGGTAGTGGTATTATGCACGAAGAATTATTACCTCCCGTAGATAGAATATTAGGTGTACAACTTTGGTTAAATTTACCAAGAAAAAATAAAATGGTTCAACCTAAATATAATGCAATAAAAAATAAAGATATTCAGGAAATAGATATAGAGGTTGGAATCTTAAGGCTATTGGCAGGTGAGTATAAAAACTATAAAGGATATAAATCAGACTACTTACCATTAGATTATTACGATATAATCTTAAAGCCTAATTCTACGTTTAGTTTAGAAACTTCATATAATAGGTCTATAATGTTGTTTACATTAGAAGGCGATGTGGAAGTGGAAGGGAAATTGATACCGGAAAAAACTGCTGTCAAATTATCTTTAGGAGATCAATTAGTAGTAAATTCTAAGGAAAAACAAACACATCTGTTATATATCAGTTCTGAAACTTTAAATGAATCGGTTGCTTGGGGAGGACCAATAGTAATGAATACACGCGAAGAGCTGAATAATGCCTTTATAGAACTTAGAAATGGTACGTTTATAAAAGAAAGTATAGATTATTAAAATAAGTATTTAACATTGAGATATTCTAAGAGATTGTTTGACCTTTGTTGTTAGACAGTCTCTTTTTTTTGTGTTGTGTTTAAGTTATTAAGGGATTTATTAAGGGATTTATTAAGGGATTCAATCAAGTTTGAACATGCAAGAAAGATCCCTTAAATACGTTTTTTTTCACTCAAAATTTATTGAAAAATTATCATTTTTATCGGAAAATTAAGCTTTTACTGAATCAGATTAAGAAAAAGACCCTTTTTTATTAAAATTTTAGTTTGATTTGGATAAAATCAGAATGATTTTAGACTATTTATTAGAGTTTTTTTTGTATTAGGCATACGGATGGCTATTCTGCAACCAAGCGAATCTGGAGTTTTGAGTAGAGTAATTTTAGATATAATAGATATTAATTATATCAATATCTTTTATTTACTTGTTATTGCTAATTAGCTGATATTAAGCTTACTCAGTACTTTTTTTTATCAACATGTTTGTGTTGGACCAACTAATCGATTTGATATAGGTTATGATCTATATCTTTGCGTTCATGTAAATGGATAAAGTTCTCAATATCACCGAATAAGCCATAAAAATCAAAAAAGCGCTTATTAAGATCCTTAATGTAATTTGGGTTTAAGAAATCGTTATAAGAACACCATTCATAATCTTTATAGCTTATCCGGGGATTGTGGTGGGTGACATTAGTATTTACATAGATGATGCAATTACGTAAGTACACTGGAGATGTAATCCTTCTACGCTTATAATTTTTTCTAAATAAACTTCCCGATCTATCATATTTTATATTAAAGTAACTTGCATATTTAGAAAAGAAAATTCTAAGTTTTTCACTTACAATACGTGATGCAATATAAGCTTTAGACTTGCCTGCTTCAATAAATTTTTGAGCGAATTTAGCTACATCTTTATCCGTTTCTATTAGTTTTAGAATTTTACCTGGACTTTTAATCTTGATAACAAAATGAAAATGATTAAACAATAAAGCATGACAATACACGTAAGCTACCGGCTCCAGATAATGTTTTATTTCATTAATAAATTTCTGACGATCTTGTCTGTCATGAAAAATCATTTCACCATTGTTTCCTTGATTATAGATATGAAAATTTTCAAGCGGAAACATAAGTTCTGTCTTGCTGTTGCCCTGATCCTTGTGGATTCTTTTCTTGTACTTTTTAGTATTACTATTAATGATTTTCTCGTAAAGTTCATTAAACTTCCTCTTTTTAATAACATTAATTTGCATAATAATAAAGTTTTAAAAATTAAACATTAAAGCATTCGATGCTTTCCTTTATTATTAATCTCGGAAGGATAGAGAAGTCAGTACGATTTAACAATATTTAACATTGTTTGTGTTAAAAATTTCATTTTTATAAAAATATCATTTGTTTTGAGTAAAATTTTGCTAATAGATTTTTTAATGAGTATGTGATCATAATTTTCTTAAAGAAAATTATTGAAAATTGAAAATTTAGTTGATTTTAGATAGTTTTAAAGGAAAAATAAAAATATTTCACTCGAAAAATTGTAGGAAAATGCTTGCTTTCAACTATATATTTCGGAAAACTAACCAGATAGAATCCCTTTAGGGAAACCGGATAGAATCCCTTTAGGGAAGCAGGGTAGAATCCCATTTGATATGGGATGCCATCCCAATAACATTTTAAATAAATTAATAATTATTTATTGTTTTTTTCAGGAATTCGTACAGCTACCATTGTTGCTTCTACTGTTGTATTACCTTCTACAGATACTGAAAGTTTCATAATAACTTTTTTATTTGTAACTTCTAATATGTCTCCTCTTAAATCTAAGACTTTTCCCATTGGAGTTGGTTTTAAAAAGTTTATGTTTAATGAGGCAGTTACAAATCTAATGTTGGGTAGGGTATCATGACCTCTGTTTTCTGCTTTATAGGCAGCTGCAGCGGCAGTTCCATTTCCGTGACAATCTAATATTGCAGCTATTAATCCTCCATAGACAAAGCCAGGATAACCACCGGTATGGTAAGGTTTTGGTTTAAAGTGGGCTATCGTATGCTCACCTTCCCAATAGCTTTTTAATTTAAAGCCATTTTCATTTAATTTACCACATCCATAACAATAACTAAAGTTTTCGTTATAGTAATCTTGAAATGATAATTTACTCATTGTTGATTGTTTAGTATATTAAAAAATAAAGACGTAGAATTTAAGTCAATAAAAACTACGCCTTTTATTTATTTACATTATTATTTATTACACCTTTATTAATTATGAAGTTTTAATATTAACAAATAAGTAATAATTAATATTTGATAATTTATATTATTATTTGTTGTCAATAGAATTCCGTGTTGTAACAAGATTTCTATCACCAAATCCTTCATCTATTTTTGTAACTGTTGGCCAATATTTGCCGTCAGTATATCCTAATGGGAAACAAGCTTTTGCTCTGCTATATGGGAAGTTCCATTCTTCTGCTGTTGCCATTTCACATGTGTGAGGTGCATTTTGTAAACAGTTATTTTCTATATCAGCTTTGCCTTCTTCTATTTCACGAATTTCAGCCCTTATTGATTTCATAGCATCGATAAATCTATCTAATTCTCTTAATGGTTCACTTTCTGTGGGTTCAATCATTAATGTCCCATGTACTGGGAATGCAACAGTAGGAGCGTGGAATCCGTAGTCCATTAATCGTTTTGCAATTTCAGTTACTGTAATGTTAGCAGTTTTATGGAATTCATTGCAATCGATAATTAATTCGTGACCACACATTCCTTTTGATCCTGTGTATAATATTTTGTAATCGTTTTCTAACATTACACGTATGTAGTTTGCATTTAAGATAGCTAATGCTGTTGCTTTTTTAAGACCATCTTTACCTAATGTTTTACAATAGCCATAAGAAATAGGAAGAAAATAACCGCTACCAAATGGAGCAGATGAAACTGCACCTAATGATTTTTCTCCTCCTTCTTTTACAAAGATGTTATTTGGTAAATTTGGGCTTAGATGCTTTTTAACACAAATAGGACCAATACCTGGACCACCTCCACCATGAGGGCTTCCAAATGTTTTATGTAGGTTTAAGTGACAAACGTCTGCACCGATAAAGCCAGGATTAGTATATCCAACTTGAGCATTCATATTTGCACCATCCATATACACTTGACCTCCAGCATTGTGAATAATATCCATAATTTCTAAGATAGCTTCTTCAAAAATACCATGGGTAGAAGGATATGTAATCATTATGCAGGATAAGTTATCTTTATATTTTTCTGCTTTTTCTCTTAAATCATCAATATCAACATTTCCATCGTCATCACATTTAATAACTACAATATCTAAACCGGCCATAGCTGCGCTTGCTGGGTTAGTCCCATGTGCCGAAGCAGGGATTAAGCAAATACCTCTATGCCCTTCGCCGTTAGCTTCTTGATAAGTTCTAATTACAACCAAACCTGTATATTCACCTGCAGCACCGGAATTTGGTTGGAAAGATACATCATCAAAACCGGTAATTTCATTTAAAATATTTTTATAATCCTTAATAAGCTCCATATATCCTTCTGCTTGATCAATTGGAACAAAAGGATGTATGCTGCTAAATTCTGGCATGCTTAAATAAAACATCCAAATAGCAGCATTTAGTTTCATTGTGCAGGAACCTAAAGGTATCATTGCTCTATTTAAAGATAAATCTTTATTTTCTAAATATTTCATATAACGCATCATATCTGTTTCTGAATGATAATCATTAAAAACAGGATCGGTTAAAAATGCGCTCTTACGAACATTATCGCCATAAATAGATGTTAGTTTTTGGCATACTTCAGGATCGCATACAAATTTATTAAATTTTACATTTGCTGCATTTGAAAATACTTCTATTATATCATTTACATCGTTTAAATGTGTAGTTTCGTCTAAACTGATAGAAAGTTCATTGTTTGAAATAATTCTAAAGTTCATATGATTTTTTAATGCTAACTCATTTATTACTGATGTAGAAATATTTCCGGTATCTATATGAATAGTATCAAAAAACTCTTTGTTTAATTGCTTATATCCTATTTTTTCTAATTCGTTTGCTAATACATTAGTTAATATATTGATATGTCGAGCAATTTTGTATATACCTTCTTGGCCATGATAAGCAGCATAAAAGCTATTTACAATGGCAAGTAATGCTTGTGCAGTACAAATGTTTGAGGTTGCTTTTTCACGTTTAATATGTTGTTCTCTAGTTTGTAATGCCAAACGCAATGCCTTTTTACCATTTTTATCTACAGAAACACCAACAATTCTACCGGGTATTTTGCGTTTATTTTCTTCCGTAGTTGCCATAAAAGCAGCATGTGCTCCACCATATCCCATTGGAGTTCCAAAACGTTGAGCTGAACCAATTACTATATCAGCTCCCCATTCACCCGGAGGTGTTAGCATAGCTAAACTCAATATATCTGTAGCAACACTAATAACGATATCTTTTTCGTGAGCTTTTTGAGTAAATTCTTTATAGTTTTTAACTTCACCAAAAGCATTTGGATATTGAATTATTGCACCAAAATAGTCATCTGCAAAATCAAAATCTTCTACTTTTCCTATTACCAAATCTATTTTTAAAAAGTGTGCTCTAGTTTTAATAACTTCTATCGATTGTGGAAAGATATCTTCAGCAACAAAAAACTTATTGTCACCACGTTTCTTTTTATCTCTAGTCCTTAAATGGTACGACATAATCATAGCCTCAGCAGCAGCTGTTGCTTCATCTAACAAAGAACTGTTGCTGATAGGCATTCCGGTTAAATCTGAGATAACTGTCTGAAAATTCAATAAAGCTTCTAATCTGCCTTGAGAAATTTCTGCTTGATAAGGAGTGTATGAAGTATACCATCCCGGATTTTCTAATACATTACGTTGAATAACACCGGGAATAATTGTATTATAATATCCTAAACCGATATAGCTTCTAAAAACTTTATTTTTAGCACCTAATTTTTTTATATAGTTTAGATATTCAAATTCATTTAAACCTTCACCTAAGTTTAAATCGCGATCTATTAATATTTGTTTTGGAATAGTTAAATTAATTAACTCTTCAATAGATGATATTCCAATTTGTTTAAGCATTTCTTTTACTTGCTCGTTGTTTGGTCCAACATGACGATTTATAAAATTGTTACTTATCATATGCTCAAATTTTTATTGTTTTGCAAATGTACAAAAAATCAATTAAAAATTCTCTATTAATTCAGTCAAATAACAAAAAAACAAAAAGTTTTATCTTTTGATGTAATTTGCTTCATAAAACTCAATTTATTCAAGAGTTTAGATAGTCCAAATCTCTGTTTATTCCCCATACTTTGATAATCTAATATAGTCATTTGGCGAGAGAGTTGAGGAGGTTATTTCAGTTAGTTGTAGCTTTACTATTTATATTAACATTTGCTTAATTAGCATTTGTATATAATTAAATTTATGCTAACTTTGCATATAAACTAATTTGTAAAAATTAAACCTTTATTTCAATGAATAATATTAATAACAATAGCAAAATATTAAATAAAGTAGAAAGGTTAGTAGAGGATTCTAAATTTAAGGAAGCAATAGACTTTTTAACTCAAGAATTAGAAAAAAATGAAAATATAGAATTATATATGAAACGAGGTGATTTATTCGCAAAAACTCATCAACATGGTAAAGCACTTGGAGATTACAGGAAAGTAGTTAAATTAGATGAAAATAATGTTGCTGCAAAAACTAAAATACAATTTACAGAAAATATTTTATCTATCGAAAATACCTTTTATTACGAAAATCCTTATACTGACGAGAAATTAATTCCGGAACTATAATTATTTTTTTATTATTTTTTGATTGTAAATTCTTCCATCTTTAGAAATAACTTTGATGCAGTATATGCCAGATGGAAAATTTGTTACATCTATTATATCGTTATTCTTACTCTCATCGATAAAAAAAACTTTACTATTGTAAATTAAAACTCTTTCAATATTTAGTCCGAACATATTTATCATACCATCAGTAGGGTTAGGGTAAACCTTGATTTCCGGAATGGAATTACCATGGGCTTGAATTAGATTAGTAAATCCTAAAATTGAATCTACTATAGATATCGCAAAACTGCAAAAATATATTTCTGAAAATAAATTATCCTCTAAGAGATAAGTAACTTCGAATAATTCTTCCGAATTGGAATTGTATTTATATAACATCCAGTAAATAGTGTCTCCATCGCAAAATCCATCTTTCATTTCTGTAAAACTATCATCTGCATATGCAATTACAGATAAATTATCTTTCTCTGTGATTACTGTAGCACCACAACATCTTAACATATCATTGTGCTTGTAAAATGCACCTATGCAATCCCCATAAGAGAAGTTAATATTATTATTAATAAATAAATTTATTGGAAAAATAAAGACATGAAAATTGGGAGTATTAGAAAATGTTTTCCAGTGTTTAGGTATATCCATTTTATCATTAATAAATTGGTTAGTAATTTGATTTATGTAGTTTGGAAATATGCTTTGTTTTATTCCTAAACAAAAAAGAATTATTAATAAAAATGAAATTTTATTTTTAATGACAAATTCAATTTTTGAATTAAAATATTTCCGAGATTTTTTCATGAGGATTTAATATTTTATACTTCTTACAGATTAATTTATATATATTTATCTTGAATTATATTAAATGTCCTTTATTTTTAGATTTTTTTTATAAAAAATAAATTTTATACGGATTTATTAATTAAATTTGTAATTTATTGTATTAATAATAATTTTGTTGTATGGATTTAAAAAATGAATTTAAAAAACAAATTTTAACTGGTATCCCAGATAAGTTACCGGAGTTAAAGCCATTAGATCCAGCAGTTAATCATGCTCCAAAACGTAAAGATATTTTATCTGTTAGAGAAAAGCAATTAGCTGTTAGAAATGCTTTAAGGTATTTTCCAAAAAAACATCATAGTGTGTTAGCAAAGGAATTTGCTGAAGAATTGGAAAAATATGGTAGAATTTATATGTATAGATTCCGTCCTGACTACAAAATTACTGCACGTAGTATTGAAGATTTTCCATATAAATGTAAACAAGCAGCCGCTATTATGTTAATGATTAGCAACAATTTAGATTATGCAGTAGCACAACATCCAAATGAGCTTATTACATATGGTGGTAATGGTGCAGTTTTCCAAAATTGGGCTCAATATTTGATAACTATGCAAATGTTAGCTAATATGACTGATGAGCAAACTTTAGTTATGTATAGTGGAAATCCAATCGGATTATTTCCATCACATAAAGATGCTCCAAGAGTGGTAGTTACTAATGGTATGGTTATCCCAAATTACTCATCTCAAGATGATTATGAACGTTATAATGCGTTAGGAGTTTCACAATATGGTCAAATGACAGCAGGTTCTTATATGTACATTGGTCCTCAAGGTATTGTACATGGAACTACTATTACCGTAATGAATGCAGCAAGATTACATAGTAAAGGCGGAACTAGCGGTAAAGTATTTGTAACTTCAGGTTTAGGGGGGATGTCAGGTGCTCAGCCAAAAGCTGCAGTTATTGCCGGTGTGATAGGTGTAGTTGCAGAAATAAATCCTAAAGCTACTCAAACAAGATATGAACAAGGTTGGGTAAATGAAGTTTATGAAGATTTAGATAAGTTGATGGATCGAATAAAAGAAGCACGTAAAAATAAAGAAGCGGTTTCTTTAGCTTATCAAGGTAATATTGTTGATCTTTGGGAAAAAATAGATGAATGTAATATACCTGTAGAATTAGGAAGTGATCAAACGTCTCTACATAATCCATTTGCAGGCGGTTATTATCCTGTAGAGTTAACTTTTGATGAAGCTAATATAATGATGTCAGAAGATCCTGAGAAGTTTAAAGAATATGTTTACAGATCGTTAAGACGTCATGTAGATGTGATTAATCGTTTATCTGCAAAAGGAATGTATTTTTGGGATTATGGAAATGCTTTCTTATTAGAGGCAGGTAGAGCAGGTGCAGATGTATTTAAAGAAGATAAAACTACATTTAAATATCCTTCGTACGTTCAAGATATTATGGGACCATTATATTTTGATTTTGGATTTGGTCCTTTCCGTTGGGTATGTACATCTTCTGATCCAAAAGATTTAGAAATGACAGATAAAATTGCTGCCGAAGTTTTAGAAGAAATTGCTAAAACATCTCCTAAAGAAATTAAACAACAGATGGAGGATAATATTCATTGGATCAAAGAAGCGGGTAAAAACAAATTGGTTGTTGGATCTCAAGCTCGTATTTTATATGCTGATGCTGAAGGTAGAATTAAAATAGCTGCTGCATTTAATAAAGCTATTAAAGAAGGTAAAATCTCTGAACCAATAGTTTTAGGTAGAGACCATCATGATGTTTCAGGAACAGATTCTCCATTTAGAGAAACTTCTAATATTTATGACGGCTCTCAATTTACTGCAGATATGGCTATTCAAAATGTTATTGGAGATGGTTTTAGAGGTGCAACTTGGGTTTCTATACACAATGGCGGTGGAGTAGGTTGGGGTGAAGTAATAAATGGAGGTTTTGGAATGGTTTTAGATGGAACTGAAGATGCCGATAGAAAATTAAAAATGATGTTACATTGGGATGTTAATAATGGCATTGCACGCAGAAGCTGGGCAAGAAATGAAAATGCCATGTTTGCGATTAAACGTGCAATGGAAGTAGAACCTCGTTTAAAAGTTAATATCCCTAATTTAGTAGATGATAAAATAATAAATGATTTATATAAATAAAAGTTTTAATTATGAAAAATATCATACCTATTTTTTTATTAATGTTTTCAATTTTAATGGTAAATGCACAAGATTTACCTGTACTTTATCAAAATGGTGAAAACGTTACGAATCAGACTATTACTATTGCAACTGATGATTCTTCAATAGCATTATTACAAGCAAGTATAGATGTGAAGAACGAATCAGCAGCAGATATGTTTCTAACTGTAGAAAAAATTGTTATCACAGAAGTAGAAGGAACTATGAATTCTATGTGTTTCGGATCGTGTGTAGGACCTGATGTAATGGCAGTTTCCTTAAGAGATCCAATACCTTCAGGTGATTTTATTACTTTTGAAGGAGATTATTATCATTTTGATAATGAGGGCACTACAACTATTAAGTATTTGTTTACTAATCCTGATATGACTGATGAATCTTGTTTTGTTATTGTTAACTTTACATTTGGTGCTTCCAGTGTAGAAGATTATTTGGAAAATTTAAATTTATCTATTTATCCAAATCCTGTAGTAGATAATAGTTCTATTGCTTTTGATTTACCTGTTAACATAAGTAATGGTTATGCATATATTTATTCGTTAACAGGCTCTATAGTAAAGCAATACAGTGCTTGCCCTGGAACTAATAGAGTTCAAATTAATGAAGGAGATTTACCTTCAGGAGTTTATTTATTATCTATAGTTGTAGATAATAAACAATTAATCACACAAAAAATAGTAGTTTTATAAGAAGTAGTGATAGAAATTCTTAGTATTAATTGTTTAATACATAAAAAGGGAAATTAATAATTAATTTCCCTTTTTTAATTTCTTTTCTACTTATTCTGTTATATTGCGAATTCTTGGGCAATTCAATAAGCAAAAGGCATCTTAAATTTGATTCATAAGTTATGAAATAATTATTACTGATTTATTTAAGATTAAATTCCTTTTTAATAATATCTACATAATCTAATTTTTCCCAAGTAAAAAGTTCAACATCTATTTCTTTTTTTCCTTTATAAGCAGATTCAAAAGTTTTCGTAACCTTTCTTGGTATTCTTCCAAAATGACCATAAGATGCTGTTTCAAAATATATCGGATTTAATAATTTTAATCTTTCAATTATTGCATTTGGTCTTAAGTCGAATATCTTATTTATTTTTTCTGCAATCTCTGCATCTGTTAAGTTTACTTTCGATGTATTATAAGTATTTACATAAATATTAATAGGCTGTGCAACTCCTATAGCATATGATAATTGAATTAATACTTCGTCTGCAACACCTGCAGCTACTAAGTTTTTAGCTATATGGCGTGCAGCGTAAGTCGCAGAACGGTCTACTTTAGATGGATCTTTTCCGGAAAAAGCACCGCCACCGTGAGGAGCTTTACCTCCATAAGTATCTACTATTAGCTTTCTACCAGTTACACCTGTATCACCATGAGGACCACCCATAACAAATTTTCCTGTAGGGTTAACGTGATAAATAGGATTACTCCTGCTAAATAATTCTTTAGATTTATCGTCAACAGCATTTAAGACTCTAGGCATTAAAATGTTTTTTACATCATTTTCAATAGTTTCTTGCATTTTTTTATCTGCCTCATCAATATCTTTTTGACTATTAGATTTTGGTTTAATAAAATCATCATGTTGGGTGGATACCACAATTGTATGAATTTTTATTGGCTTATTATCATCGCTATATTCAATAGTTACTTGAGATTTGGAATCGGGTCGTAAATATGTCATTTCTTTTCCCTCACGACGAATTGCTGCCAATTCTTCTAAAATGATATGCGATATTTCCAAAGTTAAAGGCATGTAATGTTTAGTTTCATTAGAAGCGTAGCCAAACATTATGCCTTGGTCACCAGCACCTTGTTCATTAGGATTTTCTTTTTCTACACCCCTGTTAATATCAGGAGATTGTTCTTTAATACAAGCTAATACACCACATGAATCGCCTTGAAACCCGTATTCACTTTTTGTATAACCTATTTTATTAATAACATTTCTAGTAATAGCTTGAATATCTATATAAGCACTAGATTTAACTTCACCTGACACAATTACCTGTCCTGTAGTGACTAATACTTCACAAGCAACTTTAGATTTTTTATCAAAAGCTAAAAAATTATCTAATATTGCATCTGCAATTTGATCGGAAACCTTATCCGGATGTCCTTCCGATACGGACTCTGATGTAAATAAATAACTCATTATTATTCCTTATTTTTTATTAATTAAACATATAAGTGGAAAATAAATGAAGCGGGAAAATAGGCTTTTAGCATTTTTTTCTCGTGGTTGCAATCACTCAAATTTGTCCACTATTTTTTTATACTCAGCAATAATTATTCCACAAAGGTAATTTTTTTTATTAATTAATATACATGAAACAATTTTTTATGTCAAATTTAACATTATGTAAGATATGTTTTTTTGTGCAGAAACAATACAAAGTGTTAATTAATAGTAATTTAAAATCATTTCATACTAAAAATCAAGAATTTTTAAGTTTATATAAAAAAGTGGATCGGTTTTTGCAGTTTTTAATTCTTTAAGGGGTTGACCGGTTTTGACGGCAATGATGATGGTTTAGTAAGCATGCCTGGTAATATAGATGAACCAGTTAAAATTTCTATAAAAATATAAACGGCGAATATAATTATGCTCTTGCTGCTTAATTGAAGTATAGTAAATTGAAGCTTAATCGCTGTACAAGGTATAGCGACGAGACATCTCGCAAGTGGAGTTTCCGGATTCCGGCTTGAGTACGAGGTGCGAGAAATTTCCGGATAGTTGTTATGGAGCTTTGACATAACGATGAAACTTTAAAAGATATGGAAACGGATTGGTTGTTTATTAACAGACGTTTTCCAGACAATATGTAATAGACTAAGCATGTAGAAATCTATTCAGTCAGTTGTTCGGACGTGGGTTCGAATCCCACCAGCTCCACAACACCAAAAGACATTAACCAAAAAGGGAGTTTAGACTCCCTTTTTTCATGTCAAAAACAATACAATATGTGTAAGAGTTTTAGTCTATAGTTTTATTATCTTTTTATATTCATTTTTCTTATTATCTTTTAATTTTAACATATAAGTTCCTTTTATATAGCTGCTTAGATCAATAATGTTTATACCTTTGGTTAAGGGAAATAAACCTACTACCTTTCCTGATATATCAAATAAATAACATTTGTTAAACTCAGCATTATTAACTATATTAATTTTATCTTTAGTTGGATTTGGATAGATATAAAAATCAATGTCTGCTTCTTCTATACCTATAGGATTTAAAATAATTTTATCTATATATGTAATACCATCTATTACAAAAAAATTGTTATTTATTGTTTGAGGTGAAAACCCAACAGTTAATTTATAATAAACACCATTTCTATAAAGTTTAAAAAACACTTCTTCGTTTATTTGTAACCCATCTATAATATTTGTAAAAGTATCATTTCCGTATGCACAAAATACAGTTTTGTTATCTTTTACTAAGCCAATACCTACGCATAATCCATCTTTATTAAAAGCTCCAATAATATCGTTATTTTCAAGAGAATTAGATTCAAAAACAAAAACATGGTTTGTATTAGTTAAATAAACTTCGTTTTCAAAAGGAGATTCTTTAGGTGTAAAATTGTTGTAATTGTTATTGATGTAATTACTATTATAGTTATTATAGTTATTTTTTAAGTTTGCAAAATTAATATCAGATTCATTTTTCATCCTAACTTTATATGCTTTGCCACTTTTTAAGAAAAACTCTTCTGTAATATTTGGAATAAAAACTTCATTAATATCGTATCCTTTAATAATATCAATTTCATTTAAATTATTACTGAATAGAGTGTGTACATTTACATCTGTAAGAGATTTCACAGGAATTAATGTCCACCCCTTATTTAAGTGTATATTTAAATTTTCATTGATTGATCCGGTGATTTTTAAGTTAACATTGTTATTTGTTTTAATTAACCATCCGGATTCTGGATTCCATTCTTCAATAGTATGGTAGTTAGTTCCGGGCATATATACTCCGGAATCGTTTAATAATACAATAACACTACTATTTATATTAAAAAGTAAGTTATTTAAATTTAAATTATTAGGAACAATTAAAGATGAAATAGCACTCCAACCTTTAGGTATTAATAATAGTTGAGATTCCTCTATTATATTAAAATTATCTAAAGTGGTTAATCCATCTATGATATAACTTGTTGGACCACTTAAATAATGGGGTATTACTTCCATAATACTATTTGTTTCAATATTAAATATTTTCCAAATAATACTGTCATTATTATTAAACCCATTAATATTAGTATAAATATCTTTAGCATATCCATTAAAACAAAAAGAAGATTCTCCGGTATATTTTATTGCTCCACAACATATTTCTTGATTACTATGGATGTCTAAGTAAAATAATCCTATCCAAGAATTTAAAGGAATATTCTCATTTAAAAAAGTATTATCTATGATACAAAACGTATGGCTCCCGTAAGTAGCTTCAAAGTTCCAACCATCAGGTAATTTATCTGCATTAAAGTTAAGATCATAATTATTTTCACTTATATTTATTATTTCATAATAATTGGGAGAATATAGATAGTCTATATTATTTGGTTTAATAATACCGGACCAATTCTTTGGAACATAAGTAAAATAATCCCCATTAGAATTAGTTTTAACTATAATGGAATCACCTATTAAAACATCTAAATCGCTGATACCAATGTTATTATTAGTTATTTTTCCACTAATAACATATTTGTCTACTGGTTTATCTGAAATTAATAGATCATCAATATAAAGAGCTTCACAATTATTATTATTGATTATAGAAAATTCTATATAATGTGTGCTACTAGGAATATTACAACTAAATAAATTCCAATCTTCAGTTTCTATTGTATTAACTATAAAAGATTCTAATAAATCAATATTTTCATCGAATGTTTTAACATTAAATGAAATATTATTTGTTTCATTTATATTAAGTCCTTTATAGAAAAAAGATAAGAATACACCTTCGTAATTACTTAAATCTAACTGATTAGAGATAATTCTTGCCTTAGTATTGTTTTCTAAGTTAGAACAATTTAATTTTAATGAGTAATTGTCATTATTACCTATAGAATTATCTATTTCCCAAATATTATTTAATCTAGGTTGAAAAATCCAACACTCAGGAATAGAATTAAAAGATAAATTTATGGGTAAGGTGGTGATAGGTTCGCAATTAGATGGAATTACTGCAATGTACGATTCTCTTGTAAGAGTATTGCTATATTCATTATTATTTGCTACTAAGGTAACATCATAAAAACCAAGATTTTTATAATTCACAGTTGGGTTTTCCAAATTAGAAAAACTTGGAGTCCCTCCTTCAAACTTCCACTCATAACTTAAATTATCTCCAAAAGATATGTTTTCAAAATCTACAGATCCGCTATTAATAATTGTTCGTTCAATAACATAAAAATCTGCATCAGGCAAATAAGGTAAATTTGGCTTATTAGGTGAACAAAATAAGGTATCACTATTATTCAACACTACACCAAAATTTGTCGATAGCTTCCAATTAGACCCATCGTTGTTGTCGGAATCTAATCTATTGAGTTCTATTGAAGGACCTCCTGAAGATTTAATAACCGGCCATGGCTCACTATTATAATATGTTACTTGATTTACAATATTATTTTCACTATCTTTTATTGTGATAGTTTTTGTAGTGTTGGCCAAAGAGCCGCTTCCCCAATCATAAGCAGTGGTGTTTAAATGTTTTCTCATTATTACCGAATCTTTTGCAATCACAAAATAACTTTTGGAAGCTAAATCAATATCCGGGAAATTGTAATTAAACGGACCACTTAACGAATAACCACTTAAATTAATATTGTGGTCAAAAGGATTATAAAACTCAATAAACTCAATGGAATCAGTACTGGGAGGATTGTATAAGATTTCCGAAATTATTAAGTTAGAATTTTTAGTTTGACAATACAAACTGTTTACACTTATAATTAATGTTATAAGTAAAAAGGATAAAATTTTGAATTTTGTTTTCATAATAATTTTTTTTAAATTAGTATTATTTATATAATAGTCTCCAAAAATTGAAAAACGTTCCTTTTTTTTATGAGAAATATATTTTTATTGTATTTTTGCAATAGAATCAAGAAATAAAAATATGACATTAATATCTTCAATTTCCGGTATAAGAGGAACTATAGGCGGTACAATAAGCAATAATTTAACCCCTATTGACATAGTTAAGTATACATCAGCGTATTCTAAAGTTTTATTAAAGACTAAACAAAAACCTTTAGTGTTGGTTGGTAGAGATGGAAGGGTTTCCGGTCCGCAAGTACAATCATTAATAGTAAATACCTTACTTATGATGGGTATTGATGTAATTGATTGTGGGTTAACGACTACTCCAACTATTGAAATGGGTATTATTCAGTATAAAACGGATGGTGGAATAATGGTATCTGCAAGTCACAATCCGATGAATTGGAATGCCCTAAAATTATTTAATAATAAAGGGGAGTTTATAGATAAAGAAGTTGGAATAGAAATTCAAGAATTGGTGTTAAATGGGGAATTTGAATATGCAGATTATAAATCCATAGGTAAAATTCGAGAAATTAATGATGTTTTGGAATATCACGTTAAAAAAATTATAGAATTACCATATGTAAATGTAGATGCTATTAAAAAAGCAAATTTAAAAGTTGCTATAGATGCTATTAATTCTACAGGTGGAATTGCTGTTCCATATTTATTAGATCAATTAGGTGTTAAAAAAGAAAATATTTTTACAGTAAATTGTGAAATTCAAGAAGAGTTTGCTCATAATCCTGAACCTTTAGAAAAAAACTTAACTGATTTATCAGAATTAGTGAAAGATAAAAAGTGTGATGTGGGTTTTGCAGTTGATCCTGACGTAGATAGATTAGCACTAATTTCTCAAGACGGTTCATATTTTGGTGAAGAATATACTTTGGTGGCTTGCGCTGATTTCGTTTTAAGAAAAAATAATGGAAATACAGTATCTAATTTATCATCTTCCAGAGCATTAAAAGATATTACAGAAAAATATAATGCTAAATATTACGCATCTGCTGTTGGAGAAGTTAATGTTTCTACAAAAATGAAGGCTGTTAATGCTGTAATAGGTGGTGAAGGGAATGGAGGAGTTATATTACCGGAATTGCATTATGGAAGAGATGCTCTTTTAGGAATAGCTTTAATCTTAAGTTTTCTTGCAGAATCAGGCAAAAAATTAAGTGTAATAAGAGAGAGTTATCCTTATTATTATATGGCTAAAGAAAAAATATCAATTAAAAAAGACACAGATTTTTCTAAAATAAAGGAATTTGTTAAAAACGAAATATCAGAAGGTGAATTTAACGAAGAAGATGGACTAAAAATAGATTTTAAAGATTCGTGGATTCATTTGAGAACTTCAAATACAGAGCCGATAATTAGAGTATATTCCGAAGCAAAATCATTAGAAGAAGCAAAAAACATTGCTAAGAAGATGATAGATTTAATAAATACCATTGTGTAAATATATTCTGTATTGTTATTATTAATTATTTATTTTTTATGAAAGGAAAAAATCAAAGAGTACATATAGGTATATTTGGTAGACGAAATTATGGGAAAAGTACAACTATTAATGCCATAGTAGGGCAGGAAATAGCTATAGTTTCAGATGTACCGGGAACTACTACAGATCCTGTTAAAAAAACTATGGAAATTAGTGGGATAGGTCCTGTGGTTTTTATTGATACGGCAGGTATTGACGATATTGGTACATTAGGTAAATCAAGGATTGATAAAACTTTTGAAATATTAGATCAAATAGATATTGCTATTTTATTGATCAGTAACAATTTATTTGATGAGAAAGAAAGTAATTTAATTTCTAATTTTGAACAAAGAAAAATTCCTTATATAATTATCTATAATAAAAGTGATGTTTATCCGCCATCCCAAAAATTCATTTCGGATTTAGAGGAAAAAATTAATAAAAACATAATAGTTTGGTCTGCATTAGAAGATAATACAGATACTATAATAGAAAATTTAAAAGAAAAGGTCCAAGAAGTCGAAAAAAACTTTTCTAATGACATGATGTCAGATTTAATAGATAATAATGATTTAGTTATTTTAGTAACCCCTATAGATGAAGCTGCACCTGAAGGTAGGCTTATTCTACCTCAAGTTCAGGCAATTAGAAATGTTTTAGATCATAATGCTTTTAGTATAGTTTGTAAAGTAGAACAATTAGAAAATGTTTTAAAGAGTATTAATACTAAACCATCGATAGTAGTAACTGATAGTAAGGTGTTTCATAATGTGTCATCGATAATAGAAAAATATGATAACACTATTAGATTGACAGGATTCAGCATTTTATTGGCAAGATTAAAAGGAAATTTTGAAAAATACAAAGAAGGCAACCCTAAATTAAAAGATTTAAAAGATGGTGATAAAATATTGATTTTAGAATCTTGCACTCATAAAACTACTTGTAACGATATTGGATCTGTAGTATTACCAAATGCAATAAAAAAGTTTACAGGAAAAGATTTAATTTTTGATAAAATATCCGGTTTTACACCACTTCCCAATAATTTAAAAGATTACTCACTAATAATACAATGTGGCGGTTGTATGTTTACAAAAAAACAACTTGAAAGTAGGTTAAGATTAGCAATAGAGCAAAACATTCCAATAACAAATTATGGGATGGTTTTTGCGTATATAAATGGATTATGGAAAGCTGTAAATATTTAGAAAGCGACGGAATAGTAACAGAAGTTACTAATGAAACTATTATTGTACAGATTCAAGTAAATTCTGCATGTGGTTCTTGTATGTCTAAAAATTTATGTGGAATGACAGAAAGTGCTAAAAAAAATGTCATAGTAAATAAGAAAAATGGTGGAAAATTTGGGGAATCAATTTATGATAGAGACATTAAAGTAGGAGATATGGTGAAAATAGGTATCACCCATTCTACAGGAATGAAATCCGCTTTCTTAGCGTATTTTATTCCCTTTGTTATTTTTATAGCAGCATTATTAATTATGTTACAAATTTTTCAAAATGATTTACTTGCTTTTGGTATAGGAATTTTGTTTTTAGCAGTTTATTTTGTGATTTTAAAAATCTTAAGACCAAAAATTAATAAAAAAATAAAGTTCTATATAGAGAAATAGTCAAATAAGCTTTGTTAAATTTTGTTAATAGTGCTGACATTTTTAATATTTTCACATTAATATTAAAAATGTGCATATGTCTGAGTCATACGATCTTGGGAAAGAAGGTGAATTACGAGCAATTAACTATCTAAAAGAAAATGGATATATAATTTTAGATGTCAATTGGAGATTTAGCAGGTTTGAGATAGATATTATTTGTGTTAAAGATAACGAAATTATCTTTATTGAGGTAAAAACTCATTCCGGAAGTCAAGTATTTAATGTTAATAGAGTTGTTAATCTTGAAAAACAACGCCATATAATATTTGCTGCGGATAAATATGTTAAATATAGAAAAATAGATTTATTTGCTCGGTTTGATATAATAGTAGTAATAAAAATAGATGATTTTTTTGTTATAGATCACTATCCAAATGCATTTACTATGTAAATTGTTAAAAAGTCTACAATAAAAAAATAAGTTAAAAAAAATATTAATTTTGCAGTCAATAAATCAATAAAGAATAATTATGAAAAAAAGATTATTAATTTCAATAGGAGTTGTTTTAGCAGTTATATTAACTAGCTGTAATAATGAAAAAAATGATATAAAAGTAGATTTTGATTCAATTAACATCGTTAAAGATTTTGATGCTGAAAATTCAGAAGGAAATATTATTGGAAAAGCAAACATCAAAATAGATTATACGTATCCAAAATCTTTTAGTGGTAAAACTACTAAAGAAACAGAGTCAAATTTGCAAGAATTAACTAATATTTTTAATGAAATAGTTTTAGGCGATAATTCTGTATATAGTGCTCAAGAAGCTGTTGATAATTATATTGATAATTATTATGAACATTTTATTAGTTTAATTAAAGATATTACATCTGAAGTCGAAGTCGATAATATAATTAACTTTTCTCATTCAATAACAGATACTGTAAATGTTGTAAATGATACAATTTTAACAATTAACTTATTTGTTGATAATTACGAAGGAGGTGCACACCCTGTTTATGTTATTTATTACAAAAATATTAACTTAAAAACATTATCCTATATAAATGAAGAAGATGTTTTTGTTGAAGGTTATAAAGAAAAATTAACAGAAATAATTAAGAAAAAATTATTGGAAACATCATTTAAAGAATACAGAAACGATGAAACAACCGAAGAAGATATTAAAGGATATTTCTTCGATTTTGATAAGATTGTACCTAATAACAATTTTATTATTTTAAGTGATGGAATTAAATATCTTTATAATTTTTATGAAATTGCACCTTATGCAGCAGGTGTTTTTGAAGTTTATATTCCAAATTCAGAAATTGAAGGTATTTTAAAATAATATGAATATGTATTTAATATAAAGAGTTATCCGAGAATCGGATAACTCTTTATATTAATAATAACTTACAAAAAAATTTATCTAAATTAAATTTAGAAAATGATAGCTTTACCAACTTGATAAACAATAAACGTGATTATCCATGCTAATCCTGTTGTGTAAAGTGCACTGGTTAATGCCAGTTTCCATGAATGTGATTCTTCTTTAATAGTTGCTATTGTCGCAATACAAGGCATATAGATTAGTATAAATAATAAAAAGCAAAATGCAACTAAGGGATTAAACACTTTAGAACCATCAGGATAGGTGTCAGTTGTTATTTTTTTAGATAATGCAATCTCGTTGTTACTATCACCGGAGTAGAGTATTCCTATCGTGCTAATAATAATTTCTTTGGCAGCAAATCCTGATAACAAACTTACAGACATTTTCCAATCAAATCCTAATGGACGCATAACAGGTTCCATAAATTTACCTATTTGTCCTATAAATGAATTTTCTTGGTGTTCTATGTTTTTTGTTAGTATAATATTATTAATGATACTATCACATGTTTGTGCGTCAATTAAATTTTGATTGTAATCTTCTTGTACTTGTGCGATTTTACTATTATACATAACTTCATTTTTTTTGTTCATCGGAAAATATCCTAAAAACCAAATTATTATGGAAGCTATTAATATTGGGCCACCTATCTTTTTTAAATAGTTATAAGAACGTTCCCATGTATGAATCATCACAGATTTAAAGGTTGGTAGTCTGTATGGAGGGAGTTCCATGACAAATGGTGTGTTTTCTGTTTTATAAAAGAATTTCCGTAATATACGTGCAGTTATTGCAGCTATTATTATCCCTATCAAGTAAAGTAAAAAAACTACTAAACCTGCTTTTTTCCCAAAAAATATTCCTGAAAATAATAAATAAACTGGGAGTCTTGCGCTGCACGACATAAAAGGAATAATAAGCATTGTAATTCTTCTACTGCTTCTGCTTTCAATAGTTCTTGTAGCCATTATTGCAGGTACATTACAACCAAATCCCATTAATAAAGGAATAAATGATTTCCCATGTAACCCTACTTTATGCATTATTTTATCCATAATAAATGCAGCTCTGGCCATATATCCGGAGTCTTCCATAAAAGCTATAAACAAATATAAAATAATTATATTTGGTAAAAAAACAATTACTCCACCAACACCACTTATAATTCCATCTACAACCATATCCTTTAATATGCTATCTGAAAAATTATTATTAATAAAACTACCAAACTTAGATACTAATGTTTCTATCCATGATTGAGGGTAAGCTCCTAAAACAAATGTGGATTCGAACATTAAAAACATAAAGAGAAGAAATAGCGGAAATCCAAAATATTTATGTGTAACAATAGAGTCTATTGTTTGTGTAACTTTATGAAAATGAGTACGTTCTCCTAAAGTTTCTTTTAATGCACCAGCGATAAAACCATATCTGGAATTTGTAAATGCTGATTCAGGATCTTCGTTTAATAAATTTTCTATATAATCACGTTCATTATTTCTTGCATTTATTATTGTTTGATATTTTATTTGGTCTTGTAAGATTTTTTCTATTTCAGTATCGCCCTCTAATAGTTTAATACAAATATATCTTAACGACATATTATATATAGATATGTCTATTTTTTCTTTTTCGAAAACTTTATACATGTTTTCTATAGACTTTTCTAAAATTTTTCCATATGGAATTTGGATATGATTTTCTTTAGTTTCTGTATTATATTGGTTTATTATAGTATCTAAAAGAGTTTCTATTCCATTTCCATTTTTTGCTATGGTTGGAACTATTGGAATATTAATCATATTAGATAAATCGTCGTAGTTAAATTTTCTTCCGCTTTTTTGGAGCTCATCATACATGTTTAATGCTATTACCATAGGTACTTTCATGTCAATTAACTCTGTTGTCATGTATAGATTTCGTTCTAAAGCAGATGCACCAACTACGTTTAACACGATATCAGGCTTTTCGTCTATAATATATTTTCTAACATAAAGTTCCTCTGGAGTGTAAGCTGATAATGAATAAGTTCCAGGCAAATCAACTAAAATAATTTTATATCCATTATGAGATATTTTTCCTTCTTTAATATCTACAGTAACTCCACCATAATTTCCAACGTGTTCATGAGCACCGGTAACCATGTTAAAGATAGACGTTTTGCCACAATTTGGATTTCCAACTAAAGCAACTTTTATGGTTTTATTTTTGTTTTTTAATAATTGCTCTTTTTTTTCTTTTAACTCTAAATTTAATTTATTATCACATTTGGCTGTATTATACGGACACGAGAAACATGCAGAGGAGTGTTTATGCTTTCCTTTTACATCACAAGAAAATGTTGTAGGAATATCAATTTTATCTTTAGAGATTTCTATTAATTTAGCTTCGTTTCTTCGTAACGAAACTTCGTAATCCATAATTTCATACTTAACAGGATCTTGTAACGGTGCATTTAATACAGCTTTAACCTCCTTTCCATGAACAAAACCCATTTCAAGAATACGCTTTCTAAAGGCTCCACTTCCATTTATTTTTATTATATAAGCTTTTTCACCCGGTTTTAATTCTGATAATTTCATTTATTAAAAAAGTAGTAATATGTAACTATTTCTGACTATGATATTGCAACAATTAATTTTTAACGTTAGAAGGAAGCTTAGAAATTTGCATTATGGAGATAACCATAATAGCTGCTGCTACCCATTGGATCCATGTCATAGTATTGTCGTTAATAAAGTAATCTAAAACAGCAGTAGTAATAGGGAAAAATAATTCATAGATACTGGATGAAGCTGCATTAATATGTTTTAATCCATTATAATACAGCAAAATAGCACCCGATCCTGTTGTAAAAGCTATTATGAAAAATAAAATCCATGTTTTAGTTGGAACTGTATAAATAACATTAAGATTATTGCTAAATAACACAATTAAAAAAGCTATAATTGTAGTAAACCCATATCGGAAAAATGTAGATTCTGCCGGAGAATATTTTTTTAAAACTTTTTTAGATAAGACTGTAGATGTGCCAAAAAAGAATGCTGCTAATAGGGCCAAAGATGCTGCTTGAATTACATTGTTGCTAACTTTATTAGGTAAATCAAATGAAAAAGTCATAATATACCCGGCAATTATTGTAATTGATGCTAAAACATAAAACTTTTTTGACAGCTTTTCTTTTAAAATAATAACGGATAATATTATAGCAAATATAGGTTGAAATTTTTGTAATAAAGCAACTATGGTTAAATTTTGAAAATTAACTAAAAACAACGCTTTAACTATACACATAGTACCTAATGCTCCGCCTGTTAATGCTACTAATGATAAATCCAACACATCCCTAAGAGTAAAAAATTTTACTTTTTTATATGCATTGAACCATATAAAGTTCATAATAATAAAAGGTAAGAGATGTAAAATAAATACCACAAACGAAACATTTAATGGAATTCCTTTATTATTAAGTAGGTTAGGTGTAAGAATAACGCCATCTACACCCCACATAATAGCTGCTAATATTATAGTTATTGCTCCATGTATATTGTTTTTCTTTTGCATCTAATTTTAAAACTAAAAAATAATATTTTTTGCAAAAATAAAAATAATTATTAGTATATTATGTAAGAATAAATAAAAAAATGTTGTATCTTTGCAAGCTAATAATTAGATAGTTATGAGTATGATAAATATATCGTTACCGAATGGTAGCGTACAACAGTTCAATATAGGTGTAACTCCTTATGAAATAGCACGTTTTATTAGTGAAGGTTTGGGCAGAAATGTACTTGCAGCTCAAGTTAATGATGTTATAGTAGGTTTAGATTATCCTATAAATTCTGATGCATCAGTAGTTTTGTTTACTTGGGACGATCCTGAAGGTAAGGAAGTGTTTTGGCATTCTTCAGCCCATATCATGGCTGCAGCAATAGAACAATTGTATCCGGGAGTTAAGTTTGGTATTGGACCATCTATAGAAAATGGTTTTTATTATGATATAGACTTTTTAGATTATACTATTTCTGATGCTGATTTTTCAAAAATAGAAAAGAAGTTTTTAGAAATAGCTCGCAGTAAAGCAGTTTTTGTGCGTAAAGAAGTTTCAAAAGATGATGCCTTAAATTATTTTACTAAAAAAGGAGATGAATATAAATTAGAGTTAATTAATGAGTTAACAGATGGTGAGATTACTTTTTACGAATCAGGATGTTTTACAGATTTGTGTAGAGGTCCCCACTTACATGATACATCAGTAATTAAAGCATTTAAAATAATGAGTATTGCTGGTGCATATTGGAGAGGTGATGAAAAACGTAAACAACTTGTAAGAGTATATGCTATTTCTTTTCCAAAATCAAAGCTTTTAAATGAGTATTTAGAAATGCTAGAAGAAGCCAAGCAACGAGATCATAGAAAAATAGGAAAAGAACTGGAACTTTTTATGTTTTCTCAAAATGTTGGTATGGGTTTACCAATCTGGTTACCAAAAGGAGCTGCTTTACGAAAAAGGTTAGAGAATTTTTTAACAGAATTACAGCTAAAAGGCGGTTATGAGCAAATAATTACTCCTCATATAGGTAATGTAGAATTATATAAAACTTCCGGACACTATCAAAAATATGGTGAAGATTCTTTCCAAACTATAAAAACTCCGGAAGAAGGGGAAGAATATATGTTAAAACCTATGAATTGCCCTCATCACTGTGAAGTTTATAAATATAAACCTCGTTCTTATAAAGACTTACCATTACGTTTAGCAGAATTTGGTACAGTTTATAGATATGAACAAAGTGGGGAGTTACATGGCTTAACTAGAGTAAGAGGTTTTACACAAGACGATGCTCATATTTTTTGTACTCCGGACCAGCTTAAAGATGAATTTAAAGCTGTTATGGATATCGTAATGACTATTTTTGAGACTTTTAAATTTAAGGAGTTTATTGCACAAATCTCTGTCAGAGATAAAGTAAATAGAGATAAATATATAGGTTCAGAGGAAAATTGGCAAAAAGCAGAACAAGCTATTATTGAAGTTGCTGAAGAAAGAGGTATTAATGCTAAAATAGAATATGGTGAAGCTGCTTTTTACGGACCTAAGATGGATTTCATGGTAAAAGATGCTATTGGAAGAAAATGGCAACTAGGAACTATACAAGTAGATTATAACTTACCTGAACGTTTCGATTTAGAATATACAGGTAGTGATAATCAAAAACATCGTCCTGTAATGATTCATAGAGCTCCATTTGGATCCTTAGAGAGGTTCGTTGCTGTGTTAATAGAAAATTGTGCCGGTAATTTCCCATTGTGGTTAATTCCGGATCAAGCAATTATTTTACCTATTAGTGATAAATATAACTCTTATGCTGATAGTTTAGTTAAGGAATTTGCTAATTACGATATTAGAGCATTTGTTGATGATAGATCCGAAAAAACAGGAAGAAAAATTAGAGATGCTGAGATGAAAAAAATTCCTTATATTCTAATTGTCGGAGAAAATGAAGAAAATACAAGTTCTGTTTCGGTTCGTAAACATGGAGGTATTGATCTAGGAGTTATGTCTAAAACAGATTTTGTAAAATTGATACAAGAAGAAGTAGAGAAAAAATTATAATTAAATTAATGTTTAATAAATAAATTATTTAGTGATAAAACAAAATAAAAATTTCAATAAAAGCGATAAAAGCGAGCGAAGAATAAACGAACGTATTAATGCTCCGGTTGTAAGGTTAGTAGGTGACAATGTAGAGCAAGGTATTTACAATATTAAAGATGCTTTAAAGATTTCAGATGAGTTGGGTTTAGATTTGATAGAAATATCGCCTAATGCCAATCCTCCTGTATGTAAAATTAAGGATTATCAAAAGTTCTTATACGAAACAAAGAAAAAAGAAAAAGAAAGAAAAGCAAAATCAACTAAAGTTGAGGTCAAAGAAATTAGATTAGGCCCTAATACAGATGATCATGATTTTGACTTTAAGCTTAAACATGCAATAAAGTTTCTTAGTTCAGGTTCAAAAGTTAAAGTTGATATGTTTTTTAAGGGAAGATCAATAATCTATAAAGACAAAGGCGAAATTATCATGTTAAAATTTGCTCAAAGTTTGGAAGATTATGGTAAACCTGAGGCTATGCCTAAGTTGGAAGGTAAAAGGATGACTATGATTATTTCTCCTTTAAGTAAAAAAAATAAGTAAAACAATAAACAATTATATTAACAAGTAAAAATTTCAGAAAATGCAAAAACAAAAAACTAAATCTGCCGTTAAAAAGCGTTTCGCTGTTACCGGCACAGGAAAATTAAAAAGAAAGCATGCTTATCATGGCCATATTTTAACTAAAAAATCTAATAAAAGAAAAAGAAATTTAGTTAAAACTGTAATGACAGATAAAGCCGATGCAAAGAACATTAAACAAATGTTAAATAGTTAAAATTAATTAATGCTTTACTTACAGTAAAAAAGAACGAAAATAAAATATCGTCACTGAAGTAAACTAAAAAAGAAAGGAAAAATTATGCCGAGATCAGTTAATTCAGTTGCTTCAAGAGCAAGAAGAAAAAAAATCCTTAAAAGAACAAAAGGATACTATGGAGGTCGTAAAAATCTGTGGACGGTTTCTAAAAACACTTGGGAAAAAGGTCAACAATATGCCTACCGTGACAGAAAAAACAAAAAACGTACATTTAGATCCTTATGGATCACCCGTATTAATGCTGCAGTACGTCAATATGATATGTCTTACTCAGAATTTATGGGCAAATTACATAAAAAAGATATTCAACTAAGTCGCAAAGTTCTTGCAGACTTAGCAATGAATCATCCGGAAGCATTTAAAGAAATTGTTAATACTGTTAAATAATAGTCTATAATGTTTTTTAATATTGAGGCAACTAAAATTTTAGATTGCCTCTTTTTTTTATATTTTTGAAAGATTTTTTACCATGAATGATAATATATTCTTAATAATTATGAAAACTAATTATCAAAAAATATTGGATGAAACAATAGCAAAAATCACGGAATCAAAACATAAGCCAACATTATTACTACATAGTTGTTGTGCACCGTGTAGTACATATGTACTGGATTATTTATCAAAATATTTTAAGATAATAGTTTATTACTATAATCCAAATATTTATCCAACTGAAGAATATTTTAAAAGAGTAGAAGAACAAAAATGGTTTGTAAATATTTTCAATAAAGAATTTAATCCTGAAACTAAGGTAGAATTTTTAGAAGGAAAATATAATAAAGAAGACTTTTATAAAATATCGCAAGGTTTGGAAAATGAGCCTGAAGGAGGTTTAAGATGTATTAAATGTTATGAATTAAGGCTTAACGAAGCAGCTGTAAAAGCAAAAGAAATAAAAGCAGATTATTTTACAACTACTTTATCTATCAGTCCTATGAAAAATGCTGATGCTTTAAATAAGATAGGGGTTAAAATAGGGGAGAAGTACAATGTAAATTATTTGTTGTCTGATTTTAAAAAGAAAGAAGGATTTAAAAAGTCTGTTCAAATATCAAATAAATACAATATGTATCGCCAAGAATATTGCGGATGTGAGTTTTCTAAAATAAAATTGTGAAATAATAAGGATATTCGGTAAATTCAAATTTTATAGCAAGACTGATAACTATTTCAGTCTTGCTTTTTTTTTGAGCTAATTTTTTATTAATGAATTTCCCTTATTTTTTGAGGGTTTACAAGTGATTAACGAGATTGCATCTGAATGCGGATTACAACCGTCTCTAGTGAAAAATCAAATATTAATAATATGTTTGTGATTTTTGAGTATCTTTTGCGACTAATATATTAAAGGCTATAAAGAATATTTAAAATACAAAGATAAATGATGACTAAAGAAGAAAGTTTTGAGTTTATAATTAACAACTATAAATCAATGATCCTAAATGTTTGTCGTATATACTCTAATGGGGAAAGAGAAGAAATGAGAGACCTGTTTCAGGAAGTATTGCTAAATATTTGGAAGGGGCTTAGTACATTTGAAGGAAAATCATCAGTAAAAACATGGATTTACAGAGTCGCTTTAAACACTGCAATTAGTCATTTAAGGAAGAAGAAAAAACAAATTCCGATCGTTGAAATTAAAGAAGGATTTGATCAATTAATAGATAAGAATAAACCCGATGAACAATTAGAGATTTTGTATAAGGCTATTGAAAAACTTAATGAAGTTGATAAATCTTTGATTTTTTTGTATCTAGAGAACAAAAGCCATAAAGAAATAGCGGAAATATTAGGAATTAGTATTTCAAATGTAGGAACACGAATTCAAAGAGTAAAAATTAAGTTAGAACACATTATAAAAAATAATAATTATGACAAAAAGTGAATATAAAAGTGAATATAAATTTGAAGATTACATGCAAAGTTGGAATCTTTATTGTAAGCAATTAAATCAAGATGTATCTTGTAACCAAAGAATGTTAGAAGGTATTGTAAAACAAAAAACAATATTATATCAAAATAGATTATTATACCAAAAGTTGTTAATGCTTGTTTTTTGTTTATTTATAGTAATTTATTTGATTACAAATATTAGTTTGTTTCTTATGGAGATTCGTAATGCAATTCCATTTTTTTTAGTATTAATATTATTTGTATTTAGTATTATAGGATATGGAAAGTATTTAATAAAATTAAGGAAAGTAAGTAAATATAATCTGGAAGTTGTGGATTTTGCAACTAATACTTGTGAACTTCAGCTTTATGAAAAACGTGAAATGTTGCTATCTTTTTTTATAGCACTACCCATTTTATTATTAACCTTACCTCAAATTTTTAGTGTGTTATTTGAAAGGAAAGATTTTTACAGCAATATTATGAGTCATTTACCAATTCTTATTATTGGATGTTTATTATCTATTTGTGTAGGATATATCATATATAGAAAGAATTATGCTTTAATAGATGGTATAAAAAACAATATAAATACTTATAAGTCAATAAATTAAATTAGTTATTATTACTTAGACGTATCCGGAAGAGATTGTCATTGTGTAGAAGCTACATTATATCTTCAACCTTATTATTGGGGTTTTTTTATTAATGAATGTTCCTAAATAAAAAATAATTTTTACTTTATTGCCTTAAAACAAGTAGCTATTCCCAGACTATATTTTTTACAATTAACATTTTTAAAATTATTTCTTTTAAGGATATCATTAAATGTATTTTGATCAGGAAAATTTTTAACACTCTTGTATAAGTATTGATATGCTTTTTTTTGACCTGAAATACTCCCACCAATTATTGGCAAAATATTTTTGAAGTAAAAATTGTATAAATAATTTATGGGGAAAATGGTAGGCATACTAAGTTCTAATATGATAAGTTTTCCATTGTTTTTTAATACACGATATACTTCAGTTAATATTTGGTCATATTCCGGAATATTTCTTATGCCAAAAAAAATAGAAACAACATCAAAAAAATTGTTTTCAAAAGGTAAGATATCGCTTTCTGATAAAACGAGTTGAATTTGTTTTTTATATTTATCGTCTTTGTTTATTTTATTTTCAGCTATTTTTAACATTTGTTCGGAAATATCTAATCCTATAACATTGTTTGCACCTTGTTTAATAGCTTCTATACATGAATCTGCAGTGCCGCAAGCAATATCTAATACACTATCATTTTCATTAATTGTATTTTTTAGAGCTTTTTTACGCCAGATTTTATCTATATTTAACGATGTGACATGATTAACTTTATCGTATTTAAAAGCAATTTTATTAAAGAGATCTTTGATGTTTGTGTTTTGCATAAATTTTAATATTATGCAAAATTAATAAAAACAATAAATTTTATTAATAATATTGATTAATGTATTTTTTAATAAATGAATTTTATTAAATTTGCATAGAAAAAAACATACATACGAAGTTGATAATGAATATTTGTGTGATTTTAGCAGGTGGAACAGGAAAACGTTTAGGTTTTGATATTCCAAAACAGTTTATTTTTTTAAATAGAATGCCTATAATAGAATATTCAATTAAAATTTTTAATTCGCACAAAAAAATAGATAATATCTTAATAGTATGTAATGGAGAGTATATTAACTTTTTAAAAGAGTTGGTAAACTTTAATAAATATTCGAAAGTTTGTGACATTATAAGTGGGGGAGAAGAAAGATATTTGTCAGCTCTTAATGCAATTAATTATATTAAAAAGTCTAATATAGCTAATTTAAATGAGTGCAACATCCTTTTTCATGATGCCGCAAGACCTCTTATTACTAATAAGATTATAGATAATGTAATAGAGGCTTTAAACAATTATCAAGCTGTAACGGTTGCCATTCCATCTACAGATACCTTGTATTTTCTTGATGATGATAAAAGCTCTGTTAGTTCTATTCCGGATAGAAGCCATCTTGTTAAGGCACAAACACCCCAGGCTTTTAGAATGAGTTTAATTGATGAAGCATACCAAAAAGCACTAAATAACGATAATGTTGTTCCTACGGATGATTGTAGCGTAGTTGTAAAATATACCGATTACAAACCTTATATAGTTAAAGGAAGCAGTGACAATATTAAAATAACCTACGATGTAGATATTAAATTTGCAGAACAAATTCTTAGAAAAAATAAATAAATTATGGCTGGAAGTCCTACGTTAGTTTTGTTATTAGTAACAATAATATTGTTTTTATCGATATTATTTTCGAAAACCGGATATAAGTTTGGTGTTCCTACTTTATTATTCTTTTTATTAGTTGGGATGGTAATAGGTAAAGATGGTCTGGGAATTGAATTCGATAACGCAAATACTGCACAAGTTATAGGTATGCTTGCACTTTGTGTAATCTTGTTTTCAGGGGGGATGGACACAAAGTATGAGGAAATTAAACCTATTTTTTGGCAGGGTGTTACTTTAGCTACTTTAGGAGTTATAGTAAATGCCTTTATTACAGGAGGTTTTATATGGCTTATTACTAATAGAACCCCTATATGCAAGCATATACCATTTACATTTCCTGAATCTATGCTTTTAGCCTCTATAATGGCATCTACAGATTCAGCTTCAGTATTTGCTATACTACGTTCTAAAAGTTTAAAATTAAAACATAATTTAAGACCAACGTTAGAGTTAGAAAGCGGAAGTAACGACCCAATGGCATATCTTCTTACTATTATTTTTATTCAGATAGTGGTGGGTTCAGGAGATTTAAGCGGTTGGAGTATAATAGGAAGTTTTTTTTATCAGTTTGCTGTAGGTGCCGTATTAGGATTTATTCTTGGGAAAGTTTGTGTGGTTATTATTAATAAGATTAACTTAAATACCGATGGTTTATATATGGTATTAATGTTAATTTTTTCATTTTTTATATTTTCGATAACAGACGTAATAAAAGCAAATGGTTACTTAGCTGTTTATGTTGCAGGTTTAGTAATTGGAAATTCCAAGTTTTTATTTAAAAATTCTATTTTGAAATTTTATGATGGTTTAACTTGGTTGTTTCAATTAGTATTATTTATTATGTTAGGGTTATTTGTAAATCCGTCAGAATTGCCCGGAGTAATTGGTATTGGGCTACTGATAGCGTTTTTTATGATTATAGTAGCTCGTCCTGCAATGGTTTTTTTATGTTTGTTACCATTTAAATATTTTAGACCAAGAGAAAAATTATATATTTCATGGGTAGGGTTAAGAGGTGCAGTTCCTATAATCTTTGCAACATATCCATTAGTTGCAAACGTTCCTGTTGCTCATGTGTTTTTTAATATTGTTTTTTTAATTACAATTGTATCGTTATTAATTCAAGGAACATCTGTACCATTAGTTGCAAAATGGCTAAAATTATCAGAAAAAGTTCCCCCAATACAACGAAGTAAATTTGGTTTGGAAATTGATTTTAATGAAGATGTTAAATCTGCAATGTCTGAAGTAGTTATTACAGAAGAAAGTTTGAGGTTTGGGAAAAAATTAATGAATATCCCTATACCTAAAAAAACATTAGTAGTAATGGTTCGAAGAGGGGAGAATTACTTTATTCCAAAAGGAAATTCAGAATTAGAATTGGGAGATATCTTATTAGTTATTACTGATGACGAAGAAGCCTTAAAGCAAACTTATAAAGAATTGGGAGTTAATGGTTATAAAGTAAAATAAAAGATCTATTTCTTACTTAAGAAACACTTATCAGAATAGTGATAAAAACATTATTTATAGTTCTCTCTCAAGAGTTTTATTTCACTTTCATATCCGTCTATATCATTAGGAGTTTCCAATAAAAATGGTAGATGTTTTAATCTTGGGTGATTAATTACATTTACTATAGTTTGTAATCCTAAATGTCCGTAACCGATTTTTTCGTGTCTATCTTTTTTTGCACCTGGTTCATTTTTACTATCGTTTAAATGAATTGCTTTTAAGTAATCTAGACCTATAACATTATCAAACTCTTCAATAACTCCATCTAAGTTGTTAATGATATCGTATCCGGCATCACTTATGTGGCAAGTATCTAAACAAACTCCCATTTTTTCTTTTAATTCTACATGATCTATTATATATTTAAGTTCTTCAAACCTGCTTCCAACTTCGGACCCTTTTCCAGCCATTGTTTCTAATAAAATAGTAGTACTAATTTCCGGTTTTATTATTTTATTTAATAGATCTATTATCATTTCCATACCTTTTTCTATTCCTTGGCCAACATGGCTTCCCGGATGAAAGTTATATAAGTTGTTAGGAGTATGTTCTAAACGCCTTAAATCATCTTCCATTGCTATATGAGCAAATTCCCTAACTTGAGGGTTTGAGCTACATGGATTCAATGTATATGGAGCATGTGCTAAGATTTTAGCGAAATTATGTTCTTCTGTGTATTTTAGAAAAGCTTTTATATCGTTACTATCTAAATCTTTTGCTTTTCCTCCTCTTGGGTTTCTAGTAAAAAATTGAAAAGTATTAGCACCAATTTTTACAGCAGTTTCTGCCATATTTAAATAACCCTTAGAGGTAGATAAATGACATCCTATTTTCATGTTTTTAAAATATATAAATTGTATTATTTCTATAATTTTGTTTTGGTTTTAAATAAGTACTTTGAAAGTTGTATTTTTCAGGCACATTAGGAAAATTTTGAGGTATTAAAGCAACTCCTGAATTTTTATCGCTAATTTTTTCAGTTTTTGGAATATTATTGCCTGTATATACATGTAAAATAGGGTAAGTAGTGAAAACTTTTAATCTACGACCTGTTTTTTTATTCCATAAATTACAAGCATTTTTTAAATACTTTTTATCTTTTAGAAAAAAAGAAGTATCTATTCCATCAGGAAGTTTATCTAAAACATTTTTAAATGTAGTTAGATTTGTAAGATCATATTTTGTATCTTTTAAATCTGCTTTTTCAAATGCAGGTGTTGAGTTATTGGATAATGAGAAATATTTTTCTGAATTTACTTGTATTTGAGTATCTAAAATATCAGAATCTTTTTCTGTACCATCTAAATTAATATAAAAATTATTACTTAAATTAAGAATAGTAGGTTTACTTGTATTTGCTTTATATGTTATGCTAAACATATTTTTTTCGTATAAAGTATATAAAACAGATACATTTAAATTAATAGGAGAATTTTCTTCTAAGTATTTTGAACTGTAGGTTAATAATAACGAAATATTATCTTGATTTTCAATAACTTTTACATCCCAGAAAACTTTATCAAACCCAAGATTCCCAATATAAAAATGTTTGTTTTCACCACTTTCAGTTAAGGATATATTTTTATTTTCTGTATCAAGTGGTGCATTATTAATTCTACATGCAAATCTACCTGTAATTGCACCAAAACATGAATTGTTTTTTAAATATTCTTCAGAGGCATATTTATTTACATCATCAAACCCTAAAATAATATTTGATAAATTATCATTTTTATCTTGTGTTTTGAATGAAGAAATTATTCCTCCATAATTTAAAATAGAAACAGATACATTATTATTGTTACTAATAATGTATCTGTCTACTTGTTTATCGTTAATAGTCGATATAGACTTTTCAATGTTGATATGCATAATAAAAATAAAATAACTATTTAATTTAAACTGCAAAAACCATGCAGTTTAAATAATAAATTATTTGTTTTTATTACGATTTGAATTATGATTCTTATTTCTACTATTATTTTGGTCTTTACTGTTATTTATCTTATTCTCAGGTTTAGGTAATAAAACTTTTCGAGAAAGACTATATTTACCGTTTCGATTATCTATTTCAAGTAATTTAACTTCAATTTTATCCCCAACAGATAAAACGTCTGACACTTTATTTACTCTTTCCCAAGATATTTCAGAAATATGAAGCAATCCTTCTTTATTTGGTAAAAACTCAACAAAAGCTCCAAAGTCTGTTATAGATTTAACAACTCCTTCATAAACTTCACCAACTTCAGGTTTAGTTACTATTAAATTAATACGTCTTTTAGCTTCTAATAAATCATCTATATTGGAAGAATAAATAACTACTTCACCTCTATTGTCAATTTCTTCTACTACTATAGTAGTGGAAGTTTCTGCTTGTATTTCTTGAATTACTTTTCCACCAGGGCCAATAACTGCTCCTATACAATCTTTGTCTATGATAATTTTTTCTATTCTTGGAACGTTATCTTTATAATCTTTTCGAGGCTCTGAAATAGTTTTTGACATTATATCCAAAATGTGTAATCTGCCTTCTTTAGCTTGAGCTAAAGCTTTAGCTAAAATTTCGTATGGTAATCCGTCAACTTTAATATCCATCTGACATGCAGTAATACCATCTCTTGTGCCTGTAACTTTAAAATCCATATCACCTAAATGATCTTCGTCGCCTAAAATATCAGATAAAACTACATATCTTTTATTATCTGTAATTAAGCCCATTGCAATACCGGAAACAGGTTTGTTAATTTGTACACCTGCGTCCATTAATGCTAAAGTTCCCGCACATACAGTTGCCATAGATGAAGATCCGTTAGATTCTAATATTTCAGAAACTACTCTGATAGAATATGGATTATCTTCAGGAATCATTCCCTTTAATGCTCTTAAAGCCAAGTTCCCATGTCCAATCTCTCTTCTGCTTACACTTCTCATAGGTTTTACTTCGCCTGTAGAAAATGGATAGAAATTATAGTGTAATAAAATATTTTCCTTTCCTTCTACTATTGCACCGTCAACTATTTGTTCATCTAAAGATGTACCTAATGTAACAGCAGTAAGAGATTGAGTTTCGCCACGAGTAAAAATAGAAGAACCATGTGCTGATGGTAAGTAATCCGTTTCGCACCATATTGGACGAATTTCAGTTAATTCTCTACCATCTATACGATTATTAGTATCTAAAACATAATTTCTAACAGCTTCTCTTTGAACTTTGAAAAAATAATTACTTATTAAAAATTCATCATCCTCACTTAATTCTTCTACATCTAAAGTAGCTATAAAATCTTCTTTAACTTTGTCAAAAGCATCTGAACGCTCAGATTTAATCTTTATATGAGATTTAGCTATATCATAACATTTTTCATAACAAAAGTCATGAATTTTTTGTTCTAACTCTTCGTTAGTATTTTCATGACAATATTCTATTTTATTTTGAGCCTTTTCTACTTGAGATGCTAATTCTTCTTGAGCTTTACATTGAACTTTAATGGCTTCGTGTGCAAATTTCAAGGCTTCTATCATAGTTTCTTCTGAAACTTCCTTACATTCACCTTCAACCATTATGATATTCTTATTATCAGCAGCAACAATTAATTCTAATGTTGCATTTTCCATTTTTTCAAAAGAAGGATTAATTACAAATTCACCATCAATTTGTGCAACTCTAACTTCAGAAATTGGACCATGAAAAGGTAAATCTGAAACTACCAAAGCGGATGATGCAGCTAATGCGGCATAAGCATCCGGTGGAGTATTGCGATCTCCTGAAATTAAAGTAACTATGACTTGTAATTCAGCATGAAAATCATCTGGGAATAAAGGTCTAATAGCTCTATCAACTAAACGAGCTATTAAGATTTCGTAATCAGATGGTTTTGATTCTCTTTTAAAAAAACCGCCTGGGAATTTTCCTACAGAATAGTATTTTTCTCTATATTCTACAGAAAGTGGTAAAAAATCTGTATTTTCTGCAGCTTCTTTTTTTGCAACAACGGTTGCAAGTAGCATAGTATTTCCTACTTTTACTACTGCTGAACCGTTTGCTTGTTTTGCTAGTTTACCTGTTTCTATTGTAACTTGTTTTCCATCAGGTAACTGGAAAGAAGATATTTTTGATTTTATTGTCATTATATTATTATTAAACTATCTATTTACTTAATATAGCAATATTTATAAAAGGTAAATATAACTATTTTCTTAAATTAAGTTCTTTAATGATAGCTCTGTATCTTTCTATATCTTTTTTTATTAAATAATTTAAAAGTCTTCTTCTTTTACCTACTAAACGAACTAATGAACGTTGAGTAGTTAAGTCTTTTTTATTTTGTTTTAAATGCTCTGTTAAATGTTTAATTCTAAATGTAAACAAAGCAATTTGACCTTCTGCAGAACCAGTATCTTGTGCGGATTTACCGTATTTTTGGAAGATTTCTTCCTTCATTTCTTTTGTTAAATACATAATTTTTGGTTTTTGTTAATTACTTTACGTTTAATTTTGATTAATATATTGATATGATTAAATTTTTCAGAAAAAAATAATGTGCAAAGTTAATGTTTTTTTTATAATAATTGCTTTTTTTCTTAAATTAATAAATTAATAAGTTTGCTTTTTAACTTCACTATCTGCACCTTTTATTAACCCTCTAGTTTTATTAGATTGCTTTTCATTGATTATATATAAAATTCTAAAAGTTATAGTGTTGTTAAATCCTTTTCGTTGTTTGACAGTAAAAATATCATCTTGATAGTAATCTATTTTACGTTGTTCTAATTGATCTAAATCTATGTTCCCTGTTATATAGTAATCTACTCTTCGAAGTGATCTTAACGAATATGAATAGCGGATATTTAGGAATAATTGTTCCCACATTCTAATAGTTAAGTCTCCTAAAATACTAAAATCATGCGGATTAATTTTATTGTTATTACCTCTATTGTTCCATTCGTTGACTAATTCTAAATATTCAAATCCTTTTCTGGCAGGATCATTTGGAACAAAATCTTTATACATAATGATGTTGTTGGCATTTCTTTCTTCGGGTGATGGAGGATTGTATAATAAATATTTATGTCCTGCTTCTAATCTGTCTTCAAATTCTTTAGTGCTAACAGCATAGCCATAAGATGCACCAACACCTAATTTAAAATTGTTAGTTTTATCAGTAATGCTGAAAAATAACGGAATTTCAACATAACTTAGATTTAATTTATATGCTCCTGTTGGAGATTCAGATCTAAATCCTTTTAGTCGAGACCCTTTTTGATTAAAATTAGTTTCTATAGACATGGAGAGCATCTTATTAATATTTACTTCTGCTCCTATACCTGCATTTACACCAATCTTTTTAAAACCAAAAGCCTCATCACCGTCAAATTGGGATAAATTACCTCCTGCTGTGACATAAGCTTTTACTATTTGTGATTTTACTTTATTTGTAAAACAAAACAAAGTAGTTAAAACTAATAATATTGTAAGAGAAACTTTTTTCATATATGTTAAATGTTTATTTTAAAGATAACTTCTTATTTATAATACGATACAACTGTTTATTATTTATATATATATTAATCATCTAATCTCATACTAAATGATATTCTATTTCTATCTAAATCTACATTTAAGACTTTTACTTTAACTTGTTGGTTTAATTTTAAAACATCTGCAGGATTTTTAATAAATTTATTTGCAATCTGCGAAATATGGACTAAACCGTCTTGATGAACACCAACGTCAACAAAAGCTCCAAAAGCAGTGATATTTGTTACAATTCCAGGTAAAATCATACCTTCTTTTAAATCGTTAATAGATTTGACATTTTTATCAAACTCGAATACTTCATAAGTACACCGTGGGTCTCTACCCGGTTTTGATAGCTCATCTATAATATCTTTTAAAGTTGGAATTCCTACTTTATCCGTAATGTAATTATTAATATCAATTTTATCTATTAACTCTTTATTTGATATTAGGTCTGTCATGTTACAATCTAAATCCCGGGCCATTTTTTGTACAATGTGATAAGATTCAGGATGAACTGCACTATTGTCTAAAGGATTTTCACTTTCCGGTATTCTTAAAAAACCTACAGATTGTTCAAACGACTTAGGACCAAACCTTGGAACTTCTAATAATTGTTCTCTCGATTTAAAATAACCATTATTATTTCTATAATCAATTATGTTTTTTGCCAATGAATTGCCTATACCGGAAACATACATCAATAATTGTTTAGATGCCGTATTTAAGTTTACACCTACTTTATTTACACACGATTCTACAGTTTCTTGTAAACTTTTTTGTAATAATTGCTGGTTAACATCATGTTGATATTGTCCAACACCAATAGACTTTGGATCTATTTTAATTAGCTCTGCTAATGGATCTATTAATCTTCTTCCAATAGAAACTGCACTTCGAACTGTTATATCATAATTAGGAAATTCCTCTCTTGCTACTGGAGAAGCACTATAAACAGAAGCACCACTTTCATTAACTACTACTGCAATGATATCTTTTTTAAAATGCATCCTTTTAATAAATCTTTCAGTTTCTCTACCGGCAGTTCCATTGCCAATAGCAATTGCATCTATTTTAAAAGCTTCGACTACGTAATCTATTTTATTTAAAGCTTCTTTAACTTTGTTTTCCGGTGGGTGAGGGTAGATAACATCGTTATATAACAACTTACCAGATTGATCTAAAGCTACAATTTTACACCCTGTTCTAAAGCCCGGATCAATTGCAAGAATGTTCTTTCCGGTTAAGGGTGGTGCCATCAACAATTGACGTAAATTCTCAGCAAATATTTTAATAGCCTCCTTATCTGCCTTTTCTTTTACTAAATTTCTGATTTCAGTTTCTATAGATGGCTCCATTAATCTATTATATGAATCTGCAATAGCTTTTTTGATATAATCTTCTGTTTTAGAGTTTTTTATAAGAAAAATTTTTTCAATTATTTCTATAGCATCTTCTTTAGGAGGTAATACATTTACTTTTAACACTTTTTCGGTTTCTCCTCTGAAGATAGCCAATACTCGATGTGAAGGGGCTTTTTTAATATGTTCTGAATAATTAAAATATTGTTTGTAATTATCTCCTTCTTCTTCCATTTCTTTAATTACAGAAGATGTAATGTTTGCCTTTTTGTTAAATAATTTTCTTATTTGAGATCTTGTATAGGCGTGTTCGTTAATCCATTCGGCAATAATATCTAAAGCACCATCAATTGCTTCCTCTTCGTTGTTAATTTCCTTATCTATATTAATAAATTTTTTAGCCTTTTCTAAAATGTTATTTTCTTTTTGTTTCATTATTATTTTAGCTAAAGGCTCTAATCCTTTTTCTCGTGCTATTACTGCTCTTGTTTTTCTTTTTGGCTTATAGGGTAAATATAAATCTTCCAATTCCTCTAAAGTATCGGCATTCTCTAACTCCTCTTTAAGCTCATCAGTTAATTTACCTAACTCATCAATAGTAGAAATAATAAATTTTCTTCTTTTTTCTAAATTTTCAAATTTTTCTAATAAATCTTTAATAGTAAAAATTGCTACTTCGTCTAAACTGTTAGTTAGTTCTTTTCTGTAACGAGCAATAAAATGAACAGAATCGCCATCTTTAAGTAATAAACAAGTTTCTTTTACATTAACTATATTTAAATTAAGTTGCGAAGCTATCTTTTGATAAATAAGATCGTAATTCATAGTATCTATCTATAATGATGATGCAATAACATCGGCGATATGTAATGTTTTAATAGGGAGATTGAATTTGTCTATATAAGCTTGAAAATTGATTAGGCAAGTAATATCTGAAGAAATTATGTGAGTTACGTTTAAATCTAAAGCTGCTCGAACTTTTCGCTCTACCATCGCCGAAGAAATACTACTATATTCTAATGAGAAAAAACCACCAAAACCACAACATTCTTCATTATTCAATTCAACTAAGCTTAATCCTTTAACATTTTTCAAAAGTTTTCGAGGCTCTTCCTTAATTTTAGATTTATATTTTCTTAATGCATGACAGGAATCATGATATAGAGCAATTCCTTCTAACTCAGCACCAAAGTCACAAATATTTAATCCATTTACAACAAAGTCAGTAAATTCAAAAATATTAGTTTCTACCTTTTTATATTCTAAATGATTAGCCGAATTATAAAATAATTTTTGGAAATTAGTTTGTACATGTGCAACACATGCAGTAGATAATCCAACAATTGGATTTTCTCCTGAAAAATCATTTAAAAATTTTTCACCTAAATCCTTAGCATAATCAAAAAAACCTGCTTCGTAAACTTCACGTCCACAACATGTTTGTTCAGGGTTATAGTTTACGGTTAAACCACATTTTTCCAAGACTTTTATAGCATTAAAAGCAGTTTGTGGCGAAAATTGGTCTATAAAGCATGGAATAAATAAATCTACTGTCATTACATATTAATTTGCAAAATACAAAGATAATTAAATTATATTTTATAAGAACAATTTTACATTTAAATAACAAAATTAAAGAAATTAGGGAACGATTTTGAAACACATTTTTTATCATCTAATTTAATATTTTCAAAAAGATTTTCGAATACTGCAAAAGCCATTGCTATTCTGTGATCATTTTCTGTTTCAATAATAATATTTTTTTCTTTTAGTTCGTTCCAAACATTTTTATTTTCATTTTTATAAATATGAATAAAATTGTCTTTTTTTTCAACTTTAAAGTTTAATTTTTTTATGTTGTTACAAATAGAAAAAATTCTATCAGATTCTTTATACTTTAAATTTTCTATACCATAAATGTAAGTTTCTATATTAGATATAACAGAAGAAACAGCAATAGGGGGTGCTAAATCAGGGCAATTGGAAACATCTATTTTAATAACATCTTTTAAGATTGTTTTTTCATCTTTAGAAATTATAATATTGTTTCCACTTTGAATCGACTTTATGCCAAAATTTAGCATTATGTCCATGATTGCTTTATCTCCTTGAATAGAGTTTTTATTTAAGTTTTCTAATGTAATATTACCTTGTTTGTATGCTAATAAAATTGTATAAAAAAAAGATGCTGCTGACCAATCATTTTCTATGAGTTTTTCATCAAAGTTTAGAGGATTTTTTATAGGTAAAATTCTTATCTTATTTTTGGTTATTTTATTCTTTAGGCCAATAGAATTCATCAATTTTGATGTCATTTTAATATATTCAAATGAACCTATATTATCATTAAAATCAATGACAAATTCTTTATTAAATTTTGGTGCTATCATCATTATTGATGATACAAATTGGCTACTTTTAGTATCATTTATTTTAATACTATTAGGTATGTTATTAATATCTTTTAAACTTATTGTTTTTAAAACTTTAATAGGAGGATAATTGGTGTTTTTAATAAATTCAATTTTTGCTCCTAATTCTTCTAAGGCATTTACAAGTCCGTCTATAGGACGTAACATCATTCTACTATTCCCAGTTAATATTGTATTTTCTTTTTGTATGCTCACAACAGATAGTAAAAACCTTAACGCAGTACCTGCATTATCACAATCACATATCTCAGGGATATCATCTATTAATATTTGATTAAGCAGTTTTATATCGTCTGGATAATCTTCTTTTACTATTGGAAGATTTTTGTGATTATATAAATAGCTTAATATTAAGTATCTATTAAAAATGCTTTTATTTAGCGGTAAGTTAACTTTTAATTGTATGTTTTTATCTATGAGCATAATTTAATAGTTTCCCTGATAATGTCTTGAAGAGTTTCTGTATTAATAGGAACATCAATTTTAATATCACAATTGTTATCTAATAAAACAAACATTATTTTACCATCATTATTTTTTTTGTCATTTTCCATTTTTTCTATAATGTGGGGAATATCGTCATCTTTTATTTCAGGTAATATTAAATTGTTTTTTATTAACTCAATAATATTAGTGCATTTAGCTTTTGGATAGTTTAATACCTTAGAAGATAATAATAATGCTCCTATCATTCCAAAAGCGACGGCTTCGCCATGAGAAACGTTGTAATTATACACGGATTCAATTCCATGACCAATAGTATGTCCAAAGTTTAAACTTTTCCTTAGACCTAAATCATAAAAGTCTTTTTTTACAATATCATTTTTTATATTAACAGATTTTTTAATTAAATCATAAATATTGTATTTGTATTCACCGGTTTCTATACTTTTTAAGATAGAATTCTCGGCAATTATTCCATATTTAACTACTTCAGTTAATCCAACAGTGAATTCTTTATTACTTAATGTAGATAAAAAGCTTGTATTAATAATTATACTCTGTGGTTTTCCAAATGTTCCAATAGAGTTTTTAACACTATTAAAGTTAATTCCATTTTTGCCTCCTATTGTTGCATCTATTTGTGCAAGTAATGTAGTAGGAATTAACATATAGTTTACTCCTCGTTTATATGTGTTTGCGATAAACCCAACTATATCGCAGATTACTCCGCCGCCTATGCCAATAATTAGCGAATGTCTAGAGATTCTGTTATTTATTAAAGTTTGCCAAATGTTAATACATGTAGTAAGATTTTTTTCTTTTTCTCCGGGATTAATATTTATATTGATGAAGTTATTTGGTTTAAAAGCACTTTCAATATCTTTTAAGCAATATTTCTTACTGTTATTATCAGTAATAATAACAATTTGCTTAAAATTATTTTTATCAATAATTTTTTTAAGTAAAATTATTGTACTACTATTATTTTGAGTGATTTGAACCATTGTAGCTTATTATTCGTTTATTCGAATCAAAAGAAGACGAATCTGTTGTATCATCTACTTCAATATAAACTTTAATACAATCTTCAGGTAAAAGATCTTCAATAATTTGAGGCCATTCAATAAAACAATAATTGTCACTATAAAAATACTCTTCACCACCAATATCTAAAAACTCCGAAACGTTTTTTAATCTGTAACAGTCAAAGTGATAAACATTGTTATTTTGGTCTGTAAGATATTCGTTTATTATTGCAAAAGTAGGGCTATTTACGACATCGATAACATTTAGAACTTTACAAAAAGATTTTGTTAATGTAGTTTTGCCGGCTCCCATTTTACCGTATAATGCAAAAACTTTCTTGTCCTTACAGTTTGTTAATATGGTTTTTGCAACATTATCTAATTCATTTAATGAATTACAAACTATTTTCATTTGTTACTTTTTTTGTTGCAAATATATTAATTTCTCATTATCTAGGCGATAAAAATGCTAATGGAATTAATAATTCTTCCATAGAAATACCACCATGTTGGAACGAGTTTTTATAATAGTTTGCATAATAGTTATAATTGTTAGGGTATGCAAAAAAGTCGTTATTTTTCGTAAAAACATAAGTAGATGAAATGTTTTTACGCGGTAAAAAGATTTCTGTCGGATTTTTGACTTCCATCACATCTTTACTACTATAACTTAAATTTCTACCTGTTTTATATCTTAAATTAGTGTTTGTTTCTCTATCTCCAATAATTTTTATTGGATTTGTCACTTTTACAGATCCATGGTCAGTGGTAATTATAAGTTGAACCTTTTTTTCGTGTAAGTATTTAATTATATCATATAATGCAGAATGTTCGAACCACGATTCTGTTAAGGAGCGATATGCGGCATCATCATCTGCAAGTTCTTTAATAATTTCCATTTCTGTTCTAGCATGTGAAAGCATATCCACAAAGTTATAAACTATAACGTTAAAATCGTTAACCATTAAATTTGGCAAAGAGTCGAATAGCTTTTTACCTGCTTGTAAATTTAAAACTTTATTATAAGAAAATCTAATGTCTTTTTTGCCATGACGTTTTAAGTTTTCTTGCAAAAAGAAATCTTCGTGTTGGTTTTTAGATCCATCGTCTTCTTCATTAACCCAATATTGAGGATACATTTGTTGAATTTCAGAAGGCATTAAACCGGCAAATAGTGAATTACGTGCATATTGTGTAGTAGTAGGTAAAATACTTGAAATAATATGTTCATTATCTACTCTATAAAAACCGCTTATTATTTTCTCTATTTGTTTCCACTGATCGTAACGCATATTGTCTATTACAATCATAAAGTATTTTTTATCTATACTTAATTTAGGAAACACTAATTTTTTTAAAGCGAAGTGGTTCATAATTGGTTTTTCTTCTTCAGAAGAAGTTAACCACTTTTTATAATTTCTTTCAAAGAATTTAGAAAATAATGCATTGGCTTCTTGTTTCTGTTGTTCAAAGATTTCATACATGGTTTTGTCTAAGATAGTTTCTAACCGAAGTTCCCATGAAACTAAGTTCTTATATGTTTGTACCCATTCAGAAAAATTCATATTATCAGATAAGTTCATACTGATATTTCTAAATTCTTCCTGATATGATCTTGTGGTTTTTTGATCTACTAAAACTTTATTCTCTAAATTCTTTTTTAATGATAGTAAAATTTGATTAGGATTTACAGGTTTTATTAAATAATCAGCAATATTAGACCCGATAGCATTTTCCATTAAATTCTCTTCTTCACTTTTTGTAATCATAATTACAGGTAAGTTAGGTCTTAATCGTTTGATTTGTTCTAAAGTTTCAATACCCGATAATCCTGGCATCTGTTCATCTAAAAATACTATATCAACATGTTCTTGTGCTAATATTTCCAGTGCATCATTTCCATTATTAGTCGTTAAGACTTTATATCCTTTACTATTCAGAAATATAATATGAGGTTTTAGCATTTCTATTTCGTCATCTGCCCACAAAATTTTTATCATATGTTTATATAATTTTTATTTTTATAATTTAATTAATTTCTTTATATAATAATGATTTTTTTTGCTTTTTATTGTTTGTTTTTTGTAAAAAATATATAATTATTTTTTTGAATTAATATGTAATTATTATTATTTTTGCAAAACATAGAAAATACTTTTCATGATGAATTTGATTAAAAGACAAATATTCTTATTAGCACTATTTTTCTTACTTTTTAGTAATGGATATTCACAATCGTTATTAGGAGAAAATACCAAGTGGTCTATAGGAGCTAAAGTTGGTCCAAATTTAAATATTTCTTCCTTAGGAAATTTAAATGATAACTTACCCAATAAGGTTTTTTTTAGTGATATCATGTTGGGAGTTCATGTTGGTGTTACAGGCGGATACAATTTTACAGATTTTTTAAGTATTAAATTAGAATTAATGGCAACAACACAAGGTTCTAATATTAAGTTTAAATCTGATATTAATGATGAGGATTCCCCTATTAATAGTGATGGACAATTAAGATATTACTCATCATCTTTAGCAGTTCCTTTATTAATTAGATATCATCCTATAGAACAATTTTCCATAGACGTTGGTGGACAGTATAGCAGGACTATGTTTATGAGGGAATTGTTAGATTGTCAATCAGTTATGCTAATAAGATATCCGGATAATGGGTATAAGGAATTTGACAAAACATCTTATAACAAAAATGATTTTGTTGCTTTAGTAGGAGCATCTTATTATTTTAAAAGATTTTTAATTAGCTTAAGATATGTTCATGGATTTAATCCAATAATTTCGAAGATTATGTTTGCTTCTGAAAAAAATAAAGAACGAGAGTATAATTTTAACAATAAAAATAGAGTTGTACAAATTAGTATAGAATATAAATTTTAAATAAATAATAGTTTAATCAATTAAAAAAAAAATTATGGCTTTACAAATCACAGATCAAAATTTTGAAGAATTTTTAAAAGAGGAAAAACCTTTAATTTTAGATTTTTGGGCAGAATGGTGCGGTCCATGTAGAATGATAGCTCCATATATAGATGAAATTGCAGATGAATTTGCAGATAAAATTAATGTTGGAAAAATTGATATAGACAAAAATCCTGATGTAACATCAAAATATGGCGTTAGAAGTATTCCTACAGTTTTATTTATTAAAAACGGCGAAGTTGTTGATAAAGTTGTAGGTATGACTAAAAAACAAGCTCTAAAAGAAAAAGCTGAAAAATTGTGTTAGATAGAGCAATTGTACAAAAATACGAATCATTTGAATTTGTAGTAAACCAATTAGTAGAGGGCTTTATGACAGGATTGCATAAAAGCCCTTTTCATGGTTTTTCTGTTGAATTTGCCGAGCATAAAACATATAATTCAGGTGATTCTATAAAACATATAGATTGGAAACTATATGCTAGAACGGATAAATTATTTGTTAAAAGTTATGAAGAAGAAACTAATTTAAGATGTTATTTATTAGTAGATGTTTCTTCTTCTATGTACTATCCTGTTTTAGATAATCCAACAGTAAATGAACCTGATAAGATTACGTTTTCTTGTTATTCTGCCGCTTGTATAGCAAATTTGTTACAACGTCAACGAGATGCAGTGGGACTGTCTTTATTTTCGGAAGATATTAAACTTTTTACCCCTGTTAGATCATCTTATCAACATTTACAATATTTATACACACAACTGGAAAAATTAATAACTAATAATAAAACAGAAAGAACTAAAGCAAAAAAATCCAATTTAGCTGAATCGTTAGATTTATTAGCTGAAAAAATACACAAAAGATCATTAATAATAATTTTTTCAGATATGTTTGATAATTATTCAGATAAAGAAAAATTATTTTCTGCTTTACAACATTTAAAATATAACAATAATGAAGTTGTATTATTTAATGTTTCAGATTATGACAAAGAATTTGAATTTGAATTTCCTGAAAAACCCACCAGATTTATTGATATAGAAACTAAAACAGAATTAAAAGTAAATCCAAATTTAATTAAAAAAGAGTTTTCCAAACTTCAAAATAATTTCTTACAGGAAATTATTCATAAATGTCAACAATATAGAATAGACTTTATTAATGCAGATATTAATAAGGGATATGATAATATTATGTTATCTTTTTTAAAGAAAAGACAAAAATTACATTAATATCTAACAAATAATAAATAAAATTATTATGAAAAAAAATGTTTTTAATTTTCTTTTACTATTTTTCACTTCACTATTATTATTTACAAGTTGCAAAAATAGTAAAGATAGAGTTACATATTTAGATAATATCATATTAGATGATTTTCCTATAGATGAAGTTTATTATGGTATAATAAGTAGCTATAATTCAGGATTCATTTCTGAAGATGATCAGTTAATAATAAAGTTTAATGATGGTATCACTTTAAAAAAACAATATGGTGAAAAATTATCACCATCAGTATTTTCAGTAACCCCAAAATTAAAAGGTACTCCTTATTGGATTGATGAAAATACTATTGGTTTCAAAATAGAAGAAAAACCATCTTACTATAAGGCTTATACAGTTAATTTTAACATCTCAGAGTTTCTTGATATGGGGAATAAGTCTATTCCAAAGTTTACATATCAGATTGCATTTAAAAAACAAAACTTTAATGTATTATCTAAAAAATATTTTACATTAGAAAACAATATGTGTGGATATAGAATATTATTAGAATTTATTAATAATATTAACTCCTCAGATGTTTTAGAAATGGTAGAATCTAATGGTAAAAACGATTACCAATATGAGGTTAAAAATATTACTCCTAAGAAAGTCGAATTGACAATAAGTAATATAGAAAGACACCAAAATGAAAATCAAAGTTTAAGTATAAAACTAAATGGTAAAAAAATAGAAATAGATAAAAAGGAAGAAATCAATTTAGAAATACCAGCTGTAGATAATTTTGATTTTCTGGGTTATGAAGTAGATAATCAAGCAAAAGCAGTTTATTTAATTTTTTCTAATAAGTTGGATGATTATCAAAACTTAAATGGTTTAATTACTTCAAATTCTTCTCAAATTTCATTTACCCAAACTATTGAAGATAATATTATTGTTATTTATTATTCTCTCACAGATTACTACAATAACGAAAAAGACATTTCTTTTAATATTCATTATACAGTTAAAGACAACAATAATAACAAATTACCTCAAAATTATGAAGCTAATATTAATCTTGATTCCCACTTTCCTTCTATAAGCTGGATTAATAATGGTGTTATTATCCCAAGTAATTCAGATGCAAAGTTATATTTTTCTGCAGTTAATTTAAAATCAGTAAATATCAGATTTGTTAAGGTTTATGATAATAGTGTATTAGATTTTTTAAGTGAAACCAAAGATTTATCAAAAAATTGGGGAATAAAAAAAGTAGGCAGATTAATTAAAAAAGTTGAAATCAACTTAGATGCTGAAGGAAACGATTTAACAAAACGAAATGTATATCCAATTGTTTTAAGTGATTATATTGATGTTAAGCCGGGCGAGTTGTATCAGGTAATTATAGATGCTAATGTTCCTTCATATATTTATGCAGAAGAAAAAGACCTAAATGAATATTACAGGAGGCTAAGCTTAACTAATTTTAACGATGAAGACTATTGGGATAATAATAATTATTATTATAAACCTATTTTTTATGGCGGAGATTATTGGGAATACAGTAAAAACCCGACAGCCCCAGGTTTTTATAATGATTTTGAAATTTCTTCTAACGTATTTATTACTAATGTTGGTTTATCTGTTAAAACTTCCGATAAAAATGTTTTAGAGATTTTTGCTCGTAATATTATTAATGCGGAACCTTTAATAGATTGTAAAATTATAGCTTATAATTATCAAAAACAAATTATTGCCGAAGGTGCTACAAATAATTTAGGCCATTGTACTTTAATATGTGAAAGCGTACCTTATTTTGTCGAAGCTAGGGAGTTGGATGGGAATAGAGCCTTTATAGTTTTAGATTATAATAAATCATTGTCCTATAGTAAATTTGATGTAAGCGGTAAAGAAATAAATAATAACATAGATGCATTTTTATATAGTAATAGAAATATTTGGAGACCGGGAGATTCAGTCAATCTATTTTTAATGTTAAACGACAAAAATAATGTTGTACCCAAAAACTTACCTGTTATTTTAGAAGTTTATGATTCTGAAGGTAGGTTTTATAAAAAGATAGTTGACAACAGTCCCAAAGGTAATATATATTCCTTTAGCTTTAAGACGGAAGTTACCGATAATACAGGCATGTGGCATTCTTATGCTAAGATAGGGAATAGTACTTTTAATAAAGCTATACGAATAGAAACTGTAAAACCTAATAGGTTAAAAATTAATTTAGATTTACCGGAAAACCATCTATCATTAAATAGAGTTAAGGATATTGATTTATATTCGGAATGGCTAACCGGTGGAAATCCAGGAGCTTTAAAGGCCACTGTAGAAGCTTATGTTAGCGATAGACCAATAGAGTTTAAGAATTTTAATGATTACACTTTTATCAATAGAGCAAAAGACTCCAAAAATATCAATAATGTTATTAACCTGTTTAATTCTAACTTAAATAGTTCAGGATTTAGTAAAATCCCCTTAAAAGCTTTAAAAGATGCTAATATATCTAATATGGCTAATGTTAATTTTGTAACTAAAGTTTTTGAAAAGGGTGGGGAGTTTAGTATTTCATCTTCATCAATAAAAGTTTCACCATATAAACAATACATAGGTGTAAAATATCCATCATCAGATTATTATTTTCCAACAGATACTGATATGGATTTTAATGTTGTGGTAGTAAATGAAGATGGAAATTTAATTGAGAAAAATACTGAGTTGGAATTACAAGTTTATAAAATAAATGATTATTGGTGGTTTGATAGCTATGATAATGAGTTAAGTAAATATATTAATGGTACTTATGCTGCACCGGTAATTGAGAAATCATTAAAAACAAATAATGGAAAAAGTAGTTTTAAATTAAATATTGAAAATAAAAATAGTGGTGGATATTTATTAGTTCTGAAAGATTTAGAAGGCGGATTTGTGTTTTCAGATATAATTAGTTTTGCGAGAAGTTATTCGGAATTGGCAAATAATATTTCAGATTTACCTGCAATTTTAGAACTTTCTTCTAATAAAGAAGAATATAAAGTAGGTGATGAAATAATAGTTAAGTTTTCAGCTAATAAAAACTCTAAAGCTTTAGTATCTGTAGAATCAGGTTCAAAAATTATCAAAGTTATAGAAGTTAATAATTTATCTGAAAATTCTAAAGTATCTATTATTGCTGATAGAGATATGGTTCCAAATGTTTATATAAATGTATTACTATATCAACCATATGAATCTAAATCAGATTTACCTATTAGGCTATATGGAGTGTTACCTGTTAAGGTTGTAGATGATAAAGGGGAAATAACTCCTGAAATTAGTATGCCTAAAGAAACAAATTCTAATACTAATATAAACGTTTCTATATCTGAAAAAGATGGCAAACACATGTACTATACAATTACGTTAGTAGATGAGGGAATATTGGGAATGACCAACTACAAAACAGAAGATCCATATAATTATTTTAACTCTAAAAATGCTTTAAATATTAGAACTTGGGATAATTATAGTGATATTGTTGATGCTTATACAGGTGAACTAAATTCTGTATATTCCATAGGTGGTGATGCAGCTATTTTAAATAGACAAGTCTTGTTGTTCGAAAGATTTAGTGCAATTGCATATGCACAAGGGCCTTATGAGTTAAAACCTGGTGAAACTCGAACTCATACTTTCGAAATTCCTGAATATAATGGAAATCTAAGAGCAATGGTTGTTGCATCTAATGGTAAAAATGCTTATGGATCATCTAGTAAAAATATAGAAGTAAAAGATCCTTTAATGATACTTCCAACTATTCCAAGAGTGTTTTCACCTAATGATGAAGTTACTATTCCGGTTCAAATATTTTCAAATAAAAATTCGGGAACAGTATCCTTATCTTTATCTACATCAAATGTAGAAGTAGTAAATGATATTCCAAAAACTGTTAAGATTAATAATGGAAAATCAGAAATTATTGAATTTAAAGTTAAAGTTTCAGAAAAATATGGTAAAGCTACAATTAAAATTAATGGGGCTATCGATAGTTATGCTAAGGAATATGTAACTACAGTCCCAATTAGAATGCCATATACTAAAGTACATAATTCAATTACTAAAGAAATAAAGTCAAATAGCAGTTTTGAAGCGAACATAAAAGATGATTTTGTAGAAGGAACATCAAAAGCTGTAATATCTGTAGGTTCATTCTTACCTGTAGATCTTACTAATAGAGTGAATTTCTTAATTAATTATCCTCATGGATGCTTAGAACAAATAGTTTCAAAGGCATTCGTACAATTGTATTTAGATAGATTTATAGATTTAAGTGAAAAAGAGATAAATGATGTTAAATTTAATGTAAATACTACTATTAAAGCAATTAATAGATACTTAACATTAGATAATCACCTTTCTTATTGGCCAAATGGCAATTATTTTTATGAATGGGCAGAAATTTATGCTTTACACTTTTTAACCGAGGCTAAAAAATTAGGATATAATGTTGACAAAGAATTATATGACTCTTTAATAGCAACACAGAAAAACGTTTCTACAAATTGGCAGGAACAAGTACAATATGCAAATAGTACAATAATACAATCGTATAGATTGTTTGTTTTAGCATTGGCAGAAAAAGCAAATGTAGGAGCTATGAATAGACTTAAAAATAATAATAATTTAAAACCATTAGGTAAGTCATTATTAGCAAGTGCCTATTCGTTGGTTGGTAAAAACAATATTGCTAAGCAATTAAATGCAGAAGTAGATTTTAATTCAGATAATTTTTCCGATATATCTTATGGAAATGTCACTTTTGGAAGTAAATTAAGAGATTTTGCAATAGTTACATGTTCTGAAATGTTAATAAATAAAAATAGTAAAAACGTTTTTCCTATGATTGAGAAAATAGGTAATGAACTTAGTAGTGAAAAGTGGTTTAGTACTCAAACTGTTTCGTTTGCTTTGTTTACATTGTTTAAGTATGCTGATATGTTTGATATAACTAAGGAAAATACAAGTGTAGACATAGCTGTCAATAATAAAAACGTAAATGTTTATACTAATAAACCTTTTATTAACTATAATTTTGATCTACAATCAGACAATAACATTTCTATTGTAAATAAAGGAGACGCACCAGTATTTGCAACTATTTATACCGAAGGTTATAAAAAAGAGTATGCAACTCTGGCAAGTGGTAATGGATGCAAAGTAGAAATAGAATATTTTGATGATGAGAATAAACCTTTAGATGTGAAAATCCTAGATCAAAATACTGACTTTTACGTTAAGTTAACAGTTACATTAGATGATTTTGTTGAATATGCTAATAATCTTATATTAACTTATCTAGTTCCATCAGGTTGGGAAATAATAAATCAAAATTTATTTGGTAATAATGAGAATAAAGATTATAATTACATAGATTATCAAGACGATAGAGTTAATTTTTATTTTGATTTAATGTACAATAATAAAATATCGTTTATTATCAAATTAAACGCATCGTATAAAGGTGATTATATCATACCTCAGGTAGAATGCAACTCCATGTATGACAATAATATTTATTATACTTATCCTGCAAAAACAGTAAAGGTAAAATAATTTTGCATTTTAATTATAGATTATTGAACTTTTGAGAGTAAGTAGTGAAACAATAGGTAAATTAATTATTGTAATATAATTGAAAATAGTATAAATTACTTTTAGATTCACAGACTTATGAAGAAAATTTACAAAAATAAAATACTTATATTTATTGTTAGTATAAGTATTTTATTTTTGTTATTACCTGTTCCAAAGTTTACCAAAGACTATTCTACAGTTCTATACAGTAGTAATGGTAAGCTGCTGGGAGCTACAATATCTAAGGATGAACAATGGCGATTCCCTCCATCAAATAATTTGTCAAATAAGTATATTGAGTGTTTATTAGAATACGAAGATAAATACTTTTTTGTTCATCGAGGCATTAACCCGGTATCTATTATAAGTGCTGCAATTAGCAATATTAAGCAAGGAAAAATTGTAAGAGGTGGTAGTACATTATCTATGCAAGTAGTAAGGCTTGCAAGAAAAAATAAAGATAGAACAATTAAAGAAAAATTTATAGAAGCTATCTTAGCTCTAAGATTGGAATTCAGGTATAGTAAAGAACAAATATTATATCTTTATGCTGCAAATGCGCCTTTTGGAGGTAATGTTGTAGGTATTGATGCTGCTGCTTGGAGATATTTTAATACAACTCCCGATATGTTAACTTGGAGTGAAGCAGCAACATTAGCAGTTCTACCGAATTCTCCATCATTAATTCATTTAGGGAAAAATAGAGAAGCGTTGGAAATTAAACGAAATAAATTGTTGAATAAATTATTGTCGTCAAAATCATTTATCCCTAAAAAATATAGAAGTGACATAGAATTTAATATTGATGAATATGAATTAGCAATATTAGAAAAAATTCCGCCTAAACCTTTCGGTATGCCTCAATTAGCTTATCATTACTTACAAGAATTGGGGGATAAAAAAGGTGAAAAAATTATTTCCGATATAGATTATAACCTACAAGTTTCTATAATCAACATTTTAAATAAAAATTATCAAAAGAATAGTCCAAATGGAATTGAAAATAGTGCAGTTTATGTCTTAGATTATATTGACAATAATATTGTCGGTTACGTAGGAAATAATATAAATGCCAAAGATGCTGCTATGGTAAACATGATTACAGCAAATAGATCTACGGGAAGCGTGTTAAAGCCTTTTTTATATGCTAAAATGTTAGATGAGGGAATATTAATGCCAAATATGATAATACCTGATATACCAATAAATATTTCAGGTTATATTCCTAAAAATTATTCGGGAGAATATTGGGGTGCTGTAACGGCAGGCGAAGCATTGGTAAACTCGTTAAACTCTCCGTTTGTATATTTATTAAAGGAATTTGGAGTCTCTAAATTTTGTGATTTTCTTAAAAATATCGGATTATCAGGTATTATTTACGATGCAGATCATTATGGATTATCATTGATATTGGGAGGAGGGGAAGCTTCCTTATTTGATGTGACTAACGTTTATGGTAAAATGGCCAAAACGCTTTATTTAAATCAAAATGACTTAGAAACTAAAGAAGATAAAAAATATTATAAATTCTTTTCTCCATCATCAATAATGATAACATTTAATGAATTGTTAAAATTAAACAGACCATATGAACAAATAGGGTGGGAGTATTTTACTTCAACAAAAAATGTAGCATGGAAAACCGGGACAAGCTTTGGAAATAAAGATGCATGGTCTATAGGAGTAATAGATAGATATGTAGTTGGTGTGTGGGTAGGAAATGCAAGTGGGGAAGGTAGATCCGGTTTAACAGGAGTAAACACAGCAGCGCCAATATTATTTGATGTATTAGATAAAATAAAAGGAAGCTACACATATCAAAACATTACAAGTGATGCAGTTGAGGTTACCGTATGTGCAAAATCAGGTTATCCTCCAAACGAAAATTGTCCCGAAATAAAAATTGTTTTATATCCGGACATAGAAATTAAAACAGGAGTATGTCCGTATCATAAAAAGATTTTTTTAGATAAAACTAATCAATTTCAGGTATTACCTAATTGTTATGATGTAGATAAAGACAATTATCAAATATATTTTGTTTTACCACCTGTAATGGAATGGTTTTATAAGCAAAATAACATTACTTATATAAATCCACCTCCATTATATCCCGGTTGTAATTTCGATAATATGCGAGAAGTAATGGAGTTTATTTACCCAAATCCCAATACACAAAAAATAATATTACCTATAGGAATAACCGGAGAAAAACAATCGGTTGTATTCCACGTTGCCCATAGAAATCCAAATAAAAAAATCTATTGGTTTTTAGATAAACAATATTTAGGTGAAACTAGCAATAAGCATCAAATGCTTATTAGCGAAAATCCTGGAACTTATTGTGTTAAATGTGTTGACGAAGACGGCAACGAGATTAAGCGGATAATAGAAATTCGTTGAAAAATTAAACGCGATTCTATCCCGCTAAGAAATTTATTTTTATGTAATATTCAACTATACTAATTTCTTGTAATTTATTATCGTTCTAAAGTGTAATTGGTTAATAATAAGCTTGTAGGAGATGTTGTTGTTTTGGTAATTACTATTATTATTTGCGATGGAATCGCGTATTAATTATTTAATTACTAATATTTTATAGCGATTCATCCTTCTAAAAACAAAAAAATTCCACAATAAATTTTCTATTTTCAAAAAAGAATCCAAAAATTAAATAAAAAAATAAAATTTTATTTAAAAAAATGAGAATTGTTGTTTTTTTGTAGTAAAAAATGAGAAACTTTAGTTAAAAAAGACTTTAGAATTTAATATTTTTGCCAAATATGCATATGTATTGCTATTCGTCTCAAACCGAATTTTGCATTTCCCTGATTTAGAATTTAATGTCTTTTTTAAATAAATTCCTTTATTCTAAACTAATCTAAACAAAATCTAAAAGCACCTTCTTTTCAGACAAATTTTAGATTAACTTTTTGTTTAAAATAACCATTTTTTTTAGCCTAGCGCTATTCTAAGATGTACTCGATTTTTTTCTTTTCCCCTTTATCTTTATCCTCTCTATGTCCCTTTTCATGCAGATTGATAAAGTTATCTATACTTTCGAATAGTTCATAGAAATCGAAAAAAGCCGCTAGGCTGTCAATATATGTTTTGTCTAAGAAGCAGCTGAAATCACTCCATTTATAGTCCTTGTAGTCTATATTGGGGAAATGATTTGTAATGTTCCTGTTTACATATACAATGCAGTTTTTCAAGTAAATAGTGTTGCTAATCAGAGTTCTCTGAAAGTTTTTTCTAAAGACATTTCCATCTCTTTTGTGTTTTCTATTAAAGTATTGTGCATATGAAATAAAGAAACCTCTAAGTTTTTCGCTCACAATTCTGCTCGCAATATACGCCTTACTTTTACCTTTAAATTTTTTCACAAAATTCTTAATTTTTTTATCTTTTTTAATAAGTTTCAGAATTTTGTATTTCGACTTTAATTTAATAACACAATGAAAATGGTTTGGCATTACACTTTTGGTGTAAATGTCCGCAATGTCTTTCAAATAAAACTTTAGGTATTTAACAAATCTATTTTTATCCGCCTTTGTTTTAAAGATCGTCTCATGATTAATTCCTTGATTAAACATGTGATAATCGTTAGTTGGGAACATAAGGTCGTTATATTTACCCATAGTTTTAAGATAAAAAATTAAACACTCAACATGTAAGTCAAATTCATGTATTACATGCTATTAAAACTAAACTAACACTTTAATTTAGTGTAAACACGTTATTTTCCGCCAAGCACACAAAATGAATTACTATTACTAACACTTAAATTTTAAACTAACATTTTAATTATAATTAATCATAAAGTGTGTTTTAGTGCAAAACATTAGTATTTACACTTCTTTATTATTAATCAAGTAAATTGTTAAAAGTCTCCACTTTTAACATTATTTAACACATTGCCTAATAATTCTAATATTTTGGGGAGAAAAATTCAAAATTTGATTAGAATTTAGTATTCCACTATTTTGTTTGGATAGAGTAATTAAAAAGATGTAATAATTTTAGTTTTTAATAAAAAAAGAGCCTCTTTTTATCATATTAAATTATTCAAATAAATAAAAAGTCCCGCAAAATGTGGGTAGAATAGTTTATTAAAATGCGATGGAATCGCCCCCTTAAATAATCGCCCTTTATAAATTGCTCCAAAATTTTTATAAATTTCCTCCTAGAAAAAACTATAAATTCGTATAATTATTAAAGATTGTTTTTTTTATTCATTAAATATTAGAAAATGTGTGATTTTCAGAGATAAAATTATGTTATTAATTTGTTATTTTAAAGTAATTTGTTACCTTTGCACTTTAAGAAGTGTATTATAAGTTAAATAAAAAATAATAACATAACATAATGAAAATTAACTATATAGAACATATTGGTATTGCTGTAAAAAGTATTGAGGATTGTTTACCTTATTACGAAGATGTATTAGGTTTAAAATGTTACAGTATAGAAGAAGTTAAAGATCAAAAAGTTAAGACTGCATTTTTTAAAATAGGTCAAACTAAAATTGAATTATTAGAGCCAACAGAGGAAGATAGTCCAGTTGCTAAGTTTATTGAAAATAGAGGTGAGGGTATTCATCATATTGCATATTGTGTTGATGATGTAAAAGAAACCTTAGAAGAAGTTAAGGAAAAAAACGTACGTGTTATAGATAATGAACCACGTAAAGGGGCAGAAGGTTTAAATATCGCTTTTTTACATCCTAAATCAACTTGTAGAGTCCTAACAGAGATTTGTGAAGATCCAAATAGAAATAAATAATAATCATTTTATCAACATGAAAAATCAAGATAAGTTAAACCAATTAATTGAGTTGAGGCAAAAGGCGCAACTTGGTGGTGGAGAAAAAAGAATAGAAAAACAACATGAGAAAGGCAAGTTAACTGCCAGAGAACGAATCTTAAAACTTTTAGATGAAGGAAGTTTTGAGGAGTTTGATATGTTTGTAACTCATCGATGCACTAATTTCGGTATGGAAAAAAAAGTGTTTTTAGGAGATGGTGTTGTTACAGGATATGGAACTATTGATGGTAGATTAGTTTACGTGTTTTCACAAGATTTTACAGTTTTAGGCGGAAGTTTATCAGAAACTTTTGCTGGAAAAATTTGTAAAATTATGGATAAAGCTATGAAAATGGGTGCTCCAATAATTGGAATTAATGATAGTGGGGGGGCAAGAATTCAAGAAGGCGTTAACAGTTTAGTTGGATATGCTGAAATATTTCAACGAAATATTATGGCATCAGGCGTAATTCCTCAAATATCTGCAGTTTTTGGTCCCTGTGCCGGAGGTGCTGTATATTCACCTGCATTAACTGACTTTATTATTATGAGCGAAAAAAACTCATATATGTTTGTTACTGGGCCTAAGGTTACAAAAACTGTTACTGGAGAGGATATTACACAAGAAGATTTAGGTGGAGCAAACGTTCATGCATCAAAATCCGGTGTAGCTCACTTTAAAGTTGCTGATGAAGAAGAAGGTTTAAGCTTGATTAGAAAATTATTGGAATATATTCCGAATAACAATATGGAAGATCCTATTGTTACTGAATGTAACGACCCAATAGATAGAAGAGATGACTTCTTAAATAATATTATTCCAAACAATCCAAATCAGCCATATGATATGTTAGATGTAATACATACTATCATTGATAACGGAGAGTTTTTAGAAGTTCATCGTGATTACGCAAAGAACATGATTGTTGGTTTTGCAAAATTTGATGGAATTCCTGTTGGAATTGTTGCAAATCAACCTAAATTTTTGGCTGGTGTATTAGATACTGAAGCTTCTAGAAAAGGTGCCCGATTTGTTAGATTTTGTGATGCCTTCAATATTCCATTGATTACTTTAGTTGATGTTCCTGGGTTTTTACCTGGATCCGGTCAAGAATACAATGGAATTATTGTTCATGGAGCTAAATTATTATTTGCATTCGGAGAAGCTACAGTTCCCAAAATAACTATTACGTTACGCAAATCTTATGGTGGTGCACATGATGTTATGAGTTGTAAACAACTTAATGCAGATATCAATTATGCATGGCCAACTGCTGAAATTGCAGTGATGGGTGCAAAAGGTGCAATAGAAGTATTAGAAGCTAAAAATATTGAGCAATTAGAAACTCAAGAAGAAAAAGATGCTTATTTCTTGGAAAAAGAAGCCGAATACATTAAAACCTTTGCAAATCCATATCAAGCTGCTAAATACGGTTATATTGATGATGTAATTGAACCTAGAAATACTAGATTTAGAATTATTAGAGCATTACACTCTTTATCTACAAAGAGAGATTCAATGCCTCCTAAAAAACATTCAAATTTACCTTTATAGTAGGATTGTTCAGTTTATAATAAAATTAATGTAAAATGATAAATTTATTAAATATACATATAGATTGGTCTGCAGTAAATGCTTTTACTTTAACAGTTGGTGCAATAGGAATAATTATTGTTTTTGCTGCATTAGTTGTATTATCTGTTCTATTTACTCAGATGCCAAAGATTATTGATTTTTTTAAAACTAAAGATAAAAAATCAACAAAAAAGGATAAAAAAGATAAAGTTGTTGAAGCTTCTAATGAACCTACCAAACCTACAGAAGATGGTCCTATTACAGGTGAAGTTAGTGCTGCAATAAGTTTAGCCTTACATATGTACTATAATGATTTACATGATTATGAAAGTAGTGTAGTTACTATGGAAGATACTAAGGTTCGCAGACAATCTGCTTGGTCAAGTAAAGCTTTAACAGTAAAATCTTTTAATAAGTAGGTAAGTTGAATAATAATTAATTACACTAATTAGCAAAGTTTGCAAATATAAATAAGTTTAGTATTTTTAAAATAGAATATAATTTATTAAAAATGAAAAAATATAATTTTACCATCAACGGAAATAAATATAACGTTGAAGTTCTTCAGCATGAAGATGATATAATAAAAGTAGAAGTAAACGGAACAGTTTATGATGTTAAGTGTGAGCAAAAAATACCAAAACCTGTTGTTCCAAAAACTCCGGTTTTAGTTAGAGAATCTGCTCAAACTAATATTAAAACTGAAGGTTCACCTTCCGGAGTTGCTCAATTTATTAAAGCTCCTCTACCAGGAAATATTATCTCAGTTATGGTTAAAGAAGGAGATACCGTTGAAAAAGGCCAGAAACTATTAGTTTATGAAGCAATGAAGATGGAAAATGATATCTTAGCAGAAGGCAATGGTATTGTTTCAAAAATTCATGTGCACGTTGGAGATACTGTGTTACAAGGTGACATGCTAATTGAAATAAAATAAGGTATTTTAATTTGAAATGTATGTTAATATGAAAAAAAATAATCCGTTGATAAAAAAACCTCCTTTTCAAAAAGCTGTAACAATGCTATTTTTAATAGTAATTGTATTGTTTGGTTCAGCTTTTATTACAGGAGATAATAATAATTATAAACAAGAATCACTTACAGAAATAGTGGATGAAGATGAGGCTATTGTTGCTAATTCTAAAAATACTGATACTGAGTTGAAAGGAAATGAATTATCGGCAAAAGAAGGCATAATGCAGTTTCTAAGGTATACTGGTTTTGCACAGTGTACAAGAGGACATTTAATTATGATTTTAGTTGCCTTTTTCTTTATTTTTTTAGCAATAAAATACGAGTACGAGCCACTATTGTTAATTCCTATTGGAGTTGGTATTATCATTGGTAACATCCCCTTTATGGAAGGAGCCGGTTTACAAGTAGGTATTTACGAGAAAGGTAGCGTATTAAATTATCTCTACTTTGGAGTTACAAAAGGGATTTATCCTCCATTGATTTTCTTAGGAATTGGTGCGATGACAGACTTTACCTCTTTGTTATCTAATCCAAAACTTATGTTATTGGGTGCTGCAGCGCAATTAGGTATATTTATTACCTTTTGGGTTGCCTTAGTATTAGGATTTGCCCCTCCCGAAGCTGCTGCTATCGGAATTATTGGAGGTGCTGATGGTCCTACAGCAATTTTTATGTCATCAATGTTAGCTAATGGAGAAAAAGTGATGTCCAATGGAGTTGCTGTTAAAAATTTAATTGGGCCTATTGCCATTGCAGCATATTCGTATATGGCTTTAGTTCCTGTTATTCAACCACCTGTAATGAATCTATTAACTTCTAAAAAAGAAAGAAAGATAAAAATGAAACCGCCAAGAGCAGTTCCAAAATTAGAAAAGATATTGTTTCCAATTATAGGTTTATTATTAACTTGTTTTATTGCACCAAGTGCTTTACCCTTATTAGGTATGTTGTTTTTTGGTAATATTTTGAGAGAAAGTGGTGTAACAAAACGTTTAGCAAATACTGCATCAAATCCTTTAATAGATATTGTTACTATTATTTTAGGATTAACTGTAGGTGCATCTACCCAGGCAACAGTTTTCTTAAAACCGGAATCATTAGTGATATTTGCATTGGGTGCATTTTCATTTATTATAGCTACAGCCGGTGGGGTATTATTTGCTAAATTAATGAACTTATTCCTAAAAGATGGTAATAAGATAAATCCATTAATTGGTGCTGCTGGGGTTTCTGCAGTTCCTGATAGTGCTAGGGTTGTTCATGTGGAAGGTCAGAAAAATGATCCTTCAAACTTTTTATTAATGCATGCTATGGCTCCTAATGTTGCAGGTGTTATTGGATCTGCAGTTGCAGCAGGAGTATTACTAAGTTTCTTCTTAAATTATTAGAAGAAGTCTATATAAAAATCAAATAAAAAGAGGTTGTAAATATTTACAGCCTCTTTTTTTATTTGTTACTATTTCGAATAGTTATGTAATAGTTCTATATAGTTTTTTTATTAAGTATTTAATCTTGATACACTTTTTGGAATGATAGATACTAACTATTCATTAATTCGAGAAATTCTCTATCAACATTTAATATCTCAGCAATTCTAATAGCTTCTTTTGGAACTTCAGTTTCTGTAGTTTCTATTAAAGAGTAGTCAATAAAACTATTTATGTTATCTATTGTTACATTTTTAATACTTGATGCTAATCCTTTTACTCTCAATCTCCTTACATCAGTATTAATGTTACTGTAATGTGTTGTTATTAAGCTTCTTATGTTGTATTTTTTTAACATTTGTATAGTAGCACTAACTATTTTATTTCCTTCAATAGGATTAGTTGTTCTTGCCAATTCATCAATTAAAACTAATATTTTATTTGATTCTTTAGCAGTTTTAATAATATTATTAATACTTAATATTTCAGCAGCAAATGATGACAAGCCCTTTAATTCATCTTGTTCATCGTCCATACATACTAATATTTGATCTACTAATACTATATGAACACTTTTTGCAGGAATATACATCCCAAATTGAGTTAAATATTGTATTAATTCAATAGTTTTTAAAATTACTGTTTTTCCTGACATATTAGCACCTGTAATAACACATGGAGAATTGTTTAATGTAATATCAATAGATTGAAATTTTTGAGCGTTTTTTTGTAGGTTGTGAGCAATTAAGGGATTAAACATTTGTTGATATTTGGATATCTCATTATTATTATCGGAAATAGTAGGTTTGCATAAGTTTAATTCATATGCCTGATTAGCTTTTGCAATTGTAATATCCAAATTAATAATACTATCAAATGAAATTTTAATATCATCAACATATTTATTTAAATTATTTGATAAATTAACTCTAATATTATCTTCAAATTCATCGGCTTTGTAACGTAATTCTTCTTCTAAATTTTTATCTTGCTTTTTAGTTGCTATCTTTATTTTCTTTCTAAGGTTTGCCAATTCTTCAGAATAGGAATCATAGATATAAAACATAGGAATATTTGTACCATCAGGATCTAATATTTCGATTACTTCTTTTAATGATGGTATTTTGAAAATATTAATATTAGCATCTTTACATAATGTATTTATTTCATTAGATAATATTGCAAAACTTTTTATCTCGAATAATTCTATATCATCTAAAACTCTTTTCTCTGATAAATTTAGAATACTTCCTTTAACATCTCTGAGTTTTAGAAATTTAAGACTTATTTGATTGATTGTGGATTTATCTTTTTTTATTTTAGAAAGTATGAATTCTATATCGTTTAATTCTTTATTTATTATTAGTTTATCTGTATTAAATTTTTGCATTAAAAAAATATTACGAGACACAGATGATCTAATATTTAAATTATCTATTAAAAATTTAAATGATTTTGAAATAATACTTACATCTTTTATTGTCATAATATAATTATTGTTTTAGTACATCATATACAGGAATATTTAAACTTTCATGCAAAGTAGTTTGCAAGGTATTTGAATCGAAGCTATATCCTGAAGGGGCAGTAGGGTTAATAGTTACAGCAATTAAATAAGTTTTATCTAAAACTAAAATATTACCACCTTTTTTAATAAAAGAATAATATGTTTCCGGTTTAACAAATATTTTTGTAAAGTCTTTGACAATAATATAAATATCTTTTATGTTTTTTTGAATTTTAGCCATATTTAAGACTTTATCATTTAGAACACCTGTAATATATATAGTATTACTATATTTAAATAAATCGGAATGATTATTTTGTATTGTAAATAAAGACTTTATAGGTAGTTTTTTAACATCGATATCTTTTGTAATCGTTGTGATATCGATATTGTTTCGATTATTATTAGTATTGTAATCTTTATTATCTTTAGGATATCCTATTACATTATATATACCATCCGTACAATTAATAAGTTTGTCGTAAAAATAACTATCAATACTAGATATGTTGATTAAGTCCGTAATAAATTTTGTTTGTGTAATTAAAGAGTTTAGGTTTAATGATACTGCTGCTCCTGTAGATAGGATCATTGCTTCTGTTACAGCTGGAGACGATGGACTTAATCTAGATAAAGCTCCATCTACTATTGTTAAATTTATATTATAATTGTCAGAAAGTAAATTAATTAATTTTTTAGTAGATGATGTATCTGCAGGACCTGAGATCATAACCTTTCCATCGTCCTTTGCTTTAGCTATAACTAATCTTCCTAAAGACGTGTTAAAATCAGTAACGTCGATAATTTCTGATGTTATTTTTTTTTGCTTATAATGTTTTTCAGAAGTAACAAAATACATGTTTTCGTAAATTGTTATTTCCGGTTTTTTTGTTTGAGTAACTTGATCTATACTTTCGCCATCAATTCCTATCGACGTTACTGCAATATTATGTTCATCTTTATTGATATTTTTAAGTATATAATTTAAACATTCAGTTTTTCCAGTGTTTTTTTCCAACCCAACAATGGATAAACTTTTATACTTTAAGATATCATCAATAAAAGGCATTTACATTAAAATTACTTATTCTTTTTTGCAGCTCTTTCCTTACGGTCTAAAATAGTTGGTTCTAAAGACATACGTTGTCCTTCTAATAAACTGGCAACTCCTTCACTATTATTTTTCTTTTTGCAATCTTCACATTCGCATTCTTCTTTGTAGTCTTCAGGTTCAGTATAAGTAGTTATTACACCTTCAAAGTTACGAAGAACTACTTTGTGTGGACTTTGAGAAATTACATATGTTGGCATAACCGGAGTTTTACCGCCACCACCTGGAGCATCTACAACAAATGTAGGAACAGCAAATCCAGAAGTATGTCCTCTTAAGCTTTCAATAATTTCTATACCTTTAGAAACCGGGGTTCTAAAATGTTCTAAACCCATAGATAAGTCACATTGGTAAATGTAATAAGGTCTAACTCTTATTTTTACTAAGTTGTGAACTAATCTCATCATTACGTTTGGACAGTCATTAACACCACGTAAAAGAACACTTTGGTTACCAATAGGAATTCCTGCATTCGCAAGTCTTTCACAAGCAGCAGAAGATTCCGGAGTCACTTCGTTAGAGTGGTTAAAGTGAGTGTTTAACCAAATTGGATGATATTTTTTAAGCATATCACATAATTCATCAGTAATACGTTGTGGACAAACTACAGGTGTACGAGTACCAATTCTAATAATTTCAACATGTGGTATTTCTCTTAATCGTTGGATTATAGATTCTAACATCTTATCACTAACCATCAAAGCATCACCACCTGACAATAATACGTCTCTAACTTGTGGAGTTTTTGCAATGTAATCTATACCTGCTTGAATTCTATCAGCAGGAGATTGGCAGTCGTTTTGACCGGCAAATCTTCTTCTAGTACAGTGTCTGCAATACATAGAGCACATATCAGTAATTAAAAATAACACTCTATCTGGATATCTGTGAGTTAAACCGGGAACAGGAGCATCTTCATCTTCTGATAATGGATCTAATAAATCTGCGGTAGATATATGAGTTTCAGCTGCAGTAGGTATACATTGTTTACGTATAGGACAATTTGGATCGTCTGGATTTATTAAACTTAAATAATAAGGTGTAATAGCCATTCTTAAAGTTTTTAAAGATTTTCTAACACCTTCTTCTTCAACAGGAGTAAGTTCAATATACTTTTTTAATTGATCTAAATTTTCAATTCTGTTTTTAACTTGCCATTTCCAATCATTCCATTGTGCATCTGTAACTTCTGGAAATAATACTTTTCTTCTGCTTTCTGACATATCTTTTTTTATTTTTATATTATTCAATATTAATATTATTTATCATGATTAATTCTAACTTGCTAAAAGCGTAGTTGCAAAATTACAAAATTTTTACGATTAAATCATCTTACTTTAAAAATTTTACTAATAAAGATCATTTTAAAAAAATATTTAACTTATACTAAAATTAATTAATATTTTTTATTAATTTGTGACGATTATATTAATAAAGTGTTATATTATAATTAAATTTATGATTACAAACATATTATAAAATATCAAATTTTTATTTATTAATTAAAAATAAACATTATGAGAAAACTACTAATTACTTTTGTATTTGTGCTACTTGCAGGTATGTAGGGTATATTCGCACAAACTACTGTAAAAGGAACCGTTACAAGTGCAGAAGACGGTCAAAAAGTTGTAGGTGTTTCAGTTGTTATTAAAGGTACTCAAATAGGTACCGTAACAAACGTTGATGGTTTTTATACTATTGATGTGCCTGCAGATAAGAATACATTAGTGTTCAGTTTTGTTGGTATGGAAACTAAAGAAGTGCAAATTTCTTCCGGAACTACAACAGTTAATGTGGTATTAGAACCAAGTACAACAAGCTTGGAAGAAGTTGTAATTACAGGTTATGGTGTAACTACTAAAAAAGCTTTTACTGGTTCTGCATCAACTCTGTTAAGCGACCAAATCAAAGAGAAAAAAGAGATTAACCCTATTAAAGCTCTAGAAGCTACTGTTCCAGGGTTACAAATGAACACTTCTTCAGGACAACCTGGTGCTCCTTCTAATATTTTAATTAGAGGACGTGGGTCTGTTAACTCAGGAACACAACCATTATATGTAATTGATGGGATGCCAATAGAAGCTGGTACTTGGGGTATGAGAGGAGATGAAGGTCAAGAATTCACACCTTTGTCAAACTTAAACCCTAATGATATAGAAACAATAACCGTTTTAAAAGATGCTACTGCTACTTCTATTTATGGTTCTCGTGCTGCTAATGGTGTAATTGTTATTACAACTAAGAGTGGTCAAAGAGGAAGTGGAACACAAATTAATTTTGATGTTAGTTTAGGTTGGGAAGAATTACCAAGCTTTACTAAGAATTACCATTTAACTAATAAATCCGAATATTTAGAGTTATGGTACGAAGCTATTAAAAACGTTTCAGTTGACGAAGATGGAAATCCTTATACAATTGAGCAAGCAAAAGCAGATTTTTGGGATGTAGCAGATTATTTTTTCGATGGTGAAATTACAGAAGATAATGCTGCAGACGTAAATTGGTTAGATGAAATAACACGTAAAGGATTTGTTCAAGATTACAATTTTAGTATTTCAAGTCCGGGTAAAGGTAAATATACCCCAAATTATTACTTTTCATTTAATCGTACCGATAATAAAGCATTTGTAATAGGAAAAGACTTCCAAAAAACATCATTAACCTTTAATATTAATCACTCCCCAATAGATTTAATTGAATATGGGCTTAATAATCAATTATCCTATACAAAAATCAATATGGGAGTTGGTGGTGGATATTTTTCAGATCCAATTACTCAAGCATATATGCAATCTCCATTAACTCCTGTATATATTCCAGGATCAGATGATGAATTTAACTTTAATACAGTTAATGGATATAATCCTGTTGCTCAACGTAGTGAATTTGGTGATAAATCAAGAGCAGAAAATTACGGTGCTCGTATTATTCCTTATATAAGATTTAATATTATTCCTGGATTAACATTTACATCAAAAGGGTTATTAGACTTTATGTATATTAACGAGTTTGGTTTTTGGTCATTCATGCAACCTCAAGGTGCTGATATGAACGGAATGGGAGAAAATGGAACAGATCGTCAAGTTTTACTTTCTGTTAACAATCTTTTAAATTATGTTAAATCTTTTGATGGTAAACATAATTTACATGTAATGTTAGGACAAGAAGTTCAAAGCACACATCAATTTTCAACCTATATGTATGCATCTAATTATCCTACTCCATACATAAACGAGTTATCATTAGCAGCTGCTCCCGGAGGGGCAGAAACCTATCAATATGATTTAAGGTTAGCATCATTTTTCAGCAATTTTGAATATGATTTTTCAAATAAATATTATTTATCTGCAAGCTTTAGAGTAGATGGATCATCTCGTTTTGGAGTTAATAACAAATGGGCTCCTTTCTGGTCTATTGGAGGAAAACATAAAATCATAAATGAAGAATTTATGGATGGTGCTAAGGACTGGTTGTCGGATCTTACTATTAGAACCAGTTATGGTACATCTGGTAACCAAGAAGTAGGTGGAAGTTGGTATGCAGCTCGCAGATTATATGGTTTTGGCTGGAATTATAATTCAAATGCAGGTACATATATAGAACAAGTTGGTAATCCGGATCTAAGATGGGAAAAAATAGGTAAATTTAATGTTGGATTAGATTTTGGTCTATATAACAGAGTTAACTTTACATTTGATTACTACAACCACTTAACTACTGATATGGTTTTTGAAATGCCTATTTCAATGGCGTCAGGTATGGGTTTTGTTTTAAGAAATATTGGTTCAATGAAAAACTCAGGAGTTGAATTATCATTAAATGCAAAAATATTCAATCAACAAAACTTTACTTGGGATTTTACAGCAGTTGCATCACACAATAAAAACGTGGTAAAAGAATTAAGTACAGATATGCCTATAGAATATACATATCAAATAATAGAGCCTGGTCATGATTTTTATACATTTAAAATGAAAGAATATGCGGAGTAGATCCTGAAACAGGTCAAGCTCAATGGTACCTTAATGAAACAGGGGATGAAACTACTTTCGATTATAACAAAGCTGCAAAGAGATATTTAGGTTCAGCTACTCCAAAATTCCAAGGAAGTTTTATCAATACATTTAATATTTATGATTTTGATTTCTCATTCCAATTTAATTATTCTGTAGGTGGAAAGATTTATGCAAGTCACTTACGTTACGATGAACAAACAGGTTCAGCTTATTTGAATGCATTTACAAGATATGTATATGAAAATAGATGGCAAAACCCAGGTGATGTAACAGATGTTCCAAGATTAGCTTGGGGTGATAATTCAGCATCTCGTCACTCATCTAGATACTTATTTAAAGGTGATTACCTAAAACTTCAAAATATTGTTTTTGGTTATACTTTACCTAAGGATGTTACTGAAAGAATGCATTTAGCTAAAATAAGACTTTATTTTGTTGCATCAAATGTATTTACCGTTGCTTCTAAAGAGTATAGAGGTTTTGATCCTGCCGGAGTTGGCCCTAATGGAGTACAATGGTGGAATTATCCAACACCACGTAAATTTATGTTTGGTATAAATGTTAACTTTTAACCTTTAAAAAATTAAAACAATGAAGAAATACATATATATAACAATATTTGCAATTGCTACAATATTTGTAGGTTGTGAAAAGTTTTTAACAACAGATCCTTATCAACAGATAGATGCGGATCAAGCATTTGAAAGAGTTTCTGATGCTGATAATGCCTTAAACGGTTTATATAACATTATGGGTAATTATCGTGTATTAGGTAATTATGCCATTGCAATAGGTGACTTTGCATCTGATATTGCAGTAGCTGATGGTGCAACTGGTCACTTCGTAAGCATTAATAATTATGAAATTGCAGATTATTTAGGCGAGTTAACATTGATATGGGAATATGGATATAAACTTATTAATGGTTCAACAGTATTAATTAAAGAATCTAAAAGATTATTAAGCGAAAATGCTAATTATCCTGACCAAGTAGACCAACTTAATTTAATCTTAGCAGAAGCTTATGGATTGCGAGCTTATACATATTTTAAATTAGTTAACTTATTTGGTTTACCATATGGAACAAATGATAATCCTCATGGTGGATTAATTTTAATGGATGAAGAACCAATTCTTCCGGAACAACCAGTATCTAGAAGTTCTGTAGTAGAAACTTATGAACTAATATTAAAAGATATTAATTCTTCTGCAGAATATTTTGGAAAGACTACACTTTCAAGAAATCAATACTATTTTAATCCTGCAGCTAATAGTGCGTTACATGCAAGAGTGGCTTTATTTATGAAAGATTATGCAGTAGCATCAGCTAAAGCTTCCGAGGCCATAACATTACGTAATGCACCTGAGATTTCAGATGAAGATTATACAACTATGTGGTTTTCTACTGCTATTACAAGCGAAGATATTTTCACAATAGTAAAGTCTCCGGATGATAACTTATCTGCAAATGCATTGAATACCTTATATGGCTCATATGGTGGATCATTAACTGATGAGTTTTTAGCAGATTTTGATCAAGAAAATGATATTAGATTTTCCTTAATAGGTTCTCCAAAAGATCCTAATCACCCTAAAAAATTTGATGGTTTACCTTCATCTGCAGCAACAAGTAACATTCCTCAATTTAGAGTTTCAGAAATGTACTTAATCATTGCAGAAGCAGAAGCACAATTAGGTAATATTGCTGTTAGTCAAGAAAACTTATTCTATACAGCAAAACGTAATAAAGCTATTACATCATCAACAGATTTACCTGGTGATGTAGAGTCATTATTATCATTTATCAGTAAAGAAAGAAAAAGAGAACTTTTTACAGAAGGTCATAGATGGTACGATGCAAGACGTACAGGTGAACTTATTTCAGTAGTAAATGGATCAGTACAAAATTATGATGTTGCTAAGTTTGTATATCCAATTCCATCCGATGAAATAAATTCCGGATATAACTGTGAACAAAATGATGGTTGGGAAGATGCCTTACCATAATGTTTTGTTTTTAATTTAATAAAAAAAGGCTATCTAAAAATTAGATAGCCTTTTTTTTATTCTTAATTTTTATTTAAAAATTTGTACAAAAAAACTACGTTAAAAATAAATTTAACGTAGTTTGTTGTATATATTATATTAAAAATTATGCGTATAATTTTGTAAATATATCTCTTAAAGCTTTGCTTTCTCGAAGGATTTGTAAAGTGATTTCAGCATGACCTTTTGTGTATCCATTACCTACAATCATATCAATATCCTTACCAACACCTTCTGCACCTAAAGCAGCTTTTGTAAAACTGGTAGCCATGGAGAAGAAATAAACAATACCTCTATCTTTTGTACAAAGGATACTTGTCATTTCCGTATCGGGAATATTAACATTGTTAATAGTTACATCACATAATTCCCCGTTAGTTAATTCTTCTATTTTTTCTAATGTTGCAACAGGATCGTTTGCATTACCAGAGAAAACATAGTCACATAAATTTAACTCCATTAATCTATCTGTTGATTTTTTGCTATGTGCCATTCCTATTACTTTTCCAGTAATTCCAACTCTTTTTTTAGCTTCATAGCAACATAGCATACCGGATTTACCACCTGCACCAATGATTAGAACTGTATCCCCAGGTTTGCAAAATCTTGCTGTTTGTGCTGGAGCTCCAGCAACGTCTAATGCGGAAAGAGCCAAGTTTTCCGGCATATCGGAAGGTATTTTTGCATAGATACCACTTTCAAATAAAATAGCTTTTCCATCTATATCTACTTGATCTACGTCTGGTCTAATTTCTTTAATTTTATCTATACGTAAAGGAGTTAAAGATAAAGATACTAATGTTGCTATTTTATCACCAACTTTTAGATCTGTTTTACCTATTAAAGCATCACCTATTTTTTCTACAGTACCCAATAGCATACCACCGGAACCTGTCCATGGATTTCTATGTTTGCCTTGTTTTTCAACAATTTCAAACATTATCTCTTTTATTTTTTCAGGATCTCCGTTTGCTCTTTTGGAAATATCTGTAAAAGATGCAGAGTCTATATTTAAAGTTTGAACATCTATGAGTATTTCATTATCATAAATTTCATCCATATTGTTATCTATCTTATTTGCAGGTTGTGGTAATACACCTTTTGGTTCAATAACTCTATGGGTACCGTATTTATTTCCTTTTTTTTGCATAAACTATTTATTTTAAGTTATTTATTAAATATATTAACTAATATTTAATTAGAATATTTCTATTAATTATATGAACTTATTTTTGTTTTAAGCTTAATATTTTACGAGCTTCAGCTGGTGTTGCTACTGGTCTTCCTAATTCTTTAGCCAATCTTACAACTCTTGCAACTAACTCTCCATTAGATTTAGCCAAAACTCCTTTGTCTAAAAACAAGTTATCTTCGAAACCAACCCTTACATGGCCTCCCATAACAATTGCAGGAGCAGCTAATTGAAATTCATATCTTCCGATACCGGTTGCAGTCCAAGTTGAGCCTTCTGGAATTTGACTAACTAACCAAGATAAATTTCCAACAGTTGCAGGTGTACATCCGGGAACACCAAGGACAAAATTAAACTGCATAGGATGTCCGGGAAGTTCATTTTTACGAACCATTCTTAAGGCTGTATCCAAATGACCCATTTCAAAACACTCATATTCCGGCTTAATATTGTTTTCAAACATACGTTTTCCAAATTGGCGCATCATTGGCATTGTGTTTTCGAACACTTCATCACCAAAGTTACATGTTCCACAATCTAAAGTTGCCATTTCCGGAAATAATTCTGTAGGTTGAAGTCTTTCTTCAGCAGTCATACCAACAGCACCACCTGTAGATGGAATTAAAATAACATCTGGGATTACTTTATAAATTGCATCTATGCATTCTTTAAAGCGTTCTTTAGATTGAGTAGGTGTTCCGTCATCTTCTCTTACGTGAAGATGAACTATTGCAGCACCAGCATCATAGGCAGATTTTGCTTCTCTAACTATTTCTTCTACTGTATAAGGAACAGCAGGGTTTTGTTCTTTTGTTACTTCAGCTCCACAAATAGCAGCTGTAATTATTAATTTATCCATATTATTTCTTTAATTATCTATTCATTTTTACGTTGACATTTTTTAGGTACTACACATGTACCAGTTGCTCTACAAACAACAATTGGTTCTTCTAAAGCGTCAGCAGCAGATGGAGAAATATCCGGACGAGGTTTTACAACTTTACGAGCTTCGAATTTCATTTTTCTTGAACTATTTCCAACTTCTGTTATTTCCCCTTCGGCTTCAATAAAATCGCCAGCATATACCGGAGCTAAAAATTCAACATTATCATATGCAACAAATAAACCTTCATCGCCATCTTGAATAATTAGCAACTCTGTAGCTACATCACCAAATAAAGCTAACATCTTTGCACCATCAACTAAATTGCCGCCGTAGTGAGCATCTTGAGAACTCATTCTAAGTCTTATTAATGATTTTGCCATATTTCTATTTTTTAATGTATTTTTACCTAAGTTTACTAATAAAATAAATTGTAATTATTAATATTTAAAAGCAACTAACATATTGAGATTGATAGTTTTATTAATAAATTATATCAAAATAAACTATTAATCTTAGCCTTTAACTATATAATCAACTAAAATTCCTTGAGTTTTTACGTATTCAGGATTAATTTCCCCAACTTCTTTTAAATCTTCAACTTCAGCAATAACAACATCAGCTGCAGTTGCAATTAGAGGATTAAAGTTTTGGGTAGTGCCTTTGTATACTAAGTTACCTTTTTTATCACCTACAGAAGCACCAACAATAGCAATATCAGCCCTTAAAGGTTTTTCTAAAAGAAAATCTTCACCATCAATATTAATTATTTCTTTACCTTCTTGAACTATAGTGTTTAAACCGGTTTTAGTTAATACACCACCTAAGCCGGCACCTCCTGCGCGGATACGTTCTGCTAATGAACCTTGAGGACAAAGTTCAACTTCCATTTCCTTATTATTCATTAACTCTATAGTGTTTGGGTTTGTACCAATGTGTGAAGCAATTACTTTTTTAACTTGCTTGTTTGCAACTAAAATACCAATTCCTCTATCTGGGAATGCAGTATCGTTACCAATAATTGTAAGATTTTTAACTCCTGATTTTGCAATTGCATCAACAATTTTTTGTGGAGTTCCACATGCAAGGAAACCTCCAAACATAATTGTCATACCATCTTTTACCATTGAAGCAGCTTGTTCTGCAGTTATGATTTTTGCCATAGTATTTTTGTTTTTATTATAATAATTAATTTTAGATTACAAAGATACAATAATTATCGAATATTATGGTGATTTTTATGTCAAAATTAAGGCTATGTAAAGATAAAATCTTGTTAATTGTTAATAAAGTTTAGCACATTTTTGGAATAGAATTAATGACTGATTGTTAAATTTTTATTAATAATATAAGTGTATAATTTCCAATTTTTGTATTAAAAATATTTATACACAAGATTATTAAGAGGTTAAATTATAGTTTTGTTTTTTAACATTTATAAATTAAAAAATAAAAAATAATGTAATATATTTGCATTATTATGAAAGATGAAGTAAAAAATAAAACTACATATAAGAATAAAATGTCGAGTATTAGTTCACTAAAACTCGATCAAGGATTTGGTAAATTACCTCCTCAAGCTTTAGATCTCGAAGAAGCAGTTTTAGGTGCAATAATGTTGGAAAAAGATGCCCTTACAAGCATAATAGAAGATTTACAATCGGAAATGTTTTATAAAGATGCACATCAACGCATTTATAGCGCAGTTAGGGTTTTATTTGCTGATAATGAGCCTATTGATATACTAACAGTTAGTAATAAGCTTAAAAGTACCGGTGAGTTGGAAATGGTTGGTGGTTATGTTTATTTAGCTACATTAACTAAAAGGGTTTCTTCATCAGCAAATATAGAATTTCACGCAAGAATTATTATAGAAAAATACATTCAGCGTAGATTAATTGAAATGTCTTCCAAAATCATCAAAGATGCATACGAAGATACTACAGATGTATTAAACTTACTTGATGAAGCTCAAAATAGTTTATTTGATTTAGTTGAATCTAATTTCAAAAGAGGAATTAGACCTATAGTAGAAGTAATAGGTCAGGCTATAGATCAAATAGAAAAAGCTAAAAAGAATAAATCCGGGATTAGTGGTATTCCTACAGGATTTACACAGTTAGATAATATTACCGGAGGTTTTCAAAATTCGGATTTATTAATATTAGCAGCACGCCCAGGTGTCGGTAAAACTGCATTAGCTTTAAGTTTTTTACGTAATATGGCTATTAAATATAAAAGGCCGGTAGCATTCTTTTCATTAGAAATGCCAGCAACGCAATTAGTTATGAGATTAATGTCTGCTGAAGCAGAAATATCAAGTGAAAATTTAAGGACGGGTAGAGTAACAGATGCAGAAATGACAGCATTAAATAACAATTTAAAAAAATTGTCAGAAGCCCCCATATACATAGATGATACTGCAGGTTTAACTTTATTTGAGTTAAGAGCTAAATGTAGAAGATTAAAAACGCAATACGATATAGAATTTGTAGCTATAGACTATTTACAATTAATGAGTGGCGGTCAAGATTTTAGTTTTAATAGAGAGCAACAAATCAGTTCTATTTCAAGAGGGCTTAAAGCATTAGCAAAAGAGTTAAACATTCCGATACTTGCATTATCACAATTAAGTAGAAAAGTAGAAGAAAGAGGTGGAGAGAAAAAACCGCAATTGTCAGATTTACGAGAATCAGGAGCAATAGAGCAAGATGCCGATATAGTTATGTTTATTTATCGTCCAGAATATTATAACGAATCAGTAGAAGGTAATCCCGAAGGATTTACAGAATTATGCATCTCAAAGCATCGTAATGGTAGAACAGCTGACATACCTATACAATTTATCAGTAAATTTGTTAAGTTTACAGATTCTGATTTAGATTTTAATACGTTTGGATTGCAAGATTCATATCAAAATGTAGGGGGAAGTCAAATTGTTCAAACATTACCATCAAAAATGAATGAAGATCTTGAATTTGAAGACATAGATGATGCTCCATTTTAAATTTTTCTAATTTGCTATTTCTTGGTGTGGTTTTTCTAAGTATTTTTTATTATAGCAAATAATTAATTTATTAAATGTGTGTTAACGGTATGATTAAACGTAGAAGAATAATAAATTTATTTTTTATTTTTTATTTATTCTTTATTTCTAATTTCGTTGCAAAAGCCGATATGCTTTTGATTCCAATGGATAATACACAAACAAATCATTTAAAAGCATATGGAGTTGCATATTGGGTTCTACAACGTGATGTTCCGGTAGATTGGTTATTAAACTATAAAGGCGGAAGTTTTGCTTGTGCATTTAATGAAAGTATTCAAAAAGAATGTGTATTAAGACAAGTTGCATATCAAGTAATTTCAGATGTTCAGTATAATTCTATTTTGTTGGAGATAGCAGATAATGCCTCAAATACAGATGTTATTAAATTACATAAAGCCCCTAAAATTGCAGTTTACACTCCTAAATCTAAACTTCCATGGGACGATGCTGTAACATTAGCTTTGACGTATGCAGAGATCCCCTACGATAAAATTTATGATAAAGAAATCTTAGAAGGAAACTTAGTGATGTATGATTGGCTACACTTACATCACGAAGATTTTACCGGTCAGTTTGGTAAGTTTTGGAGAGTATATAGAAATGCACAATGGTATAAAGATGATGTTAACACACAATTAGAGATGGCTAAATCATTAGGATTTTCTAAAGTATCTGATTTAAAATTAGCAGTTGTGCAAACTATTAAATCATATGTTGCTACAGGAGGATTTTTATTTGCTATGTGTTCGGCACCTGATAGTTTTGATGTTGCCTTAGCTGCATCTGATGTAGATATTTGTATGGAAATGTTCGATGGTGATCCAATAGATCCTGACGCTCAAAATAAATTAAACTTTGACAATTGTTTAGCTTTCACTAACTTTAAAATTAGTACTAATCCTTATGAATATGCAATTTCAAATATAGATGTAACTCATAGTCGACAAATAAGCGAGCGAAACGATTATTTTGTTTTGTTCGAGTTTTCAGCAAAATGGGATCCTGTACCCACAATGTTATGCCAAAATCATGAAAGGATTATTAAAGGATTTATGGGACAAAGTACTGCATTTAGAAGATCTACTATAAAACCTAACGTGTTAGTTATGGGAGAAAACAAATCTATTGGAGAAGTAAAATATATCCATGGAGAATTTGGAGAAGGAACTTGGACCTTTCTTGGAGGACACGATCCGGAGGACTATCAGCACTTTGTTGGAGATCCCCCAACAGAATTGGAATTATATAAAAACTCACCGGGATATAGGTTAATTTTAAATAACATTTTGTTCCCAGCAGCAAAAAAGAAGAAATTAAAAACTTAATTTTTTATTTGCACTTTTTTTAGATCTAGTAAATTAATTGGATTGCTATTTAATCCAATAACATTATTAGCAGTGAAACGTTGAACAATATCATAAAACAGCACAGTAAATGGAGGATCTTGCATTAATATGCTATCCATTTGTTGATAAAGCTTTTGGCGTTGAATAGGATCAGTAGTTTTAAGTGAAAGCTTGTATGATTTATCAAAGTCTTTATTTGAGTATCTAAAGTAGTTTGGTCCGGATGGTGGAAAATTTTTACTATAGAATACAGAGAAATAATTTTCCGCATCAGGATAATCTGCCACCCATGAACCTCTAAAGCATTGTAATGTCCCCGAAGCCCTCATTTCTTTGATTACTGCAGGTGGATATATATCTATTTTTACTGGGATACCTATTAAGCTAAATCTATTATGCACGTAATTAATTAAATCGGAATATTCTAATGTTGTAGCAATAGCAACTTCCGGAATTTTGCCATTATATTTTTTATATGTTTTGGATTGTTCAACTAATGTTTTTGCTTTTGTTAAGTCGTAATTATAGTATTGTTTATTTAATTTCATTAATGATGGAGGAGTAAAACCATAATAACCAGGCACTCCAATGTTTGATCTTAAATATTTAAGCATTTTTTCTTTATCAATTGCATAATTAACAGCTTTTCTAATATCTGAATCACAAAAAATACTATTTGTGTCATTTACGATAAAGCCTAAATATTCTGTATTAAGATACGGTTCTGAAATTAATTTAAACTTTTTACTGTATTTATCATTTAAAGTTCCATCCATGGTTAAAACTTCTTTCATGAATACAGGGTCTATTCCGGACATATAATCTAAATTCCCTTTAATAAACTCTAAAAATACAGTTTGTTTCTCTTTAATAAAAGATATTGATACAGCATCTAAGTAGGGGAGTTTTTGATTATTTTCCGTTTCAAAATAGTTGTCATTTTTAAGTAATACTAATTTTTCGTCTTCTTTCCAATATTTAAATACAAAAGGTCCTGTTCCTATAGGATTGCTTCTAAAATCTTTCCCATAATATTCAACGATTTCTTTAGGAACTACACTACAATATTTCATAGTTAATATACCTAAAAATGGAGCAAATGGTGTTTTTAATTTTATAGTAAGTGTTGTATCATTAATAGCATCTATATCTAATTTTCCATCATCTTTAACATTTACATTTTGCATAATCCATGCACCTGGAGATGCCCAGTTTTTATCAGTTATTCTATTTAAACTATACACAAAATCATCAGCAATAACTTTTCTGGTAGAATCTTTTCCAAATAATTCATGATGATGATAAAAAACATCATTTCTTAAAATAAATGTATATAGAGTTCCATCATCTGAGATGTGCCATTTTTTAGCAATACATGGAATAATATTTAATTCATTATCTAATTGAACTAAACCATTGAATAATTGATGAACACCATTAATATTAGATAAATTTCTTGTATATATAGGATCTAAGGAAGTTATTGCATCTACCTCATTATATCTAAATACAGTTTTGTCAATATTATTATGGCTGTTAGAGCAACCTAAGAAAAATAAAGTTGCAATAACAGCCAAAATGAAGGAATATTTGTATTTTAATTTAGTAAAACACATTATGTGCTTAATAATTAGTTATTAACAAATGCTATTTTGGGAACTTCATTCATATTTTTAGCATAAATAAAGTTTAATCCATCTATATATTCTTTTTTTATTTCTGCTATATCACCTTTATTATCAAGACATAATAGTATATTTGAAATATTAGCACGTTTTGCAGCTAATATTTTTTCTTTTATTCCACCAACCGGCAATAATTGACCTCTTAGAGTAATTTCACTTGTCATAGCTAATTGATTATCTATTTTTTTATTAGTAAAAACAGATAAAATAGCAGTAAATATTGTTATTCCAGCCGATGGTCCATCCTTTGGAGTATCACCTTCCGGTACATGAATGTGAACGTTTTTGTTTTTTATATCTTCGTAATCTATACCGAATTCTTTAGCATGCGATTTGATATATTCAAAAGCTAAAGTTGCAGATTCTTTCATCACATCTCCTAAATTACCTGTCATAGTTAGTTTTCCCTCTCCCGGAGAACTAGTAGCTTCAATAAATAAGATTTCACCTCCAACTGCAGTCCATGCTAATCCTGTAGCAACCCCAACAGATGGTTGAGGCAATGCGGATTCTCTAATTATTTTAGGGTGTCCCAAAATTTCTTTAACTATTTTTGGAGATGTCTTTTTAGTATATTTCTTATCGTTAGCAACCAATTTTGCTCTATTCCTAATAATAGCTGCGATTTTCTTTTCTAGATTTCTTACTCCGGATTCCCTTGTATAATTGTTAATAATTAAATCTAAAGCTTCATCTGTAAAGGTGACATCTTTCTTAGTTAATCCATGTTCTTTTAATTGTTTCGGAATTAAATGACGTTTTGCTATTTCTTTTTTCTCTTCAAGTAAATACCCGTTAATATCAATTATTTCCATTCTATCTCTTAGTGCAGGATGAACATTAGATAATGAGTTAGCAGTTGCTATGAATAATACTCTAGATAAATCATATTCAATTTCTAAAAAATTATCATAGAAAGTGCTGTTTTGTTCCGGATCAAGCAATTCAAGTAGAGCAGCAGAAGGGTCGCCATTTACGCTCATTCCGCCAACCTTATCTATTTCGTCTAAGATAAATACCGGATTAGATGATTTTGCCTTTAAAATACTTTGAATAATACGACCCGGCATTGCACCTATATAAGTTTTCCTATGACCTCGTATTTCAGCCTCATCTCGTAAACCTCCTAACGACATTCTAACATATTTTCTGAAAATTGCTTTAGCAATCGACTTTCCTAATGATGTTTTTCCAACTCCAGGAGGTCCAACTAAACATAATATTGGCGACTTCATATCATTTTTAAGTTTGAGTACAGCCAAATATTCTAAAATACGCTCTTTAACATTCTCTAAACCATAATGATCGCTATCTAAGACCTTTTTAGCTCTATCCTGACTGAAATCATCTTTAGTGTATTCATTCCAAGGTAAACCTACTAAAGTATCTAAGTAGTTTTTTTGAATAGAATATTCAGCAACCATAGGATTCATACGTTGTAATTTTGCTAATTCCTTCTCAAAAGTTTCTTTAACATTGTCATTCCACTTTTTATTTTTAGCTTTTTCCTTTAATTCTTCAATATCTTGAGTGTTAGGACTTCCTCCTAATTCTTCTTGAATAGTTTTTAATTGTTGATTTAATATATATTCTCTTTGTCGCCTATCTATATCAACTTTTACTTTACGTTCTATTTGGTTTTTAACTTCTAACATTTTTAACGATTCAGTTAACAAATCAACCAAAATATTTGCTACTTCTACGTAATCGTTTTTCTCTAATAATTCTTGCTTTTTGGATACAGGAATATCTAAATAATTACATACATAATTAATTATAAACTCCGGACTATCAATGTTCTTTAAAGCTAATGTAGATTCGTTAGGTATATTGGGTGTTTTTTCTATTACCTGAATAGCTAACGATTTAATAGTAGGTATAATTGCTAATAATTCGTTATTATCATCCATATTTTTTGGAGGATCCATAAACGATACTTTTGAAACAAAAAATGGTTCAGATTGTACCAATCCTTCTAACAAAAATTTACTTTTACCTTGTATTATTAATGTGATACTATTATCGGGCATTTTTAATACCTTTAAAATACGAGCCATAGTACCAACTTTATATAAATCTATGTAGGCAGGTCTAATATCATCACCATTCATTTGAGTGACTACGCCTATATATTTGGATTTGGATTTTTGAACATCTTCTATTAAATTTAAAGATTTTTCTCTACCTACAGAAATAGGTATTATTACATTAGGAAATAACACAGTATTTCTTAAAGGTAATAATGGCAGTGTATCAAACTTTTCGTTTGAATCACCTACATCATCTATAAAGTCATAAATAGGGATAATTCCATCTGCTTCTTCAAGATCCTTATCTGTTGCAAGTATTATATTTGTATCTAAATCATCAAAATTATTCATATTACTGACAAATTGTCTGTGATAAGATAATATTTACCACAGGAGTTAATAATTTAATATCTGATATACTAGATTGTCAAAAAGTGTGCCACTACCCATAATATAAGTAATCTACTAAAATTGCAGATGGGATTGTGAAAGAAAGTTATAGAGGAAAAATTATTCTTTTTTTACAATTTTTTATTGAAAAAATGTACAAAATTTTAATATTCGAAATTATATGTGAATTTTTAGATAAAAAAAGGCTGTCTAATAGACAGCCTTTTATAATTGTAAATAATTTAAAATTATTTGTTGTTTCTTTTGTAACGATCGCCGTATTTACTTAAGAACTTATCTACACGTCCTGCAGTATCAACAAGTTTAACTTTACCTGTAAAGAAAGGATGTGAAGTGTGTGAAATCTCAAGTTTAACTAATGGATATTCTTTTCCATCTTCCCATACTATAGTATCTTTAGTTTTAGCTGTAGATCTACAAATGAAGGAATAATCGTTTGACATATCTTTAAAAACAACTAGTCTGTAATCTTTTGGATGAATATCTGCTTTCATTTTATTTTATTTTATTTTATTTTATTTTATTGTTTTTACAAAGTATTAATAAGAATTTGCAAAGATAGTATTATTTTTCTTATAAATACTTTTTTTATAATAAATTTTTTATTTAAATAAGTTTTGATAATAACAAATAAATGATTATTTTTGCAATATCATAAAAAAATAAAAAAATACTACTATGAAATTCTCAAACGTCGTATCATTTTTAGTTGGAGCTACATTAGCTACCGGAATTACCTTACTATTCACAACAGATAAAGGAAAAGAAATTAGAGATAACGTTTCTGACAAACTTTCAAAAGAAGAACTTGAGAAAATGTTAGATGGAATAAAAGATCAAATTAAAAAGTTAGAAGAATCTTTATTAAAAGCTAAAGACAATACTAAAAGTGAAATTGAAAAGTTATTACAAAAATTAAAAATTAAGAAAAAAGATATTGAAAATGCTTTAGAAAATTTAGAAGAAGCAGTAGTTGAATAAACTGAAAAGGGATTATTTATTATTTTCCTTTTTCATAATTTAATTTATTTATTATGGAAGATGATAAAAACATAATAAAAGAAGTAAAAATACTAATTGATAAGGAAATAGAGTTATTTAAAGTCAATCTAGTAGAGAAAATTTCAAAAATAATAACTACTTTATTTGTTGGTTTAATTGCTGTTTTTTTAGTTATGATAGCATTTATTTATTTTTCATTTGCTATTGCAGAAGCCATTAAACCTCTATTTAGTCAAAACAATACTTTCGTCGCATATTTAATAATAGGCGGAATATTTGTTATTTTATTAATTCTGTTGGTTGTTTTCAATAAAAAGAAATTGATTTTAAATAAATTTGTAAGAAAGTTTACTGCTATAATTTTCGATACAAACTCTACTGATAAAAAATCTAAAAATATTAATTCAACACACTAATACAACAATCAAGAAATTAAGAAATAGTCATGAAAACAGTTAGTAGATATTCAAACATCAAAAATTTAGATGATTTATTAGCAGTAAAGGTTGAATTACAAACTGAGATTGCCCTTGCTAAGGGTAATTTAGAAAATAGTATTTCTACTACAAAAATGAGCGATTACTATGATTTGGTGGGGTCGGGAGTAAGGGTAGTAAATAATATTTCTAAAAAAATAAAATATGTTTTTTGGGGATATAGAGTAGCTAAAAAAACATTAAAGTTTTTTAGAAGAAAAAGATAATTTACGAGTATGTTCTAACTATAACATGATTATCAATAGTCAAAAACAATAATTTAGAATAATAATAAAAATAATTTAAAAAATTAAAAATCATATGAGAAAACACATTTTTAACGCAGGCCCATGTATTTTGGCAGACGTTGTTAGAGAAAATACTGCAAAAGCAGTTTTAGAGTTAGGTAATACCGGTCAATCTGTGATGGAAATATCACATCGTTCAAAAGATTTTGACGCTATTATGGATGAAACTATCGCTAACTTTAAAGAATTATTAAATATACCTGAAGATTATTCTATATTATTCTTAGGTGGTGGTGCAAGTATGCAATTCTGCATGATTCCTTATAATTTTTTAAAAAATAAAGCTGCTTATGTTGATACAGGTACTTGGTCAACTAAAGCTATTAAAGAAGCAAAATTATGGGGAGAAGATAAAGTTTTAGTATTAGCATCTTCTAAAGACAAAGACTTTACTTATGTTCCTAAAGGATATAAAATTCCTGCTGATTTAGATTATTTTCATATTACAACTAATAATACAATTAGAGGAACTGAGCTTAGAGAAGATATATATTCTCCAGTTCCATTAATTGCAGATATGTCATCAGATATTTTAAGTCGTCCTGTAGATGTTTCTAAATATGCTATGATTTATGGCGGTGCTCAAAAGAACTTAGGACCTGCAGGTGCTACTTTTGTTATTATTAAAAATAGTATGTTGGAAAGAGTTGTTGACCGTCCTATTCCAACAATGTTAAAATATCAAACTCATATCGAAAAGAATAGTATGTTTAATACTCCTCCTGTAACTCCAATTTATGCTATTGGTGAAACTTTAAAATGGGTTAAAGCAGTAGGTGGTGTTAAAGAAATGGAAAAAAGAGCTATAGCAAGAGCTGATCTAATTTACAATTATATTGACAATAGCGATATGTTTGTTGGAACTGCTGCAAAAGAAGACAGAAGTTTAATGAACATAACTTTTGTTATGAAAGAAAAATATAAAGATTTAGAATCAGATTTTGTTAAATTTGCTACAGAAAATAATATTTCAGGAATCAAAGGTCACCGTTCAGTTGGTGGTTTCCGCGCTTCTTGCTATAATGCATTAGATATAGAAAGCGTTGAATTCTTAGTAAAAGTAATGGAAGAATTTGAATCTAAAAATAAATAAATTTCATTAAAATAATAATTATTAGCTAAAGGTATACAATAGTTTTATAACTTTTATTGCGTACCTTTAGTTATATTTTTTTAAATAAAACAAAATAAAATATACGAGAATGAAAAAGATTTTAGTTGCTACAGAAAAGCCTTTCAATAAGATAGCAGTTACAGAAATTAAAAAATTAACCGAAGAAGCAGGTCATGATTTTTTATTATTAGAAAAATATACAGATAAAAAACAACTCTTAGATGCTGTAAAAGATGTAAATGCATTAATAGTTAGATCTGACAAAATAGATAAAGAAGTTATAGATGCAGCTCAAAATTTAGAAATTATAGTTAGAGCTGGAGCTGGATACGATAACATAGATTTAGATGCTGCTACAGCTAAAAATATCGTTGTTATGAATACTCCGGGTCAAAACTCTAATGCTGTTGCTGAATTAGTTTTCGGAATGTTAGTGTTAATGGCTCGTAATAATTATAACGGAAAATCAGGGAAAGAATTAAAAGATAAAACTTTAGGTATTCAAGCTTACGGAAATGTTGGTAAAAACGTTGCCAGAATAGCTAAGGGTTTTGGTATGGAAGTTTATGCTTTCGATCCATATGTTAAAGATGAAGTTATTGAAGCTGATGGTGTTAAAGTTGTAAAAAATGTAGAAGATTTATATAAAAAATGTAACTATGTTTCATTACATATTCCTGCAACTAACGAGACTAAAAATTCTATTAACAAAGCATTATTAACATTAATGCCAGAGAATGCTACATTAATTAACACTGCTCGTAAAGAAGTTGTTAACGAAGAAGAATTAATGGAAGTATTTGAATTAAGAGAAGATTTTCACTATATTTCAGATATTGCTCCTGATTGTGCAGATAAATTGATAGAAAAATATCCAGACAGATGTTTCTTTACACCTAAAAAAATGGGTGCTCAAACATTAGAAGCAAATGTTAATGCAGGTATCGCAGCAATTAATCAAATAGTTAAATTTTTTAAAACAGGAGACAAAACATTCCAAGTAAACAAATAGAATTTTAAGATTATTTTTTTATATGGCAATAATAAAACCTTTTAAGGGATTACGTCCCCCACAAGAAATTGCTTCTAAATTAGCATCAGAACCATATGATGTTTTAAACTCTGAAGAAGCAAGAATAAGAGCTAAAGGTAACGAGGTTTCGTTACTTAGAATAACTAAAGCAGAAATAGATTTACCAGAAGGTACTGATGAACATTCAGAACCTGTTTATGAAAAATCTGTAGAAAACTTTAAAATGTTCCAAGATAAAGGCTGGTTAGTACAAGATGAAAAAGAAATGTATTATATATATGCACAAACTATGGATGGAAGAACCCAATATGGCTTATGTGCATGTGCATATACCGGTGATTATTGGAACGGCGTTATTAAAAAACACGAACTTACTCGTAAGGAAAAAGAAGACGATAGAATGATAAACGTTCTACGAAATGATGCAAATATTGAACCTGTGTTTTTTACATATCCACAAAACGATAAGATAGATGCAATAGTAAACAAAGTTGTAAAAAATACAAAACCTATTTACGATTTTGTTGCTAATGATGGTTTTGGTCATCATTTTTGGTTAATAGATGATGATGAAGATATTAAAAATATTACAGAAATCTTTGCAAAAGAAATTCCTCATACATATGTAGCTGATGGTCATCATAGGACAGCAGCAGCAGCTCGAGTAGGTAAAGTTCGTGAAGAAGAAAATAAAAATCATACAGGTAAGGAAGAATATAATTATTTCTTGGCTGTACACTTCCCTGATAATCAGTTGAAAATTATTGATTATAATAGAGTAGTTAAAGATTTAAACGGATTATCAAAAGAAGAGTTTATTGAAAAATTAAAAAAGAATTTTGTTGTTACTGAAAAAGGTAAAGAAATATACAAACCGTCTAAATTACATGAATTTAGTATGTATATTGATGGAAAATGGTATCAATTAATAGCTAATGATGATACTTATGATGATAATGATCCTATTGGTGTTTTAGATGTTTCCATATTATCTAATTTAGTACTTGATGAAATTTTAGATATTAAAGACTTACGTACTTCTAACAGAATAGATTTTGTTGGAGGAATCCGTGGCTTAAAAGAATTAGAACGCAGGGTAGATAGTGGAGAAATGGTAGCAGCTTTTGCTCTATATCCGGTATCTATGAAACAGTTGTTTGATATTGCTGATTCAGGAAATATCATGCCCCCAAAAACAACTTGGTTTGAACCTAAATTACGTAGTGGTTTAGTAATTCATAAATTAAGTTAATTTAAAATTATATTAAATATTATTATGGTTAATTATAAAGAGTTAGGATTAGTAAATTCAAGAGAATTATTTGTTAAAGCCATGAAAGGACAATATGCTATCCCTGCTTTTAATTTTAACAATATGGAGCAGATGCAAGCTATTGTTTCGGCGTGCGTTGAAACAAGATCACCTGTGATTTTACAAGTATCCAGTGGAGCTCGTAAATATGCTAATCAAACTTTACTTAGATACATGTCTCAAGGTGCTGTTGAATATGCTAAGGAATTAGGTTGTAATATTCCAATAGTATTGCATTTAGATCATGGAGATTCTTTTGAGCTTTGCAAATCATGTATTGATATGGGATTTTCATCTGTAATGATTGATGGTTCATCTCTACCATATGATGAGAATGTTGCACTAACTAAAAAAGTTGTAGATTACGCACATAAATTTGATGTTACAGTTGAAGGTGAGTTGGGTGTATTAGCAGGAATTGAAGATGATGTTGTAGCAGAAAAAAGTACATATACTAAACCTGAAGATGTTGAAGATTTTGTAAAAAAAACCAATGTAGATTCTTTAGCAATTAGTATTGGTACTTCTCATGGTGCAAACAAGTTTAAACCAGAACAATGTACCCGTTCAGCCGATGGCAAGTTAATTCCACCTCCATTACGTTTTGATATTTTAGAGGAGATAGAAAAGCGTATTCCCGGTTTTCCAATAGTATTACATGGTTCATCATCCGTTCCTCAAGATAAAGTGGGTATTATTAATAAATATGGAGGAAATATTGTTGATGCAGTTGGAATTCCTGAAGAGCAATTACGTAAAGCAGCCAAATCAGCTGTTTGTAAAATCAATATAGATTCTGATGGCAGATTAGCAATGACTGCAGCAGTACGTGAGGTTTTAGCAACAAAACCTGAAGTTTTTGACCCTCGAAAATATTTAGGTCCTGCTCGAGAAGCATTAAAAGAACTTTACAAACATAAAATTGTAAATGTTTTAGGAAGTAATAATAAAATTTAATTGATTTGTAGTTTTTTAAAGGGGATGTTACACTTTAATTATTATTTATAATAACATCCCCTTTTTTTTATTTAAAATTTCTAAGAATATTTTTTTAATCTGTTTTTAGTATGGAAGAAATTATCAGAAACATACTTGTTATTTATACCGGTGGTACTATAGGGATGTTAAAAGATGAAACAACAGGCGCATTAATTCCATATAACTTTGACCATCTTTCCAAACATATTCCGGAATTATCATTATATCCTCATAACTTAAACTTTTATTGTTTTGACCCACTTATAGATAGTTCAGATATGAATCCTCAATTTTGGAAAAATTTAGCCAATGTTGTTGAAGAAAATTATCTGAAGTATGATGGGTTTGTTATTCTGCATGGAACAGATACTATGGCTTATACCGCATCAGTATTAAGTTTTATGTTTAAAAATTTAAATAAACCGGTTATTCTAACAGGCTCTCAATTACCTATGGGTATTTTAAGGACTGATGGGCGAGAAAACTTTTTAACTGCAATCGAATTAGCAGCATTACATGACGATAAAAACAGACCTGTTTTTTCTGAAGTTTGTGTTTATTTTGAAAATAAATTGTTTAGAGGCAATAGAATAACTAAATTTAATTCTAGAGATTTCAATGCATTTATATCAGGAAATTATCCACCGCTGGCAGAAATTGGGATAGACATTGATATTAATTATAATTTTTTAAGAGTTTGTAACGAGTGGCAAAATAAACCTTTAGAAGTTTCTTATAAATTAGAAGAAAACATAGCCCTATTAAAATTATATCCGGGGATAACCCAACAAGTAGTACATACGATACTAAATATTAAAGATTTAAAAGGTGTTATAATAGAAACTTTTGGCTCAGGAAATGCTCCAAGTGCTCAATGGTTTATTAATGAGCTCAAAGCTGCTATAGATAAAGGTATTCTTTTGTATAATGTTACTCAATGTAAAGAAGGTGGGGTAGACTCTTATAAATACCAAGCAGGGTTACAATTAGAAAATATAGGAATAATTAGTGGATATGATATTACAACAGAATCTGCATTAGCTAAGATGATGTATTTATTAGCAAATTTAGATAACTTAGACGAAATAAAAAAATATCTAAAAATATCTTTAAGAGGTGAAATGACTACATATAAGCAATATTAAAAACTATTTTTTCTGATGGTATCGTTATTTTCTGATAATACTTTAATAGCTTTTTCAAAAAATTCATCTGCTATTTTGGGTGTCATAGTATAAGAATAAATTACAAATAAATAATCAGAATTAATTAACTCATCATATAAGTTCAATTCGTTTACATTATTATGATTAGGGTCGTAATAGATTGTATTATAATAGTACCAATAAGGATATTTATTGAAAACTTCAGTTAAATGCATTTGTGCATAAATATTCCAGATATATGAATCTCCCAAAAATATTAAATTAGGCTTTTTATCTTTATCAATATTAGAAACCTTAATATCAACATAATATTGTAGAGGTTTTTTAATTGGTTTCAATAAATTTAATATACTTTCTAAATCTACATCTATTCCATTTGCTTCTTTTTTATATGGTTTACTAAAAGAATAATCTGCTATTTTTTTATTACTTAAACTTTCTGCGTATTTTATTATCGAATCAAATGAATATGCTGATGTTATCATACTCCAATGTGTTCCGGTTTGTGGATAAACTAAGATGTCAGTAGTATCTTTTATAGAAAAAAACCAATCTTTAAAATCTAAAACATTAACCCCTTTTTTCTTTAAATTTATACTATAATATTCAGGTATACCTAAGGTATTTGGTTTGAATCTGTTTTTATCCGGTAAATATTCAGGATACATAACAGCTTTATCAGGTACTAAACAAATAACAAATGTTTTTCCTAAATTAGTATATAAGTTCTGAAATTGATATATTAGTTCAATTACGGAATCACACTTACTATATAATTGCTCATATGTATTGAGTTTGTAGTAGCTGGCAGTTTGATTATATTCTTCAATTACCCATGGTTCAAATAAAAAGTTATCTTTTCCTACAGTTACATTGTGTGAAAATTTTTTATTAAACAAGCTCCATGCATATTGATTATATAACAAAATTAAAGGTTCTCTAAATCCAAAATTATCTTCTAAATATTTATTTAAGTTTTTTTGATATTCAAAATTATTAAAATCTTCTAGATTAAACTTTGGTTTTGTAGTTTCGACAGTAACACCTAGAATCTTTCTAAATTTAAAAATTTTAAATTCTTTTTGGATAATAGAAGCAAACAACAATAACATAGTTACTGCAAACATTACAATAAATAATATTACGTGATTCTTCTTTTTCATAACACTAAAATCTAAAATAGATAAATGGGCTAAATCCTGTAGCATTTAATGATGCTAAACAAAAAATAAATAATGCTATAGAACATATCCAAAATAAAATATGTTCACTTACTTTAAGTTTTGAAAAATACACCTTATTTTGAAGTTTTAACCCAAATTTAAATAAAGTAATAAACGAGAAAAATGCTGCGATTAAAATAGTTGTAAAGTATTGTTCGTTTCCAGCCCATGTAACAGGTGCAAACTCAAATGCAAATAATCGTTTCATAAAAGTCCAAGCTAAACTAATATCTTCAATTCTAAAAAATACTCTTGCTAAAACAATTACTATAAACGTACAAATAACAGATGGAATTTTACCTAATTTGTTCATAAATTTAACAAGGAACATTTTATCCATAATGATAAAAAAACCTTGAATAGCACCGTAAACAACAAAATTCCATGATGCACCATGCCATAATCCGGAAACTAAAAACACAAACCATAAGTTAAATAAGTGTCTTCGTTTAGTTTTTACTCTACTACCTCCTAACGGAAAATATAAATAGTGTTTCATAAAAACACTAAATGTTTGATGCCATCTTCTCCAGAATTCAGAAATACTTTGTGACACATACGGGTTATCAAAATTTTCAGGGAATTTAAAACCTAAAATCCTGCCTAACCCTATTGCCATATCAGAATAACCGGCAAAATCAAAATAAAGTTGGAATGTGTAAGCTAAAATAGTAATCCATGCGGTATAAGAATCAAGCATTGCTATATCTTTGGCTAATACTATATCTACCTGTTGTCCAATAATATCCGCAATCAGTACTTTTTTTGATAGTCCTAATACAAATCTATAAAATCCATACATTCTTTCTTCAAAAAATGCTCTTCGGTCCCTTATTTGATCAGCGATATCACAATATCTAATAATTGGACCGGCAATCAATTGAGGAAACATAATAATGTAAACAACATAATCCGAAAGCTTTTTCATCGGCTTATTTACTTTCCTATATGTGTCTACAGTATAAGTTATAGATTGAAATGAAAAAAAGGATATCCCAATTGGAAGTGCAACTTTCATCCAGGGTATTTTTGGACGATTAATAAAACCTAAAATTGCATTTAGGTTATCCATAAAAAAGTTTGCATATTTAAAATAGAGTAGGAGCCCTAAACTTATTGCAACTGATATTCCGCATATTATCTTTTTAGATATGGACTTATCCGGTTGTTTATCCATCCATCTAACTAAAAAGAAATTAATAATAGTTGTAACTAATAATATTAGTACAAAATCAGGAGAACCGTAAGCATAAAATACTATTGAAAAAAGAAGTAATATGTAATTTCTTACTCTTCTTGGAGTTAAAAAGTAAACTAGTAAAAAAATAGGTAAAAAATAAAGTAAGAATATATTACTACTAAATACCATACAAATTTATAATCATAAAATTTGTCGCAAAGATAGTAATTTTTTATTTAATTAAGTTGATTATAGTTACCAACTTCCTCCGGCACCACCTCCTCCAAAGGAACCTCCCCCAAATCCGCCAAATCCTCCACTTCTGCCTGAAGAAAAACCTCCTCCAGAACTTCTTGGATAATGTGGAAAATATATCCATGGAGTATTATTGCCGGAATTGTTCCCGTTTCCTTTTTTCTTACCTTTTGTAGATGTTAATATTATTGCAACAATGATAAAAATCATTAAAATAGCCACAAAAGTAGCTGCAGAATTATCTGAATTCACATAATCGGAGCTGCTGTACTTTCCTGAAGATAAGTCAGCTAAAACATTAACGGCATTATTTATACCTCCATAATAATTTTCATCAATAAATTCCGGGATGATTTCGTTTTCAATAATTCGTTTAGTTACTGCATCAGGAATTACATCTTCTAAGCCATATCCTATAGAAATATAAACTTTTCCCTTATCAGTATTACTTAACTTAGGCTTTACTAATAATACTATTCCATTATCATTCTCCTCACCACCAACTCCCCATTTCTGTCCTATTTCTACAGCTAAGTCTGCAATGTCATAACCATCTAAACTATTAATAGTTATTACTAATATTTGATTTGATGTAGAATCATCTAATTCAACTAATTTGTTCTCTAATTCATTAATTTGAGAACTTGTTAATATATTAGCAAAATCATTTACTAGTCTGCGAGGTGGTGCCATTTTAAGCAAATCATCTGCAGTTTGTGCTTGGAACGAAATGCTTATTAAAAACACCTTAATAAATAAAAGTATTTTAATTAATTGTTTTTTCATTAGTATTCTCGTATTGTACTTTTACTAAGATGGTTTTACTCTACATAGCTTTATTTAATTTAATATAAATAATTTTCTATGTATATTTTTGTGTTTGTTCTAATTCAGATTAGATTTAACAATTAATTAAAATTGAACTTGTGGAGCAACCTCTGCACCCGGTGTAGATTCAAAATAAGCTTTTTTCTCAAATCCAAACATATTTGCAATTATGGATCTTGGAAAAACTCTACGATATGTGTTAAAGTTTTTAGCTTCTTCGTTAAATCTTTTACGTTCAACGGCAATTCTGTTTTCAGTTCCTTCTAATTGTGCTTGTAGTTCTAAAAAGTTTTGATTTGCTTTTAAATCAGGATATCTTTCAACTACAACCATCAATCTAGATAACGCACTTGAAAACGCACTTTGTGCAGCATCAAAATTTGCTATGTTTTCTTCTGTTAAATTAGAAGCATCTACTTGTGTAGACATAGCTTTTGAACGAGCCTCTATTACACTTTCTAAAGTTTCTCTTTCGTGAACAGCGTAACCTTTAACTGTTTCTACTAAGTTAGGTATCAGGTCAGCTCTTCGTTGATAAACATTTTCCACTTGTGCCCATTGCGATTGAACAGCTTCGTCTGCTTTAACTAACTTGTTATATGCACCAATACCCCAAATTACAATAATAGCAATAATGATAAGTACTATTGTTAATCCCTTTGATTTTTTCATAATCTTTAATTTTAGTTTTTTTATTATATTATTTTATTTTATTAATGATAATGATCTATGAATAAATATAGAAAGCTTTTCTCCTGTTAATAAATTTTGTTGTAATTTAGCTAAATCTATTAATTGTTCAGCAATTTGTTTGTTTTTTTCTTTATCATCTTTATTGTTTAACATATTTGTAATAATAGGATGGTTTACATTTAATTTTAATGCATACGAATCAGGGAAATTATTCATATAAGCATATCCACCACCTAATTTAGACATATCATTCATTCGTCTTAAAAACTCGTTTCTAGTAATTAAGATAGGTAAATCATCTTCACTTAAATCCTCTGTTTCTACTGTATATTGAGCCTTATCAACCAATTCTTCGAATATTCCCTTAACAAAAGTTTTTTCTTCTTCATTTAGTTTAGATGGAGGTGTGTCTCCCTTATCTATTAATTTAGAAGGTACATCCGAGTCAACTCTTACAAAATGAACATTTTCATTATTTTGCTCAAGAGTGTTAATAAAATAACTATCAATTAATTGATCCATCACTAAAATATCATAACTTAATTCTTTAGCACCATCTATATAAGAGAATTGATCTTCTAAATTAGTAGAATAAATTATTACAGTTTTATCATCTTTATCTTTTTGAATATCTTTAATTTCTTTTATATATTCATCAAAAGTAAAATATTGATTTTTATCATTTTTAAATAATGCGTACTTAATTGCTTTATCATAAAAATCAGGTTCGGAAATCATTCCATATTCAATAAAAACCTTAATATTATCCCATTTTTCTTCAAAAGCCTTAGGATCTTTTTTCGATATTTCTTCTAATTTGTCGGATACCTTTTTTAAAATATAATTAGATATTTTTTTTACGTTAGAATCGCTTTGTAAAGAACTTCTAGATACATTTAAAGGAATATCAGGAGAGTCTATAACACCATGTAGTAAAGTTAAAAAATCCGGAACTACACCCTCTACATTATCTGTAACAAATACCTGATTAGAATATAATTGAATTTTTTCTCTTTGTAACTCAATGTTTTGCGTTACCTTAGGAAAATATAATATTCCTGTTAAATTAAAAGGATAATCTACATTTAAATGAATATGAAATAAGGGGTCTTCAAAAACAGAAGGATAAAGTTCTCTATAAAAATTATTATAATCTTCATCTTTTAAAGATGTTGGAGTTTGTTTCCATAGAGGATTAGTATTATTAATTACCCTTGGAACTGTAATATCTTTGTATTTTGGATTTCCATCATCATCTTTTTCACCTTCAATTTCTTCCCTTATTATTTCAGTACCAAAAATAATTGGAATAGGTAAAAACCTACAATACTTTTTAAGTAACGTGTATATTGTATAATCATCTAAATATTCTGAAGCATCGTCAGAAATATGCATTATAATATCTGTTCCTCTTTTTTCTCTGGTTCCTTCTCCAATAATGTAGTCTGTTTCACCTGTGCATTCCCAATGAACAGGTTTGGTTTGACCTCCCTTTTTATATGTTTTAGTTTCAATTTCAACTTTTTCAGCAACCATAAATGCAGAATAAAAACCTAAACCAAAATGCCCAATCATTGAGCTGGATTCGTCTTTAGTCTTATTTTTGAATTTAGAAACAAAATCTTCTGCACCAGAAAATGCTATATCTGTAATATATTTTATCACTTCATCTTTAGTCATTCCGATGCCATTGTCAGAAACTGTGATAGTTTTATTTTCTTTATCTAATGTTACGGTTATTGAAAGGTCTCCTAATTCTCCTTTAAAATTACCTATATTTGCTAAAGTTTTTATTTTTTGAGTTGCATCAACAGCATTAGAAATAATTTCTCTTAAAAATATTTCCTGATCTGTATACAAAAATTTCTTAATAATAGGAAATATATTTTCTGTTTGTACATTAATTTTGCCTGTTTCTTTCATATTACTTACATTTTATTAATAATGTATTAATGCAAATCAAAACTTGTGCCTTTAGGCTTTTGTGTCAAAATGTCATAAAACTATTAAACGCCTCTTCCTTGTAAGACAATTTTTACAGTATATATTAAAATTTTAAAATCTAACGCAAGAGACATGTTTTCTAAATAAAGGAAATCGTATGGTAATCTTTCTAACATTTCTTCAACATTCTCTGCATATCCATACTTTACTTGCCCCCAACTTGTAATGCCGGGTTGAATTTTAAGTAATAATCTGTAATAAGGAGCATGTTCGCAGATTTTATCTATATAATACTGACGTTCAGGTCTAGGACCAACAATGCTCATATTCCCAATTAAAACAGTATAAAATTGAGGTAATTCATCTAATCTGTATTTTCTAATAAATCGTCCAAATTTAGTAATCCTATCATCATCTTTAGTGGATAATTTTGGTCCATCTTGTTCAGCATTAACATACATAGATCTAAATTTGTACATAGTAAAAGGTTTTCCATGCTTTCCTATACGTTCTTGTCCATAAAAAATAGGGCCCGGAGAAGATCTTCTAACACCTATTGCAACTATTAAATAAAGGGGAGATAGAACAACTAATACTATTGCTGAAACAGTTATATCTAAAAATCTTTTTATTATTTTTTGCCATATAGGGAGTGGTTCCGGGTTTATTACTACAAAAGGAGTCCTGTTTACATCAGATGTTTTAACGTTTCCCATTAAAATATCTTGTAATAATGGTTTAAATTTAATAATTACATCTTTATTTTCTAATATGGAGACTATAGATTCAATTGATTTAAATTCAGATCTATCTAAAGCTATTATAACTTCTTCTACATTATTATCATTGATGATCTGATTTAGATTATCTAAACCACCTAAATTTTTTAATTTTTTTTCTAAGTTTCTATTATCTTTATTAAAAATACTTATGAAGCCTATAAAATAATTGCTTGAATAATTAGCTTTAGTATTTAACTCTTCATATATAGACAGAGCGTTTTCTCCACCTCCTATTATTAAAGTGTTAAAAACTATTTTTTTAGAACCTATTTTTTTTTTGGTTTGAATAATTAGTAAATATCTAAAAAGGTATGTAATGCAAAACTGTGTTAAAAATAAAATAAAGAAGTATTTATAGTAACCTTTATAAGATTGGACATGATCATCAAGTATTATTAAAAAAAACAAAATAATACTTCCAATTAATACTATTAATAATGTTTGTTGTAATTCTTTTAAGCGTGATTTAAAAAATAAATTTCTATATTCACCCATAAATAAGTATAAAACAAGCCAAAAGAATGGTACTAGTATTAATCCATACCAAAATTTAGAGTCAGATATTAAACTATGATAAACTGCATCTAAACCATCTAACTCAAAGCTTTTTCTAATAAAACAGAATAATATCCATGAAATAATTGCTGCTATATAATCAAATATTACGCATCTAAAAGCTTGTTTCTGAATGTTTTTACTCATTAATAAACTAATTTAATATTATCCCAATAAAAATTTGTTCTACCTATGTTTTCATAGGTAATTGAACCACCCTTAATAAAAAATTTATATGATTTTGCTTCGTAATAATTTACTAGAATTGAAGTTAAATTTATATACATTTTTTTCCATGTATCTGTTTCTCTAATATAAACAATATTATTATCTAACGTACTTCCATCGGGGAATACTGCTTGAATTCCAACTATCATTGCAGAATCGCATTTATAATCCAATTCTAAATAAACGGGACTTCCATTTATTGGTAAATTTTCGAAGGCTGGAGTAGTGTATAATTCAAAATATCTTTTTTCATTTTCTAAAACTACATTGCCACTATAGACCCCTTCAAAAGCATAGTCTCCAGTTACAATGTTAAGAGTAGTATCACTATCTCTTCCAGGTTGAAATCGGGTTAACATATTTTCATAATCTTCCATCCATTCATATGTGATAAACTCATTATCTAAATACTTAAAAACAGGAGAAATAGTAGTTATTTCTCCTTCTTCCAGGTTCGTTTCACCATTAAAAAAACGTTCATAAAAAGGATAGTAAATTCTTGTTTCAGAAAAACCGTTGATAAAAATTCCCGCTCTAACTGATATTTCTGTGGGACAGTTTTCTAGTATTGGAAAAAAAGCAGGTAATTCATAAATTCCTTGTAGTTGGTTTCCAACATATACCCAAACATCTTTAATATTATGGCTTGCAGATCCTTGAATAGAATAATCTTGAATCTGAACACTACAAGTATCTATTTTTATATATGCAGGTATTTGTACTTCGTTTTTATTGTTACAAGAAAATAAAAGTAAACTAAATAAACTTACAAATACTAAAATATTAAATTTAATTTTTTTCATTTTAAATTAATTATATTTTAAAGTTGTTTTTTTTGAGAATGTTTTGAATAGATTCGTCTACTAAATCATTAATTTTATTAGCTATTTCTAATGCAGCAATCCCATCGAACATAGTTACTTTAGGATTAACATCTTTTATGATTGCTTGATAAAAACAACTCAGCTCCATTTTAATTGCATTAATATCTTTTATTTTAGGCTCTTCAAAAAACAATTGTTTAGTGTTTTCGCCATTAATATCGTTAATTAGTAGTGAAAAAGGATTATCAAAATCAGGTGTATTAGATAGTTTAATAATATTAGATTTTTTGTTGAGAAAATCTATTGATAAATACTTATTATGTTGAAAAATTCGAAATTTTCTCATCTTTTTCATAGATATTCTACTTGCAGTTAAATTGGCTACAGCACCATTTACAAACTCTATACGCGTATTAGCAATATCAGCTGTTTTGCTAACTATAGGAATTCCACTGGCTCTTATTTCTTTAATAGGTGATTTAACTATATGTAATAAAATATCTAAATCATGGATCATTAAATCTAACGTGACAGGTACATCAGTTCCTCTTGGTCCATAAGGAGACAACCTATCAACTTGCATAAACATAGGGTTTTCTATCTCTTCTTCGACAGCTAAATATGCAGGGTTAAATCTTTCTACATGACCAACTTGCACCTTTACGTTTGAGTCTAAGGCTAAAATAGCAAGTTGTCTTGCTTCTTGCGAAGTAGCAACGATAGGTTTTTCTAAAAAAACATGTTTGTGTTTTTTTAATGCAATGGAGGCACATTCAAAGTGTTTTACCGTAGGGGTTACAACATCTACTACATCCACAGAATCTACTAAATCTTCTATATTTTTAAAATATTTTATTCCAAATTGTTTAGAAACTTCTTTAGAAACTTCCGGATCTATATCATAAAATCCAACTAGTTCATATTCTTCTAATTCCTTGATACATTTAATATGAATTTTACCTAAATGACCAGCACCTACAACTCCAATTTTCAACATAAATTATTTTTTTTTGCAAATATAGCAGTTTTAATGAAAACTTAATGTTAATTTTGTGTTTTCTTTACTACGGTTATGAATGATAATTTTAGACATCAAGGATTAAGACAAATTTTAGTAGATAAAATTAGAAGTTCAGGGTTTACTGATGAAGTAGTTTTGGATGCAATTAATACTGTACCCAGGCATTTATTTATGGATTCCAGTTTTTTAGAATTTGCTTATGAAGATCAACCCTTTTCAATTGGATGTGATCAAACTATTTCACAACCTACAACAGTTGCAATTCAAACTCATTTGTTAGATGTTCAAAAAAAAATAAAAATTTTAGAGGTTGGTACGGGATCAGGTTATCAGGCAGCTGTATTAAGTGTTTTAGGTGCTAGAGTTTATACTGTAGAACGTCATAAACCATTGTACTTAAAAGCAAAAAAAACTTTAGCAAAAATTGCTCCTACAGTTAAATGTTTTTTAAGAGATGGATTTGAAGGTTTACCTACTTTTGCACCGTTTGATAGAATTATTATTACTGCTGCTGCACCATATGTTCCAAAAAAATTATTAGAACAATTAAAAATTGGAGGAAAAATGGTTGTTCCGTTAGACTCAGGCAATTATCAGGAAATGAATGTTATTGAAAAGATTTCAGAAACTGAGAATAAAGTGACAAAACATGGATTATTTTCATTTGTTCCAATGTTAGAAAACATTAACAATTAAAATTTGAAAATAACAGAGTTTATATAAAAAATATTAGTTAAAATTTATAGAAAAATTTAAAATGAATAATGCAAAACTAAAAGAAATTGCATCTCAAGTAAGAAGAGATGTATTAAGAATGGTAAATGGTGCTAAATCTGGGCATCCTGGAGGTGCTTTAAGTTGTACGGATTACATTGTTTATCTTTATTTTAAAGGGATGAATATAAATGCAAACCAGTTTAATTTAGAAGGTAAAAACGAAGATGTGTTTTATTTGTCAAATGGGCATGTTTGTCCCGCTTGGTATAGTACCTTAGCTCGAAAAGGTTATTTTCCAATTTCAGAATTAGGAACTTTACGTAAAATTGGATCTAAACTACAAGGTCATCCTACAACAATAGATGGGTTGGCAGGAATAAGATCTGCAGCCGGATCATTAGGACAAGGTTTGTCAGTATCAATAGGACACGCATTATCTAAAAAACTATCTAAAGACAAGGGTATAGTTTATACTTTATTAGGTGATGGTGAATTACAAGAAGGTCAAATTTGGGAAGCAGCTATGTTCGCAGCAGCACATAAGGTTGATAATATAATAGCTGCAGTAGATTATAATAAAGTGCAAATAGACGGTAGAACCGATGATGTGATTTCTTTAGGAGATTTGAGAGCAAAGTGGGAATCATTTGGATGGATAGTTCTTGAAACTTTGGGTAATGATATTGATAGTATAGATGAAACCTTTACTAATGCTAAAAAATTAATTTTAAATAATAAACCTCTTATTATTCTTCTGCATACTAAAATGGGATATGGTGTAGACTTTATGTTAGATGACTATAAATGGCATGGAGTTGCCCCAAACGATGAAGAATTAGAAAAAGCCTTAGCTCAGTTAGAAGAAACTTTAGGTGATTATTAATTAATTTTCAACTATTTAATTTGTTTAATTTATGAAAAACTTTAAGATATTAGATAATAAAGATACAAGATCCGGTTTTGGACAAGGATTATTAGAAGTTGGATCTAAAAATGAAAATGTAGTTGCATTATGTGCAGATTTAACAGGATCATTAAAAATGAATTCCTTCGCTAAAGAATTTCCAAATAGATTTTTCCAGGCTGGTATTGCAGAAGCAAATATGATAGGTGTAGCTGCAGGTTTAGCAACTGGAGGAAAAATCCCTTTTACAGGAACTTTTGCTAATTTTTCTACTGCCAGAGTGTTTGATCAAATACGCCAATCTATTGCATATTCCAATAAGAATGTTAAAATTTGTGCTTCACATGCAGGAATAACTTTAGGTGAAGATGGCGCAACCCATCAAACTTTAGAAGATATTGGAATGATGAAAATGCTTCCAGGTATGACTGTAATTGTGCCGTGCGATTATGAGCAAACTAGAATTGCTACTCACGCGGTAGCAGAGCATTTTGGACCGGTTTATTTAAGATTTGGCCGTCCCAAACAAGCAGTTTTTACAACTTCTGATCTAAAATTTGAAATAGGAAAAGCACAAATACTAAATGAAGGTTCAGATGTTACAATTTTTGCTACAGGAATCTTAGTTTGGGAGGCCTTAAAAGCATGTGATATTTTAGAAAATAAGGGTATAAGTGCAGAGGTGATAAATATTCATACTATTAAGCCTATAGATAAAGATGCTATAATTAAATCAGCTAAAAAAACTAACTGTGTTGTAACTGCAGAAGAACATAGTATTTTTGGTGGACTATGCGATTCTGTTTCTCAAGTTTTATCTAGAGAATATCCAACACCGATAGAACCTGTAGCAGTTTTTGATAAATGGGGACAAAGTGGAACTCCTGCTCAACTGATGGAATTGTACAAGTTGAATGATACTGCAATACTAGATGCAGCATTAAAAGTTATAGAAAAAAAATCTTTTAAGAAATAATAGGTATGATTCAGGAACTATGGACGCTGTGGACACAAGTATCTCCATCTCCTATATTAGAAATTATCGCAGTAATTTTTGGGATTTTTAGTGTTTGGTTTGGCCAAAAAGAAAACATACTGATTTTTCCGATGGGAATTATCAGTACAAGTATATATGTATATATATGTTATAAAGCAAATTTATTTGCACAATCAGGAATCAATCTATATTATACAATAGTCAGTTTCTATGGGCTTTATATGTGGAGTAGAAAAGATAAGAATAATGCCCAATTAAAGATATCTGTATTATCTAGGAATAATAAATGGTTATTATTAGTTATTACTATTGTAATATTTGTGCTCCTATATAATTTTATTGGGTTATTTACTAAAAACAGTCAAAATTTAGATGGATATTATGGTTCTATGGTTATGTACATAGATTCATTTGTAGCATCATTGTGTTTAATAGCTATGTTTTTAAGTGCGAGGAAAAAAGTGGAAAATTGGATTTTTTGGATTATCGCTGATTTAATTAGTATTCCTCTTTTTATTATGCAAGGATTGTATTTTACTGTAATCCAATTTGTGATATTTTTAGTACTTGCAGTAATGGGATTTGTTAAATGGAGAAGAAAGTATATTATCTCTAAAACAGAGATTAACCAATAATAATTTATTTTATTCGATATTATTTAATAACTTTGCAGATTAATTTTAAAAATAGTATTATGTTATCCAAAAGAGTTTTAAATTTAGAAGAATCCGCTACCTTGGCTATGACTGCCAAAAGCGCTTTGCTAAAACAAGAAGGTAAAGATGTTATTAATTTGAGTATTGGTGAGCCTGACTTTGATACCCCAAACTTTATTAAAGAAGCAGGTATTGATGCGATAAAAGATAATTTTACTCACTATACTACAGTTCCAGGTATTATAGAATTGCGTAAAGCTATTTGTAAAAAATTAAAACGTGACAATAATGTAGAGTATACACCGGAACAAATAGTTGTGAGTACTGGAGCAAAACAAGCTATCACAAATGCATTATTAGCCTTAGTAGATCCGGGAGATGAAGTAATAATTGCATGTCCTTATTGGGTATCATATTCAGAATTGGTGAAATTGTCTGAAGGTAAATCAGTTATAGTTAAAGCCACAATAGAAAATGATTTTAAAATAACTCCAAAACAATTAGAAGACGCTATTACCGATAAAACTAAAGTGTTTATGTTAAACTCACCTTGTAACCCTACCGGTTCTGTTTATACCAAGGAAGAGTTAAAAGAAATTGCAAAAGTTATAGAAAAACACGAAAATATATATGTAATATCTGATGAAATTTACGAACATATTGTTTTTGAAGGAAAACACGAATGCTTTGCACAATTTGATTCTATTAAAGATAGAGTAATATTGATAAATGGTGTTTCTAAAGGTTTTGCAATGACTGGTTGGCGTTTAGGTTTTTTAGCAGCTCCAACAAAAATTGCAAAAGCTTGTTCTAAAATACAAGGGCAAATGACATCAGCAACAACATCTATAGCACAAAAGGCAGCTGTTGCAGCATTTGATGCAGATCCTAAAACTATGCCTGAGATGAACTTAATGGTTAGTAAATTTAAAGAACGTAGAGATCTTTTATTAGATTTATTAAAAGATATTCCGGGTTTTAAAACTAACGTTCCTCAAGGTGCATTTTATGTTTTTGTTGATGTAACACATTATTTTGGAAAATCTGATGGTAAAGTTACTATTAAAGATGGAAACGACTTATGTATGTACATTTTGGAAAATAAATATGTAGCAATAGTACCCGGAAAAGCTTTTGGGGATCCAAATTGTGTGAGATTTTCCTATGCTACATCAAACGAAAATTTAATTGAAGCTGTAAATCGAATTAAAGATCTGTTAAAAAATTTTAAGTAATATATTCTTATGAGTTTTTCTAAAATCCAAAAACTCGATTTTTCTAAAGCTAAAATTCTTGTTATTGGGGATGTTATGCTGGATAAATTTATTTTTGGAAACGTTAATAGAATGTCTCCGGAAGCAAATGTTCCTATATTAGATGTTAACTCCATTTTACATTATTTAGGTGGAGCAGCAAACGTTGCGTCTAATTTAAAATCTTTAAATATAGATGTAAATATTTGTTCTGTAGTAGGTAATGATGAGCAAGGAGATAAAATAATTAATTTATTAGATGACATTAATATTAATACTAACTATATTTATAAAAGTGATTTTAGGAAAACAACTATTAAAGCAAGAGCTATAGATTCAGAAAAACAATTAATAAGATTAGATATTGAAGATACCTTTGACTTAAACTCAACAGAATACGAAATACTAAAAAAACACATTGTAGAATGTATTAATAACACTAACCCTGATATTATTATCTTACAAGATTACGATAAAGGAATTTTTAATAAAAAACTGATTAACTTTATTATTGATTTAGCATTGGATAATAATATCAGGATAAGTGTTGATCCTAAACGAAAACATTTTAATGAATATAAAAACGTGTTTTTATTTAAACCTAATCTAAAAGAATTTAATGAGTATTTACACACTCAATCTAAAGATTTTGAATTTCTTGGTAAAAAAATGTTAGATTTTCAAAACAGCAATAACATTGAATTGTTTATGCTTACATTAGGATCTAATGGAATTTTAATCAGTAAAAAAAGTATAAATCAAATTTGGCATATCCCAACTAATTCATTAGTAAATGCTTACGTATCAGGAGCTGGCGATTCCGTTATCAGTATTGCTTCAGGATGTTTGGCAATTAATTTAGATTTTATTCAAACAGCAATTATATCTAACATTGCTGGAAGGTTAGCTTGTACTAAGAGGGGAATAGCCTCTATAACAGTAGATGAATTAAATATTGAGATAGAAAAACATATAAAACAAAACACAATATCCGCAAATGTAATTACGTTAAATTAAAAATTAACATACTTTATTAATGAACAACATAATAAAAAAAATACTACTATTATTTACAGTGCTAATAATATGCATACCACATGTAAATGCTCAAAAACAAAAATTTTTACCATTAAACTTGCCGGATTATGATGATGCACCATATCATTTTGGTTTTACTATAACAGGTTTATATTCCGGTTTTAGAGTAAAAACAGTTGATGATTATTATAATATAATTTTTCAGGATTCTATTACTGAATTATCTACATTAGGTTTAAGTGAAACAGTTAAGATTAATAATATTCAACCTAAATCATCTTTTGGATTTTCAGTAGGTATAGTAAGTAATTTTAGATTAAATGATTATTTTGATTTTAGAGTAATTCCAGGTCTTTCCTTAACATTCCGTCATATTGATTTAAACTTTATTAGATTAGGAGATGATGGGTTATATCACCCATATAATGAATTACTTATGAAGGAGCTTCGAAAAGATATGACTATTGAATGTGTATATATAGATTTACCTATATTGTTAAAATATAAAGGTAAACGTATGCGAAATGTTAGACCATACATGATAGGTGGATTAGAATACAGATTTGATGTATTAGCTTTAGCACCGAATATTGCAGCAAAAAAAGACGACTTTATTTTGACTAAACCACACGATTTATATGGCACATTTGGTACAGGGTTCGATATTTATATGTTTTGGTTTAAGTTTGGGATTGAGTTAAGAATGTCTTACGGTATATTTAATGTTTTAAATGAAAATTTAACTAATTCAATTCCTAAGGATTGTATAGAAAATATTCATTCAAAACACTTTCAAATAACTTTTACTTTTGAATAACAAAGAAAATGACAGATAAATTATATAGCGATATTGTGCAAGTATATTTGCATGAAAAGAATGTTTTTAATTCTGTAAGCGAATGTTTTAAATTATTAATGACCGAAGCAGAAAATTTGATATCAGACTATAATAAAAACTTTGAGGACTCCAATGTAGATTTTTCTATTAATATCGTACATGATCATATATTTGAACTTACTGTTGGAAGTGATGTAATAGTATTCTTTTTACACCCCAATATATTTGAATTTTCAAGAAATCATGAAGTTATGCGTACAAAATATATTCAGGATGATAAAAAACGTGCGCAATGTGGAACAATACTAATATATAATTATTTAGCAGATTCTATTAAATACAGAAGAAGTGGAGATATTGGTTATTTAATAGGTAGAATTTTAATAAATAATGAAAAACATTTTTATACAGAAGGAAAAAAAGAAATCGGAATGTTATTAAATAGATTCGAAAATAATTTATTTGATAAAGATGCTGCAGTAAATATTTTAAAATCTTCAATAGAATATGTGATTCATTTTGCACTATTAGTTCCTGACTTCGATATATATAAGGAAATGTCAGTAGACCAGTTTTTACAAATGAGAGATCATATGCAAATTAAAACTGCTAAAAGGTTAGGGTTTAGATTCCAAGCAGATAAAAAAGAATAAATAACTTATTTTTTTGCAAAAAAAACAAAAAAATAATTTTTTTTAAAAAAAATACTTGTTTATTAAAAAATTTATTATATCTTTGCACACGCAAAACCAAATCAAAAGGTCCATTCGTCTAGTGGTTAGGACGTCAGGTTTTCATCCTGGAAACAGCAGTTCGATTCTGCTATGGACTACAAACGATGTTATTTATATTTAATTAAGTTATGGCAAATCATAAATCAGCATTAAAAAGAATAAGACAAGACGAGAAAAGAAGACTATATAGAAGGTTTCATGCTAAAACAATGCGTAATTCTATAAAAAGATTTAGATTAATCTCAGATAAAAGTGAAGCAGAAGCACAATTACCTAAAATGTATTCTTTATTAGATAAAATGGTTTCAAAGAAAATTATTCATAAGAATAAAGCTGCTAATTTGAAATCTAAATTAACTATTCACGTGAGATCAATGTAATGTAATTTAATTATACTTTTCCAATTATAAAAAAGACATACTTTTTAGTATGTCTTTTTTATAATTGGAGATATTCATTAAATTCAAATTTAGAGCAAGATTGATAACTATTTCAGTCTTGCTCTATTTTGTTTTTAGTTGTATTTCTTTTTCGTTGGTATATTCCGATTTTTCTATACTAAATATTTGGTGAAAATATAAAATTTTACTACCTTTGAATGGTAATAGTTTTTTTATTGACACTTAAAAAGCACATTAAAGAATATACACAAGTAGTTAAAGAATAATTAATTGAATAGACAATAATAAACACTTTGAATTAAATATATAAAAAATAAAAATGCTTTTCTATAAGGAGACGCAAAACAATTGAATTAATATAATACTATCAATTAAAATTTTTATGAGAAAATTTTTTACTATCTTCATTTTATGGGTATTTCTTAGCCTGTTGTCTACAGCTAATGCCCAGTTAATTAATTACAACCCTGATCTGGATGGCGAACCGTGGTGGGCAAACCTGCCGGAAATAACTCCCGAAATACAAGCAGAGTTAGATGCTATTCCACCTCTCGTACTTTCACCAGAATCATATTCAAAATGGTTGCCTGCAAAAGTGGATAACTCTGAGCAGATATGGTTTAGAGATATATTTATTCAAGAAGACGGTAGTTGTGGGCAAGCTTCAGGTGTAGGTTATACATTTACATATGAGGTGAACCGCATAAGAAACTTACCTGCAAATACTCCTGAAAATCAATATCCAACTCACTTTACTTGGAATTTTTTAAATAAAGGTTCTAACAGTGTCGGTTCATGGTATTATCATGGATGGAATATTATTGAGGAATGCGGAATACCTTCTGTTGCAGATTATGGCGGTTTATGGATGGATATTCCCAATAATTGGCGTGTTTGGATGACAGGTTATGAAGAATATCTTAAAGCTTTGGACAACCGTGTAATCGAAAATTATTACTCTATCGATGTTTCAACTCCTGAAGGTTTAAACGAATTAAAACACTGGCTAAATGATCATGGGGAGGGGGCTACTTCGGGTGGATTAGCTAATTTTGCAGCTTTCATGCCTAATAATAATACCGGTTATGCAACATTGACATCTGAAAGTGATGAAGCAGGTAAAAGCATAATCTTAAGCTTTGGAGGTGGAGGTTATCATGCCATGACTATTGTAGGATATAATGACAATATTAAATTCGATTTTAATGGTGACGGACAATTTACTAATCCCGAATATGATATGTCGCAATGGGAAATCGGTGCTTTGAAAGTTGCAAATTCATGGGGTATAAGTTATTATGATAGCGGTTTTGTTTATATGCCTTACAGACTTTTAGCTCATGGTGATAATAGATCAATATATCCCAATAAAGTTCATGTTTTAAATTTAAAAGCAGCATATTATACTCCCGAACTTGTTTTAAAGACTCAAGTAGGATATCCTTGTCGCGAAAATCTAAGTCTTGGAGTAGGATATGGTGAAACTGCAAATAATGTAACACCTGATAGTCAATACATTTTTTATACTTTTTCGCACAGAGGCGGGTGTTACCCTATGCAAGGTATAAATAATGATCCTATTGAGTTGGCGCTTGATTACAATCAAAAGCCCGAATATAACACTTCAGGGAAAGTATATTTTATTGTTAATGAAAATGATGCTACAGGGGATTACGAAGGTCTTATTCCTTATTTTTCTCTTTTTGATTATCGTTGGGGAGAAGAGTTTGAACTTCCATGTAACGAAAGCAATGTATCAATTATTAACAATGGTACAACCATGTTGGCAATAGATTATCATCTGTTACCGCATGAGGAAGAAATTAGCAGTAATTTACTACTAAGCTCAAATAGAGTATCTCGATTTACTACAAATGTCACCCATAACGCCACATTGGAGATGAACCCGGAAGTGAAAATAGATATGTACAACAGTACAATTACTATTGATGAGGGAAGTTTGTTAAAATTAAACGGTAAAAATAAGATTACAGCCCAAAGAGGAAATTGTAAAATAGTAATAAATGGAAATATAGAAATTGGTGAAAATGTTGTTTTTGAAGCAGCAGCTGATGCATCTCTTGAGATTTTATTTAATAATTGCAATTCCGATATAATTTTGAATAATGCCACATTCACCAATTGTACAATAAAATTTGCAGAAGTAAATCAACTTTATGTGAATAGTAGTAAATTTTATAATTGTAAGAAAATGTATTTAAATGGAAATATTTCAATAACTAATTCTTTATTTATTGAAACATCTCCGTATGCATATACTGTTGCAAAAAATAGAAGTTTTGTTTTTACTAATAATTCTATAGTTAATAGGAATATACAAGGTCTTACGATTGAGGGGTATGGTAACTACATTGTTGATAGCAATCATATCAATGTAGGAATTAATAATATCGGTATATGTATTTTTAATTCGGGAGGTGGTAATAATTTACGTTCCAACATAAGTAACAACAGTGTTAAAAATAGCCTTGTCGGGATAGAAGTTTATAATAGTTTAGGTAGTATCTATGATAACAAAGTATTCAATAATAACATTGGTGTAAAATTATTAAATATATCCAATATATCTTTTATAGGTAGTCAAACACCTTTGCCTGAAGGACAAGTTATTAGAGATAATAGCAGTTATGAAATTTATATTTCGGGAAATGCTTTCCCCTCTCCATTTAAGTTCAATAAAATAATTGATGATGACAATATGGGAAATCCATATGACCCGTTATTGTACTATCAACCCTTAAATAATATTTCTCATAGAGATATATCTTATAACTATTGGGGAAGTAATTTTAATGCCACAGAAGATTTAAGGGCATACTCATTATTTACTTATTTGCCTATATGGCAACCTAATACTGTTGTTAATGATGATGATGCAGTAGAAAGTATGTATCTTTCGGCTCAAGAGCTTGCTGATAATGGAAATTATTCCACAGCAAATAATCTGTATCGCTCTTTGATTTCTCAATATCCTGAAAACATATATGCTCAGTCTTCAATGAAAGAGTTATTAAACTTGGAAGAATACGTAGGTAATGATTATTCCTCATTGCAATCTTATTATTTAACATTAAATGACAGTTCATTAGTTAATTTAGCAGATAATCTTGCAAATAAATGTAACGAAAAGTTAGGTAATTGGCAGCAAGCTATTGAGTGGTACGAAAATGTTATAGCTAATCCTACATGCTTGGAAGACAGCGTATTCGCCGTGATAGATTTACATACTTTGGAATTGCAAATTAACGGGACGAGAAATGGAGAGAATACATCGGATATTCAAGAGTTTGAAGAAGAACGTGCCTATTTACTATCACTACTCCCAGGTAATACAACAATTAATCAACCTGTTTCTCGTGAAAGTAAAAGTACCTGTATAGAGTTAACAAACTATCCTAATCCTTTTAAGGGAAACACAAGCATCAGTTTCCAACTATTACAAAAAGGAAATGTAAGCATTACCGTAAATGATCTCTTCGGTTTGGTTATAGAAAGAGTACAACTGGGATATCTTGACAGCGGCAAACATAAATTTACTTATAATGGTAGTAAACTTTCTCCAGGAATATATTTTTATTCCATTATAATTGACGGTAACATTATAGAAACAAATAGAATGATTATTAACAAATAAAAATTATATTTTTCAAATCACATCGGAAAGGAATTGAACCACCACGGTGTGATTTGATTATTTCTATTTTGCATTAATACATAGTACAATAAAAATTAATAACAAACTAATATTTAAATCATGAAAATAGATAAAATTAAAAACATTCTGCTATATTCTTTTCTTTTTTTAATTTGTTCATCTTTTGTAAATGTAGCTTTTGGACAAGACTTTTGGGAAGTAATTTCACCTCCAAGCGATGACTCGATTTCTTCCACAAACATAAGAGATATCTCTCGGATTAAATCAAATGCTTCCGGAGAATTGTTTTGTACTACATTAAACGGTGTTTACAAATCAACCGATGATGGTATTAATTGGGAATTAGTAGGTTTAGAAGGGCTTCCAACCACATGTTTGGAAATAAACCCTATAACAGGTTATATTTATGTTGCTCAGTATAAAGATATCCTGTATCTTTCAAAAGATAATGGGGTTACCTGGAATAAAACTGAATTCGAAAATATTACTGGCATTTCATGTATACATTCATCAAAAAATAATGATTTATTTGTAGGTAATTGGTGGGGAATTCATAAATCAACAGATTGCGGTAATACATGGAATTATTGTGTATTGCAAGCAAATATTGATGGATTTAATGTTACACAGATAATTGAAACCAAAGAAGGAATATTATTTGCAAGTGTTACAAGCTTTATGGGTGGTGGCGGTGTTTATCGCTCAGATGATAATGGCGATAATTGGGAACATATTGGTTTGGATAATGATTATGTTAGTACATTAACATTAAATTCGGAAGGTACACTATTTGCCGGAAGCTTTGGAAATTATCATACAGGTCAAGGAGGTGTTTACAAATCGGTTGATTTGGGACAAACTTGGGAGTTATGTAATCCGAAGATAGATGCACTGTCTTTAGCTATTGATGGAGAAAACACATTATATGCAGGAATTTATTATGATTTCGGTGTTCCTATGGGAGTGTTTCGTTCTACTGATGAAGGAGTAACTTGGGAGCATCTTATATCGGGAATGAGCGATGCGAGAATTGATTATGTGACAATGTCACATACCGGATATTTATTTGCAACCAATACTTTTTATAGGTTTGCTTATCGTAGTGTAAAACCTGTTACAACAGGTATATTTGAGAATCCTGCTGAGATTTCTTTAAAAATCTATCCAAACCCATTTACTGACCGGCTACAAATTGATGGATTAACTTCAAACCGTGCCACTATAAGCATTTGCGATATACAAGGACGTGAAGTTTACAGAGGTAATTACACGGGTAATACCAATACTATTAATCTATCCAACTTGCTACCCGGTGTTTATATCCTTAATGTAAAAGCGGATGACAAGTCAGGAGTATATAAAATTGTAAAACAATGAGTAGTTAGAAATGTATTTCTGGCGTTTTTTAACAGAGTTAAAATCTAATTTATGTGCTATGAATATTAAACGCTGATATTATTTGTTTTTGGCAAATAATCATACATTGTTTTTTACTTATTGCACATTAAAAAAATCATTTATTATTTAAACAAAAACCAAACAAATATGAAATTATATCATTACAATATGAAAAATAAAGTCACAACTCTTTTATTTTTTTTCATTTTATTGCTATCAGCACCTCTTTCGGCGCAAAACGTTATTTGGCAACCTTTGACAAAACCGGGTGGAGAAATTTTGGTTTCTTTTATTTCCATATCAAAAGACTCTCTTGTTGCAACTACACCAGGTGGGGTTTACATTTCTACAGATGAAGGTGCAACATGGCAACGATTTGGGTTAAAAAATATAAATACAGGATCTATTTACAGACATTTTAACGGTACACTGTATGTATATGGGGCTTCAGGAAACGAGCATGTTATTTATAAAAAAACAAATATGAACAGTGATTGGGAACAATTACCATTTGTTTTTGATGGATATATTCATATAATTGAAGGTACCGAAAAAGATATTCTTTTTGCCTCTACCAGAAGCAACACATATAAATCGGAAGATTTAGGCGATACTTGGAATGTAGTATCAGGTATTGGTGGTATAAGTAGTATTGTAGAGTTGTCTGACGGCACTCTCTTTGCTTCTGTTGAAGAAGGATATAGTGATGCAAGAGGCATTTATCGTTCGCAAGATAATGGTGAAACCTGGCAACAAGTAGGGCTTGCCGGAATATCTATTCCAATTCTTACAAAAAATAAAGAGGATGTATTATATGCCGGTTGCAATACCGATGATGGTTATTATGGAGATGAAGTTCAAGGACTTTATAAATCAATAGATAATGGCGAAACCTGGGAAAGAATAGATTCTTTTTATTATGTTTATGATATGATTATCGATGATAATAATGTATTCTATATGTGTGAATTTGTATATAATATATTTGGTTTCTCTTATGGTTACTGGATATCATATGATGAAGGATTCAGTTGGTCAGACTATTATGAGGGTATTGAATATCTTGGTGCAAAAAACTTGTTTTTAGCTCCTGACGGATATTTATATCTATATGGAGAAACATTACTTTATCGCACTATCGATCCTGTAATTTTGGATATTACCGATGTCAGTTCGCTATCTTTTACAGTTTATCCAAACCCATTTACTGACCGGCTACAAATTGATGGATTAACTTCAAACCATGCCACTATAAGCATTTGCGATATACAAGGACGTGAAGTTTACAGAGGTAATTTCACGGGTAATGCAAATACTATTAATTTATCCAACTTGCTACCAGGAGTTTATATTCTTAATGTAAAAGCAGATGACAAGTCAGGAGTATATAAAATCGTAAAGCAATGAGAAGTTGCTAATTGACAAAGATGCTATTGCCGATTGTTTTTAATATAAAAGGGGACATTCATTAATAAAAAAAGACATACTTTTTAGTATGTCTTTTTTTTTATTTAACATTTAAAGCATCTCTTAAACCATTACCTAAGATCATAAAGGATAGTACTACCAGCATAATTGCAAATCCGGGAATTAATGATAAGTAAGGTTTCCCCAGAATTAAATAGTGATAACTTTCTTTTATCATTACTCCCCATGATGGCATTGGAGGTTGAACGCCAATGCCTAAAAAACTTAATCCAGCTTCTAATAATATAGCAGTTGCAAAATTACTGGCAGAAATTACTAATAACGGACTTACAATATTTGGTAAAATGTGATGCATAATAATTCTAAAAGATGAAAAGCCCATAGTTTTGGCGGCTAATACAAATTCTTGTTCTTTAATAGAAATAACTTGTCCTCGTACTAATCTTGCAACATCTACCCATAATGTAAATCCAACGGCAATAAAAACTTGCCAAAAACCTCTTCCTAATGCAAAGCTGATAGCAATTACCAATAATACAGATGGAATAGACCAAACAACATTAATTAACCACATGATAAATTTATCAACTTTACCTCTAAAATAGCCGGCAATTGCACCAAGAAAAACTCCAATTAATAAAGATAAAATTACTGAAACAATTCCTATAGATAAGCTAACTCTTGTTCCTAATACCAACCTACTAAAAACATCTCTTCCAAATTTATCAGTTCCAAAGATAAAATGTTTTCTTTTGATAGAATAGTTGATTTCCTTTGTATTTACAACAAAATCTTCTAATTCATCAAAAGTAGAGTAGTATATTGTGTCTCCCACAGTGTTATATGATTTTATTGGGATACTTACAGATTTATTGTCTGATACAATAAAATTACATTTAAATCCTGGTCTTTGTAATGCAATTTCTATATTTTGCGTGTTTGCATGCTTAGTTTTGTCTAAAATAATAAATTTTGCGAAAATTGCAATAAAAACGAAAAATAATAATATAAGAATTGCACTAACAGATAGCTTGTTAGATAATAATTTTTTAAGATTTTTATTTTTAATTTTATTTTTTTTCAAAACAGTCACAAATATTTGCAAATATACTCTTATTTTTATTAATAATTATTTTTACCTTTGTAGATGTTTATTAAAAATTTTTTAAAATAATTAAAATAACTACTATGAAAAAATACATTTTATACATTTTATTGATAACTTTTTCTGTAACAGTATATAGTCAAAACAAAGTTACAATTTCAGCAGATGCTAACGATGATAATTTAATAATAGAAAAAATAGGAAATCAAATTAACAAAGGTTATTTAGACGAAAATGGTAAAAGAACCGGATGTTGGAGGGAATATAATCACCAAGACATATTAAAAGGAATTTCCGAATATTCTAATGGTATATTAAATGGAGTTACTATTAAAATGGATCAACAAGGTAATTTAAATAAAGAAATGTTTTATATCAATGGAAAATTGAATGGAGAGTATAGAGAGTATTTAAGAGGCTTATACATAATTGAATTAGCCAATTATAAAGAAGGTATATTACATGGAAAATATTATAAAAAATACGAAAATAATCCTAAAATATCTATGGAAGAATCATTCTATAAGAATGGAAATAAACATGGAGTTAGCCGTTGGTATACTGATAAAGGCATATTAATAGCAGAATATCTTTATAATGAAGGGAAGTTTGAAGGAGCAAATAAGACCTTTTATGAAAATGGAAAAATAATGATTGAAGAAGTTTTTGAAAACAATATTCCTATATCTTATACAGAATATTATGAAAATGGAAAAATAAAATTAAAAGGTGAATATAAAGATGGTAAAAAGGAAGGTGTATGGGTACAATATTCCGAGGATGGTTCGTCTAAAAAACTAAAATATCAAAATGGTGAGTTAAAATAATTTTTCTGATTGAAATTTATTGAATGATTAATGACAAATTATATGAGTAATAATAAGATTATTAATAATCCATTTGATAAAATAGATGGATATAATTGTTTTGGATGTTCCGAAAACAATTTATACGGCTTAAAAATGAAATTTTATGAGGATGGTGAGTTTTTAATTTCAAAATGGAAACCAAATAAGAACTACTGTGGATATAATGATTTACTTCATGGCGGAATTCAAGCAACCTTATGCGATGAATTAGCAAGTTGGACCGTTTATGTTAAAAAAGAACGTTCAGGTGTTACGTCACGTTTAAATATGAAGTATCGCAATCCTGTTAATATATCTAATGGAGAATTAACATTAAAATCAAGAATAACAGGTTATATAAGAAGTACCTTTGTAATTATTGAAATAAAACTATACGATGGATTAAACAAGTTGTGTTCAGAAGGAGAAGCAATATTTAGAATGTTCTCAAAAGAAGAGTCAATACAAAACTATGGTTTTCCAAAAGAAGGAATGGACAAGTATAAATGATCTTTATTAATTAACATCCATTTTTCGTATATAAAAAAATATAAGGTTAATGATTTAATATAAAAAAGGCAGCTTAAAAAAATAAGCTGCCTTTTTTATGAGTAAAAACAATCAATTTAATCTTTAATCTTTTATTAATTCTTATCTTTTTTAGATTTATCTTCTATTTGTACGTTTTTATTTTTTGAAAAATCATAAGCTAAGTTGGAGCTTAAGAATACAGATGAATAAAAACCAATAGATATTCCGACAATTAATGAAAATGCCATACCCCTAATGCTTTCACCAGCTAAAATAAATATTATTATTAATACTATTACTGTTGTTATGGTTGTCATCACTGAACGACCTAAGGTGCTGTTAACAGCAGATGTTAAATTGTCTTTTAATGAATGTTTTGGATATAATTTAGTGTTTTCTCTACCTCTATCAAAAATAACTACTGTAGCATTTAGTGAGTAACCAATAATAGTTAATATTGCAGCAATAAATGATTGATCCACTTCTAATGAAAAAGGTAAAATACCCGCAAACAATGAGTAACAAGAAATTGTGATGAAGGCATCATGTGTTAAACATAAAACACTACTTAAAGCATATTGCCAACGACGGAATCTTAAAATAACATAAATGAAAATAAAAATTAGGGAGATAAGTACTGCCCAGAACGATTTGATTTTCATATCTGTAGCAAATGTAGGACCTACCTTTGTTGCTGATAAAACACCTACTAATTTATCTACATCTTGTGTGGCAAAATCTTTATAAGTGATATCTACATCTTCATAAAATTGTTTTAAATTTTTAAATAATATTTGATTTATTTCTTCTTCAACTTCTTCTGATGATTCTTCTACTTTATAGTTAGTAGTAATTTTTACTTGTCTATCAGGACCAAATGTTTTTACTTCCGGTGCAGATTCGAAATCATTTTCTAATGCTGCTGCAATCTCAGATATAGAAACATCTTTATCGAATCGTACTATATAAGAACGACCGCCGGCAAAATCTACTCCCAATGATAAACCTCTTGTTGATAGTGAAATTATTCCTATTAATATTAAAATGCCAGAAATTATGTAAAATATTTTACGTTTTTCTATATATTGATATGATAAATTGTCAAACCAATTTTTATTAAAGTTACGTGAAAAATAAACATCTTTACCTTTACTTACTCTTTTATCAAAAACTAAACGAGTGATAAAGATAGCAGTAAACATTGAACATAAAATACCAATTAGAAGGGTAGTAGCAAAACCTTTAATAGGTCCTGACCCTAACGTATAAAGTACTACTGCAGTGATTAAGGTAGTAACGTTACCATCTATAATAGCAGAATATGCATTTTTATAACCATCATTAATAGCTAATCGCATACCTTTACCTGCTTTAATTTCCTCTTTTATACGCTCATAAATAATTACGTTAGCATCTACTGCCATACCTATAGTTAAAACTAACCCGGCCAAACCTGGTAAAGTTAATACAGCACCAATAGAAGCTAAAATTCCGAAGATGAAAAATACGTTACAAACTAAAGCCAAACTTGCAACCCAACCAGAATTGTTATAATAAATAACCATTATTACAATAATTATGATGAATGCAATAACAAATGAAATCATTCCCCATTTAACTGATTGTTGACCTAATGAAGGACCTACAATTTCTTCTTGAATAATTTTGGCAGGAGCAGGTAATTTTCCAGCTTTTAATACTGTTGCAATATCTTGTGCTTCTTCTAATGTCATGTTTCCACCTGAAATTGAAGAACGGCCACCGGAAATTTCGTTTCTTACATTTGGATATGAATAAACATAACCATCTAAAACAATAGCAATTTGACGATTTATGTTTTGACCGGTTAAGTTTTTCCATAAACGGGCGCCTGGTTCTTGATTCATAGTAATAGAAACCTCAACATTTCCATTAACATCAAAATCTTGTCTTGCATCTGTAATAACGTCACCTGATAACGGAGCTTTCCCATCCGGATTTGTAACTTTTAATGCAATTAATTGAAGCATATTAGGAGTAGAAGCTTCTGGTTTTACAGTCCAAGCTAATTTTAAATTTTTAGGTAAATCGTCTTTTACTTTTGCTAACATTCTATTAACTATTGCAGTATCACTTATTTTTGCAATACCAACTGCTGCATTTTCTGAAGGATATTGTAACCCATCGTTGCTAGTATAGAATGATGGCATTAAATAAGTAAATAATGGATTTTTTTGTTTCCATTCTTCTAATGAAAGGTCTTCTTCTTGTTCAATAGTGTCAGCTTCAATAAGAGCTTCTAATTCATCTTTCCCTTCTTCCAATAACTCTTCACCTTCAGCTAATTCAGATGTTTGTTCAACCACATCATTATCTACAATTAATTCTTCTAAATCTGTTGAATCCATAGTAGATAATAATTCCTCTACTGAATCAAGTTCTTTAGGAGTAAGGTCATTCATATTTGCTAATTTGGCATTAGCATCGATAAAGAATTGATATATTTCTGAGAATTTATAAGTTTCCCAGAACTCTAAACTTGCAGTTCCTTGAAGTAAATTTCTAACACGGCTGGCATCTTTCACGCCAGGTAGTTCAATAGAAACCCTTCCAGTACCGGGAATACGTTGAATATTAGGTTGTGCTACTCCAAATCGGTCAATTCTTGTAGAAAGTATTTCATACGATCTATTAATAGCATCTTCTGTTTCTGCTTCTAAGACTTTGTAAACTTCATCGTTAGTAGATGTAGTAGTAATACCTTTATCTTTAAATTCATAAGCGAAAATACCTGCTAATTTAGCATTAGGATCGATCTCTCTAAAAGCATCATAAAATAGTTTAATATAACCGGTTTGGCTACTTTTTAATCGCTCTGAAGCCAAATCTAATGCTTGAATAAATGTTGTGTCAGTAGAGTTATTGGACAATGCTTCAATAACATCGCGAACTGCAACTTGCATCATCACGTTCATACCACCACGTAAGTCTAATCCTAAATTAATTTCTCTTTCTTTACAATCAGCATATGAAAACTTTTTGACTAATATGTTATATGCCGGTTCTGATGAAATAGAATCTAAAAAATACTCCCTTTTATGAGTTTGTAGAGAATCTAAAATTTTTGCATCAACTAAATCATCATTAGTTTTCAATTTATTAAATTCACTCATCACATACTCACCCTTAGAGTATTTATCTGCCTTTTTCTCTACTGATTTTGTTACTACAGTAAATGATAATTGATAAAGGCATACAATTGCGAGTAAAATCGCAAACCATTTAATAGCACCTTTAATTTGCATTTTATTATTATTTTTATTCAATGTTTTAATTACTTTTAATATATAATTTTATGTTTTTTTTGAGTTTGCAAATATAGTATATTGTTGCTAATTAACAAAATTTAAATTACTAAGTTTTTAAAATAAATCAATAATTAATTAAATATTGCAAAAAAACAACTGTTTATCTGTTAAATACGTACTCTATTATATTTGCACCCATTTTTAAAGCTAAAATATGGGCTTCGTTTGTATCATTGTGAACTGAAGGATCTTCCCATCCATCACCCAAATCACATTCATAAGTATATAAACATACTAGTTTTCCTTCATAAAATAATCCAAATCCTTGCGGAGGTTTGTTGTCATGTTCATGAATTTTAGGTAATCCATTTTCAAAAGTATATGTTTGATGGAAAATTTCATGTGAGAAAGGGAGTTCAATAAAATCTAACTCCGGAAACACCTTTTTCATTTCAGTTCTAACATATTTATCTAATCCATAATTATCATCAATATGTAAAAAACCGCCTGCAATTAAATATTTTCTTAAGTTTTTAGCATCTTCATCAGAAAATAAAACGTTTCCATGACCTGTCATATGAACAAAAGGGTAGTTGAAAATATCCGAACTGCCAACGTGAACTGTTGCAGGTTCCGGATTTAAATTTGTATTGATATTCTTATTACAATACTCAATTAAATTAGGTAGCGAAGTTGGATTTGCATACCAATCACCACCTCCTGAGTATTGCAACAAAGCAATTTGTAAATTTTGCGATTGCAAAAAACTAAAAATGAAAATAAATAAAAGAAAAAAAATATTTTTTTTCATATTAATAAAACTTATTTTATACAAATATTATCAAGATTCTTACTATTAATTGAATTTTTTATGGAATTACAAATACTAGCGTAAACAGCAGCTGTTTCTACTCTTAAAATACTTTTTCCCAAACTAACAGGAATAAAACCATTTTTTATAGCTATATCTATTTCTGTTATGCTAAAATCACCTTCCGGACCAATTAACAATAAGTTGTTACCTTCTTTTAATTCAGTGAAAAACTCCTTTTTGTCACTTTTTTCACAATGTGCAATATACTTATAATAATTACTTTTTGATATTTTTTCAATAAAATCATTAAAAGATATTACATCATTAATTTTAGGTAAAAAAATGTTGCCTGACTGTTTCATAGCAGCTATTAATATATTATGTAATCTATCTAACTTAATCACTTTACGCTCAGAATGTTCACAAATAATAGGAGTAATTGAATCTACTCCTATCTCCATGCTTTTTTCAATAAACCATTCATATCTATCTATCATTTTTGTAGGAGCTACTGCCAAATGTAAATTATATGATTTGAGATTAGAATATGTTTTTAGGTTATTTACCTTAGCTAAACAACACTTTTTTTTCAACTCAATTATTTCTACTTCCGCAACTTTACCATTTCCATCAGAGACAACTATAATATCTCCTATATTTTTTCGCATAACTCTAAAAATATGGGAAACTTCAGAGTCGGGTAGCTCAATTATACTACCTATATCAGTAATATTATCGCAGAAAAAGACATCCATATCTAATATGTTTTTGCAAAAATAATTAATTTTATTTTTAAACAGAAAAATAATATCTGTATATTTGTAAATAATTAACAAATTGTAAAAACAATATATTTTATTATATGGATTTTTCCAAACAAACACATGAAACCCTTAAAAAGTATTGGGGATACGATAAATTTAGGCCTAAACAGGAAGAAATAATAAATAGTGTTCTAAATAATAACGATACCTTAGCATTACTTCCAACGGGTGGGGGAAAATCAATATGTTTTCAAGTTCCTGCATTAATTAAAGATGGTTTATGTTTAGTAATTACACCATTAATATCATTAATGCGTGATCAAGTTGAGAATTTAAATAAAATCAATATTAAAGCAGACACTTTAGATTCCGGAAAAACTAAAGAAGAATTAAAACAAGCTATAGACAATGCTATATATAACAAAATCAAATTTTTATATGTTTCACCGGAAAGATTAAAAACTAATTTGCTCCTGCTAAATTTAGAAAGATTAAATGTTAGTTTAATAGTTGTAGACGAAGCACATTGTATATCGCAATGGGGATATGATTTCAGACCGGCATATTTAGATATAAATTTAATACGACAAAGATTACCTAATATACCATTAATTGCTTTAACAGCAACTGCAACTTTAGATGTTGTTGACGATATTCAAGAAAAGCTCAGTTTTAAATCTAAAAATGTTATTAGAACTTCCTTTGAACGCAAAAATTTAGCTTACTTAGTTTATTATGAAGAAAATAAACTAAATAGATTAGTTCAAATATGTAAACAGTTTAAAGGAACAGGGATAGTGTACATCAACTCAAGACAAAAAACGGAAGAAATAGCTAAAATTTTGCAACAGAATAAAATTTCTGCAGATTATTATCATGCAGGTTTAAATAATAATGAACGACAAAAAAAACAAGATTTGTGGAAAAGGGATGTAATTAAAGTTATTGTTGCTACATCTGCTTTTGGGATGGGAATAGATAAAAGCAATGTAAGATTTGTTATTCATATAGAAATTCCACAAAATTTAGAGAGTTATTTCCAAGAAGCCGGAAGGGCAGGGAGAGATGGTGAAGAATCCTTTTCTGTAGTATTATATGATAAAACAGATATAGATAATGTTATATCTAAATATAATATGTCTTATCCTAATAAACGGATAATTGCTAATGTTTATGAACAATTATGTGATTTTTATAAAATTAGACCTGGGTTAGGCAGAAATAGTATGTTTTATTTTGATATAAATCTATTTATGCAATTTTCACATATTCCATACGTCACTATAGAAAAATCATTAAAAGTATTAGAATCTCAGAATGTAATAGAAATTTTTGAGTTTAATACAACTTTTTCTACAGTTAAGTTTAATGTTAGCAGAAATTATATTTTATCTTATAAATCTTTTTTTCCTTATGTCGAAGAAATAATAGAATTGTTAATTAGAAAATATGATGGAATTTTTAGCCAGTTTTGTTCTATAGATGAGAATGAAATAGCGAAAATCTTAAAGATAGATGTGAGTCAAGTAATTAAGGTATTATATTTTTTAAAAAACACAAATATAATAAATTATACGCAAAACTTAAATTTGCCACGAATATTGTTTACAACAGATAGGCTTAATCCAAAATATTTATTTCCTAATACAAAAGAATACGGAAACACATGTAAAATCGCAAAAAAGAAGTTAAATTACTCAATCGGTTATATTACTTCCGATGGTAAATGTCGAAGTAGTATGCTATTACATTACTTTGGGGAAGAAAACAATTTAATATGTAAAAAATGTGATAATTGTAAAAAAAATAATTGTAAGAAATATATCAAAAACTTAACTGAGAAAATCCAAGAAGCTATTAAAATTAAGCCTTTATCTTTAGAAGAAATTTTAATTACTACTCAAGAATTAGATAACAGGTTGGTAATTTTTATTTTGCGTAATTTAATAGATAGAGATTTAGTAAATTATTCTGAAGATAAATATTTTCTTATTAGTTAATGTTTTTTTTAATAAAATAATTAGCTGAAACTTTCAATCATTATACAACAGATACAAAAAGATACAACAAGAATGTAAATTATTGTTGAAATGTATAGCAACTTATCAATGGCTTTTTTAAAATTAAAAACATCAATAAGATAATTCTGTCCCTCGTAAAAAATCCTCAATTTTCATTCTCTTTTTTCCTGCAGCTTGTATATCTGTAATGTAAACAACGCCATCTAAAGTTGTAAAACCTAAATATGTTTTATTATCCGTAACAACTTTGTTAGGAGCTTCTACATCTTTTATTTCGTATTCAGAAACATATACTTTGATCATCAATTCCCCTTTTGAAGTATTAACAAAAGTAAAAGCTGTTGGGTCAGGTGATAAGCCTCTAATGAAATTATAGATGTTTATAGTATTATTCTCCCAATTGATCAAACAATCGTTTTTATAAATTTTAGGAGCTTTACGTAGAATAGTGTCTTTATTTATTAATGTATCTTGTGATACTACATCAAGATTTTTTTTGTTACTTATTATTTTATCAATAGTTTTTATACATAGCTTTGCACCCAATACTTTAAGCCTTTCGTATAATTCTCCAAAAGATTCTGATTCTCCAATATCAGTTTTTTCCTGAAGAATTATTTTTCCGGTATCAATATTATTATCTAAAAAGAACGAAGTTACACCCGTTTCAGATTCGCCATTAATGATAGCATGATTAATAGGGGCAGCACCTCTATAATTAGGAAGTAAAGATGCATGGATATTAAAAGTTCCATATTTAGGAATACCCCATACCGATTTAGGTAATTTTCGAAAAGCTACAACAACAATTAAATCAGGATCATAACTTTTCAATTTTTCAAGAAAATTATCATCATTTAGGTCTGCAGGTTGTAGAATGTTTAAATTATTTTCTAATGCATAATCTTTAACAGCCGAAGTCTTTAATTTTAATTTTCTACCGGCAGGTTTGTCCGGCACTGTAACAACAGCAGAAATAAAATGTCCGGCTTCTTTTATTAGAGCTAAAGACTCTACTGCAAAAGCCGGACTACCCATAAATATAATATTTGCCATATTATTTTTTACCTTCTAATCTTCCTATTGAGCGTTTACCTTCTATTGAAATAGTTGCATCAGGATAATTATCAACTAAAGTTTTGTAAGTTTTAAGAGCATTGGCATTATCACCATTTAATTCATATGCCATACCTAATTTACTTAAAAACTCGGGGGTTGTAACCTTGTTAGGTTTAATTGCAACAGCCTTTTTATAATAATCTATCGCTTTACTAATTTTATTTTTCTCAATATATGCATCACCTATAGCAGCTCTTGATAAGCCAAATATATATTGATCTTTAGATTTAAATTTAGATAAATATTTTATAGCATTATCGAAATCGCCTGTTTTAAGATATGAAATTCCTGCATAATAATTAGAAATTTTTCCTGCTTTAGTGTTTTTATAATTATTAATAACATCTAAAAACCCTAAATTATTTCCATCTCCATTTAAAGCAATATCGTATTTTTGTTCGCCAAAATACTTTTCAGCCATAAACATTTCTGAATTTGCTTTTTCTTGACGAGGTACAAGATAAAATCTGTTAATTAAAATAATCCCAATTATTACGATTAAAACTACAGTTAAAACAATTGAGATAATTTTTAAATGTTTCTGAATAAAAGATTCAGATTCAACTACAACTTTTTTTACATTTTCAGTTTTTTTGTCTGTTTGATTTTTAGTATTCTTTGCCATCTTATTTCTAACTATTTTTTGACTGTGCAAAAGTAGATATTTTTTTTGTTTTGTAGGCATTTTTAATAAAAAAAATCTATAAATAGATGAAATAATAAAAAAAACTTACTAAAAACGTGCTTTTTTGTGCTTTTTTATGAAAAATTAATAAAAAAGATTGTTTAATTAAAAAAAAAATTATACTTTTACACATTAATATTTTAAAATCAAACGTCTATGAACAAATCAGAACTTATTAAATTTATTGCAGAAGATGCACAAATGACACAAGTAGATGCTGCAAAGGCATTAAATTCATTTATGAAAGGTGTTGAAGAAGCTCTAAAAAGAGATGAAAAAGTTACATTAGTTGGTTTTGGTACTTGGAAAGTTGTTGATAGAGCAGCTAGAACAGGAATAAATCCACAAACTAAAGAAAAAATTAAAATTAAAGCTAAAAAAGTTGTTAAATTTAACAGTGGTTCAAATTTAGAATTATAAGAAAATAAATTCTATAATTAAAAAAATAAGCACATCATTAAAAGATGTGCTTTTTTTTGTATCTTTGCACAAAATAAATTATAATTATGGGAAAAGGAGATAAGAAAACAAAAAGAGGAAAAATAATAAATGGTTCTTATGGAAAGGTAAGACCTAGAAAAAAAAGTGAAAAGACAAAAGCTGAAGAAGCTAAATAGTATTTTTATTTTTCCAAAAAATTAAATAAGGCTCAATTCATTTGATGCCTTATTTTTTTTGTGTTTAATATAGGTATGTTTTAGGTATGGTATTAGGGATGGCATCCGGTATGTTTTAGGTATGGTATTAGGGATGGCATCCGGTGTGTTTTTATGGTATTAGGGATGGCATCCGGTGTGTTTTTAGGTTGTTTTTAATTGATAATCAGTTAATTATTTCTAATATTTCATGCAAATAAAGAAATGATATTTTAGGATTATGAATGTTTTGGGGAATAGAAATCGATGCTAATTTTTTGGAGATGGCTTTTGATATTTTTAGGTATGTTTTAGGGATGGCATCCAATGTTTTTTTTTGGTTGTTTTTAATTGATAATCAACAAAATAACCTTTCTATTTCGTTAAAAAAATAGTAATACAGAATTTAATAAAAAGAAAATTATTCAGAAAAATTTTTTATCAGTTGTTTATAAACTTCACCTCTTTCTTCAAAATTTTTGAAACAATCGTAACTGGATGCAGCAGGAGAGAGTAAACAAATCTTATTTTTTGCAGTATTTTGAAAAGCAAAATCAACAGCTTGTTTCAAATCTAAGTTGTTAATAATGTTTTTTTCGATAATTTTAGAAGCAGTTCTCTTTTTTTTGTTAAATAATTCAAATATTCTATTACCTGCTTTTCCAATTAATAAGATATTGTGAATATTACTATTATATAGTAAATGATCAACTAAATCATCATAATTAATACCTCTATCAAAACCTCCTAATATAATAGTATCAACGTTTTTAAGCGTTTCAACTGCAGCAATTGCGGACTGTGGAATAGTTGAAATTGAATCGTTATAAAAATCAATTCCTTGAAAATTACCAACATATTCTAATCTATGTGGGAGAGGATTGAAGTTTTTGAGTATTTTAAATATATCATTGAAGTTTACAATTTCCTTTTCAATAAAACTATTAACGGCAATCAAAGATGCACAAATGTTCTTGTAATTATGCTCTCCTTTTAATGTCAGATAATTTTGATTTGCGAGAAAGATGTCTTTTTTTTGTATATAAACATCATCAATATATATTTGTTTGGTATGTAGATCTTTTAATAAAGAATTTAAATTAGGGCAGGGCGATCCAATGATAGATATATCATTATTATTTTGATATTTAAAAATATTATATTTTGCAAAATAATAATCTTCGAATGAGTTAAAATGATCTAAATGTTCAGGAAAAATATTTAAAAGTATAGAAACTCTTGGAGCATTGTGAATATAATTCAACTGATGAGCCGATAGTTCCATAACTAATATTGTATCTTTATCAATATCATCAATAACACTAAATGATGGAATTCCAATATTCCCTAATAATAAAGTTTTGTATCCAAAATTTTTTAAGATATGATGTATTAGAGTCGATGTTGTGCTTTTCCCCTTCGTTCCAGTAACACCAATAATTTGATTACTATATTTCTGTAAAAATAAATCTGTTTGAGAAGTTATTTTGCTTTTATCTACATTAATTAATAGTAGTTCAGGAATACCGGGGGATTTTACAATAATATCAAAATCATTTAAATTAGAAGTATAACCATCACCTAATTTTAGATCAATATTAGTGAAATCTTTAAAAATGTTATCAGAAAGTTTAATATTCTCATTTTTATCAGCAATAGTAATCTTAGAGTCGGGTAAAAACTTCTTGACAAGTTTAAGTGATTCTTGACCTTCCCTTCCAAATCCTAAAATTAAGATTTTCTTGTTATTAAAATATTTTTCTACTAATGCTTTCATAATTATGATTTTATTTATATGGTTTAAATAAATTTCTAATTATAAAAATTCCGGAATATAATTATACTCATTGTGATAATTTAACAACTTTTCAAAATTATTAAAGTCATTTGCCAAATCTTTTAGAGTTACTTTATTTTTGTAATCGATTAAGATACCGTAAGGCTCATTATTTATTAAGTAATAAGCTAAAGCAGATCGAGTTTCAGAAACAGTTCCAACACACTCAAATGGTTTTTTTTCTGTTAATCCGGCTAACTCTAACAAAGTATTAAGTAATTCTTTGTTTTCAATTATATCTTTTCCAAATATGTTAATTAGTTCATCCTTAGTTAAAAAAGGCATTAACATAATATAAACAAATAAGCATTTAGAACAATTACAACACCAAATATTTTGTTTGCTACCTACATTACAACTTTTAAATATCTTATGATATTGTTTAAGTTTAGAAAATTTTTGAGCAATTTGAAGTTCATTATAATTTCGTAAATAACTGAAATATTTATACTTGTCAGAAATATAACGTTTGTAATAATTTCGAAAAGCAGATTCAAAATAAATAGTTTTAGAGTATTGATGATTAATTATATCATCCGAACTACTTATGGTAGCTTCATTAGCACTAGCCTCATTAGATAATGCAATGTATGATGTATCAGATAGCTCTGCAGCAATTAACGAACTAAATGCAACAATTGCGGAAAATGGTGTATGACCATTGTAATACCCTAATTTATTTAACTCTAAAATAGTTTTATCTAAGTTTCTATTTACAATTATGATATCTTCTTTATTAATTACAGCAGTATCAATACAATCTAAAGTAGTTTTAGATGGATTAATAATAAAAGGTAAAATATTAAAGTTATTACTTTTAAACTCCTCTAAAGTAACAACGCTATCTTTACCACCACCAATAGGTATGATAACTTGTTTTTTATTTTTTGATAAAGAGTGATAATTAGTACATGTATCAGAAATAGTAAAATTACTTTTAGCTAAAAGCTTTTTCTTATTACAAATATTTTGATTAGCAATAAAATTCACAAATTCATCTTTAGGAGTATTAATATTATTTAAATACCTGAATTCACCTAAACCATAATAAAAAAGATTTTTCCACCAAGCCTTTTGATTATCTGAAATTAAACCGGAATTAATATGAAAATTTTTAGCACAAGTAGCCTTCCAATAGCTTATGGCTTCAACCATTCCTAAATTAAATACTAACTTATTTAAAATTGTTAGATTGTTATTAAAATTGAAATATTTTTGTGGTATAGAAATTTCTAAAGTAGGTAAAAAGTTGAATTTCTGTTTCTCCTCTATAGTAAAATTATATTCAATTTTGATTATATTATTTTGTATTTTAAAATTATAGCTACTATAAGTAAATGTATTATTTTTCATTCTTTATTATTATATGAAATTGTTTTTTATTAAATAATAATTTGTAGCAAATATAGCACAAAATAATTTATTGCCTTTAATAATTTCTGGATTCTATAAAGGGATTCTATCGACTTGTTATTTAGAACGATTCTAATTATACTAAGGGATTCTATCGGCACCTTATTTAGAATTATTCTAATTTGCATGAAAATTTAACTGTGCATAACATGTTCAATTCTAGTTTATTTTAATTTTAAATTAAATTTATCTCTTATTCTCTTACTTAAAATTTCAATCAATTTTTAATTGATTATTCAGCTGCCATTAAAATATTCCGTAGGAAAAATAATTTAAAATTTAAATGTTAAAAATGCTGACATTTTAATCTTTTAAGGATTAATGATAAAGAGAGGAGCAATTTGCTCTTAAGTATTAACATTTAAAATTTATCATTATGCAGTTGAAATTTTTGAAATTACAAAAATTAAAAAATCTTGTTAACGAAGGCATGAAACCACGCAAAAAGCCTCGTAAACGCATCCATAAGGATCAAGGTAATAGTAAGGTAGAACTTATGTTTCCCTTAGAAGATTTCCATATCTACAATCAAGGGAACAACGGTGAAATTATTTTTCATGACCGACGAGATCGTGAGAAGTTTATAAATGAAATCAAACATTATTTGGAGCCTGTGGCTTACGTCTATTGCCACGCCTTATTATTTAATCACTTTCATATTGTTATAAAGCTTAAAAGCACGGGTAAAATTCTTAAACTAACAGAAGTGGATGAAGATATAGCTAAGTTTGCTCAGAAGTTCATTGATGAAGGCAAGTCTCAAGCATATATCGCCTCGCGTATCATAAGTGAAAAACTTAGAATATTCTTTTCCCAATATGCAAGTTACTTTAATAAAAAATATGATAGATCTGGCAGTTTGTTTAGAAAAAATTTTAAGCGTAAGAGGATTTCATCTCCAGTGTACTTACGTAATTGTATAATCTATGTAAACACTAATGTCACCCACCACAACCCCCGAATAAGCTATAAGGATTATGAATGGTGCTCTTATAACGATTTTTTAAATCCAAATTATATTAAGAATTTAAATAAGCGCTATTTTGATTTTTATGGTTTATTCGGTGACATTAAGAACTTTATTTATTTACATGAGCGTAAGGATATAGACCATAATGCTTATCAAATTGATTAGTTTGATTGAAAAAATATGTTGACACAACCATATTTAATAAGTACAGAGTAGGCTTACAATCAACTAATTACAAATAATATAATTATCAAAACTATTGGTAAAATTATTATTAATTATAGTAATATTGCGGTAATAATAACGATACAATAGTCATTAAGCACTTACACTACTCACATCAAAAATTCGGTTTAGAGACGAACAGCCATTCGTATGTCCAATGACTAAAAAAATCCCAAAAAACATATTTTAATTTTCATTGAAAATGATTTATTGTAGAAGAATGTAACTGATTTCTTTCATCTAAAATGAAAAATACAATTATTTGAACCAGTTTTTTGTTTTTTACTTGAAAAAAACATGAAAATGTTTGGTTATTGTGGAAGTTATTTGCAAATCTGAAATCGATTGCATCCCTTTAGAGGAAGTTGATTGCATCCCTTTAGGACCCTTTAGGATTAACCGGTTGAATCTGTTTGTTTTTTTATCTGTTAAGTCTGTCTATTTTAATTAATAAAGGTAAAATTATATTATATTTGCATTAATTATCTTATTTTTATTATTTAAAAAGAAATGGTATGAAAAAAATTTTATGGTTAATGTTAATTTGTTTATTTGGGTTTTCTCCAATTTCAGCTCAAAATGTTCAGGGAGTATTTAATAAAGTAAAATCTGCTGCAAAGGATAAAATTAATGAAAAATTAGGATCTGAAGATAAAACAGATATTAATAAAACAACCGATGCAACAACTTTGACTAATAGAATTCCCAAGGGTACTAAAGATATTTATGTGTCACAAAGTGGCAGTAACAGAAATACTGGAGGAAAGTCAGATCCCTATAAGGATATTCAAAAAGCTATTGATGAGGCTCCGGAAGGAGCTGTAATACATATAGCTCAAGGTAATTATCTTGGAAAATTAAATGTTGGATATATAGAAGTTAAAAAATACATCTCATTAGTTGCTGGGTATTCCGATGATTTTTCTCAAAGAGATCCTATCAATTTTAGAACTTCAATTCAACCTCCTGCAGATGCTGGTGGAGTTAATGCTAACCACGGTTTAATTGATATTTTTGTAAGTGGTAACAAAAATGGACATGTTTTAATCGATGGTTTTTATTTAGACAAAGGTCAAATGAACAAGTACGTTAGTTTATCTCCTTCAAATCCTAAATTTAAAGCTCCCGAAGGATGTGAAACAGGTATATTAAATCCTCCAGGTCTTCAAATTAGTCAACCTTCAATGAGAGGCGTTACTACTGTTTCTAATCAATTGATACATGGTGAAACCGAAGGTAATATAACTATTAGAAATTGTGTTTTTTTAAATGGGAGTCATTTTGCTATTCAGATGGGAAATAAGGGAGGCAATATAGAAATTTGCAACAATGTGTTCTTAGCTAATAGAATGGCTGCATGTGAAGTTAGGGGTATGAATAGAAACATTAGTGCTTCCAATTTAAGTTTTCATCACAATACTGTATTATTTACATAGCGAAGAGATTGGGTCCCAGGAGATAAAGATATGGGATATGGTTTTAGATTTATGACAAGAATTAATTCAGAAGTATATAACAATATTATTGGTTGTAGCGATTTTTCCGCATTAGACAGAACATTCATCGATTCCGACAGTAATTTAGAAGCTGAAAGAAAGACATCTGCATATGATAATTTATTCTTTTCCAATATTGAAGCAGATTTGACATTACCGTCAGGAGGTGGAAGGTTTTTAAGAATTTTTAGTGATATGTTTGAGGATGTTGATCAATTATATAAGGCAGATGGAAATAGAGAAATGACTGAGTCAGAAGTTGACGCGCTTAGTAAAGCTGTTAATAATGCTTATTTAAAAGGTTTCTTAACTATGGAAGGTTCATCTTCTTCTGAATATAATCCAAATTCTGCTGAAAATATAGCTAGATCTATTTTTGGATTGAATCAACGAGGTACAGAAAGTAATTCAGTTACTATGTATGCAAATTCTTACCCTATTAATGATGCAGGCAAATTATTTGGTGCAATAAAAGTATATGGCGCTCAAATTATTAAATAGTAATTAAAACATATTAAAATAATATTAAATAAAAAAAGGGGTGTATAGTTACATCCCTTTTTTTATTGATATTTTGTAAAGCGAGTTTCTCTTCTGGAGGTAGGTAATAAAAGTGGCGATTGCTATCTTATGAAATGAAAGTAAGATTATCTTGTAACCTTTTTTGATATGTATTATCGAATATTTATAAAAAATTATGTAAAAATTTTAAAAAAGAGGTATATTTGCAAGAGAGAATTAAATTATTATGATAGTTTACTTTTGGCTTATTGCTGCTATTATCTTGGTGATTGTTGAAATCCTCACGGAAGGGTTTGGATCTATCTGTTTTGCCATTGGAGCAGGTGTTTCTGCCTTAGCTTCTTATCTTGGTGCAAATTTCACTTGGCAAATAATAATCTTTTTAGCGGTTTCGTTGCTTACTTTTATATTTTTTCGTCCATTTATGCTACGTTTTCTTGATAAAAGGTCAAAGCACGTGAAAACTAATGTCGATGCATTGATTGGTCGTAAGGGAATAGTATCTGAACGTATTGACATGGAGAAGCATACCGGTCGAGTATCAATTGATGGAGATGATTGGAAGGCTGTTTCAGCAGATGGTTCAGTTATCGAAAGGGGTGTAACTGTAGAAATCGTGAAATTGGATAGCATTATTTTAACTGTAAAACAATTAAACAAATAATTATTATGACTTTTATTAACATTGTTCTCATTGTATTAGCAATTCTTGTAGTAATATACATCCTTAGGGGAATCAAGATAGTTCCTCAATCGCAAATGGTGATTGTAGAACGTCTTGGTAAGTATAATCGTACGCTGAATTCAGGTATTAACATCATTTTACCCATTATTGAACAGGCTAAAGAAACTGTTATACGTCGTCAGAATGGTTCTATGGGAAAAACAACTCGGATTGATATGCGCGAGCAGGTATATGACTTCGATAAACAGAGTGTTATTACAAAAGATAATGTGATGACTGAAATCAATGCTTTGTTGTATTTTCAGATTGTTGATCCGGTGAAGTCGGTTTATGAAATTCAAAATTTGCCGATTGCTATAGAGAAATTAACTCAAACCACTTTGCGTAATGTAGTTGGTGAAATGGAACTTGATGAAACCCTAACTTCTCGCGATACTATAAATTCTAAATTGCGTAACGTACTTGATGATGCTACTAATAAGTGGGGTGTAAAAGTTAACCGTGTTGAACTTCAGGATATTATGCCCCCTGAGAGTATTCGTCGAACCATGGAGCTGCAAATGCAGGCAGAACGTAACCGTCGTGCTGATATTTTGAAGGCAGAGGGTGAGAAGCAAGCGCAGATTCTGAATTCCGAAGGTGAAAGGCTTGCTAAGATTAATACAGCAGAAGCTGAGAAACAGGAGAGTATCTTGAAAGCAGAAGGTTCAGCCAGGGCTAAAATACTGCAAGCTGAGGCAGATGCTGCAGCAATCCGCAAAATTTCTGAAGCTGTTGCAGATCGTGGTGCTGATCCGGTGAATTACCTTTTGGCAATTAAATATATTGAGACACTAAAAGAAATCGCTGGAGGTCAGAACAATAAAACTGTGTATTTGCCTTACGAGGCTTCTAATCTACTCAGCTCATTGGGAGGAATTAAGGATTTGCTTGAAGCAAATAATAAATAAAATCTTTTCGTGGGCTATATGTTGTGAGTTAATGAACACGATCTTCCAATTGTAATATAATGTAGAAACAAAAATACTTGCAAAAATGCTATTGGAGGGAGAGGGAAGTTATATAAAACAATTTTCCTACGTGTTGTCTCAAATTGTTTTTATCAACTTTCACTTCAAAAAGTCAGCTAAATTATTTAATAAATAATATGAGAATTTTGAAGTGAAAGTTGAGTTGATTAATATAAAAAACTGAATACTAATTTCTTATACAAATATTAGATAAAAACATACTAATTTCTTAATTAATCACTTTACACTTTAACCCAAGTTCTTTAAACTGATTAATAATAACCTTTAATTGTTCTTGACTTTGTAAGTGTAATTTTATAGTTAACATAGTATTACCTACAGTAACGTCAGCATTGGAACGGTCGTGTTCTATATCTGCTATATTTGCTTTTAAACTATCTAATACCGATAAAATTTTTTTAAGTTCCCCAGGTTGGTCAGGAATTATTAATTGAATGCAAGTTTTTAATCCTTCCTCATACATACCTTTTTCTATGATTTGTTCTAAGATTTGCATATTAATATTTCCACCCGAAATAATAGTAACAACATTTTTGTTGACAAAGTCACATTTTTTAAATAATACAGCTGCCATTGGGGCAACACCGGAAGGTTCGGCTAATAATTTTGCACGTTGTAATAATAAATATGCGGCATGAGCTATTTCTGTGTCATTAACTACTACTAAATCATCTACTAAATCTTCTATTATGCTATAAGTAAGTTTTCCTGGTTTTTTAACAGCAATCCCATCAGCAATTGTTGAGATCTTAGGAAGATTGACAATTTCTTTACTTTTTCTGGATGCATACATAGATGCAGCGCCTTCGGCTTCTACACCAATAATTTTAATATTTGGATTTAATTCTTTCATTGCTAAAGCAACTCCGGATATTAAACCGCCACCACCAATAGGAACAAGAACTATATCAACTTCAGGTAATTGGTCATAAATTTCTATTCCAATAGTACCTTGTCCGGCAATAATCATTTTATCATCGAAAGGATGTATGTATGTAGCATTGTGCTCTTTACAATACTTTTGAGATGCTTCATATGCATCGTCAAAGGTTTCTCCTGTAAGAATAACATTAGCACCATACCCCCTTGTAGCTAAAACTTTAAGAGGGGGAGTAAAAATAGGCATGAAAATAGTACTTTTCACTCCTAATCTTGTTGCAGAAAAAGCAACACCTTGAGCATGATTACCTGCTGATGCAGCAACAACACCTTTTTGTTTTTCCTCGTCAGTTAAAGAAGCAAGTTTATTATAAGCACCTCTAACTTTAAATGAGCCTGTAGATTGTAAGTTTTCTAACTTTAAAAAAACATTGGCATTCGCCATTTGGGAAAAAGATTTAGAAGTCATTAAATCCGTAATCTTTGTTACACTTTTTAACCTTTGTTTAGCTGCAACAATCTCAGAAAATTTTATGATATTATTCATTATGTATTTATTTTAAATGTTCTAAAAAATAAGTTGGATAGAGATAGGTTTTATTATTTAAAATCTAAATACACATGTAATAGTCCACTTATTTTATACTGCAAAGATAATCTATTATTTTGTGTAAAATAGCATTATTTAGAAAAAAATTAAAGATATTGTCAATATTTTGTTCCTAATAAAAATTTATATTATTTTTTGTAAATGAAATTTTGTTTCTATTATTTTCATGGTAAAATTCTAAATAACAATTATATTTGCATATAAATCTTAAATATTACAATTATGAAAAAATCAATTATTTTTATAAGTTTAATCTTGTTATTAAGTTATATTGATTGCAAAGGGCAAAATAGAGAAGAAATAAAAACTAATAATATGAAGCAAATTGTTTTAGAAAGGGCATCAGACAAATTAGATGTAGATTTTATGTCAGCCCTACAAAATAGAAAATCGGAACGTGAATTTACCGATAAAGAAATCTCTCTTCAACAATTATCGGATTTATTATGGGCAGCAAAAGGTATTAATAGACCAAAAGAAGGCAAAATGACATCTCCAACTGCTATGAATTCTCAGGAAGTTGATGTTTATGTTTGTATGAAAGATGGAACCTATATTTACAATAACAAAGATCATACTTTATTGTTAGTTTCAACAAAAGATATTCGCAAATATACAGAACAAAGAGCTCCAAATCCCCAATCGTTTTACTCATAACTGCAGATATCTCCAGATATAGAAATTATGATGAAAGTAATACTTCAGAAAGAAATGATCATATAATAGATATGGGTATTTTAAATTGCGGAATAGTATCACAAAACATATCATTATATTGTGCTGCAGCCGGATTATCTACAGTTCCAAGAGCTTCGATGCAAAAAGAAGAAATTGCAAAAGAACTAGGATTTAATAATACTAGAAAAGTTTGGATTAACCATCCGATAGGATTTGCAAAATAATATCATTTTTGTATGATGATTTTCTCATTGTTTTTTTCATGCTACACAAAATTCTAGTATGAAGTACTATTATTTTGTCCGGATTTTATTGATCTAAGATTTTTTAGATAAATCTTAAGAATTTTTACAAGATTGTATAATGAAATTAACAACTTGATTTCTAAAAACTTATAGGGATTTTCTTGATTTTATTAAATAAATAATCTTATCTTTTACAAGTAAAACAGAATAATAATAAAAAAATGTTGTTTTCAATGTAAGATAATATAAATTTTTGTGTCTTAAAAGTAAACATCCAAAAACATAATGTTAAAAATTGATAGAGAAGATTTTATTGAAATATCAAATAAAATGTATAGGCTGGCTTTATCTATAGTTAAAGATTCTCAAATATCTGAAGATATTGTGCAGGATGTTTGGTTAAAGTTGTTAGAAAATGATTATAGAATAAATAATTTACAAGTTTATTTGATGAGAGCTACTAAAAATGCAAGTATCAATTATGTTGAAAGAGATAATTTTTACAAGAAAAAAGTAGACTCCAACTTAATTAATAAATTAGATAATGATTTGTATGATAACAACAATATTTTAAATAATTCAATTGCTAAAGAAAGATATTTAGAAATATTAAATATAGTAGAAAGTTTACCTGAAACGCAAAAAAGAGTAATGACCTTAAGGGACATTGAAGGTTTTGAAATAAATGATATATCAAATATTTTGGAGATTTCTGAAAATGCAGTTTCGGTAAATCTTTCTAGAGCCAGAAAATACGTAAGAGAAAAATTATTGAAGAAATAAAATGGAAAAAGATATTTACAATATTAATAATATTAGAAATATTGCAGAAAAATATTTAGAAGGTACTTCTACTCTGAAAGATGAAGAAATCTTAGGTCAATATTTAACTTCAAGTGAAGAAATTCCAAGTGATTTGCAATATTTAAAAGATGTTTTTATTTTCTATAAAAATCAATTGATTAACGAAACTTCTGATTTTAATAATTTGTATGACAATTTGATTCTTAAGAATGAAAAAAGTGACGTGATAAATTCAGATTTACGTAATCATAAAGATAAAAAGAAATTTTCAAAATTATTTTACATATGGGGAAGTATTTCTACTGCTGCCATATTAGTTATAGCAATCATAATTAGTGTTTTTGTTAATAAAAATAATGATAAGAATACAATAACTTTAAGTAATGGGACAAAAATAGAATTAGTAGTTGACGGCAAACATATAACAGATCCTGATGTTGCTATTGAGTATATTCAACGATCCATGATTGATGCAGAATCTGCTTATAATGAAGCAATTATGCCGGCTCAGGAATATTTTGAGGATTTTTATGAGGAGTTTTATGAAATATATTACTCTTCACAAAAGAATGTGTCAACTGTTAATAATAGGATAAGATAAGATATGATATATAAGATTAATAATCATTGACAGATAAAAATAAACAAAATATGAGATCATTTAAAATTTTTTTCATAGCATTTGTATGTATGTTTTCATATGTTAACATATCTGCACAGTCAGATAAAATTGCTAAAACATTAGATAAATTTGAAAGTCGAAATAATTCGGTAGGTATGGATATGCAGGTGTTTGGAGATGTTACTGTAGATGGGAAAAAAATATTATATGAATTACCGGATTTGGATTTTATACAAGCAAGAATTATTATTTCAAATGAACAGCATTTAGATTTTTTTAATTCTAACATTGAAAAGTTAGAAAATGTAATGAATTCTGAGACATTTTTACCGCAAGTTATTTCTTCAACAAGCAGTAATAAATATAGAATGTACAGAAAAGATTATTTAGATAATAAATCAGAAGTTATTATTATTATGCAAAACCCCGAAAAGTCTTCTGTATTTTGGTATTATGGTGGACGAGAAGAAAATATTAAAAAAGATAAAAATATTAATTCTCCAGATACTATTGTTGACAATAGCATAGATTTAAAGCAAATTTCTGATATGTTTGCATTATTTGATAATCTTGCATCATCTGATATATTAGAATATCATGCATTTGGAGATAACGATTACAAAACAAATCCTAATTCTGAAAAATTTTTCGAAGATTGTTTTAAAAATTTCAATTACGATGAATTTACAGAAAATCTTTTCAGTGAATCTCCATGGATTCTTTTTTTGGATTCTGTTAAATTTCAATTTTTTAGTGATTCGATAAGTAATTTAATAGGGGAGAATTTAAAAAGTTTTGAAGATTTCAATTATGATGAGTTTACAGAAAACTTTTTTAGTGAATTTCCTAAGTTTCCTAAATTTGATTCTGATCAATTTCAGTATTTCAATGATTCGATAAACAATCTAATTAAGGAGCATGTAGAGAGTTTTAATAACATGTTTTTTTACAATCGTAAGAAAGATAGCGAAGTAGAATAATATAATGCACAATAATATTAAATATTATAACAACAGTAAACTAATACAAAAGTAATTTTTTTACATATAGTTTTTTTATTATGTCTAGTTTTTTGGGGAGATGTTTTAGTTAAGTTACATCTCCCTTTTTTTATTATTATTGATTAATTTATGTTTATTATTATAGATCGAAAATAATTGCTGAGAAGGGTTCTCATAATTTTTTTTACACCCTGCAAGTCTCAACAAGTTGATAAATAAATGTTTTAGAAAGACATAGATATGCCTATCATAGCATTAATTGTATATTCCGGATATAAGTAATAAAGATACAATTTGTTATTATTGAAATGTAATAAGTTATTTACATTTAACCAAGTACTTACATTATTAGTAATTTTGTAACTTGCTAAAAATCCCATATCATACATAAGCGGCATTTCCATCACCTCATAATATTCACCGCTATTAATGGTAGATTGATCAAACTTAACGTCTTTTATACCGCCAATAACGTAACCTTGTAAGCCAAAGTTCAAAGAGTTATTTAATAATTTAATAACAAAACTAGACATTATGTCAAATTCCGGCATATTATATGTGTCCGGTTTTATGTCAAGTAATAAAAACTTAGAATTATTAACATTTCTAATCTTATTAATATAGTAATTACCGTTTAATTTAAAGAATACATTATTACTATTAAGAACAAACTCTCCGGTAACTAAAATTTGTTGAATGTTTTCGTATACGTAGTTAAATCTATTAATATTAAAACTCTCAGATTGATTTTTGTTATAAGGAGCTAAATAAGAATGGAATATAGGTAAATTGTTTATGTTAGCTAAATTAGCCCCAATTGATAAATTTATTAATTTTCCAAATCTAGTATCTAAGTTACAATATGCATTATATTTAACATCGGTCATTTTAAAGGGATTATTTTTAATACTGCCATTTACAAAGTTTAAAGGAATAATAGAGTTAATGGGAGCTAAATATTTATTTTTAGATCTTAAGAAATTTATAGTATTTCTGTAATTTTCACCTTTTATTCCTACAGTAAAACTAAATGCATCCGGTATAATATAAGTTTTAATTTCTGCAATTGGATGAATTGCAAACTTAAATAAATCATTGCTATATTTATCCTGAGAGTCAGAAAATAATTCACTATAAACACTAAAATTTGCTCCTAATTTAATATTAAATCTGTTAGCAATTACATTATAAACAGGAGATAAACTAAAATTATAATTATTACCTTTATAAGGATTATATTCTAAATCTAGTATGTTATGATTGTATTGAGCTAAAAAGTTAATATTTAAACTTTCATAAGTACTTTTTCTGAATATATTAGTATAGTATGAGTAATTAATAGGAAATAAAACCTCATATTCCTTTAAGTTATAATTATCTTGAGTAAATGTAAAGTTAAGGCTTGTGTTATAATCATAACTTAAAGTTTTAATATTACTTAACTCAATATTACCTCCAAAACTTTGATATACTTGTTTTATATTCTCAGTTTCTTTTTTTAAATCTTCAAAAGAAAAATCGTTTTCTAAATTTAAAATATCAATACCAAAATAATGTATTAGATCGTGATTATAAAAACCACCAATTATTAATTGTTGATTATTTATGGTAAATTTTCCATACCCATTAATATAAGAGTTACTAAAGGAGTTGTTTAAAACTGAATCCAATTGTTTCCATGCAGAGTGATGCTTAAGAGCAAAGCCACCGCCAAAAGCTTTATTATCAACAGAGTTAACTATAATATGCGCTAAAGGTTCTATATTACTTCCAAAACCTAACTTTGAATAAAATATATGTTTATTATGGATTTCATCATAGTATTTAAAGTCAGGCAAACTAACACCACTTATTGTTAAATCAGTAGTAGTAATATTAAAACTAGTAGTTTGATAATCTAACTTGTCTTTTTCAACTTCCAAACTAATATTGCCAGGTTCAGACGAGATTTTATTTGCATCGGAAACGGAAGGTTCATATGGTGCGGTAATAGTTATTTGCTCATCATACTTAGGTTTTTGTCCTAAAATTGTATTTGTAAAAATAATACTTAAAATGACAATAATAGATGTTTTTATTAATTTATTCATACTTAGTTTCTTATCTATTGTTTATTAGATTAATTTAATTTCAATTAATAGAATGTAGATTCTTATAAAATGCTTGCTAATTATTTAGGTATTGAGTTTAATTTTTGTTTGGCTTCTTCTCTTAAATCTTCACCAACATAGTTATCTATAATACTTTGATAAGTTTGTTTTGCTTGGAAGGTATTTCCTGTTTTAACGTAAATGTCTCCCAATAATATAAACCCCCTTGCAACCCAAAAATCATGGTGACCAAAATTATTGATTAATTCGAAAGCCTCTTTTTCAGCTTTATCATAATTTGCATTAATGTAATTAATAAAAGCACAAAAGTATTTAGCTTCTGCACTTACTACATTTTTAGATTTCTTTGCAACTTTTGCAAAATTATTGTATGCTTCATTAAAATTACCTAAACCGTATAAGCCGTATGCTTTGCAAAACTCTGCTTCTGTTTGTGTTTTATTATCTAAGTTGTTAAAAGATAAAACGTTATTTGCTTGATTTAATAAATTTTCGTATTCTGTATTATTGTAATAACTGCGCATTAAATTTATTGAAGCATCTTTTGCAATATAATCATACGATGTTGTGTTAATAATGTCTTTATATATTTTTATTGCACTATTGTAGTCTTCGTTTAGATAATAAATATTAGCAATCTGCATCTTTGCATTTTCAGAGTATAGAGAGTTAGGATAATTTAATGAAAGCATAAATTTATCTAATGCTTCATCATAATTCTTTTCCATATAGTAACACTCTCCTAAATAATAATAAGCAGTACCCAAAAAAGCTCCGTTAGGAAATTCTTGAATGTAATTGTAAAGTTGTTTTTTTGCTTTATCATAATTTGAAGAAGCAAATAAGTTTTGTGCGCTTGAAAAACTTAAAGAATCTGCTTCTGAAACACTTATGTTAATATGAGTATTAGATTTAACATACGAAAAGTAATCTTCTACATTATTTTGTGTAATATAAATGTTTTTTAATGAAGCTAAACTTTCTTTTGCTTCGATAGAACCCGGATAACTTTCTATTATATCTTTAAAATATAAAGTTGCATCATCAAACATATTCATTCCAAAATACAATAATCCTATTTTTTGTTTAGCTTTTACATTATAAGGGTTTTTAGGATATTCTCTTATTAAAGTTTTATAAGCAGAAATAGCCAATTCAGGTTCTTCCATAACATTATAATTATTTCCCAACTCAAATAGGGCATTACTCCTATAATATGCACTCATAGGCATATTTTCAATAGTTTTTAACATATTGGCCTTGCCTGTTAAGTCACCTTGAGCTCCTAAAGCTAAAGCCTTGTAGTACTGAGGATAACCGGACATATCTATATACATATTAATAGCATGATCATATGCATCTATTGCTTGAGTAAAGTTTTTAGAAATAAAATGACAATCTCCGATTCTAATCCATGAATCACACGCTTTTACTTTATTTAAATTAGTTTTTGTGTTAATATATCTGTTAAAGTAATTTTGTGCATCACTATAATTCTTTTGTTTAAAATAGCAATAACCAAGTGAGTAAAAAGCATCTTCAAAAATGTTTAATTCAACTGCTCTTTTCATGCCCACAAATTTTTTAAATTCATTAATAGCAAGGCTATATTTTCCCAAGTAATAATTACATTCAGCTAACCAATATTGTGCTTGAGCATTTAAAGGAACATCTAATCCGTATTTTTGCGATTCTTTGTACAAATCGTATGCTTTAGCAAAATCTTTTTCTATAAAAAAATCAGTAGCTCTGGAAAATGTTATTTTTTGATGTGCTAATTTTAAATTATCAGATTTAATTTCAATATTATTAATAATTTGGAGTGCATTTTGAAAGTTTTTAGTTGCAAGGAATAAATTTGCAAGTAAAGTTTGTGCTTCATTTTCTCTTGGCGAATTTGGATTCTCTTTAAGATACTTCTGCAATCCGTTAATTGCTTCGTTGTATGGGTCAAAACCGGTTTCATAAACGGTATTTGCATAATTAAACAGCGATGCATCCGTAATGTTTTTATTAAAGTTTAATCTATAAGAATTATAAAATGCATTTGCGGCAAAATTTAAATTATCTAATTTTAAATTACATAAACCAACAAAAAAGGATGCATTTTGACCAAGTTCAGAATTGTAATTAGCAACTTTTTCAAAGTTTTTTAATGCTTTTTCATATAAATTATTTTGATAATAACTTTCTCCTAAATAGTAGTAAAAAGTTGGATTTGGATTAGTTAATACAACTTCTTCCAATAGTGGAATAGCTTTATCGTATTGTTTTGTTTTATAGTATGCTTCTGCTATTATTGCATTAGTTTCTTTATTATTTCTTTTATTATTGGATTTAGGAAGAGAACTTGCCAGGTTAGCAATTTCGTCATAATTTTTCTTAATTGATAATATACGTAAAATGTAATGTTGAGCATCTACGCCATATGTAGGATCATACTTTAATTCTTCAAATATAGCTAAAGCTTCATTATAGTTTTCTAATTCAAACAAAATATGAGCAAAATAATATGAAGCAGCATTTCCGAAATCTTTACTTGTATCTTTAATTTTATAAAAAGAGTCAGCTGCTTCTGTTAGTTTTTTTGTACGTAAATAAGCATATCCTAAATTAAAATAGTATTTATCTGTTTCGTAATTACTTAATAATTTAGTATTAACTTTGGAATACATTTCAATAGCACTTTTATAATCTTTGTTTATAAAATTAATTTCTGCTAATTCAAACATAGTGTTATTACAATAAATACTGGAAGGATAATTATTAAGTAGAGTTGTATAATATTTTTGAGCAAAATAATAATCACCTGTTTTTTTATAAGATGTGCCTAAATAATAAAGCACAGAAGCTTTATCATTAAAGGTTGCATAGTAATTATTGTTTTTGTAAATATCGTAAAAAAGTTGAGCTGAAGTTGTATAATTACCTGCATTAAAAGCTTCTATTGCATTAGAATAACTTTCATTAAAAAGGCAACTGTTTTTATGTTCTTGCGAAAAAATATTAATAGATAAAACTATTAATAATATTGTGTTCAAAAAAACTTTATATCTCATAATTTTATATTATGTATTTGATAAAAAATGTTTGTCTAAAAGACTTTATCTTAGTATCTTAGTAAGAAAAACACTATATCAAACAACGGATTTAAAAAATTTTATATTATATCTTATAATAATAATTTGTTCAACTAACATATAGTATACAGGTTAGTATGCTAATTTACAAAAATATAAAAAAAAAGAATAATTTATATAATAATATTAATTTATTATCAACAAAAAGACTGTATATTTGCATACGATAAGTTGTTTTGTCGCTGCGAATTATTTTCGGAGAGGAAAGTCGGGACAACACAGAGCACCATACTTCCTAACAGGAAGGCTTTTTATAAAAGACAGACAGTACCACAGAAAAAAACCGCCGATTGGTAAGGGTGAAAACGTGAGGTAAGAGCTCACGCAAAATTATGGTGACATAGTTTTGGGGTAAACCTTATGGGTTGAAATGCCAAATATACTGAATTGTTCTTTGAACTATGAGCTGCTCGTTCATTTTCAGGGGGTAGGCAGATTGAGGTTTAAGGTGACTTAAATCCTAGATAAATGACAAAACACGACAGAATCCCGCTTATAGACTTATCGTTAATATAAGGTGACTATTTACAATTTTAATAGTCACCTTTTTTTTTTAAATACAGTATTAGTTATTGCGAGAAATAATTTTTTTTTATACTTTTGAAAAAATATTTTCACACTTTTTGGTATATCTCATTGTAAGTGTTAAGAGAGACTAAATAACGAGATAGAACAAAATACACTTCAGTGTATTTTGTTCTTTAAAAATGCTAGGCATTTTTGTTTAATGTATTTTTAAATATTTTTTTGTACATCATTAATTTAAGTAAAATTAATATTAACGAGTTGAGTTTTTATATAAATGGACTTTATGATACAGATTTGACATTTACTATTGACCAAACATTGTTATAACTAATTTGTATTATGTATTGTAACATTGGTATTTACCATTGTGAAATTTTATAAAGGATAGAACTTTAATTAATTTACAATTGGTACAGATAAAGCAAAATAAGAGAGTTTGAAATAAACGATGAGTGAACAGAGTGGAGAGTTAATCTAGTAAAATGATTGATTAGAAGGGCTATTGCGTAATAGTATCAGAAATATTATTGTTGGATTTAATGGCGATAACCTACAGTACATTTATTAACCATTAGGAAAGAAAAAAACAATAAACAGAAAGGTAGAGTAGTCATGAAATGAACAATATTGCCAAACGAATCGAGGATTTTAATGGCACGGTTGAAAACTTTTACTTAAAAAGTTTACGTAGTTTCATCCGATAACCTTAACTGCAAAGATAAAGCCCCCTCCCAGCAGAAAGATGATAAAATAGACATTGGGATGAGGTCGTTAACAATTTATATTAACTTTTAAATTAAACGTAAAATGAAAAATAAAAATTTAGTTTTTAGTAATTTTATTATTGCTGTATTTTCAATTACTGTATTGTTTTTTTATTCTTGTACAAAAAAAGAAACATACCAACCTCAACATTGGAATATTTATGAAGGATTTGGCAAATTCACAAAAGAAGTAAAAATCTATGATGAAAACAATGAGAATTCAGCTGTTTTATTAGTGGGTTCAAATGATGAGAGCATATTGAATATGTGGACATCAGAGAATTTTACTTTAGTGCCAATTAAGGAGGGACAATCACTTTCAGAAATTATTAATTTGAATACATGTAATGATGAAACAGAATCAATGATTGATGAGAGAAATGTGGACGATGTGGTTACTGCTGAGATTTCCTATATGATTATCAGCAAAGACATTGGCGCAGATGTAAGTAATATAGTTTTGGTTGAGAATCCACCTTATTCTGATGAAATGAGGGGTTGGAAATATTCAACATTTTATAGTGATGCAGTGGAAGGAAATAAAGTTACAGTAAATATTTATGGCCATAACTTTTGGCATAGAGGCTATTATGCTGTATCATACTTACAGTATTTAACAAGTAGTTGGAGTACAATAGCTGGGGAATGGACACAGATAAAGAATAATGAGACTAAGTCATATACAAGGAATCCGTGCTACAAAATGAAAGCAAGAAGAAAATACAAAGGAAGTAATGAATCAGTAATAATTGAATTTGAGAATTAAAGTAAACGGAGACTCCCATAGTAAATGGCAGTCTCTATTTAAAGTTTTTTAACATGAAACGTTTTAGAAATTCATTTATTTGTTCTATTTTGATTGCATTAATCGCTATAAGTTGCAATAAAGAAGAAATAAATCCTGAAGTTTTAGATATAACTTCAGGAAAAACGTATGACATTGTTATTGAAGGTTTTCTTTCAACTGAAAAAACGCATTGTCAAATAAAATTATCTAAACCAATAGGTATATCTAATTCTGACTTTTTACCCATTAATAATGCTCAAGTAAAAATTATGGACGGAAACAAGACTTATAATTTTGAATCGACATCTATTCCGGGCCTTTTTCAGAGCATTGATAGCATTTCCGGTGAAGTTGGGGAAAAATATACTTTAATAGTTGAGTACGATAACAAAACTTATTATGCTTCCGATTCATTAATTCAATGTAATCCTCAAATTGACATTCCAATAAAAAAAGTAGAAATAAATTCTGATTTTTACCAGTTTGACTTATTTGTACATAATTTTGGTTTTGATTATCCTTCAATTTGGACATTTATTGAAACCACAAATGATGACGGTGATATTGTACATTTTGATATTAAAGATTTATATAATTTAAAACTTTATAACCATGTTGGAAGTATTCTTCAAGGTGTTTTTCCTTCAAGTTTTTCCTCGACTGGTATTTCTGGTATCACTACTGATTCATTAGAAATAATTAAAATGTCGGTTTCTGAGGCTTATTATGAATATTTAGTGTCTCAATTTAACATCTCCGAATGGAGCTCTGGTATTTTCTCAACAATTCCAGGTAATACTAAAACAAATGTAAGTGAAGGTGGTACCGGATTTTTTCATTGTACTGATGTAAAAAGATTTAGAATGACATACAAAGAGCTATTCGATCTTAGATATTAAAAAAAATATAATATAATAAAAGAAAAAACATGAATACATCTAAATTTAATATCCGCTGTAATTTAATAATCAAATTTTGCAGTTTCTTAACTATTGTTTCTGCCCTTGTATTATTTGTTAGCTGTGATAATAAAAAACAAGATTTATCAATCACAATAAAAAACGGTGATGGTATTGAAATTACAGGTGATACTGTAGCGGTATCAATAAACACAGTTAATCAAACATTAATTGAAGTTGTTTTTCTCAGTACAACACCTCGTTATTTGAGGCAAATAGACCAAGGTGATATTGAATCATTAAAAGGACACAAGGATTATGAATTAATTTCTCATGGTATAAATACTGACGGGAGCAACTTTCAGAACGTTGTTATTACAACAAGTTTTTCAGATTCCTTGATGAATGTTGGCTCAATTGTAAAGATATCGGCTCGGGTAAAAACAGATATGGTTGAATCAGTCATTTATAAAGTTACCCAATAATGGAATTGGAAAGTAATCGGTACAAAACAACATTATACATATTTATTTTATGTTATTACAATAAAGACGACAGCATAAGGTATTATTATTTTATTGATGATAGCAAGTAATGCCTTATGTGCTCAAAACAATTTTGAAATAATGAATTATGATGGGAGACAGGTAAAATACTGCCTTTCATAATAGATATTATATTGCTCAAAAAACCAAATCGAACTACAAAAAGTCTTAAACTAATCATTTAGCAATAAATATATGAAACGAATTTTATATTTAGTATTTTCTCTTATTATCTGCTTTCAGGTAAAAGCACAACAGTATTTTACCATTAGTGGGTATGTTAAAGACAAAAATACGGGTGAAGTGCTTATTGGAGTATCAATTTACGATAAAAGTACCTATAAAGGCACCGTTAGCAATGCTTACGGCTTTTACTCCCTTTCGTTACCTTCCGGTAAATACACACTTACCGCCTCATTTGTTGGATACGAAAGTGTGAGCTTTGAGATTGACCTTGTAAAAAACATAAGCAATGACTTTTTTCTCGATAATTCTACTGTAACCATTGAGGGGGTTACTATTACCGCTGAGTCGGGTATTAAACCAATGGAGCAGAATGAATTTTGTGTCGAAAAAATCTCAATGAAAAGCGTTCGCCAAGTGCCTGCTATGTTCGGCGAAGCCGATGTCGTAAAAGCTATACAGCAACTATCGGGTGTAAAAACGTTGGGCGATGGCTCTTCGGCAATGTTCATACGCGGTGGCAGTAGCGACCAAAACCTTATATTGATTGATGAGGCTCCTATTTATAACCCCTCGCATCTATTTGGGCTAGTATCGGTATTCAACTCCGATGCTATCAACCATGTGGACTTGTACAAAAGCAATATGCCGGCACAGTATGGTGGTAGGGTATCTTCAGTTATTGACTGTAAAATGAAAGAGGGAAATATGTACAAGTACGATTTCTCGGCGGGATTAAGCCCTTTTTCGACGACAGTTAGCGTAAATGGTCCAATTGTTAAAGAGAAATCGAGCTTTTTTGTTTCGGGCAGGAAAAGTATTATTGATTTGGTTTTTAAGCCCGGTGGAGCATTAGCGTTAGTTCCTGCCTTTTATGATGTTAACTTAAAAGTAAATACAAAAATAGGCGACAAAGACCGCTTGTTTCTATCTTTTTACAATGGAAAAGACAGAATGCAATCGGCAGAAGGATTTTTCAACAAATGGGGCAATACCTCGGGAACGTTAAGATGGAACAGAAGCCTTGGTAGTAAGCTGTTTATGAACACATCATTGATTATCAGTGATTATCAAAACTATTTGGAGTTTAAAGACGATGAACGTAACTATAAGTGGCTAACAGGATTAAGAGATATGAACCTGAAATTAGATTTAGTTTACTATATCCGTCCTGGCAATGTAATTAGGGTTGGTGCAGGTACTATTTATCATAAATTTATCCCAGGCGAATCGGTTGATTCTATGCAAAGTTTGTCAAGACTACAAGCATTTGAACATGCAATCTATATACTAAATGATATTGAGCTGTTTGACTGGCTTGGATTGAACTACGGGGTACGTTTGTCTGCTTTCCAAAATCACGGAAAAGCCACTTGGTTCGACTATAACGAGCAACATCAGCCCGTTAACATAAACACCAATCAAAAGGGGGTTTATAAAACATATATCAATCCCGAGTCGCGTGTTAGTGTAAATATAAAGTTTTCACCAAATTATTCATTGAAACTTGCATATGCACACAATGCGCAGTATATGCAGGTATTGCAAAACAATGCGCTATCGTACACATCGTTAGAGACATGGTTTCCGGCAAATACAAATATCAAGCCAATAATTGTCGATGCAGTTTCAGCAGGTTGGTTTCAAAGCCTGACCGAGAAATATTCATTTTCTGTTGAGCTTTATTACAAAAAATACAAGAACCAAATCGATTACATTGACCATGCACGTTTAGTTAACAATCCCTATATTGAGGGAGAGATAAGATCCGGAATCGCAAACATTTACGGAGTGGAGCTTAATTTTGAAAAGGAGATTGGTCGCTTTACAGGAGCTATGAATTACACCTATGGTAGAGTTCTTAGAAAGATTGACAGAATTAACAACGGAGAAGAGTACAGCTCGCCTTACGATATTCCGCACGATTTCAGGATTCGGCTAAGCTACCAAATCAGCAAAAGTTGGGCATTTAACTCGGCTTGGATGTATATGAGTGGGTGTCCGGTTACGCTTCCAGTGGGATTTTATATGTATCAAGAACAAGCAGTTCCGATATATACAGATAGAAATGCAAGTAGATTTCCAGACTATCACCGCTTAGATATCTCGTTTAATTACGAACCTGCAAAGAAAAACCGCAAGGTTAACTGGACAATGAATTTTGGGGTATTTAACCTATATGCTAAAAAGAACCCTTTAGGCTATTCATTTGATTTAGATTATTCGACTGGGAAAATCAAAGTATATCAATATACACTGTTTACGATTTTACCAAATTTTTCGATAAAAGTTAAATTCTGATGTCTCGAATGAAAATTATGACTTTTTTATCTTTTTTGTCTTTGCTATATGTCCTAACGAGTTGCTTTACTATTCATGGAATAAAAGAAGCTGAAAGAATATCAAAGCAAAAAGAAATTGAATATCTTTATAGTCACAAGTTATATACCGGAAACATTGTTTATCTATAATATAATTATCTTGACACTTTACGATAGTTACCCCTTTAAACCCAGTTGACTGGCAGGTTTTAGACCTATTCAATTTATTATGTTTAATAAATTAGGAGATTAATTTTTCAATTCAGTCCATGTAAAGGGCATTATCCAAATTTACAGGTTGAATACTGACTATATCATAGAAGAATAGGGTACACAGAACGGCACCTATATGTCATGTCGGTGATCAGAGTAATAATAAAGTTAATTTCTTATATAGAATAAGCTTTTCCGCAAGGATTTTGGCATAGAATAATATTGATTTACAAATAAATATTGTTCTTCTACAAATATTATTTGTTTTTTACAATAATTAATTATGTCTGAATAGTTGTTTTGAATAATTGTATTATTATCTGTGTTTTCCAAAAAAAATAATGCAACTTTGTAATTGTTATATGCAGAATCTAATAGTGATTTAACTTCCTCTTCCGGAAGTTCGGGAGAAAATTGTTTATTAAAATAATTTACATACTTATTAATAAAATCATTTCCGTTATTTACAAGATTTATTGTATTGTTATATGCATTAATTTGTTGATTTTTTAAATACGTATCTATTTCGGCTTTGACATTATTTAAATAATTATAAGTTAATTGATTATATATGCCTGCATATATTGTTCTATTTAATGTTAAATTTAATTGTTCTAATTTTGAAGCATTAATAAATACTAAAAGAGAGTCTATATAGTTAATTTTTAAATTGTTAAATTTTTCATCTTTGTCGTCATTAATATCATAAAATTTTTTATGTGATATAGGGTTATCTAACATTTGCCAACAATAATCAAATGGCATATGAGTTTTTATAAATTCTGAAGGGTCAACAAATAAATAATTTAGATTGATTTTTTTAACATATGTACTCTTACCTTTATTTATTTGAATAAATCCCGAAGCCCATGTAACATCAAATAAATACCAAATACCATCTCCATAATAAACAGCATTCCATGAGTGGGGGAGTTGTTCATTCACATTATTGTTTATTTTAACATATCCATAAATTATATGATTTTCTATGTCCATATAATTTAATATCTCATTATACAAAGCAGTAAAGTGCATACACACACCTTTTTTAGTTTTTAAAGCAGTATTAGTTATGGTGGACTGTTCTACACCTTCTTTGTATTTGCTTTCATTTACATCATATGTAATATTAGAAGCAATCCACTTATAAGTTGCTAAAATTTTTTGATCAATAGTACTAAAGTTTTTATTTATGTAATAAGCTATATCTTTAGTATTGTGAGTATAGCTGTTTGGTATTGAGATGTTTATTTTATTAAATTCACTTTGAATTCTTTTTTTTGATTCTTTATTGTCGTAATAATAGTGAGTATCTTTATTTGTTAGTAAATTGTAATCAGTTGAGCTGGAATTGTTATTAACGTTGTCTTTTTGTCCAAATAAATTTAAACAAAAAAACATAAGAAAAATTAAAAAGAATTTTCTTTTATACTTATACATTTCCTTTAAATGTTATTTCTGTTACTCCATCGCCACCTAATTCCAATCTAGCATCGCAATAACTTTCTACTTCTTTAACAGAATTTAGATGTTTTCTTACTTTATCTCGTAAAATGCCATTACCTTTCCCGTGTAAAATACTAACGTTATATACCCTTAAGATTATTGCATCATCAATGTAAAGTTTGAGTTCATCTATTGCTTCAGCGGAACTTAATCCTCTTAAGTCCAGAACTGTTTTAAAATTATTAGATCTATAATTTAGTTCTTCTATTATGTTAGTGATATTAGTATTAGGTTTAGCTGTGTTGTTATTTTCATATGAAATATCTTCTACTATTTGTAAGTCTTTAAGTTTTAAGGTCATAATAATATTGCCAAAGTTTACCTTAGCATTATTCCCTTTAATACTTACTACGTTTCCTATTTCGTCGAATCCAAGGGCTTTTACGGAATCACCTTCTTCTATTGCTTTGTCTATTTGTTTTTTAGGTTGTGTTTGTTTGATAGGAAAGTTCTTTTTCAAATTTTCATAGTAATTATCTTTTTTTTGAATGTCAGCAATATCTTTTGTGCTTGTAGTTTTTAATACTTCAATTTTTTGATTTTTTTGTGCTTCAATCTGTTCTCTATATTTTTTAGGAATCTTAATAGATTTAATTTTATTTTCTTCTGATTTTATTAGATCTGCAGCTTTAAGAATTTCTTGTTTTTCTTCTTTAAATTTTCTTCTAATTTCTTTAGTTTTTTCCTTTTCTGCATTAGATTCTTTAATCTGATTAACTGTTTGTTCTATTTTGTAATTAGCAGATTCCATTATTTTTGCAGCTTCTAATTGTGCATTTCTGATTATGTCTTTTTTGCTTTTGTCTATATTATTTAGTTGAGTTTGGTATTTTTCTATTATTTCTTTTAAAAAATTATCAGCTAATTTTAATTTTTCTTTTTGTTCCTCCAACTTTTTTCGTTCAATTAGAGTTTCAGACATTAATCTTTCGTAATCTATTTGAGATGAGACTTCTTTAGTTTTAGCTTTATTTAATAAATTTTCAGGAAAACCAACTCGCTTAGCTATTTCAAAAGTATATGAGCTACCCGGGGAACCTGTTTCTAAGATAAATTCAGGTTCAATTTCAGAAGTATTAAATAGCATAGCACCATTTAGCAATCCTTCTGTATTATTTGCAGCCTTTTTTATACTACTAAAGTGAGTAGTAATTACACCTTTAGCCTTAGATTTGGCTAACTCTTCCAAACAAACTACAGCTATAGAACTACCTAAGAAAGGTTCTGTTCCTGAGCCAATCTCATCTATTAAAATTAGAGAGTTTTCATTAGCATGTTCTATGAAAAACTTCATGTTTTGTAAGTGTGAAGTATATGTACTTAAATCGTTTTCAATAGATTGTTGATCACCTATATCAATGAAGATATCCTCAAAAATACCAGATTCGGAAGTTGCACCTAAGGGAACTAAATTTCCTGTTTGGATCATGTATTGTATTAAAGCTACAGTTTTTAATGCAATAGATTTACCTCCGGCATTAGGTCCGGAAATTACAAGAATCCGATTTTTATTATTCAGTTGAATATTTAACGGAACTATCTTTTTATTTTGTTTTTTTAATGATAAAAAAAGAAGTGGATGTTTTGCTTTATACCAAATAATAATAGGTTTATTGTTTATATTTGGCATAGTTCCTTCTATTTCTATCGCAACATTAGCCTTACTTTTAATAAAATCTAAATATGCTAAATAGTTGCACATATTAATAAGAGTGGGAATTTCACTTTGAAGTAAATAAGTAAAATCTTTTAAAATATTAAAAATTTCTTGCTTTTCTTGAATGTATAAAGAGCTTATTTTGTTGTTAATATTAAAGATTTCTGATGGCTCTATAAAAACAGTTTGTCCGCTAGATGATGTGTCGTGAATAAAGCCTTTTACAGCTTTTTGGTTAGGAGCAGGAACAGGAATAACACATCTTCCGTTTCTAATTACAGTATTAGAATCTTCTTTTACAATTCCATCGTTTTTTAAGGTTTTTAAAATACTACCTAAAAGTTTGTTGACATTTAATTGTTCTGACCTGATTGTAGACCTAATGTTTTTTAATTCTTTAGATGCAGTATCTTTGATTTCACCATTAATATCTAAAATTTCATTTATTTTTTTAGAAATATCTTTAATGCAGCTATTGTCTGATAAATCTCGAGAGTAGGCTAACGGAAAAATTTCTTTATGAACATTAAAGTATTTGGAACAATTTAAATAAATATCAATTGTGCTTTTTATGTCTTTAATCCTATGTTGCTCTATAATAGCCCCTTCTGTAGAAATTCTAATGATTTCATCAAAACATTCAGAAAACTCATTAAATGGAAATGGAGCATGGAATAGCACAGCTTGTCTAATTTCCTCAGTTTCTGATAATTTTCGTTTAACTTCTACAAAATCCGAATCAAACATCATGTTTTCAGTTAAACGTTTTCCCCCTTCAGTAATGCAATAGTTACTTATTTTACTTCGGATTACATCAAATCCAATTTTTTCTTCAAAAGATTTAGGAAATATCATTTTATTTCAAATTTATTTACAAAGTTAGCATAAAATTTATTTACAAACAAACGAATAATAATTTTTTAAGAAAAAGGTATTTAAACGCATTTTCGTATAAGAAATATTAAAAAAATAATTATACTTTCAACAGCTATTTAGTTACAAATATTTGAGTTATATTTGCAAAATAAATTAAAAAGATATGGATTTTAATGCAAGAATATTAGAGGTTAAAGAACCTCAGATAATTACAACAAAAAATGGTGAATTCACAAAACATAATGTTATTGTAGAAACTTTAGACAATTATCCTAAGAAAATTTGTTTATCTTATTGGAACGATAGGATAGCTTCAGGTTTATTGGAAGAAGGGAAAATTTTAAACTTTAGTATTGATCTTGAGAGTAGGGAGTATAATGGAAACTGGTATACAGATGTTAAATTATGGAAAGTATCTGATGTAAACGATGTAGCAGCTTCTAATGTCGCAGAAAACAGAGATTTTAGTAATGTAGATTCTTCTGCATCTTTTGGTCCCGAAAATAGTCAAGGTCAAAGCGATTCTCGTGTTTTTGAAGAGGATGAAACGGAAGATGATTTACCATTTTAATTTTTCTAGTTTATTTTTTATTAAATTCAATTGATTAACATGATACAGTACGGTGGTTTAGAAGATAAGTTCACAGAATATGAAACGTCTAAAATAGTTGTTGTTCCAGTGCCGTATGATGGTACAAGTACTTGGGGAAAAGGTGCCGATAAAGGACCACAAGCTATTTTAGAAGCATCTGAAAATATGGAGTTATACGATATTGAAACCGATTCGGAAGTTTATATAAATGGCATTCATACTTTAGATAATATAGATAATTGTGATCTACCCGAAGATGTTGCCGTAAAGTTGAAACCTACAGTTTTAAAATTATTGGAAGATAAGAAGTTTCCTGTGGTTATTGGGGGCGAGCATTCTGTTAGCATAGGTGCTATTCAAGCTTTTGCAGAAAAATATCAAGATCTGACCATTTTACAGTTTGATGCACATTCAGATATGCGAGATGAATACGAAGGCTCAAAATTCAATCATGCGTGTGTGATGGCACGTGCTAAAGAATTATGTAAGGTAACACAAGTAGGAATTAGAAGTTCTTGTATAGAAGAAAAAGCAATTATAGATCCTAATAGAGTGTTTTATGCCCACAATATAAAAAATTCTGAAGGTGTAGAAAATAAGTGGATGGAACAAGTTATCTCTCAATTATCAAATAATGTGTATATAACTATAGATTTAGATGTTTTTGATCCGGCATATTTACCATGCACTGGAACTCCAGAACCGGACGGATTGAGTTACAGGCAAGTATTAAGTTTAATTAAACTTGTAATTGAGAATAGAAATTTAGTTGGTTTTGACGTTGTTGAGTTAGCTCCTCAAAAAGATTTTAAAACTTCAGATTTCTTAGCATCAAAATTAATATATCAAATATTATCATTAAAATTTAAACCTTAATATTTTTTATCATATTGATATAGAATAGCTAAAAGTAATAAAACTTAATAAAATTAATTTTTTTGAGTATAATGATAAATTAATAAAAGCATATAGTTGTTATTAATTATATAAATTTGTGATTATAATACTAATTATAGCAAAAATAGAAAATTATTAAATACTACATAAATAATTAAGTCAGACTTAAAATAAATTATTAACGTAATAAACTTTAAAATGAAAAAAAACGATTTATTAAAAGAAGTTATTGAACATATCGATATTAAGGCGATAGATTCAACACCTATTATTGATGCAATGCGGAAAATGTCGTTTACTTCGCGCGATACAGCAAATGCAACTGATATTTACATGAAAATGTTAGGTGAAAAAGGTTGTACCAATATATTAACACTTGCAGGGAGTACAAGTGCGGCCGGTTGTATGCAAGTTTATGTTGATATGGTAAAGAATAAAATGGTTGATGTAGTAGTTGCAACAGGTGCTTCTATAATTGATATGGACTTTTTTGAAGCTTTAGGATACAAGCACTATAAAGGTACTACAGAAATTTCAGATGTAACTTTAAGAGAGTTATACATAGATAGAATTTATGATACCTTTATTGACGAAGAAGAACTTCAAAATTGTGATAATACTATTAAACTTATTGCTGACGGACTTGAAAGAAGACCTTATTCGTCTCGAGAGTTTATATATGAAATAGGTAAATGGTTAGTTAAGAATTCTAAAAAGAAAGACAGCTTAATTCAAGCATGTTATGAAAATGGTGTTCCAATTTTTTGTCCTGCATTTTCTGATTGTAGTGCCGGTTTTGGATTAGTTAAACATCAAGTTGAAAATCCTGATAATCATGTTACTATAGATTCAGTAAGAGATTTTTGGGAATTAACCAAAATAAAGATTGAAGCAAAAACTACAGGTTTAATGATGATTGGTGGTGGAACTCCAAAGAACTTTGCTCAAGATACAGTAGTGTGTGCTGAAATTTTAGGTTATGAAGCTGATATGCATAAATATGCAGTGCAAATAACTGTTGCAGATGTGAGAGATGGTGCTTGCTCATCTTCTACCTTAAAAGAAGCATGCTCATGGGGTAAAGTAAGTATTGCTCATGAACAAATGGTATATGCTGAAGCTACTTCTGTTATTCCATTGATTGCAAGTTATGCTTATCATAGTGGAATTTGGAAAGATAGAGAATTTAAAAATTGGAATAAGTTATTTGAGAAATAATTTAGTTTTTAAATTATAATTAGACTTAATTTATTGTATCTATAAGGCATAAAACGAAATGTACAAAGCATATTTTGCAAAACACTATAACACAACAAGATACAAAACAGCAAATAAAACGAAATGTACATTTACTTTAATTTGTGTTTAATTTTGCACCATTTGTCAAGCTTTTTACTTTAATTGTAGTTTATTCCTTGTAATTATGCGTTAATTTCTCCGCAAAAGCACTTATAATACGTTTAAACACGATTTACTTTTCCGCACACTAAACACCAATATGATCCAATTAACACAGTTTAAACTGCATATAAATATCACTTTAATTGTTAAAATATCTTAATATTTATTGAATGGGGTTACAAATGGGGTTACAAAATTATGTAATAAAAAGCAATAAAATTAATATGCAAATTTGGCAGTAGTATCATTTTTATTTGATAAAAAACTAATAAAAGAGCAAAAAAAAATAGTGTTTAAATTATTTTTAAACACTATTTATAGATAGTTTAATAAGCTATTAATTGTACTTTAAAGATACAATTGGGTTTACTTTTGTACGTTTAGGCATGGTGGATGTATCATATATTTGGCACTTAAATCGTAATTGATACTTTTTTATACCATCAACAACACCAAGCTTTGCTGTTTCAGTCCTAACGAGGCAACTACAAGTCTCTATTGGAGTCCAACCATGCAATGAAAGAACAATTTTATCCAAAATCTCATAAATTTCAAAGGCTTCAGAACGTCTTTTTTGTGACACACCACCACTACTTGCACTCAATCTTAGTGTGGCAACTTCAATTGTTATTTCAGCAGTAGCATTTTGTGTCAAATCCCCCATGTTTTCCCAATATAACTTTTCAAAATCAATTACGGCTGCCGGATATTTAACCGGTGCATTAGGTTTGTAAAAATCAAGTTGACCCCAATTTTCATCTACATATTTCAATTCGGGGATTTCTTTTAGTCGTAAAAGAACTGCATTCAAAAACTGTTTCATATTATTTTACCTTAATATTTCGTTTAATTTCATATCTATTTTATTCTCAATCGCCTTGCTTAACTTCGGATGCATCCCGATAAATTGCCTCTTGGGTATAGTTGTAGAACGCCTACGTCCTGCTGAAATAGTACCCTCGTTATGGGCTTTTGCATAAACCACATCACTATATACAGTTACACTGGCAATTCCAACTTTATATTGAATACTTCTGCCTAAATTGCCCGTGTTTCCGGTTAAAATCTTACGCATTCCAGCTGCACCCTTTGCCACTGGCTGTTGCCTACGTTTAACCTCTTTCCATTGTTCACCAAAAAAGCTCTCTGTCTGGAAGTTTTGTTTAAATTGAGTAACAGCTTCGTTACCTATTATTATAAGTATGTCTTTATTCAAAGCCTCTTTTAGTTTGAGCTCCATCCTTGTTAGATTTCTATAAAATTCCTCTACATTCATCATTATCATCATTAATATATACACGATCACCACCGTTGCCAACAAAACCGTCTTCTAATATAGCAATCTTCATTAATCTGTAGAAAGTAGAAAGTGACATAGGATATTTTTTCACCACAATTCTGCGATATATATCTGACAGGCAACCTTTATGCGAGTTTGCCTGATAATGCTCATCAACAATTGTTTTAATCAGTTTTGCTTTTTTTCGGGTGTTAGAATTCATATATTTGTTTTTTTATTGTTTTTTACCTTATTTAAGGTATATTGTATTTTATAATTATTGTAGTTTTCGTCATAATTAGGTGATTCTGAATTACGTTGAAAATCATAACTTCTACTGTAGCCATACTTTCTTGCATAATGATTTTCAATGTTAATTTCTTCACACGTATCCATCCTTTCATTATGGTAAGATGCAAACCATTTCATTATACGTGGCATATTGATAGTCAACAAATCGCCATATACTCCTGTTTTGGCATTATTAAATATAAGATATTATGAGTATCCGTTATTTCGCCCAAAATGATTATCTTTGTGTAATAAAAATTTTGGGTTATGAATTTATTAAATTTTGTAGAACAATATCCTGACGAGGCAAGCTGTCGCCGCAAGTTTAAGGAGTACCGAGATAATCAAGGCGTTGTCTGTCCCCAGTGCGGTCACAAAGAACATTACTGGAAGAAAGACAAAGAAAACTATCAATGCAAAAAATGTGGGAAGCGACAAAGTCTTCGCGCCAATACAGTAATGCATGGTTCCAAACTTCCTTTTCGTTACTGGTTTATAGCTATTCATTTGGTTACAAGTACAAAAAAAGCGTTTTCATCAAAAGAACTCCAACGTCAATTAGGACACAAACGCTATGAGCCAATCTGGGCGTTAAATCATAAACTCCGTGCCATTATGGGCGAACGGGATGATTTATACGAATTATCAGGCGTAATTGAGCTGGATGAAGGGTTTTTCTCCACGGAAATCGATGACGAGGAGAAGGGAAAACCATTGAAACGAGGTCGGGGTAGTCAGAAGAAAAGCAAGGTTCTAGTTATGGCAGAAAGCATACCAGTTGAAGGTGAAACCACAAAAACGGGTAAACCAAGAAAAGTTCGGTATCTGAAAATGAAAGTAATTGATGATTTAACATCGGATACAATTACGCCAATTGTAGAAAAAGCAGTATCAAAAGATTCTGTTATTGATTCTGACAACTCGACATCTTACGTCAAGTTAAAGGATATTGTCAAAGAACACCGTCCCAAAGTGATTGCCAAAAAAGATATTGGTAAAGCTCTACCTTGGGTTCATATTGCGATTAGCAATGCTAAAAGATTATTGTTAAACACGTATCACGACATAAAACCTGAATATCTCCAAAGTTATTTGAATGAGTTTTGCTACAAATTTAACCGTCGTTATTTTGGTGAAAGCCTTTTTGACAGGCTTATGATAGCTTCTGTTACATATAAAAACTCATTTGGGTAATATTGCGGATATTCATTATAAATAATATTATCTTTGCATTCAGCAGGACGATAGCGTTACGAAACAAACAATGCACTACTGCCAACAGGCGGTTTGGCACAAGGCGGGGTGTTAGCCCGCAGAAAGTCCAATCGGACTTTCAAGCGTTCACGCCCGCGCGAACATTTGCGAACCCCGCACTACGCATAGCCGAGACCGTTAGCCCAAATTTACAATAATAAAAGGTATGAAGTGAGAAATACTAAATAAGAGATTGCAGAACATAACACCCTGATAATCAAGTTTTAAATCCGAAATCCGCCCTCCGAAATCCGAAATCAAAATAGCCCCTTATAAAAAATCCAATGGACTTTTAATTTTTGATTTGGAAATATCGGTTATATGCGTGTAAATTTCGGTCGTTTTGATTGATGAATGCCCTAATAATTGCTGAATATATCTAATATCAGTACCATTCTCAAGCAAATGAGTAGCAAAACTATGACGCAGTATATGCGGAGTTACCTGTTTTTTGATCCCGGCTCTCACAGCCGCATCTTTTACCACATTTTGCACACTTTTTTCGGAATATATTCCACCCCACTGTCCCTCTATCAGATACTCTTTGGGCTTATATACTAAAAAGTATTCCCTCAAATCTTGTAATAATTTATTAGAGAGCATAACCACCCTGTCTTTGTTCCCCTTTGAATTTCTAATATGAACAACCATATTATCGGAGTCTATATCTGTAATTTTTAAATTTAACAACTCGCTCAAACGCAATCCACAACCATACAATAGTTTGATAATACATTTGTGTTTTTGATTTGTCGTTAAGTCAATCATTTTCTTTACTTCATTCAAACTTAAATACTTCGGCAATGTGTGAGTTTTGCGTGAAGGATACAAATGTTTCAAGTTTAATTCCACACCAACCACCAATCGGTAAAACTTATCTATTGATGCCACTATCATCCTTTGATAAGAATGACTCACAGCGTGCTTATTTATTTTCCAAAAAACATACTTTTCTATTTCAGTAACACCAAGCTCATTTGGACTGTTAATTTTTTTTTCTGCAATCTGTAGAAAACTTTTAACTGCACTTTTGTAGTTAATAATAGAGTTTTTACTGTATCTTTGAAGTGCTAACTTTCTTTCATATACAGCTAATAAGGCTTCAATTTGCATAAGACTATATTTTTTGCAAATATAACAAAACATTCGTAAATACAAATATTTTTACTTCTTTTTATTTTAGTTATTTATATGATATATTGGATTATATAATATTTATTTGAATTAAATCAAAAAATAATATACGAATGTTATAAGTTTAATATATACGAATGTTGTATATTTGTTGCGTAAATTAGATGTTACCTGCAAGCTGAAACCAAAAATCCGACAAAATAAAATGGTTGAAACATTGATAAAAACATTGCAACAAAAATATCTTATCAAAACAAACACAATTTCTAAACAAAAAGGTGGTTGGGCTTCTTTGGCTTATAAAATAGAAGATGAAAACGAGCATTTTTATTTTTTAAAAGTTTATGAAAAAAGTCGAAAATCAACTTCTTATTTAACGGAACACATCGACCTTTATCTTCCCATTGTGGATTGGCTTGATAATCAAACTCTGCTGAAAGGAAAAATCATTCGATTGATTAAAACGCAATCTGATGATTTTAGGTGCGAAGATGAAAATTATATATATGTTTTGTTTGATTACATTAAAGGAGAAACAGTTGGAGAAAAAAATTTAACCAAAGAACAAATAACTCAATTAGCCGAAATTGTCAGTCAGTTACATCATTTAAAAAAAACTCCTTTTGACCTTTCGCAGATTTCTGAAACATTTGACCTTTCGTTTATTTCTAAACTAAACAATTGGATAGACAAAAACCTTGACCAACTAAAAACGGAAATCAAAACGGTACTGCAACCTAATCTTTCAATTATAAAAAATCAAATCAACGAATGGTATAATTTATCAAATGCTTTAAAGGAAAAAGATTTAAAATATTGTTTATGTCATACAGATATTCATCATTGGAATCTTATCACAGACAAACAAAAATTATATCTTTTGGATTGGGAAGGAATAAAGTTTGCACCACCCGAAGCCGATATTTTCAGCATTTATCAGCAACCTTATTTTGATTTGTTTATCAAAAGATATTATGAACTCAATCCTGATTATCAAATCAATGAAACGGTTTTACAATATTATCTGACAAGTAGAAAACTTCAAGATATTTTTGAGTTTATCGAACAATTACAATTTGACGAACTCAATTCGGAAGAATACAAAATCAACTTAAACTATCTGAAAAAAGAAGTTGATAACATAATATCCAAACCTAAAAACACAGCCAGCAGGTAACAAGGGTTTTGCAAGAGCGGGGCGAAAATACTCCGTTGGAGATTTTCGCTATATTTGTAGCTTAGTGCTTCGGTCGAGATTTTCTGCTGAAAATCCCCGCCCTCGCAAAGCCCCAAACCGTTATGCGGCAGCTTAAAAGACGACACCAAACCAGAAAAATCATCTTGACAACCACCCGACTTTGAACTACGAAGGATGAAATTTTTCAGGGACAACTTCCAGCATTTCCAAAAAACAGTTTACCCATTGACTTGGAGACAAACAAACAATTTGAGCATTAAGGTTTAAACCGAATTTTTCCGAAATTGACCTGACCTGACTTTTCCTGAAAATCGACTTTAAAGCTGTTTTTACAGATAAATCAGGTTTCTCTAACAGACAGGAAATAAATGCTAAGTATTTGGCTTTAAACTTAAAATCAAAAAATAACTGTTTTCTTTTAATGTTTAACAGGGCTGATTTGACAGTTGGCGGTGGAAAGAAACTTTCAGGACCTACCTCATAGACAAGTTTCAAATCAAAAAAAGTATGATAGAAAACGGTATATGGATTGTAAAGCTTCCTCGAAAATAACTTTTGTGTAGGTTCTAACTGAAGGACAATGGAACCTCCCAGAAAATTTCCAAGACTCTCAAACATCAGGATTTTGAAAATATCGGAAGTAATGCCATAAGGAATATTTGACACCACTTTGAAAGGAAATTTCGGAACTGCAAAATTCCTAAAATCACAACCGACAACTTGAACATTTCGGGCATCAGAAAATAATTTTCGTAAATGTTCAACCAAAGCTGTGTCGTTTTCAATAGCAACAACATTGTTGGCGATTTTTAATAAATGAACAGTAAGGAACCCCTTGCCTGCCCCAATATCTAAAACCGTATCCTGATTACTTATATTTGCTTGTCTTATTGCATCTTTTATTAGCACTTTATCAATAGTAAAGTGCTGACCCGTAAAACGAACGGGCAATTTCTTTTTTGTCATTAGTAACTTCTTACAGGTGAATACTTGACTGCAAATTTAGTAACTTTGCTTGACAAATTAACGAGAAAGAAGAGAAAATGAAAGCCGACCGCATAACATCACCTATACGCAAGCAGGGGGTTCGTGCTTCGTAAGACTGGAAAGTGGTAAATTTAAAGTTCAGTTCATCGTAGGTAGCTTAGTGGTAAAAATCCCTGCCTGCGTGTAGCTGAAAAACGTTAGCGGGCATTGTGAAAGATACCAGCATAACAGTTAAACATTGATAAATGAAAAAAAAACTACTTTGGATATTAATTTTAGGACTGATATTAATCAGTTGCAAACAAAGGAAAACAGAAATGAAAGAGAAAATAATTAAAACAAACGGCATTGAACTCTGTACGGAAAGTTTTGGAAATAAGAAAAATCCAGCAATCCTTTTGGTAGCAGGTGCAACCGTATCAATGCTGTATTGGGACACTGAATTTTGCCAACAATTATCTGAAAAAGGATTTTTTGTTATTCGTTACGACAACAGAGATGTAGGAAAATCCACTAATTATGAACCAGGTTCTACTCCATACGATATTGTTGACTTAACTAATGACGCTATTTCAATATTGGATGGCTACAAGATTGACAAAGCACATTTTGTGGGGATTTCTTTGGGCGGACTAATTTCTCAAATAGCATCAATAAAGTTTGCCGACAGAGTTAACTCCTTAACTCTTATGTCATCAGGCCCTTGGGGAGACTCAGACCCAACTATACCTGAAATGGACACGAGTATTTTAGATTTCCATAGTAAAGCAGGTACAGTCAATTGGACAAATGAAGACAGTGTGGTAAGCTATTTAATTCAGGGTGCAGAATTAATGAGTGGCAAGAAACAATTTGACAAACAAAGAAGTGAAAAACTGATAAGAGCTGAGTTCAATAGAGCCAACAATTATATAAGTATGTTCAATCACGCTGCATTGCAAGGTGGTGAAGAATATTGGAACAGATTAAACGAAATCAAACAACCCACCTTAATTATCCACGGAACAGACGACAAAATTTGGCATTATAAGAATGCAGGTTTTTTACTAGAAAAAATAAAAGGTTCAAATCTAATCACCCTTGAAGGTACAGGACACGAATTACACGTTGATGATTGGAAATCAATAATTGATGGAATAGAAAAACACATAAATGACTGATAAACAAAAACAACGACCCGCTAACAATGTATATAAAAAATAGGCGAAACAGTAGTAAATTCAAGGCTTTTGGCTCGTATTATACTTTGTGCTTAACCGAAAATTTGGCACTTCGAAATCGCCTACTTTTCATATACTAACCGTTAGTGGCAAGGCTATGACGACACAACCCGACAGACAAATCGGGTTCTTTTTGATATTTTGTATTTTAGTAATTGCTTAAATAAACAAATTAACTATCTTTGCAATATGGACAACAATTCTTGCATACGACAACAAGCGGACATTAAACAAATAAATCGCTGTAAAAACCGAGTTTCAGAACTCAACGGCTCGTTTGACTATTTATCGAACGGACTTGAATTGGCAGGAAACAACGTAAGACTGAAAATTCTATTTCTGCTCTATGAAGAAAAACGACTTTGTGTTTGTGATATAAGCGACATTCTCGGTATGACAATTTCAGCAGTTTCACAACACTTGAGAAAACTCAAAGACAGAAAACTAATTGAAACCGAACGAGAAGCACAAACCATTTTTTACTCATTGACAAAAGAGTATGAAAAAATGCTGAAACCAACTTATCAAATTTCCATTATCAAAAAACCGTCTGAAAAAGAGTTTCAAAATCTAATAAACGATTTTTGGTGGGACACAACTTACGTGGCAAAGTGTCTTGTGAGAGATGAAATATTCTATGCGAAATTTATGTCGGAAACCGTTATTCGCACAGAATATCTAATTCCTTTAATTGAATGGCACATTGCAAGTGAACACAATTGGAACATAACGACCAATAAATATGGACGACTTTTCAAAAAGTATCTTAACCAGGAAATGTGGGCTAAAACAGAACAAACATTTTCAGGGAGCGATATAAAGGAAAATTGGACTGCTCTATTTTCAATGACTGATTTAGTTTCAGAAATAGGAACTGAATTGTCAAAAAAATTAGAGTACAAATACCCGGATAAATTAGAAAATGACATACGAAAATATTTAGCTGGACTAAAACCCAAAACATAACTACGTCGTACAACATCGTATTGGCAATAGGCGGGCTGAACGGCTTCGTATCAACGGAAGTGCAAAATTCAACTTCTGTTCTTCGATTAAAGTTCAGTGCTAAAAATCCCGCCCATCGCCAATACGCGGCACGTTATCACTGGGATTTTTATGCCCTTTTGGGCTTTTGAATGGAGGAAAATCACATGAAAATTATTAATATTGGAGTTTTAGCTCATGTTGATGCGGGAAAAACTACCTTAACAGAAAGCTTATTATATAACAGTGGAGCGATTACAGAATTAGGAAGCGTGGACAAAGGTACAACGAGGACGGATAATACGCTTTTAGAACGTCAGAGAGGAATTACAATTCAGACAGGAATAACCTCTTTTCAGTGGGAAAATACGAAGGTGAACATCATAGACACGCCAGGACATATGGATTTCTTAGCAGAAGTATATCGTTCATTATCAGTTTTAGATGGGGCAATTCTACTGATTTCTGCAAAAGATGGCGTACAAGCACAAACTCGTATATTATTTCATGCACTTAGGAAAATGGGGATTCCCACAATCTTTTTTATCAATAAGATTGACCAAAATGGAATTGATTTATCAACGGTTTATCAGGATATTAAAGAGAAACTTTCTGCCGAAATTGTAATCAAACAGAAGGTAGAACTGTATCCTAATATGTGTGTGACGAACTTTACCGAATCTGAACAATGGGATACGGTAATAGAGGGAAACGATGACCTTTTAGAGAAATATATGTCCGGTAAATCATTAGAAGCATTGGAACTCGAACAAGAGGAAAGCATAAGATTTCAGAATTGTTCTCTGTTCCCTCTTTATCATGGAAGTGCAAAAAGTAATATAGGGATTGATAACCTTATAGAAGTTATTACTAATAAATTTTATTCATCAACACATCGAGGTCCGTCTGAACTTTGCGGAAATGTTTTCAAAATTGAATATACAAAAAAAAGACAACGTCTTGCATATATACGCCTTTATAGTGGAGTACTACATTTACGAGATTCGGTTAGAGTATCAGAAAAAGAAAAAATAAAAGTTACAGAAATGTATACTTCAATAAATGGTGAATTATGTAAGATTGATAGAGCTTATTCTGGAGAAATTGTTATTTTGCAAAATGAGTTTTTGAAGTTAAATAGTGTTCTTGGAGATACAAAACTATTGCCACAGAGAAAAAAGATTGAAAATCCGCACCCTCTACTACAAACAACTGTTGAACCGAGTAAACCTGAACAGAGAGAAATGTTGCTTGATGCCCTTTTGGAAATCTCAGATAGTGATCCGCTTCTACGATATTACGTGGATTCTACGACACATGAAATTATACTTTCTTTCTTAGGGAAAGTACAAATGGAAGTGATTAGTGCACTGTTGCAAGAAAAGTATCATGTGGAGATAGAACTAAAAGAGCCTACAGTCATTTATATGGAGAGACCGTTAAAAAATGCAGAATATACCATTCACATCGAAGTGCCGCCAAATCCTTTCTGGGCTTCCATTGGTTTATCTGTATCACCGCTTCCGTTGGGAAGTGGAATGCAGTATGAGAGCTCGGTTTCTCTTGGATACTTAAATCAATCATTTCAAAATGCAGTTATGGAGGGGATACGCTATGGCTGTGAACAAGGATTGTATGGTTGGAATGTGACGGACTGTAAAATCTGTTTTAAGTATGGCTTATACTATAGCCCTGTTAGTACCCCAGCAGATTTTCGGATGCTTGCTCCTATTGTATTGGAACAAGTCTTAAAAAAAGCTGGAACAGAATTGTTAGAGCCATATCTTAGTTTTAAAATTTATGCGCCACAGGAATATCTTTCACGAGCATACAAAGATGCTCCTAAATATTGTGCGAACATCGTAGACACTCAATTGAAAAATAATGAGGTCATTCTTAGTGGAGAAATCCCTGCTCGGTGTATTCAAGAATATCGTAGTGATTTAACTTTCTTTACAAATGGACGTAGTGTTTGTTTAACAGAGTTAAAAGGGTACCATGTTACTACCGGTGAACCTGTTTGCCAGCCCCGTCGTCCAAATAGTCGGATAGATAAAGTACGATATATGTTCAATAAAATAACTTAGTGTATTTTATGTTGTTATATAAATATGGTTTCTTGTTAAATAAGATGAAATATTTTTTAATAAAGATTTGAATTAAAGTGTAAAGGAGGAGATAGTTATTATAAACTACAAGTGGATATTGTGTCCTGTATGTGGAAATAAAACACGATTAAAGATAAGGGAAGATACTGAATTAAAAAATTCCCCCTCTATTGTCCGAAATGCAGACAAGAAAATTTAATTGAAATAAAGCAGTTCAAAGTAACTGTGATTACAGAGCCAGACGCAAAGACGCAGAGCCGATAAAATGAGATTAATACATTATAGGCTATGGTATAAAAAAAGCCGTGAATAGTAAATAAATATAATTTTGTAACAATTAAATTAATCAAATCGTATGGCAACATTTCTTAAAACAGTTCGAAACACCGTAAAAAACTGGTATATTCCAGCAATCATTGGTGTATTATTTATCCTACTTGGGGGCTATTTATTTAGCGTTCCTGTTGCGACTTATTTAACGCTGACCATTTTTTTTAGTCTGACTTTCCTATTTTCAGGAATTTTGGAAATAGTGTTTTCCGTTCAGAATAAAGATGAACTCGAGGGTTGGGGTTGGTATCTTACAAGTGGAATTTTTAGTTTACTTATCGGTATCGTTTTAGTATCAAAACCTGACGTTGCAGCAACTACATTGCCATTTTTCATAGGATTTAGTTTACTGTTCCGTTCTTTTCAAGGATTGGGATTTTCCTTTGAACTGAAAAATTACGGTGTGATAAAATGGGGTAATCTAGCAATCTTGAGTATTTTGGGGATTATATTTTCATTCTTACTTATCGCAAATCCGATTTTCACAGGAATATCATTAGTCGTGATGACGGCTTTATCGTTTATCTGTGTGGGTATTTCAGCTATTGTACTGGCTTTCCAATTGAAAAAGCTGAAAACACTTCCTGGAAAATTGAGAAAAGAATTGAAAGACAAGATTGAAGATTTGAAAGAAGAATATTACAACGATATTAAACGTGTTGATGATTAATTAGCAAATGTTAAAAAACAATGCAATGACCAGAACCACAGCCTATAACAAGCAGTTTGGCAAAAGTGGCGGTTCAGTGCTTCGTATGACAGTTTTTCGTAAATTTGAAGTGTGTGCTTCGTATGAACATTTGTGGTTAAATCGCCACCTTCGCCAAGCCGCAAAACGTTGTGCGTCAGCATAAAACCGACTGCACTAAAAAAAACGGTTGAAAATGAAAAAAATACTATTATCTCTATTCCTTGCATTAACCACGCTAATCTCTTTCGCCCAAAATACAGACCATTTGACTTTTAAGGGAGTTCCCATTGACGGAACACTTGATGAGTATGTTTCTAAAATGAAGAAAAGTGGTTTTTCGCATTTAGGAACGGAAGATGGAACAGCAATACTGAATGGAGATTTCGCAGGTTACAAAAATTGTCATATTGGAGTTTCTACTCTAAAGCAAAAGGATTTAGTACATAAAATAGCAGTAATTTTTCCTGACAAAGAAACTTGGTCAACTCTTTCAGGTAATTATTTTGACTTAAAAAAAATGCTAACTGAAAAGTATGGGAAACCTTCTGATGTTGTCGAAAAATTTGATGGTTATTCACAACCAAAAGATGACAATTCTAAAATGTATGAAGTGAAGTTTGACCGCTGTAAATACTATTCAATTTGGGAAACTGAGAATGGAGAAATTCAATTATCAATTGAACACAATAGTGTAACAAGTTGCTTTGTTCGATTAGGCTATTTCGACAGAATAAACAGTGAAAAAATTAAAGCAAAAGCAATAGACGACTTATAAAATAAACCAATCAAAAATGAAAAAATCATTAAAACTCAATGCAATTCTTTTAGTGTTAGTACTACTAACTTCTTGTGCAACTTCAATGTCACCAATAAAAGTAAAAATGAGTATCCGTTATTTCGCCCAAAATGATTATCTTTGTGTAATAAAAATTTTGGGTTATGAATTTATTAAATTTTGTAGAACAATATCCTGACGAGGCAAGCTGTCGTCGCAAGTTTAAGGAGTACCGAGATAATCAAGGCGTTGTCTGTCCCCAGTGCGGTCACAGAGAACATTACTGGAAGAAAGACAAAGAAAACTATCAATGCAAAAAATGTGGGAAGCGACAAAGTCTTCGCGCCAATACAGTAATGCATGGTTCCAAACTTCCTTTTCGTTACTGGTTTATAGCTATTCATTTGGTTACAAGTACAAAAAAAGCGTTTTCATCAAAAGAACTCCAACGTCAATTAGGACACAAGCGCTATGAGCCAATCTGGGCGTTAAATCATAAACTCCGTGCCATTATGGGCGAACGGGATGATTTATACGAATTATCAGGCGTAATTGAGCTGGATGAAGGGTTTTTCTCCACGGAAATCGATGACGAGGAGAAGGGAAAACCATTGAAACGATATACATCTGCAAGTGTTAATCTTGGATACATCTCTAATATCTTAATTGAGATTTTATCTATAAGTTCTTTTGATAATCCCTTGTTAAGATTAAGAGATTCGTCAAGATCTATTAAGTATAATCTTAATATAGCAAGTGTTTTTTTTCTCCAAGTTCTACAATAATTCGTTTTTTTTCCATTTATATACTTTTTTTAGTTAAAAATTTAATTTATTTACTACCTTTGAAGCGGTTTAATTTTGTAACTATACAAACTTATTTGAAATATGCAAAAAAAAAACAAGAAAAATTCAAACTTTTTTGAAAGAATTTTACAAATAATTGATTACTATAATATTAGAAGTATTAATTCTTTTGCTTTAGACTATTTAAATTACAATTCATCTGAAAAAATTAATAGATTAAAGAAAGATAATACAAGTCCATCATATGAAATAATATTAGACATTACAAATAAGTTTGAAGATATTTCTGTCGACTGGCTCATTACCGGAAAAGGCAATATGTTAAAAGATAATTATAGCAATGAATCAAATAATTATGCTATAAAGGTAGAAACCGGAGGTATTCCTCTTATTCCTATTGATGCCATGGCTGGGTTTGGCGAAGGTGAAAGTAGTGTTTTGGAATATGAATGCGAAAGATTCGTTGTACCCGTTTTCAAAGATGCAGAGTTTCTTATTGCTGTACGTGGTTCATCCATGTATCCAAAATATAATTCAGGTGATATTGTGGCTTGCAAAAAACTCCCCTTGGATACTTTCTTTCAATGGAACAGGGTCTATGTTCTTGACACAATCCAAGGAGCATTGATCAAGCGTGTTGCGAAGTCAGATAAAGAAGATTGCTTGTTAATTATTTCAGACAATAAAAGTTACGCCCCTTTTGAAATTCATAAAAAGGATATCCGCTCACTTGCAATAGTTATTGGAGTAATCAGATTGGAATAAAAAAAAGATACAAATTATTGAAAGCAATTCACAACAGCGGTTTTCAGAATAATTTCATGCAAATATATATAATTTTTTGAAAAAAACATAATTTTTTTTGTTTTTTTCTTGTTTATTTAAAAAAGATTGTTATATTTGCAATGAAATAGTAATTGTTGAAATTAGAACCTTGGATTGTGTGGCCAATGTGTCTCCTAATTTTAATAATTACTATTTTTTTAAATTCTTTCCTAAATTAGGTGTTAGTGTGTATATCCAAAAGCCATTAATATCTTTCAATACAATAGCATAGTAAATAACATCTTTTTTTGCAAGATTGTCATACATAGCTATTTTAGTTTTAAAATAATATGAATTTCTTTTTTTGTATGTATTATATCCTATATATTCCGATTCTTTTATAATGTTGTCTATGTCTTTTATAAGCTCAAATCTTGTAAAATGTTCCGCTTGAAAACTACTACATAGTTTTTTAATTCCTTTCCCTGATAGCTTTATATCGTCATCTATAGATGGGTGCTTAAATGTATATAAATCTCGTCTTGAAAACAACCAATCTTGAGTAATATCCCTTATAACCTTAGTAATATTTTTATTAATATCTTCACCTTTAGGTGCTTGTGCTATATATGTGGATTCATCAGAGTATATTTCACCTGTCACAGCTGGATTCCCATCTAATCCTTTTGCGTGTATCTTGGTTGCCGGATTACCATCTGTTACAGGGTCATTTGTTTCCTGCCAATCACACTTACAATTCCACAAGCATCCTGGCTGATTCGAGTTCCAAAAAGGGTCATCTTTCGACCAAACACGATTATAGAACGCTGCATGTTCTTGGCGAATGTTAGCGCTTCTGCTTGGCAACCAACGTAAGTTAGGAAATAGCCGTTTATGATCAGATTGATTAAATTCGGTGAATTGTTTAGCTGTTCTACTCCTTGCTACAGCTGTATTGTATTCTGCAGCTTGATATCTATTGAATTTATGCAAAACCTTTCGAGCATTATCATCATCTGCAGTAAGTATCTGCTGTGTTGCGTGGTATGCTTTATAAGCTGCAAATTGTGACAAGTTACCTTTTAATCTATACGGCAATATGTTACTATAATCATCATGTCTAAACACACTGTCAATGGCTTTTCTTAGATTGTCAGCATAATGATTATAAAGTGTAGCGTTTATTATTACATCTTTATTAGCCTTAATTTCTTCGATAACGTTATCTTCTGCCTTATTTGATAACAAAGTATAATGCTTTGCACCCTGTTCCAAAAAGAGGTCTAACTCGTGTTTTAGATGGTCTTTACTGTTATAAAAATAGTCTTTGTTGAGTTGTGCATCTAAAAGCACAACTTGTAATTTTTCCGGGCGACTATTCGCCGCCCTTACAAGAAAAAATCGAGCTCTTTGTTATCTAAAGAAAGACTATTATTGTCATATGTCTTATCAGATACCGGTATTCCGAATTTTTCTGTTAACCACTGATTGTCTATGTCTTTATATGGCAATAAGTCCTTAATTAATGCCCATGTTTTTTCATTATCCTCAACAGCAGAGAATCTAAAGCGAGAGGTTGTAGCGGGTAGCCATCCAATACTAATAAAAGCCGGCAATACAATGCTATTCATGTATGATTCACACATTCGCTTATCTGAAGCAATTAATCTGTCTAATATGGACATTGCTGTCTCTTCTTTGGAATAATTCCCATGCTGGGTATCTTGTCCAAGCACAGCACCTGAAATAAGCAAGCTAATCTCGTTATTGCATAGTCTTATTAAGTTAGAATAAACATCACCGTTAGTTGTAACTCCTTGTGCGAATTGGAATTCCTCTGTAGTATCTATCACAAAGGCAGCTGCTGCTCCCATTTCCCTTAACATATCTTCTGCTCTACTTAACATGCGTTCATCTTGTGTGTTTGTCTTTACATATCTAGGTGGTATTCCATAGATTTCACATAATTCAGACCAACAAGATTGTGCAAATTTCTTAAACAGTATATGTGGCACTGTCTTGTTCAGCATTCCAAGTGATGAAGAGTTAAACTCAAGTAGCCATTTACCATATTCATCCGTCTCTCTGTAGGGAATAAAGGCAGGTTGATATGCATCCGGATATACCCTGCCGTTTACAGGGTCAATATTCTGACGACTAATGACCTGCAATGTCTTTATAGCGTCCTCTACAGATAACTCTATAAGAGTATAACCGTATAGCTCACTGTCTAATATAGCTTTTAATAAATCAGGCATTAATTCAAGTTCTTGTAAGGTAGCTGTAAGTTTATCGTCAACTTTACCATCCGGGCTTACAAGCTCAAATTGAGCTGATATAGTCTGCTCATGTCTGTTGTTTATCTGCGATGTTAACAAAGCGTCGTCAGCTAAGTCATCGAATAGGTTTTGTAACAAGTAGAATTTAGGATTCATAGCTTGTTGTGCCAACCGTTTAGCGTTTCTCCAATCAATAATATCACGCCATGCTTGTGATATTGATTTCTTGACAATGCGTGGTGCTATAGTTGGTGATTTAGCTCTATATGTTTTCTTTTCTGTACTCATAATTTACTCAATATTCATTATTCATGATTAAATTTTACACGGCTTACCATTCTGAATGGTTTTGTATTTTGATTTTCATCGTTAGATGGCGGTGTTGCAGGTGATGGTAATTCATTAATAATTATGCGGCTATTTGCATATTGCCCAATACCGGCAATTTTTTCAAGAGTGGATATAGTTCCCTCATAACGTTGTTGTACATGATCATATATTATGTCCACGTTAGACAGTTCACATATGTTATATACAGCTACTCTTTTAACAAGCCGTACCAAAAAATCATTACGGTCATCTCCGGTTGCATTAAAAATTGCATCAGTGTCATACAACTTCCAATTTGCATACTGTTGTTGTGTTAAGTTAGCAGTCTCTCGTCGAGCGTTGGCAGCTTCAAGGTAAGCTCTAACTTCAGCAACTGCAGCGAGTATAGCTTCCTGAATTATAGAATCGTCATTTTCTGCGATTTCATCCATTTGGTATTTATATAAAACAGACTTCATTTCTTCTATGTCAATAAACATATATATTCTCCTTTCTTTAGTTACCATCTCCTTGATGGTCGATGTTGTATAATATATCTTGCATTTGTTGCCCTTGAGCGTTGTGACAATAGCCATATAGCTCCTTCAAGAGCATCCGGTGCGTCATCATGAGATTTAGATCCTCTTTCAAAGAGTAATAGCTGTTCTTGTAGGTTTAGCATTCCGAGTGTGTCTTTTTCGTAAATGTTAAAAGCAATTAAACCTCTTTCAAAAAGCGGTTGAAGAGCTTCTATTCTTGCGAATTTGTCCGGTTTCTTGCGATTATCACCTATTATAGGCACTTGATAGCCAAGTGTGTTACCGAATTGTCTAAACTCGTCAAGCATCAAATCCTGCATGAAATTTGCCTCCATGTAATACAGTACCGGAACTCTCCCTGCAACATAGTTTACAATATCGTAATGCCAAGCTATCATGTTAGATACGCTTGTTTGGTCTGCATATACTTTTAGCACATGAAATACGCCTGTTGGAGTTTTTCCAACCAAAACAGTCGCTTTATAATCAGCATTTGAAGAGTTCTTAAACGATGGATCGGTGTAACAGATTAATTGTCTATATTCTTTCAATGGTAAAGGCTTAATATATTGAATATATTTTGCAGAAAACACAGCGCCTTCTGTCATAGGATTATTCATATACTCCTTTTGGAAGTTACGCTCTCCCATCATTACACGAAGTTCTTTTACTTCATGTTCCGAATAATTTTGGCTCCACGTAGGTTTGCCTTTTTTATCTAAGATATTAACTACAGTGTGATGTACAGTTGGACGTTTAGCCAATTCCGACAGTACGCTTGTTTTTGCAATTCTGTTGCCTACTATTATAAAGCGTCCTCTCCCTATATCCATGGTCCCAAATAGTGCAGTCAATACCCATTCTATGGTATTGCTTACGCGCTTAGGATTCCTCACCATTTCATCATCGTCGATATCATCAACTACAATATAATCCGGATGATAGCCACTCTTTTTTAAACCTCTGGGCGATTGCCCTCTTCCCAAAGCAGCAAAATTATACTTGTCTATAGTTGAAAACTTACCCTCTGCCCAATTTCCTGTCTTTATCTGATGCCCAAAGTCATGGATATACAGATCGTTGTATGCCAGCTGCTCTTGTAAGTCTGCAAGTAGATTGATTGCAGAATCTTCGCTTTTACCTACAAGAACCATTGTGTTAAATTGTCTTGTAGGTTGAATTTTAAGCCACAAAGGCACAATAACCCCCATATGGGTAGATTTTGCGTGACCTCTTGCCCATTCAAATACAGCTCTTGCATTGGGATTGTTAATAATATATTTAGCAGCATCTATCTGGAACTTAGCACATGGGCTTCTTGCAATGTCTGCAAAATATGTTTGCACAAAAAAATTGTAATCTTTTTGCGCACTTTTGATCCGAGCTTGTTGCAACCTTGGATTTTCCAATATAGCATCATTGCTTTTTTGAATTCGTTCATGATCTCGGAGCCACTGCTTATACTGCTCCGTCCTTTTAATATCCATGCCTTTTTTGTGCAAAACAAAACAATAAAGGCCTGAAATAAAAATATTTTACTCATTTTGAGTAAAATATTTGCACGTGGTAAATAAAAGTTATTTATTTGCGGTAAATCAATTAGATATGGCTAAGAAAAAAGACTTGGAACAAAAAAAGGAGCTTGCCCGCTTGTATTTCATGGGAGGAGAAACACAAAAAGTTATATCTACAAAGGTGGGCGTTAGTGAGGTGACTGTTAGCCGATGGGCTAATCAGGGAGCATGGAAGGTTAGACGTGCGGGCATTAATGTAACACGTCCGGAAATAGTTAATAAGAACCTAATGCTAATTAGCAAACTCCTTGACAAGCTTAACAACGAGGATGTTGAGCTTAAGGATGTAGGTAAAATTGTTGATCAGATAAGCAAGCTTGCTGCAGCCATAGAGCGAATTGATAAGAAAGCAAACGTCATTGATTCAATAGAAGTGTTTACTGCACTTAATTGCTGGCTTGAGGAGCGCATGACTTATGATAAAGATATCACGCCAGAACTTTTAAAAACAATTAACTATTATCAAGACTTATTTATATCAGAACAAATAAACAAACAAGATGGGAGAATCTAAATTAGATAAAGTAAAAGTAGTATTGATTGACAGCCATAATGTTAACTCATATGGCTTCAAAATAAACCTCGAAGGGTTGGATCTCAAACGATTTAAAAAGAATCCTGTAATGCTGTTACAACATGACCCTGACAACCTTATTGGTCGTTGGGAAGATTTAGCTATAACGGATAATAAACTTACTGCTAATGCAGTCTTTGACAGTGATGATGAGCTTGCTGTTAAAACTGCCGGCAAAGTTAAAAGGGGTTTCTTAAAGGGTTGCTCTGTTGGTATTATAGTACAAGAGATAAAGCATAATAACAATTATGATGTTGTGACAAAGTCAGAGCTATTGGAAGCTTCTTTTGTCACCATACCTGCCGATAGTTCAGCTGTAGTTCTGTATGATGAGCAACGCAACCGCTTAACATTTGAGCAGTTGAAACTACAATTTTATAACGATGATAAAATAAAAAAAATGGACAAAACAGAAGAAAAAAAACAAGATGTTACACTTGATGCCAAAGACAAAGAGATAAGCACTCTTAAGGCACGAGTTGAAGAGTTGGAAAACTCGCTAAACAAAGCCAATGATGCGGCAATAGATTCTATGCTTGAATCGGCTGTAAGGCTTGGCAAGATAAACGACAAAGAAAAAGAGAGCTACAAAATGTTAGCTCAAAAGGATTATGACACAGTAAAAAATTTGCTTGATAATAAAGCTGTAGATAAGAAGCCGTCACTTAGTGCAATGGTAAACAACCCAACGACACTATCAACGGCAGGTAGAGAGGATTGGACGTATATCGACTGGATGAAGAAAGATTCAGAAGGCCTTAAGCGACTTAAAGCTGAAAATCCAAGCGAGTTTGAAAGATTAAAAGAGACGTTAAATTAATAAGTAAGGAGGAAACATATGTTAAAACAAATTTTTGCAAGTATAATTCTTGCGTTATTCTATCCGGAAGGATCTTGGCTTAATGAGCTTACAAGTATGGATCACATGGTAGATGCTAATACCATTAACTTATCTCAAATTGGCGCTGATCCTGGGGTTGTAAAAGATAATACAACATGGCCTATGACGCCAACACAACGTACAGATTCAGGTGTATCTATTCCCTTGGCGACATTCGACACGGAACCAACCCATGTCACTAATGTGGAGGAACTTGAAACAGCGTACGATAAGTGTCAAAGTGTTGTTACACAGCATGCTAATGCGCTTCGAACAAAAGCAGCTCTATCTGCTGCGTATAATATAGCTCCGACATCACATACAGCTAAAACTCCTGTTCTTGCCACAACAGGTGAAGACAGAGGTGACGGGAATAAAGCCTTAACATATAGTGATATATTAAAATTAAGGACGGCTTTTAACAAGCTAAATTATCCACTCACAGGTAGAGTTATATTATTATCACCCGAGCATGAAGAAGATTTGCTAAAAGAGGATGTTAACAGATATAATCGCATGATGGAGACAAACCGTTTGGCTGGTTTTAAGGTATATACCTTTAATGGCACACCAACATACAGCGAAAGTGGAACAAAGAATCCATATGGAGCAATAACAGGGCAACCATCATCCATAGCATTCTTAAACACAGAAGTTATGCGTGCAATGGGTAGTATAGAGGGCGAGCCTGAAAAACGCTGGGCAGACTATAGAGGATGGCTTATTGGATTCCAAATGAGATTTGTTGCACAACCATTTCGAAATGAGGGTATAGCATCTATATATAGTGCTAAAGCTGTTTAATTAGGAGGTTATGTTATGGCAAAGCAAAAGAACAACGAAAAAGCAATCAAGCCAGCTAACGAGGCAACAGAGGCGCAAATTGCAGAGGGATTTGAAGAAGCTACAGATGAAAGTATCAAAGGAGGCAATCAGGACACTCAACAATCCGAAGATTCCACTGTGGATACGAGAGGAGAAACGGCGACAACTGGAGAGCAAGGGACTGATACAGAAGAATCAGTAGTTGTGACAAAGACAGTAAAGCAACTTGAGAAATTATTAGGTTGTAGTCTTAAGTCAGTTGTTACAAGTAGGCTGTACGTAACCGCAGATAAAATGGGCTTTGCATCTATAGAAGATGCAAGGACACATGCATGCAAATTGAATTCTGACAAGATTGAGGTTTATGACATAAAATAGTTTTTTTATAGTTTTATTTTTTTAGTTAATACTAGCCGATAACGGTGAAAGCAAGGTGATAGTTGTTGAGTAGCCGTTATTTGGCTTTTTATAATATAAAAACACAAAAGAACGTTATGCTACCACGAGGTTTAAGAAATAAGAATCCGCTAAATATTCGCCACAATGGGCAAAGATTTCAAGGTGAGATAAAAGGTAACGATAAGCAATTTAAGACGTTTATAAGCATGGAATACGGTTATAGAGCAGCATTTGTAATACTCGGGACATATATTAGTAGAAAAGATAATACTATTGAGAAAATTATTAGAAAATGGGCACCTGCTTGTGAAAACAATACAAATGCATACATATGCACGGTTGAACGGATGTCAAAGGTTGCAAGGACAGAGGTTCTAACACTTTCAGATGGAGATAAGATAATAGATATAGTGGCTGCGATGTCTTTTGTTGAAAATGGGGTGAAGGCAGTCATGACGGATGTAAAGAGTGGTTTCCTTTTACAATATAAAATAAAAAAATAAAAAGTTATATGATAGACACAGTAGTTACTATATTAATATCTGTAATAACAGCAATTAGCGGAGGATTTGCCGGATGGCTATTTGGAAGACGTCGTCAGAATATAGATGACATTAATGCTGCAACAGACACTTGGAGAAACATTGTAACATCTCTTGAAGAGCGAATTGACAAGTTGTTATGTGAGAGAAAAGAAGATGCTTTGCAGATCGAAGAACTAAACAAAAGAGTTGAAAGTTTGCAAATTCAAGTTAATGCGTTAACAGTCTTTCAAAAAAAAGCAATTCAATATGAAAAAAAAATAGCGAAATATGAAAAGATGCTTAAAGAACATAATATTGATTGTTAGCTTCATGCTTGTAGCTTGTTCACCAAAACAAATACCAACGTATTCAACACTACTTGTGCGTCAAAAAACAGTACCAATAATTATAGAGCCGGATTCATCATTTGTAAGTTTTACAGTGGACTGTGATAGCTTTAATAATCCTATTATAAGGGATTATGAAAGTATTTCAACAAAGAACGTATCAACAAACTTAAAACAAGATAGTAATAAAGTAAAAGTATTATTTAAAACGCAGTATGATACGGTTTTTATCAGAACTACAGATACAATAATAAAACAGCAAATACCAATAATTACAAAGCCAAAAAGACTAAAAGTGTACGATAAGATAGTAATCTATGTAATAGCAATAGTAATTGGAATAATGATATTTAAAATAATAAAAATATGAAAGATATAACTTATGATCCTACAAAGGGTAAATGGAAAACCAGAGATGGGTGGTATTTTAACACTACAAAAAAAGCAAGAGACCATTTAAAAAAATCAAAAAAGGAAGTAAAAGAAACAAAAACAATCAATAATAAACCTAAAAATAAAGACGATGGCACTAAATGATATAATATTTAAGAAAACACATGGCGGCATAGGCAGGCCTGCCGCTAATGAAGATGTAATAAGTGGATTAATATTAGATGTACCTGGCTTACAACCACTGGAAAGTTCACTAACAGAACACTTCGATACAGTTACAATAGAAGATGGTTATGCATTAATAGCAAGAATAAAATATCCGGAACAACTAACTGATTTTGGTATTACAGCAACAAAACTTGGTAAAGATAAAACCTCTTTATCTGATGAAGAAGTTGCATGTAATGCTATTGTCTATCATGTTAGCGAGTTTTTTAGAATTAATCCTGAAGGAGTTTTATACTTAATGCTTAACACAGATACTAAAATTGCTAATGGTTCTTATTTAAGAGCTTTGCAAACCTATGCCGGTGGTAATATACGTCAGGCAGGAATGCTTGTAAAAAAAATAGATGCTACATATATTTCCAGTCTACAAACAACGGCTACAGAGCTTGAAACAGAACACACACCTCTTAGTGTTATTTGCACATATAACGGTGAAAATTCCACAAGATATGAAGGTGAATCCGGAGTAGAGATGATATCATTATCATTTTTTGAATCAGAAGAAGGTAACTTGATTTCTAAAGGCAATTGTAATGTGTCATTACTAATTGCCGCTGATTTGGACAATGAGTTGCTTACTAATCTTGGAAGTTATGGGCATTATGGCTGTATAGGGGCAGCACTTGGAGCAATAAGCAAGGCACAAGTACATGAAAGCATTGCATGGGTGGAAAAATTCCCATTATCGCTTAAGGCTCCCGGATTTATTTCAGGGGATCTTGTAAAGGACGTTCCAATGAATAAACTAAATGCAATTAATGATAACAGGTATATATTTGTTAGAACATTCCCGGGCGATGCTAACAACTATTTTAATGATAGTTTTACGCTCGATGAGCCGACAAGCGACTATGCGTATATAGAAGCAGTGCGTACGATCGATAAAGCCTGTAGAGGTGTACGTCAACTTATGTTGCCTTATCTAGGCAGCCCGTTATATGTAGATTCTGATACTGGTAAGTTGTCGCCAACAACAGCAGCATTTCTTGAGACAACAGCAGGAAGAGCGCTTGAAAGCATGCAGAGAGCAGGTGAACTATCAGGTTATAAGGTCGAAATTGATCGTGAACAAAATGTACTTGCGACGTCACAGCTTGAAGTTGTAATTAAGAAAGTTGGCGTTGGAGTAATGCGTAGAGTAAATATTAAAATAGGCTATACAACAAAATTGTAATAATATGAATGGTTTAAGATGCATTCCGTTAATCAACGGAGTCCAACCAAGTTGGGCTAATTTAGAAGTAAATATTGGTGGATTTCCAATAGTAGGAATAACCAAAATCACATATAGTGATAAGGAAACAATGAACAACATTTATGGTCTAGGTCAACACCCTGTTGCCCGAGGATATGGGAACATAGAGTCAACTTGTTCTATTACCTTACTTAGGAGTACTGTCGAAAGGTTAAGACACATGAGTTTAACTGGAAGGTTACAAGACATTAAACCTTTTGATATAGTTGTCTGTTTTATTCCTATTAACGGGTCTAGATTAATTATACATAAGATCCGCAATTGTCAATTTCTAGGAGATGGTCTGGAAATTTCTCAAGGGGATACAAAAAACGAACAAACATTTGAAATTTTACCATCACATATAGAATGGCATTAAACATAACAATAAAACACAATAATTATGATAAATACAGAAGATAAGCTAATAGGTACAGTATCAGATGAGCAGATACAAACATGGAAGAGTATGCATGGTAAAATATATGCTATAGAAGTTGATGATAGTATATGTTATCTTAAACGTCCGGATAGAAAGACATTATCAGCTGCCGCTGCTATAGGACAGTCTGACCCAATAAAGTTTGCTGAAATCATGCTTGACAACTGTTGGCTCGGGGGCGACCCAGAGATAAAGACAGACGATGTTAAATTTTTAGGCGCATCATCAAAACTTGATAGCCTTGTGCAAGTGGCGGCGGCAAATTTAAAGGAGTTGTAGCAGCTGCACGCTACATTGCCTATAATGATACAATTGCTTATTTCAATGCTATGTTACGTTACTTTAATATATGCGACAACCCAGAAGATTTAACAGATGAGCAATGGGCGTTACAGATACAGCTATTAGCACGAATAAGAAAGGAAGAGAATAATACTAATAATCTAAAATGAATGACAACAGAGTAAATATTGTGTTCAACGTGTCGGGCAATGCCAGTGAGGCAATGTCTGATATAACACAGGCATCTAATGTGCTTAGTGGAGCCATTAAGGACACATCAAGCATTTTTGATTCATTTCAAGGTAAAGTAATTTTTTTCCAGCAATTATCTGAGAATATAAGGGGGCTGTCTGAATCTTTCAATCGTGCTATACAGCCTGGTGTTGCTCTTAACTCATCGCTTGCTGATTTGTCAGCAATTGCTAATGTTGCCGGAGATGACCTTAAGCTTATAGAAAGTTATGCTCGTGATACAGCTAAGGCAATGGGACTTGACGCTTCACAAGCGGTTGAGAGTTATAAGCTGGTGTTGTCACAGTTGAGTCCAGAACTCGCCAAAGCGCCTAAAGCTTTAAAAGCTATGGGTGACAACATAGCTGTATTAAGTAAAACAATGGGCGGTGATAGTGTTGCAGCTGCTGAAGTGCTGACAACCGCAATGAATCAATACGGCATTAGCCTTGATGATCCTATTAAAGCATCTAAGGTTATGGCTGATATGATGAATGTAATGGCAGCTGCCGGTAGAGCTGGCTCGGCAGAGTTACCAGCTATAAAGGCAGCTTTGGAACAGTCGGGAATGGCGGCTAAGTCAGCTAACGTAGCATTTGAAGAGACAAATGCAGCCATACAGGTGTTGGATAAGGCCGGCAAGAAAGGTGCTGAAGGTGGCGTTGCGCTGCGAAATGTACTCAATACACTTGCAAAAGGTAGATTTTTACCGAAAGACGTGCTTGAAGAACTATCAGCAGCAGGAGTTAGTGTGAGCAGTTTGACAGATAAAAGTAAAAGTTTGTCAGAAAGGTTAGAAACCTTAAAGCCTGTGCTGCAAGATGACGCTCTTTTTGCCAAACTCTTTGGTAGAGAAAACACAAATGCTGCTATGGCACTTGTTCAAGGAACTTCCAAAATAGATGAATATACCAAGGCTATTACAGGAACTAATACTGCGTTTGAACAAGCAGATATTATTATGGACTCATACGCTGAAAGGCAAAAGAGAGTTCAGGCACGTTTTGACGACTTAAAAATTTCGTTTTTTAATGCAACGGGTAACCTTGGCATATGGGTTAATACCTTAGCATCAGCTGCAGTACCATTGGCTCAGCTTATGCCTCTTATGAGCGGGATAAGATCTGTTGCTGGCAATATAACACGTTCGATGTCATTTGCAAGCGCGTCGATTGTAAGTGCCGATGGGCTTTTTAAATGGTTGGCAATTACTGCTAAGTCAACATGTCGACAAATATCCGTCGCAATTATGAATATTCCTATAATTGGCTGGATTGCTGCTATTATTGCTGCAGTTGTCGCTTTAGGGGCTATTCTTTGGAACAAAAGCGAGGGATTTAGAAAGATAGTATTTGGTATATGGGAAGTTATAAAGGGGATTGGGCAATTTATGCTACAATTGGGGAAAAAGATATTTAACAACTTTATAGAGGGATTAAAAAACCTATTAAATGTATTTAAAACAGTGTTTAATGCTATTGTAGGTTTCATCAAGAAAATCAAAGACTTCTTTGTAAGAATGTTTAATTGGATTGGTGAAAAACTAAGAAACCTAACAGGCTTTTTAAAACGTGTTTTTGCTCCGGTAGTTAAGTTCTTCGATTCCCTATGGGATTATATAAAAGCCATATTCAACAATATCTCACAATTTATGGGTAGGCTGTTTAATCCGGTCATTAAGCTATGGAATAAGATGACCGGTAAAACAGTAGAACTCTATACAACTGGAGCTGCAAAGGGTTCAGAAAGCTGGAACAAGAAGAACAACAACAATAACACTCAAGAAGATCAACCATTAAATGTATTAGATACTTTAGATAATATAGGGGCAATTCCGGAATTAGCAACAAGCTTTGAAAGCGATTATGGGATTAGCAATAATCTTGCAGAATCGGGTTTTGAAATAACATCGGGAGGAAAGCAGATCAAGAATGTAAACATAAACATTGAATCCCTTATTGGGGCCAACACAAACATATTCTCGTCATCACAAGATGATCCTGCTTCTGCTGATGATTTTATGTCAAAGTTAAGTAATGCGTTAATGCAAATAGTCAACGATGCAAATTATGTAGTAGAATAAATAGTATTAAGATGATAAGAATAACAACAGGTGACCAAACCATAGATATACATACTTTTGACAGAGCAAACTTACGTGTACCAACAGTATCGGGATACCCGCAACATATTATGAGTATCCCAAAGAACAACGTAATATTACGCAATAAAAACAACGATACTATTGAATTTTTTGACGTAAAAATTGATGTAACTAAAGAAAACGAAATTGTAAACTCACAACTGGTAAACAGGCATGGTGAAATTAAAGAATTTATACAGCAAAAAGATTATAAAGTTACAATTAAAGGTAACATAATAGGAGAACGTGGAATATTCCCATATGAAGAGTTAAAGAAGTTAAATGATATCTTCAATGAAGAAGATAGTTTAGATGTATCAAGTGCATACTTAAACTGCTTTGGAATTACTAAGATTGCATTAGAAAATGCTATTTTTAATCAAAGCATTAAAAGTCATTATAACTTAATGCCGTTTACATTAAATTTTAAAAGTGATATGGATTATGAGTTTTTAATAATGGATAATCAATAATCTTTATATTTTTCGTAATAATCAATGTTAGAATCATTTACATATACATTTAAATCAGGAAAGTTGTTGTCTATTTTAACAGTAAAATCAGCATTACTTGTAACAAATTGCCATGAACAACATGGATCGGAGCTAACTACAAATAAAGGAGTTTTAACAATAATGTCTGCTAAAGATCTATATTGCACGAAACGAACTCTAAAATCCGCATTACTTTCAACTATTTTAACTCTGCCTTTTAGTGGTATTCCTTTATATGTACAGTATTCAAGGTCTAAGTCCGGTCGTGGTCCATCTGATTTGATTTCTATGGGTTCTTCATTATTGCTTTTATTACGAAAGCTATTAGGTTCGACGATTTCAATGATAGGTTCCCCATCAAATTTACCATATCGCTTTATAACGCCATCTTCAACCTTTAAGGAATCCCAGACAAAACCAGAATTATCCTCAATGGTATCTGAAATCTGTGCTTGTAAAGCTATTGGAAGTAAAATAAGAGTTGTTAAAAATAAAATAAAACGTTTCATAATAAGGTAATTTAACATGTTAGCTCTAAAATGTAATATACAAATATCATGCAAAAGTGGCAAAATAATTACATTTAATTATGTTGATGAGATAATTATAAACACTTCTGTAAAAATACTTACGGATAAGGCAATTATTAAGGTACCACGAAAGATGTCATTTAAAGGTCGTAAATTAAATGAATTTATTAGCCGTGGGGATAAGATACAAATAAAGGCCGGATATGAAAAGAAAAACTTAAAATATGGTTTAGAGACAATATTTAAAGGCTACATCACAAGTATTGTTAATGACAAGGTATTAATCTTAGAATGTCAAGATCCAATGTGTCAATTAAAACAAGTACAAGCCAAACCTGGTATTTTTAAAAACTTTAATATTAAACAGTATTTAAAAGAGTGTGGCGTAGATATTATTATACCAGAAGAAATATCACCACTTGGCTCAATAAAAGTGGATAAAGACGTGTCTGTTGCACAGTTTCTTGACTATTTAAAGGGGAAATACGAGTTTTTAAAAATCTTTTATTATGGAGATCAATTGTATTGCACAAGCTCTGTTGCAACACTTTCAGAACTTACAAAAGAGATTAAGTTTTCACCGGGAAACAATATTATTAGTAATACTCTCAAATACATTTATGCAGAAGATATAAAAATATGTATTAAGGCAGTTTGTATAAAAAAGGACAATACAAAATTGGAAGTAATAGAGCCGGAAGGTTGTAAGGAAAACATAAGAACGTATTATTTGCCAGGTTATGAGACAGAATCAGAACTTCGGCAAAGAGCTAAGAAGATTTTAAATGATTATAAAGTAGATAAATTAGAGGGTTCGTTTATAGCCTTTGGTGTTCCTATTGTGCGCAAGTGCGATATAGTAAGACTATACGACAAAGATCGTCCAGAATTCAATGATAAAAAATTCGAAGTTCAAAGTGTTACATATAAGTTTTCAAAAGAAGGATACAGGCAAGATATTAAACTGGGAAATAAATTAAAGGAGTGAACGGCTGCATAGTCAAAAAGTAAAAATGCCTTAAGAGAAATAATAGGTAAACCTGAACAAATTAACATACCATGTCAGGTAGTAGAAGTAGAATGGAGCAACATGTTCAGTTGAAGCACATAAGAGACTGAGTATATAATAGAAGATGTGCGTTTGAACGCTGCTTCTGCCGATGATGAAGGTATAATTGTTACCCCAAGGGTTGGAAGCTATGTTATAATAAGTTCTATAGATGGTATATTATATTATGTTTCCATGTATTCTACTATAGAGAAGGTGGATTTTAGATCTGAAGGTGATGTGTGTTCAGCGATTGATGGTAAATATAGTATACAGAATAAGGAACAATCGCTTAAAAGCCTTATTAATGAACTTATAGATGCAATATCTGCAATTACTGTAACTACGGCTGTGGGGCCTTCAGGTATTCCGATAAATATATCGTTCAAAAAAGCGTTACAAATTGAATAATAAAAAAACCAAGCAGGATAAAGTTGCTTGGTTTTTTTTTGTTTTCTCAGATATTACTTTTTCTACAGCTTTCCAAGCTACAATTTTATGTTAATATTTGTTAAAAGGAATTGACAATTTAGCCATCTAAAGATTAATGATTGAGTGCTAATTTAATTATTAATCTTAAATTTTTTATTATGGCAAACAATAATAAATATTGTCAATTAATGAAGCCGGGTTATGATTATCATGTTTATAATCAGGGAAATAACGGCGAAAATATCTTCAAAAGAAGAGATGATCGAATCAGATTTGAGGTGTATTTATATGGCTATATGCAAGATGTAGTCAACTTTTACACAATCTCATTGCAAAAGAATCACTTCCATCTAGTAATTCAGGTAAAATCCGTGGAGGAGATTTTAGCCAAAGTAGATGAAGATGAATTACTACAAGATTTCGTGGAACGTCTTGATAGTGAAGATGAAGAGTACATTGCAAGTAGAGTTGTAAGTGAATTATTCCGTAGGTTTTTTATGAGTTTTGCAATTTTCTTTAATCTAAAATATAAACGCACAGGAAGTTTATTTAGGAAAAGCTTTAAGAGGATCTGGTTGCATGACTTACAGTATTTACGTGATTGCATCGTTTATGTAAATCGGAACGTCACGCACCATAACCCCAGACTTAGCTATAAAACCTATGAATGGTGCTATTACAGCAGATTTTTAGACGATAATTATATCGAAAGTTTAAAAGGTACTTTTTTTGATTTTGAAAGAATCTTTGGCAGCAAAAAGAATTTTATCTATTTGCATGAACGCAAAGATTTATACGATATCAATTACTCGATAGAGTAGTTGATATCGGCCCTATCTCCGGGAAAAGAGAACTTATTGTCAGTGAGAACTCAGTATGTATTTTTTAACATACAGCCCTCCGTATACCCAAAACAGCAAAAAAAATCCTCAAAAAAATTTTTCTTCAAATATTTTTCTAAAATTTCCAATTTTTTCGAAAAAAATGTCTAAAAAAATGATTTTTTTGATGAAAAAAGTCAAAAAAATGCGAAAAAAACTCGTCGAAATTAGAAAATTTCATTTTTTAATAATCAGCTTGGAAAGCTATAAAAAAGATATAAAAATAAATTGAATAATAAAAAAACAAGCAGTATAAAGCTGCTTGTTTTTTTTGTATTCTCAGAATAAATTAATTTTTTGTAATTACGATTAAAACAGCTCTATCATTGTACCTTTTGGAGGGTTATTGGTATTAATATTATTATTTTTATTATTTGAATATGCAATTTTTGCTTTACTAAATTCATTTTGCATATATCTTCTTAAACTCGAAGGAGCAATAATTTCTGCTTTATCACCTAAAAATTTTAATATGGAATAAAGTTGTTCGTCTTCTGTTACGTAGTAAGAGAATAGAGTAGAGGATCGAGTATTTGCTATTACTTCCTGACTAGTATGAAGAGGCGTTTCTTTAAAAAAACTTCTATAAGGTTCTTTAATATTTAAGTGGATTTCAATTTTTTCGTTTTTCTCAGAAGTTTTCTTATTATCTTTTCCTGATAGATCTTTTGCAGGTAGCGAATATTCACCTAATTTAAATATGTTTTCTTCTAATTTTTTTTCTTCCAATCGTTTTTTTCTGGTTTCTTCGTTTTCTTCATCTTCATTCACAAAATATTCATGAGCGTTTTGAGATATATAATCCGATATGTCAAAATTTTTATCTATTTTAAACGATTCTTCAGATATTTCTATATTAGCAAAATTTGCTACATTAAAAGTTTGAATTTTGCCATTATATAAACAGGTTAGGAAGAATGTATTGTTAATACATCTTACAAAATAAGGTTCACAATTAATAAATTCATTTACAAGATCAAATTCAAACTCATTAGATGTGTCTGTTTTTTCTATAATTGTGAAGTTTACTTTTTTATTTTTTTCTATGGCATTAACAAGTGTATATATGTTTGAATAATTAAATGATACAATATCGTCTAAGATAATTCTTTTGGAAAGACCTGGATGGAGCTTTAAAATATTGTTAACGGAGATTGCAAATAATAAGAAATTATTAATTGCAACTAATTGTTTACGTTTTGGAGGTGCAATATAATAAGTATTAGTTTCTAAATTACATGCAATCTCTATTTGAAATATATCTTTAATCTCGTTTCGGTGATTATGGAATGTTCTTAAAGGATAATCTTGTTTATTTGATAAAGGGCATCTATGCCATTTTTTATTTATCTCTTTAAAAGTAATACCTTTGTTACCTGCTTGATTTACAACTTCTATTAGCCAAACATATCTGTCTATTAAATTTTTGCCCATAATACTTAAATTATTGTATTTTGTGCAAATATAATAAATAATATGCTATTATTTGGCAATATGCATAATAAATTTTGGAATATCAGTATTGTCTATATATCCGTTAAAATTTTCTGCTCCACAACCAATAGCTCTTACTGGCACGGCAATACCGCTATGCGCTTCTGTAGTCCATCCTATCCCTGCTTTTTCTGCTAAGATTTGGACGCATAACGATGCAATAGTATTATTGTTTTTATCATCATATTTTAGATTAATATCATCACTAAGTTCTAATTTTATTTTGTGGTTATATAAATTATTGATTCTAAGAGAATCGTTTTTAGTTAGATAAAGTTCTTCAACACCATTATTAAAACCAAATAAATTTTCAATATATTGATACATAGTGTTAAGATCTACCTTTTCTTTAATCAATGAATCAGCAAGAAAATTAAATTCCCATTCAGATATTTTTTGATATTGTAATAATTGAGGTTTTAAGGAATATCCCATTTCTGATTTTCCTAATGCAAGACCGCCTGTTTCGTGATCAGCTGTCATTATTATTAGAGTTTCGTCAGGATGACGTTGATAGAAATCATAAACATATTTATAGGCTTCGTTAAATGATATTACTTCGTGAATAGTAGTGGCAGCATCATTGCTATGGCATGCCCAATCAATTTTACCACCTTCTATCATCATAAAAAAGTTTTTGCCTGAAGGTTCAAATAAGTCTATACCTTTTTTAACAAAATAGGGTAGATTCATGCTATGATTTGGCATATCTATTACGTATGGAATATCCATACTTTTACCAACTATGTTACTATATGCTATAAGTTTACTATCTTCTAAATTATGCTTCTTAATTTGATCAATATTATTTACTAATGAATAATTCTTAGATTTTAAATAATCCGAAACAGTACTATCAAATAAAGTACCTAAGAAATATCCACCGCCAAAATATTCAAATTCAGAGTCGCTAATTTGTTTTGCTATATGATCGTAATTACTTCTTGATGAAGAGTTAGCATAAAAAGCACCGGGCGTAGCATGATCCAATGATACATTAGTAATTATTCCCACTAAGTAACCATTATTATGTAAAGTTTTAGAAATTGCTGTCAAATTAGTAGTATCAGGTTTAACTCCTAACATTCCATTATTAGTTTTAAAGCCGGTGGCTAATGCTGTTCCTGAAGCAGCTGAGCAAGTAATTAAACTATTTGCGGAGTGAGTAGATGCATATCCGCTAATAGGCATTTTTAAGAAATCCAGATGAATTGATGAAGTGTCTTTTGATATTGCATCAAGATAATTTTCTGCAAGTAGAGATTGTGATAATCCCATACCATCTCCAATCATAAGAAAGACATATTTTGCTTTTTTTTCTTTGTTTTTATTACAACTAGTAAAAATAAAAGGTATTAATAAAACTATTAATACTAATAATTTCAATTTCTTTTTCATATCATTAAATTCTATTGTAGTACCGGTTTTATATATAAATTTAATAAATAAACGAATTTGGACCGTTATATTTCATGCAAAAAACTGAAGGTTTTTTATGTATATCAGGCAAAGGTAATGAATTCCATTGATAAACAGGCTTCATTTTTATTAATTCATCTTTACATTTAATATTACATGCTATAGAAATTAAGGTGTCCGGATTGCATGTTTTGATTAAACTTTTAAATAGTTTTAAATTCCGATATGGAGTTTCTATAAAAATTTGTGTTTGATTTAATTCATATGATAATTTCTCTAGCAGTCTAATTTTTGCATTTCTTTCTTTATCCGGAATAGGTAGGTATCCATTGAAAGCAAAACTTTCCGCATTCAAACCGGAAGATATTAAAGCTGTAAGAATTGAACTTTCACCTGATAGCGGTATTACTTGAATATTATTTAGATGAGCTGCTTTAACTATCACTTCTCCAGGATCTGCAATACATGGTAATCCGGCTTCACTTAAGAGCCCCATATCATTACCATTTAAAGCAGGCTTTAAATAGTGTTTGTATTCCTCTTTAGAGGTATGTTCATTTAATTCCAAAAAAACTATATCATCAAATTTTTCAGCAAAACCTATACTTCGTAAAATACCGTAGGCAGATCTTTGCTGTTCCACAATAAAGTATTTAAGTTTATTAATGATAATTTTATTATATGAAGGAATACATTTATCTGCTTCAGCATCACCGATAAGCGAAGGTAGCAGATAAAGTTTTCCTTTAGAAATACTCATATACTTGCTTAATTATAAGTTAATTATAAGATAATTAGACGTAAAATTTAATTAGAGGTAATTTTACTTTTAATACGCTCAGTTTGTATTTTGAAATTTTTATCAGTATCTAATAAGTTTTCAATGGCCTTGCAAGCATACAAAACAGTAGCATGATCTTTATTTCCACAAATTTCACCTATAGTTGCCAATGACGATTTTGTGTACTTTTTAGACAAATACATAGTTAATTGCCTTACTTGTACAATTTCTCGTTTCCTAGTTTTAGAATTACAAGATTCAACTGAAATTCCAAAATGATCGCAAACTAGCTTTTGGATATATTCAACTGTAATTTCCTTTGCATTAGTTTTAACGTATTTGTCAACTGTTTGCTTAGCAAGATCCATTGTAATTTCTTTATTATTAAATGTACTTTGAGCAATAATAGATATATATGCACCTTTTAATTCTCTAATATTAGAATTAATATTACTTGCCATATATTTTATTACTTCTGTTGGAAAATTATTTACGCCTCCATCCTTAGCAATAAACGTTTTAATAATAGAAATCTTTGTTTCGTAATCTGGAACTTGCAATTCAGCAGATAGTCCCCATTTAAAACGAGATAATAAACGTTGTTCAAATCCTATTAAATCTACTGGGGCTTTATCGGATGAAATAACTATTTGTTTACCATTTTGGTGTAAATAATTAAATATATGTGAAAAACTATCTTGAATTTTGGGTTTATTCGAGATCATCTCAATATCGTCTACTAATAAAACATCTATCATTTTGTAAAAATGAACAAAATCATTAGTACTATTAGCCTTAATAGAATCGACAAATTGTTGCATAAACTGTTGTGCAGTAATATATAAAACAGTTTTATCAGGATATAAGTTTTTTACTCTTAAACCTATTGCATGCATTAAATGAGTTTTTCCAAGCCCTACATTACTATAAATGAATAAAGGATTAAACGCAGTTTTACCAGGTTGGTCTGCAATAGTATAGCCTGCAGAACGAGCAAGTCTATTACAAGGACCTTCAATATAATTTTCAAAAGATAAAGTTTCAACTAATTGAGAATTTACTTTTATCTTCTTTAAACCGGGAATTATAAAAGGATTAGGAATATTATTTTTGTCTATTTTGTTGTCTTTATAGATATTAACAGGCATATAAACAGACGGGTTGTTCGTTTCTTTAATGTTAGTTGTAGACAAATTTAAAGAGTTATTGTTATTAGTTCCGCTATCAACAATAATCTTATATTCTAATCTTCCTTCATTTCCAAGTTCCCTGCGTACAACTTTTCTTAATAATTCAATATAATGTTCTTCAAGCCATTCGTAATAAAAATTACTTGGAACTTGAATAGTTAAAATTTTATTTTCAAGCTTTACAGCATTAATGGGTAAAAACCAGGTTTCAAAGTTTTCTTTTGATACGTTATCCCTAATAACTTTCAAACAGTTATTCCAAACTTCAAAACAATTTTTCATAGTTAATATTTCTTTTTTACTTTTTAATAATGTTAAGATAATTTTCTTTCTATTTTCTATATGCAAATATCTTAACAAAAAGTTTAAAATAAAATTGTTTTGCTATTGCAAAAAAGAAAAATTTTTATTAAATTAAGAAAATTTTTTATAAGGCTTTGTTTATCAGTAATTATAGTTTATATTAATATTTATAATACTTAATGAGTCTAAATAAGTATTATAAATACTTGAAATACAGGTGCTTAAATTTATTGTTAAATTTAAAAAAATGTTTAACATTTTCTAATTGTGTTATGTTGAATGATACATTTTTTTACCTAAGTTGTTACAAAAATATTTCGATTTTATTATGAGATTAAATTTAAACCATATGTATTATCTATTTTAAATTTTATTTCTTCAATTTTCGATAATCTACATTTAACTTCTGTAGTAACATTATTATTATCATAAGATTGACTAATAATTTCTAAATTTTCGTCTTTAATAAATCTCATTCCTAAATTTATATTAGCGTAATTATAGCTAAAAAAAATGGAATCGTATATAATTTTCTTAAGAATTTTATTATTTTCTATTGCCATTGCTGCGGAAGTTTTATAGGCGTTGATTAAACCGGGAACTCCTAACTTTGTTCCACCATAATATCTCACAACAATAATTAATATATTAGTTAAATCTTTAGATAAAATTTGCCCATATATAGGTCTTCCTGCTGTGCTGGAAGGCTCTCCGTCATCATTTATTCTATATCTTTCAGTCTCATTATAGCCTAACCTGTATGCATAACAATGATGTGTAGCTTTATAGTGTTCTATTTTAATATCAGATAATATTTTATCTACTTCTTCTTCTGTTTCAACATTGTAAGCATACCCGTAAAATTTACTGCGTTTCTCTACAAAATAGGAGGTAGAATTCTGTTGAATAGTATAAAAAGAGTCTATAATATTATTTTGAGCCATAAATTTTAATTTTTTATTTTTGCTTTTTTTATGTTTGAAGTAGGTCTTTTATGTGATTCTTATTATTTCCTCCGTAGTATTTCTTGATTATTATTTACAAAAGTAAGAAATATTTTGAATTGTTACAAAATTAATAAATGTCATAGAATTTTCACATTAATTTAAAAAAATCAACTTTTCAAGTTTAATCTCAAGTCAAAATAGAATTTTCTTTTCTATTTAATGCTTTGAAAATAAATCAATTAATTTTATGAATACCCAAAAAAGTATAAAAAAATAAAAATATTTGTAAATATTATATAATTATTATAACAAAAACATACCTTTGAAAAAATAACATCCCATTATTTTTTCGAAACATTATGAATAAAAAACTTTGGAAAATTTTTTTTATCAATCAAATATTTTTTAATTTAAATTTTATATCATGAAAACACAGAAATTATTTACTCTGATTGTTGCCATTGCAACATCAATGATTCTTAATGCACAAAAAACTGCATTACATTCAAATGGTACCGTAAGTTTTTTTAATGGTCCAATAGCATTAATAAATGCATACAACCAGTCGGTAAATGGCGATACTATTTACTTATCCGGTGGGTCGTTTAATTCGCCTTCTGAGTTAACAAATCGCTTAGAGTTATAGGTGCAGGACATTATCCTGCTTCAATCCTTGTAACAGGAAAAACTTTTATATCTGGAAACGTTATTTTAAAAGATAGTGCCGATAACAGCTCGTTTGAAGGTGTTCATATTACAGGTAATTTATCATTTGAAACTAATAAATCTGTAGAAAATATAGCTATTAAATATTCATACATTGGTGGCTATGTGAATGTTAATGGAGATGGAAGCTTAACAAATCCTTCAAAAAACTTATATTTTGAGGGATGCGTAATAAGAAATGCCTGTCGTCTAGAAAATGCAGAAAACGTTTGTTTTACAAAGTGTATATTCAATTCAAAAATAGGAAACTCAGTAGGTAACTTATTTGAGAATAATGTTTTTATGTGTTATTTGAATTCTGGTGAATATTTATTTAATAAATCATCAAATGACAATCAAGCGGGAGGTAATATGATTAGAAACAATGTAATAGTAACAAGAGGCTCTTATTCGAATGAATATAACATTTCAAATACTTCAGGAAATAATTATTACAACAATATTTTTTCTGTTACTGGTAGTTATGTATCCTTAGGTAGTAATTACGTTACTTCAGGCAATTATTATAGTGTAGCGCGAGATTCAATTTTTGTAAATCAAACAGGTGAAAATTTTAACTATTCTCATGATTATCACTTGCAAAAACCTGAAGTTTATCTTGGGACAGATGATACTCAAGTAGGCCTTTATGGTAGTATGTTTCCTTACAAAGAGGGAGGTATTCCATCTAATCCGCATTTTCAAGAAGAAAATATAGCTCCTACATCATCAGGAGGACAACTAAATGTGCAAATTAAAGCTGCAGCACAAGATTATTAGTAATATATAAAAAAGAATAATTATGAAACTAAAATTACTAATAGTTTTTACTTTGCTTGCGGGTATAGTTTCGGCACAAACCAACTTAGTTTCGTATGAATATTGGTTTAACGATGATTATGACAACGTACAAATAGAAACTATTTCTCCCGCACCGCAACATGAACTTAACAAAAACATAGATGTTACATTTTTGCCGAATTATGTAAACGTGTTGAATGTTCGCTACAAAGACGAAAACGGAAATTACAGTAGTACATTTAGCAAGTTTTTTTTGAAGTTAGGAGATACGGAAACCCCGGAATCTAATAACTTAGTTTCGTATGAATATTGGTTTAACGACGATTATGCTAATGTACAAACTGAAACTATTTTTCCCATGTCGCAACATATATTGAATACAAATATAGATGTTACTGCTTTACCTAACTATGTAAATGTTTTGAATATTCGCTACAAAGATCAAAACGGAAAGTATAGCAGTACATTTAGCAAGTTTTTTTTGAAGTTAGGAGATACGGAAACCCCGGAATCTAATAACTTAGTTTCATATGAATATTGGTTTAACGATGATTATGCTAATGTACAAACTGAAACTATTTCTCCCACATCGCAACATATACTGAATACAAATATTGATGTTACTGCTTTACCAAACCATGTAAATGTTCTGAATATTCGCTACAAAGATCAAAACGGAAAGTATAGCAGTACATTTAGCAAGTTTTTTTTGAAGTTAGGAGATACGGAAACACCTGAAACACCGGGAACTAATAACTTAGTTTCGTATGAATATTGGTTTAATGAGGATTATGCCAATGTACATATTGAAACTATTTCTCCTACTGCTCAACATATTCTGAATACAAACATAGATATTACAGACTTGCCAGACAATTTAAACGTGCTAAATATTCGTTACAAAGATGAAAACGGAAAGTATAGTAGCACTTTAAGCAAGTTGTTTGTGAAATTATCAGAAGATCATATTGTTGATAATCAGATTATTGATAATAAATTGACACATTATATGTATTGGTTCGACGATGATTTTTCGAATGCTACAACGGTAACTTTACCACAAAATGTACCAAATCACAATTGGGTTCAATTATTGACCTTACCAAGTGATATGGAGGGTGGAAACCATAAAATAAATATTCGTTACAAAGATAGTTTGAACTTGTGGAGTGTTCCATTTGCAAAAACATTTTTTAAAAATTACTATCCAAGAGCGGTATTTAACGGAATGGAAAATGCGCTTTGTTTTGGAACTATGTTAGAAGTTACACCTAATGCAATAGATGTTGACAGTATTTATTGGAATTTCGGAGACGGAACACCAATTGAGGGAAAAACACCTGAAACTTTAATACAACATTTATACGATTCGGAAGGGACTTATAATATTACTGCAACAATGAAACATCTTGCAAGCGGTGTTACTAACGATACAACTTTTGCGATTACCGTTTATCCTAATTATAGCTCTCTTGAAGTCAGTTTATCGGTTTGTGAATCAGATTTGCCATATAGTTTTGGAACACAAAGTTTGACAACGACAGGTGTTTATACTGAAACCTTCCAAACTGTATATGGATGTGATAGTACGGTGACGGCTCACTTTACTGTAAATCCAGTTTATGATAACTCCGAAACAGTTTATATCTGTAGCGGATCTGACTATACATTCCATGACGATACAATTTTAAATAATATTACTGAAAGCACATCACATGTAAGTCACTTACAAACAGTTAACGGATGCGATAGTATAATTACTACTTATTTGTATGTAAATCCGGTTTATGATAATACCGAAACAGTTTATATCTGTAGCGGATCTGACTATACATTCCATGATGGTACAACACAACCTGATATTACATCAGATATTTCGCATGTAAACTACTTGCAAACGGTTGATGGTTGCGACAGTATTATTACTACATATTTGTATGTAAATCCTGTTTATGATTTTGTAGAGTCAATTGATATCTGTAGTGGAACAGACTATACATTCCATGATGGCACAATACAAATGGACATTACGGAAAATACTTCTCATGTAAGTTTCTTGCAAACGGTTAACGGATGCGATAGTGTGATTACAACAAACTTGATTGTAAATCCGGTTTATGCTAACACCGAAACAGTTTATATCTGTAGTGGATCTGATTATACATTCCATGACGATATAGCTTTAACTGACATTACATCTGACACATCACATGTAAGTCACTTGCAATCTATTAATGGGTGCGACAGTATAATTACTACATATTTATATGTAAATCCTAATTATGATAACACCGAAACAGTTTATATCTGTAGTGGATCTGACTATACTTTCCATGATGGTACAACGCAACCTGATATTACATCAAACATTTCGCATGTAAACTATTTGCAAACGATAAACGGTTGCGATAGTGTGATTACTACCAACTTGATTGTAAATCCTGTTTATGCTAACACCGAAACAGTTTATATCTGTAGTGGATCTGACTATACATTCCATGATGGTATAACGCATACTGACATTACATCGGATATATCTTATGTTAGCCACTTGCAATCGGTTAATGGATGTGATAGTGTGATTACAACAAACTTGATTGTAAATCCGGTTTATGCTAACACCGAAACAGTTTATATCTGTAGTGGATCTGACTATACATTCCATGATGGTATAACTCTAAATGATATTGTAGAAAATACATCTTATGTAAGCCATTTGCAATCTATTAATGGATGTGATAGTATTATATTTGCAATCTATTAATGGATGTGATAGTATTATTACTACCAACTTAATTTTAAATCCTGTTTACGCTAACACCGAGACAGTTGATATCTGTAGTGGGTCTGACTATACTTTCCATGATGGTACAACTTTAAATGACATTACAGAAAACACGTCGTACGTAAGCTGCTTACAAACGGTTAACGGATGTGATAGCGTAATTACTACTAATTTAACGGTAATTCCTTCGTACTATTACACCGAGTCGTTTGATATCTGTAGTGGATCAGATTATACTTTCCATGATGGTACAACACAACCTAACATTATATCTGATATTTCGCATGTAAGTTACTTGCAAACTGTAAATGGTTGTGATAGTATTATTACTACCAACTTGATAGTAAATCCTGTTTATGATTTAGTGGAGACAATTGATATCTGTAGCGGTTCAGATTATACTTTCCATGATGGTACAACGCAAACTAACATTACAGAAAATATTTCTCATGTAAGTTATTAAGTGTCCCCTTTTATTAGGACAGTTTTTTTAATTTGTTAATATTTTATTTTTCAAAGAACTTAAATCTTTAACTTTGTAAAGTTAGAGATTTTTTTGAAACTTTCAAGTGTTTTACACAATTTTTTTTAATAATTTTTCAGGTGTTTGATAATCAAGTGATTGGTGTTTTTTTCGCAGTTATAAAACTTAAAATATTGCTCTAATCCCTGGTATAGTTGAACTCCATTTTCAAATGCATTGAGGTAGATACATTCGTATTTAACGCTTCTCCACAATCTTTCAATAAATATATTATCCAAAGCTCTTCCTACAGAGTCCATGCTAATCATAACACCTTGATCTTCAAGAATATTTGTGAAGTTAGGAGAAGTAAATTGACTCCCTTGATCAGAATTGAATATTTTTGGTTTACCGTGATGTTGTAGTGCATCCTTTAAGACTCCTATACAAAGTGCTGTATCCATGGTGTTTGAAATATTCCAGGAAAGGACATATCGAGAATACAGGTCTATAATCGCGCAAAGGTACATGTGTCCTTTGGGCATTGGAATGAATGTAATATCTGTTGCCCAAACATGATTTTTACGCTCTATTTTCAAGTTTCTTAATAGATATGAATAAACCTTATGTTCTTTATTAGGTTCACTTGTATTGGGCTTCTTTTTGGGATAAATTGCCCCTATTCCCATCTTAATGTAATAGGATCTTATCGCTTTTCTTCCCACATGATAGCCCTTTTCCTTTAAATGGTCTGACATTCTCCTAGTTCCATAAAATGGATATAAAGTGAAATATTTATCTATCTCTAACATGATCTGTAAATCTAACTCACTCTCACTAGCAGGCTGATAATAAACCCCTGATCGACTAATAAATAACAAAATACATTGCTTAACAATGCTTAATGTTGGGTCCTTGGGATCCACCATCGCTCTGCGCTCTTTTACAGATAGGGTTTTAATTTTTTTTTATAGAAATCATTATCAACCTTTAAACTGCCAATGATTTTCAATAATTCCTCCTTCTCTTTTTCAAAATGTTTCTCCCTAGACTGACTTTTCCTCTCAAACAGTTCCGGCATATTTTCTATAAGAACTCGCTTCCATTCTGATACTTGAGACGGCTGTAATCCGTACTCGGAAGCAATCTCGTTAATCGTTTTTAACCCCTTAACAGCTTCTAATGCCACTTTTGATTTAAAAGAGGAGCTAAACTTTTTTCTTGAACTTCTTTCCATAAGACAACTTTTAATTATTTATACGTTAAATTTTTAATTTTGTTGTCCTAAAAAAGGGGACCATTATATTACTTGCAAACGGTTAGTGGTTGCGATAGTATTATTACTACTAATCTTGAAGTCATACACATAGATAATACTGTAACTCAAAACTCAAATCAATTAATTGCAAATCAAACAAATGCAAGTTATCAATGGCTAAACTGCGATGACAATTTTTCTCCTATTATCGGAGAAACTAATAGAGAGTTTGTTGCACAATTTGATGGAAATTATGCAGTAGGAATAACCTACAATAATTGTGTTGATACTTCCGATTGTGTTTTTGTTGAAGTTATTGGTATCGATAATGACTTTACAGATAAAAAAGTAATTCTTTATTCTAATCCGGCAGAAAACGTTTTAAGTATTAAACTGATTGGTGTGACTGCCAATAGGGTAGACATTTTAGATGTTAATTCCAAAAAGATTAAAGAATATTATATAAATAATGAAGAAAGCATAATAAATATTGAAGATTTAAGTATTGGAATTTATTTATTAAGATTATTTGAAAATCAGGAATTAATTTATCAATCTAAGTTTGTTAAGATTAGGTAATAATAAAGATTTTTGGATTTGAGAGAGATTGGATATAAGATTTTGGATTTCAAATAAAAGATTTCGGAAAACTTCCGAACTTTGAGATCCAAAATCTCAAATCCAATATTTAAAATTAACCATATGGTTTAAAGTAAAATCATATGGTTAATTTTATTTTCCCACTAATAGAAATAAAAATCTGAACATATTTTATAAAAACAGTTCCTTATATTTTAAACATCCAACTTGTATTATTATTTTTCTCAATTTATTTGATGAAAATTAAAAACGTTTATTAGTTTTGTAAGAATTCAAAAATTTTCATCATGAATGAAACTAAAATAATACAAATAATAAATAAACAACGTTCGTTTTTCAATAGTGGAATAACACAAAACATCGATTGGCGTTTATCGCAGCTAAAATCCCTAAAAAAAAGTGTTCAACATCATCAAAAAGCAATATATGAAGCTCTATGGCTTGATTTACATAAATGCGAAGAAGAGGTTTTTTTAACTGAATTTTCAATTGTTATAAAAGAAATTGATACCCAGATAGCTCATTTAAAGCAGTGGGCAAAACCAAAGAAAAAACGTACACCTTTCTATTTATTTCCATCAAAAAGTTTTATAATGTACGACCCGTTAGGTTTAGCTCTAATAATTGCACCTTGGAATTATCCTCTAAATCTTACCCTTTGTCCGCTTGTAGGAGCTATAGCAAGCGGTTGTTGTGCAATATTAAAGCCTTCTCCGTATGCAGTTCATACTTCTGCAGTCATACAAAATATTATTGAAGATGCTTTTAATACTGACTATATAGCTGTAGTTCAAGGGCATCGAGATGTAAACAAAATACTGCTATCACAAAAATTCGATATTATATTTTTTACAGGTAGTCCTACTCTTGGCAGCGAAGTCATGAATGCTGCCGCTACTCATTTATCTAAAGTAGTTCTCGAATTGGGAGGTAAAAGTCCATGTATTGTTGATAACGATGCCAACATCGAAGTGGCAGCACGTCGCATAGCATGGGGGAAAACTGTTAATGCTGGACAAACATGTATTGCTCCCGATTACTTGTTTGTTCATTCTGATGTAAAAAATAAGCTTCTCGAAAGAATAAACTATTATTTCAAGTTTTTTTATGGTTCCGATGCACAGCAAAGTAATCACTATTGCCGGATTATTAACGACAAAGCATTTGATAGACTTACTTCTTATTTGAATGAGGGGAAAATTGTCTTTGGCGGAAAAATAGATAAAAAAGAACGTTACATTCAACCTACTATTATTGACAATGTTACCAAAGAAATGAAGATTATGAATGATGAAATTTTTGGACCTATATTGCCAGTAATAACTTTTATTAATATTGAGGAAGTATGTAATTATATTATTGACCGTCCAAAACCTCTTGCTCTTTATTATTTTGGAAGTCGAAAAAGGGCCGAATATGTTTTGGATTATACCTCTTCCGGTGGAGCGGCAATAAATGATGTGTTAATGCATATTGCAAACCATAATCTTCCGTTTGGCGGAGTAAACAATAGCGGATTAGGCAAATATCACGGTAAAGAAAGTTTTTTGGCTTTTAGCCATACTCGCTCAGTATTGGTATCTTCCCCAAAAATTGATATTAAAATGAAATTTCCTCCATATAAGAATTTTAAAATAATTAAAAAATTTCTTTAAGATAGAGAATATTTGAACTTAGGAAGTTGGTTTTAATTTATCTGTAACCAAAATGATCCGCCGTGTTTTTCTACATTAGTCAGGTTAGGGTGATTCCACATTGGTGAAATAATTTTTGCCAGTTCTGTATCTTCGCTTACAAAATAATTTGGTAAAATAGTTTTGTATTTTTCGGGATTTGATAAAATAAATGCTGCAAGCATATATTGCTCGTTGTAAAATCTTTCACACATAATTTGAGGATAATCAAAAGGAAGATATATGTCATGAATGTGCACAATAACACCTTTCTTTAGATAAGGGAGCAACTCCAAAAAACAAATCATAGCATCTGAATTCGGAAAAACTCGATGAGAGTTATCAATGAATAAAATATCATTTTCATTTAAAGATTCAATAATGAACTTATTATCGGACAAGTTTTCAAACGGCTCTCTGATAACTTTGTCTGCCAAGTGATCTATATTAGCTCTTGGAAAAGGGTCAATAGAAATTATTTCAGTTTTTAAATTGTTTTCCTTAATGGATTTTCTTGCTACTTTAGTTGAATTTCCGGAACCGATTTCGATGTACCTTGTTGGTTTATAGTTTGCAATAATGCCATATATACCCACAATATCAAGTCTAGGCAAATAAGCGTTGTTCCAAGTAGGGTTGTTTTCATCCGTTTCATTACTCGAGTCTTTAATTTCGTGAATTTTTTCAGTATATATTAAGAAAGACTCTAAGAGGTCTTTGTACGATTGTCTGTTTTTGTTTATTAATTCGAATAACAGAGTATGAGCAGGATTACCATGTCCGTATCTTGGTTTGGGTGAAACTTTATATTCTAAATGGATACTCTGAAATTTAGGTGATAAAAACTTATATAACGATTTTATTTTTTTTATTTTTACTTTGTTTAGTTAATTTTGAGAATGTTTTTATGTTTTTAGTTTTTTACAAATTTTACTATTTCATTATCTATTTTTACAAAATAAATACCTTTTGATAACATACTAACATCCTGATGTTTGATTTTATCATCTAAATCAATTTTCAAAACAACATTACCGTTGATATCAATTATTTCGGCACTATCTGAATTTACATTGTTAAGATAGATGTTAATATATTTACTTGTTGGGTTAGGATAAACGTTAAAGCTATGATTGTTTTGAATAGGGTACTTAATACTTTCGTCGATTGTTGTGTCACAATGAACTGCAATAACATCTTCTATAGTTTTATAACAAACTGCACAAAATGGAAAGTAGTCACGCATCATACAATGACATTGAGGACGATACATTCCTGTCTCCAAATAGCCACCACCTTCGAAAGCTCCAACTTTGTTGCCGTACGGACCATAACATGATGTAGGGATAGGGGTGTCTTCTTCAACTAAATCACTCCACTTTGAATCGAAATCAACGAGTGTTGTAAGGTTTGCTTCCCATGGTTCAATTTCAAGATTATAAAGCAAAGCTAATGGACTGTCTGGTTCCTCATATTCGTCAGCTAATCCTGCAAAAGCATGACCGAATTCATGAATAATCACTTTATCAGCAGACATGTTGCCAGAAGTACTGAGCGAATAGTAGTTATACAAACCTCCGCCACCATAGAGATTGCTGTTCACCAGAATATAAATTTGATCGTAAGGAGCATTAGCAGCTACATCTTTTACGGAAAAATAGTTTCGTGTAGTACAATATCTGTCGATATAGAAAGTATTAAAATGTGAATTGAGAATAGTTCTAACCCACTTGTTTTCAGAAGGTATATCAGTACCGCTTTCTTCTGAAGGCGCAAGTACAGCTCTGAAATTGAAATCGTTAATGTGACTTGAAAAAGGTTCTTGTTTTTTTAAAATATTGACAAGATTATTGCAATCAGTTTTAAATTTTTCCATTTCATCTTCGGTATAACCTTCGGGAAGTATTATTACATCAACTTTTTCAGAAGGATTCCCATGAACAAGGACATCATAAACAGGGAAAATATATCTTTGTTCTGTTGAGTTAAAGATTTCATTTGGATTGAATAATTTAGAAAATATTTCATCAAAATCTCCTGTGATACGATTTCTGATTTCTAATACTATAAATGCTTTGTTTTTTGGTAAAGGAACCGATACAGACTCTTCATAACAACGTTCTAATACAAGTGCTTCATCTGTATTTTGCCATTCTTGAAAAAGTGTATTGTAACCATGTGTATAAATCACATTATTTGATGTGGCATCAACAACCTTTACACGATTTGTTCCGAAATTGAGATTATCTATTAGGTTTACTTTTGAGCCCCCAAAATACTGCTCTATAATGAATTTATCGAACACATAATGCGAAGTATCGCGCATACCGCATTGGAAAACATCCATTCGTAAAGATTTATCTGTAAAATATTTATCATAATCAATAGTTTGTGCATTGATATTTACAGTAAAGATAACGATTAACAAGGGGAATAATATTTTTTTCATTTCATTAAATTATGTAGTTTTTATTAAGATTTTTTTCAATAGTTTTATTTCTATAATTCATCAAAATAAAGATTATTTATTCTGTTTGCAAAGATAGTTGAATTTTTTTGCATTATTTGAGATAATTCTAAATTGTTTGCTCAAGTTAAAAAGCACATTCAATACTCAGAAATTAAAATTAAATATCTAGCTATTGTAATAATTTAATTCAGTTAAATATCTATTATTAAACCACTCCTTAGGCTCTATATGCCAATTATTGACAGTGCTGATAAACAATTCTTTTGTGTCTTTAAAATATTCTTTAAAATAATGTTTTGCCTCTTTTTCCGACTTAAAGACTATTCTTTTATTTAAATCTTCTTTACTTAAATTTGCTCCTTGTTTAAAATGATTTCCTCCTCCAGAATATCTGAACGAGTTAATAACAACTTTGTACTTATTATTTAAATTAAATTCCTTATTGTTTTTATAGCTATAAATTTTAACTCTTTCGCCGTACGGTTTACTGACATCTACAGAGTAATTAATCCCGTATGCCGATTCATAATTATAATATTGAACATGAGTTTTAGGGAAAAACTTAGAATCAATATCTCCATTTTCATCTAATTTATATCGTAATAAATAATCATCTTTATTTTTCATTAAGTTAAACCATCCCCAATGCGAAAATTCTAAGATTTTAAGAATTTCTTCACCAGTTAGTTCAACTACATAAAAATAGTTATCGAAATTGTAAAATTTAAATAAATCTTTTTTGTATTGAATACCTTTGTTAATTTCAACGCCTAAAGATAATGGAGCAGCAAAAGATATGTCTGCATTAGTATATTTTAGTTGAATTTCATGTATAAAACTTATATATTCTGATGGTTTAAATAAACTTTCTACTTTGCTGATACTGTTGGTTAAATATCCAATAGGTTTGTTAAAAAAGCCACTTGCTTTTACAAATAAAGGCTGAAGTTTCTTTACGTAATCTTCATCGGTATCTAATGATAATGTATAATAAATTTTTCCGCTAATATTTAACTTATTAGAATTAAAACTTACTTCAATGCTACAAAAATCTTTCATTTTTGAAGTAGGAGCAATAATCAAAACATTGTTTCCGAACTTATTGGTTAATGTAAAGTTATGACCTTTATGATCGTGACCGCAAATAATAATATCAAATCCATCTACATTATGTGCTACTAAAGTAGTAGCATTTTCATTGCATTTGCTATTTATATCTTGTTCATTGTAAGTATAATCTGTACCTGAATGGAATAGCCCTATGATCATGTCCGGATTTTCAACTTCTTTAATAAACTTTATCCATTTGTCTGCAGCTTCAATCATATCAATAAAAAAAAGCCCCTCAATAAAATTATCAGGAATCCACCAAGAAGAACCGGGAGTAGATATTCCTAACACTGCAATTTTATTGTTACATTTATGAAAAATTTTATAAGGTGTAAAATGAGGCTTATTGTTTTTATCAACAATATTACAACATATAATATTATTATTCAATTCATTATTAACCCTATCAAAAACATTTTTACCTCCTTCCAAATCATGATTTCCGATACAAATAGCGTCATATTTTAGATAATTAAATGATTCTGAAGCTATATGAGGTTTATTTGTATCAATATAATTATAATAATATGTTAGAGGGTCGCCTTGTAGAAAATCTCCATTATCTAATAAAATAATTTCTCTATCACCTATATTACGTTGCTCCTTAACATATGTAGATAAATGAGCAATAGAAGGGGAGTTGTTGTTCTCTTTAACTAAATCTATCGGATAAAACGCGCCATGAATATCGCTTGTAGCAATAATTTCTAATGTTTTATTCGATTTTTTCATTTTGAAGTTGTATTTAATGTCAAAAATAATATATTTTTTTATATTTTAGCACTTTATATTAAACATATGCATCTTAAAGATATTTATTATTTACAATTAAATAGTTTAAATACAATTTACGATGAAAACGAAGCAAAATCTATTTTAAAAATTTTGTATGAGTTTTTTTTTAATGAACATTTCTATAAAATTTATTCATTTTTTAATACGAAGATATTATCAAGTGACGAATTGAATAGATTGAATTGTTACTTTAGTAAATTAATGCAAAATACTCCAATACAGTATGTAACAAATGAAGTTTTGTTTTATAATAGAGTTTTTTTTGTAAATAATAATGTGTTAATTCCAAGAGGAGAAACAGAAGAGTTATGTAACTTGATAATATCCGATTATGATAGAAATATAAACATTAGCGATAAGTTAAATGTTTTAGATATAGGAACAGGAAGTGGATGTATTGCTATTACATTATGTCTTGAAAATAAAAACTTTGATGTCTATGCAATAGATTTTTCAAAAGATGCTTTGGAGGTTGCTGAAAAAAATAATAAATTATTGTGTAGTAATGTTAGTTTTTTCTTAGATGATATATTAGTGCCTAAGTATATATCTAAATACAAATTTGATATTATAGTATCTAATCCTCCTTATGTATTGGAGAGTGAAAAAGGCAGTATGCATAAAAATGTCATAGATTATGAACCTGAAAATGCATTATTTGTTTCAGATAATAATCCATTATTATATTACGATGCAATAGTTAACTTTGCATTGAATAATTTAAAAAAAGATGGAGTTATATATTTAGAAATTAATCCGTTAGTAGCAAACAAAATGGTAAATAAATATAGAACTTTTTTTAAGAATATTAATTTAATTAAAGATATTAATAATAAAGATAGATTTTTAGTATTAAAATTTTAGGAATATCTTATTATTAATAATTTAATTATTTATCATTTTCCGCTTTACTTTTAATTTATAATGAAGACCTTAATCTTAATGTTTCTTTGCTAAAGTCTATGATTGCATCGTATTTATCTAATAGATCGCAACCTAAAACACCATCTAAAGTAATATTAATATTTTCTTCTAAATAATCACCAATACCATCCCAATCTAATAATACCAATTCATAATCTTTTATTTTTAATCTATTAAATTGTAATGTATCTACTTTAACTAATTTGCTCATATGATCAGTAGTCCCTAAACCAACAGTCTGAATGTTTTCCTTTAAATAATGTTGTTTATCTTTATTTATACGTTCATAACATTTTTGTCCGATACAAGTTTTAGAAGCACCTGTATCAATTATTAAGTTGACTTTTTCGCCATTAATTTTACAAGTAATGTAAATTATTATTCCACCTTCCGGATCTAAGTTTTTAACTTTATGAAGTTTTATGTTATGATTCATATTGTTTTTTTTATTGATATATTACTTTAATTGAAATCTATAAATATTTAGATGTGTAGCCTTTACCAGATTTTTTTATTTCCATGGGAGTTCCTGTGGCAATTATTTCCCCTCCATTTTTTCCTCCATCAGGGCCTAAGTCAATTATATGATCAGCACATCTTATTACATCTAAATTATGTTCAATAATTATTATTGTGTTGCCTTTATCTGTTAATTTATTTAAGACTTTTAATAAAACTTTGATATCTTCGAAGTGCAATCCGGTAGTTGGTTCATCTAAGATGTATAAAGTATTACCGGTGTCTTTTTTGTTTAATTCCGATACTAATTTAATACGTTGTGCTTCGCCCCCTGATAATGTAGTAGAAGATTGTCCGAGTTTTAAATATCCCAAACCTACATTTTGTAATACTTTTAATTTTCTGACTATTGTAGGAATGTTTTCAAAAAACTCAACAGATTGATTAACTGTCATTTCTAAAACATCATATATGGATTTTCCTTTATATCTAACTTGCAAAGTTTCATTTTTAAAACGTTTCCCGTTGCATTGTTCACAATGTATTGATACACTAGGTAAAAAGTTCATTTCAATAACTTTTTCACCTGTTCCCTTGCAAGTTTCACATCTACCTCCCGAAGTATTAAAAGAAAAAGTTCCCATTTTATAACCTCTTATTTTAGATTGAGGTAATTCTGCGAAAAGTTTTCTTATATTAGTAAAAACATTTGTATATGTAGCCGGATTAGATCTGGAACTTTTTCCAATAGGAGATTGATCTATTTCTATTACTTTATCTATATACTCTAAACCGCTAATACTCTTGTACGGTAAGCAATTTCTATTAGATTTGTAAATGTGATTAGTTAAAATAGGATATAAAGTTTCGTTTATTAAAGAGGACTTTCCGCTTCCAGATACTCCGGTAACGCAAATTAGTTTATTTAATGGGATGGTTACATCAATATTTTTTAAATTGTTTCCTGATGCACCTTTTAATTCAATATATTTTCCATTACCTTTTCTAAGTTCTTTAGGAGGCTCTATCGATAATTTTCCACTTAAATATTTCCCTGTTAATGAATCGGAATTAATTATTTCATCAACTGAGCCTTGAGCTACAATATAGCCACCTAATCTGCCGGCCCCCGGACCCATATCAATAATTTCATCTGCAACTCTCATAGTTGCCTCATCATGCTCCATAACTAATATCGAGTTGCCTAAATCCCTTAATTCTTCCAAAGATTTAATAAGTTTAATATTATCTCTTTGATGCAATCCAATACTAGGCTCATCCAATATATATAATACACCTATAAGTTGAGAACCTATTTGAGTTGCTAATCTAATACGTTGTGACTCTCCACCTGATAAGCTTGGTGCAGACCTATCCAATGACAAATATTCCAATCCAACATCTATTATAAAGTTTAAGTTTTTATATATTTCATTATAAATTTCTTTAGAAATAATTTGTTTAGATTTGGTTAGTTTGGTATAACTTATTTTTAACCATTCGTTTAAGTCAGACAGCTCCATTTTAGAAAGTTCAGCAATGTTTTTATTATTAATTTTAAAACATAACGATTCTTCCTTTAGTCGAGTACCTTTACATTTAGGACAAGTTTCTTCTTTCATAAAAGAGTATGCCCATGATTTTACATTTAAATAATCGGGTCCATCTGCTTGTTCCTCTATAAAGTTTATGATTCCTTTAAAGTTTAGGTCGTAATCCATATTTACACCTAAATATTCATTTTTTAGAGTAAACTTTTCTTCTTTTCCGTATAATATGGCATTTATTGCTTTATCCGGAATATCCTTTAGTGGGGTAGTTAATGAAAAGTTATATAACTTACTAATTAACTCAATTTGTTTAAAAACCCAGTTATTTTTATATTCTCCAATAGGTAGAATACCACCTTTTTTAATACTTTTTTCTTTATCTAAAATCTTAGATATATCTATAGATTTAACAGTACCTAATCCATTACAATGTTCGCATGCACCATATGGAGAGTTAAACGAGAAAGTGTTTGGTTCCGGATCCTCGAATGATATTCCACTTTCCGGACAAACTAAGTTTTTACTATATGTTCTTTCTTCGTTTGTTTTAGAATCCTTTATTACTAAAGTGTTCTTTCCATATTTAAATGCAGTTTTAATGCTTTCCTTTAATCTAATATTACTTTGAGCAGTAACAGTAATTTTATCTACTAATAGATATATGTCGTGTATTTTATATCTATCTATCTGTAACCCAACAGTGAGATCAGTAGTTATTCCATCTATAATGACCTTAGAAAAACCATATTTTCTGAATTTTTCAAATAATTCTTTGTAATGACCTTTTCTTCCTTTTACTAATGGTGCTAATATATATACAGATTGGTTGTCATAATTTTGTGTGATCATCTTAAAAATTTTACTTTCTGAATATTTAACCATTTTTAAGCCTGAAATAGGAGAGTAGGCATCTGAAATTCTTGCATAAAGTAATCTTAAAAAGTCATAAATCTCTGTAATTGTCCCTACTGTTGAACGAGGATTTTTATTGGTAGTTTTTTGTTCTATAGCAATTACAGGACATAATCCTGTTATAGAATCTACATCCGGACGCTCAAGATTTCCTAAAAACTGCCGAGCATATCTCGACATCGTTTCCATATATCTTCGTTGCCCTTCTGTATAAATAGTGTCAAATGCTAAGGAAGACTTTCCACTACCACTTAAGCCTGTAACTACAACTAATTTATTTTTAGGTATTTCTAAGTCAATGTTTTTTAGATTGTTAACTCTTGCACCTAAAATTTTAATTTTATTGTTGGATATGTTATTTTTTGGCATCTCTTAATATCTCCCTATAATTTACTTTCGAAATCTAAAAAAGTTTTTGACATTTTATCTTTTTTCGAAATAATAGGTTTAATATCAAACCAATTAATATTTAAGGTAACATCATTCCATATAATAGAGTTTTCGCATTCAGGATGATAAAAATCGGAACATTTATAATGAAAGATAGTATTATTTTCTAAAGCTTGAAAACCATGTGCAAAGCCTTCAGGGATCCAAAGCATCATTTTATTTTCTGCAGATAATACTGTACCAAACCATTCTCCATAAGTAGGGGAATTTTTGCGTAAATCAACAGCAACATCAAAAACAGCTCCATTAACTACTCTTACAAGTTTTAATTGTGCATGTGGAGGCTCTTGAAAGTGTAATGCTCTAATAGTACCTTTTTGAGATAAAGATTGATTATCTTGTTTAAAAACGACATCTAAATCTAATTTTTTAAATGAGTTGTAGTTGTAAGACTCATAAAAATAACCTCTATCATCATAAAAAACATTAGGCTTTATTATATATAAATCTTTAATTCCTGTTTCTATTTTTTCCATAAAGTTATGCGTGGATACACTCCTTATTACTATCTAATGCAGCTTCCATAATTGCTTCAGACATAGTAGGGTGTGGATGAATTGTTTGTGAAATATCGGAACTCGTAGCTTTTAATTTAATAGCTAAAGCTAATCCTGAAATCATTTCTGTTACACCTTCTCCCATTAAATGTGCACCAATTAATATATCTGTTTTGCAATCAAAGATTAATTTTACCATGCCTGCTTTTGCACCGGATGCGGTTGCTTTTCCGGAAGCAAGAAATGGAAATTTTCCGACTTTTATTTCATAGTTGGCATCTATTGCTTGTTTTTCGGTATAACCTATAGATGCTATTTCAGGTTCACAGAAGATACAAGAAGGAATATAATTATAATCTATTGGTTTTGGATTTAATCCTGCAATGTGTTCTACAGCGTTAACGCCTTCAGCAGATGCTACATGGGCTAAAGCTGCACCTGGCACTATATCTCCTATTGCATAAATATTTTCAACATTAGTTTGATATTTTTCATTTACTAAAACTTTACCTTTTTCAGTTTTAATACCTAATTCTTCTAAACCTATATTAGTAATATTAGTTTCTATACCTGCTGCCATTAATACTATATCAGTTTCTAAAACTTGTTCTTCTTTAGGTGTGCTTATAGTTACTTTACATTTTTCACCTGTTGTATCTACAGCAGTTACTGTTGAAGATGTCATTACCTTCATTTTCATCTTTTTAAGTTCTCTAGTTAAAGCTTTAGTTAACTCTTGGTCTTCTAATGGTAAGATGTCTGGTAAAAACTCAACTAAAGTAACATTTGTGCCTAAGGTTTGATAAAAATAAGCTAACTCTGTACCTATAGCACCGGAACCAATAACTAACATGTTTTCCGGTTGTTTTTCCAAACTCATCGCTTCTTTATAGCCTATTATTTTATTACCGTCTTGTTTAATATTAGGTAAATTACGAGAATGAGAACCTGTTGCAAGGATAATGTTTTCTGCTGTAATAATAGATTTTTCACCTTGTTTATCAGTTACTTCTATATTGTTTTTATCAATTAATTTTCCATAACCGTAAACAACATCAATTTTGTTTTTCTTAATTAGAAATTGAACACCTTTATTCATTTGTTGAGCAACAAGCCTACTTCTATTAATAATGTCATTAAAATTTATTTTTGTAGATTCATTTGCAATGCCAAAATCTTTACTTATTGAAGTATTATAAACAGAAGCACTTTTTAATAATGCTTTAGTAGGGATACACCCCCAATTTAAACAAGTTCCGCCTAAATTTTCCTTTTCGATAAGAACAACATTTAAGCCTAATTGTTTTGCTCTAATTGCCGCTACGTATCCACCCGGCCCGCTTCCTAATATTGCAATATTGTACATATTTTTACTTTTTTATTTTTTATTATTTTATTTAACGCTTTGGGTAAACATATTTTTTTCTACTTCTTTTAATTCTGTAATCTTTTGAAGGAGGATAATCTTTTTTTCTTACAGCTTTTTCAGAAGAACTTTTGATTTTAGGAGCACTTTCATTTGCTCTATTAACAGTTTTTTTACTTGGCTTACAAGTATAAGATTTTATTTCTCTTTGAGCTTTGCTTGTAGATGAACATCCTGTAGATAATACACCTATTAAACAAACAAATAAAATACTATTAATAATTCTTTTTATTTTATAATTCATTATTAAAAATACTATAAATATTCGATTTCAATAATTTTTAAGATGTTATCTTCTTCCTTTAATTTCTCAATTAAATTACTACTTACAGATAATAACGGCAATCTAAGTATATTATTGCATTTATTTTGCACGCTAAGTAACGCTTTAACACCAGCAGGATTCCCTTCTGCAAATAATAAATTTGTAACTTTTAATAAATTATAATGAATTTTACTTGCATCATAAAAATCTCCTTCTAATGCCTTTTTAATCATGTTGGAGACTAATTTTGGGTAAGTGTTTGCAACTACCGAGATAGTTCCTTGTACTCCAACCGAAATTAAGGGAACATTCAAAGCATCTTCTCCTGATAATACAATAAAGTTATCATCTTTAATATTAATTAAATCCATTACTTGGTTAATATTTCCGGAAGCTTCTTTGATAGCAACAATATTTTCACAATCATTATATAACTTTACAGCAGTATGAGGTAAGATGTTGGAACATGTTCTGCCGGGTACATTATATAAAATTATTGGATGTTTGGAGTTCTGACTAATTAATTTAAAGTGATTATAAATACCATCTTGTGAAGGCTTATTATAAAAAGGAGATGCAGATAATATCGCATCTATATCAAAATTTGACAATTGTTTAGCTCTCTTAACACCTTCAGTTGTATTATTAAAAGTACATCCCACAACTATTGGTATTCTTTTATTTACAACCTCAATAGTATATTCAATTAAACTATTTTGTTCTTCTAAAGAAATACACGAAGTTTCGCCAGTAGAACCTAATAATACTAAAAAATCAACGTTATTTTCTATGAGATTATTGATTAATACCTTTAAGGAGTTATAATCAATACTATAATCATTATTAAAGGGTGTAACTATAGCAACACCTGTTCCAATAAATTTTTTCATTTTACAATCCTTAATTTTCTGATGCAAAGTTAGTATAAAAATTAATAATATACAACGAATAATAATTAAAAAACACTCCCAATTGCCTATATATTGCTTTGTTTCCCATATCTTTGTTTTTGTTATCATAATTGAATTTTGAATGCTAATATTCAATTAAAAAAAAGATTTAACATGAAATACAGATAATATGTTTTGGTTAACATTACTGAAAATCGTAGTCTTGGTGCACTAAAATTCAACAATACCAAGAATAAAATTAAGCTATTATTAAAAAAAATAAGAAAAAGTTATTTTATTATTAAATTTATTGTATATTTGCACCATCAAAAATGGTGGATGTAGCTCAGTTGGTTAGAGTACCAGATTGTGGATCTGAGGGTCGTGGGTTCGAGTCCCATCTTCCACCCAAATCTTTTCTTAAAAACTTCTTATCCAGTAACTTATTTTTATTTACTTTTGCAATAATATATATATTATTGTTATTGAAATACCATGAAAAAAATAACTTTTTCCATAATCTTGTTTTTTTTAACTGTTTTATTATCAGAATGTTTATGTTTCGAGGGTAGGTATTATGTAATTTATTTTAAAGATAAAGGAGATAATATACTTAATATCTCAAAAGATAATTTGTTATCTAAAAATTCAATAGAAAAACGTATTAAACAAAACATTCCAATAGACTATTTAGATTATCCGATTTATACTAAGTATGTAGATAAAGTGGTTGAAAACAATGTTAAAGTAATACTTTATTCAAAGTGGTTAAACTGCATAGTTATTAACGTTAAAGATTTTGTTTTTGATGTTGAAAAAACTTTGCAAAACTATGACTTTATTTCAAAAATAATACCAGTTAATTATGTCTCTAAAACAACTACTAGTAATAATAAAAATAAATATTTTAATAATGAGCTATTAAAAAATAATAGAGAATTTGAGCTTCAGAATAATTTTGTTAATGGGTTAGAGTTACATAATAAAGGATATTTAGGTAAAGACGTAACTATAGCAGTATTAGATGATGGATTTTATAATGTTAATGTTTATAGTGCTTTTGAGCATTTATATAATGAAAACAGAGTAATTGCAACTAAAAATTTTATTAATAATTCAAATATTTATAAAACAGGTTTTCACGGCTGTATGGTATTATCTACATTAGCTGCATACATTCCTGAATCATTAATAGGATCAGCTCCTAAAGCTAACTATATGTTTTTTAAAACAGAAGACGATTATTTTGAAAGTATATTAGAAGAGTATGCTTGGGTAGCAGCTGCAGAATATGCAGATAGTTTAGGAGTTGATATTATCTCTTCTACGTCAGTTTATACTATTTTTGACAATGAGTATGACTCTCACAGTTACAGTGATTTAGATGGCGTTACTTGTCCTATTACTATAGGTGCGGAAATTGCTGCATCTAAAGGAATCCTAGTATTTAATAGTGCAGGTAATTACGGTAATTCCGATTGGAATTATATTGGAGCTCCGGCAGATGGAAAAAATGTTATTGCCATAGGAGGAGTCAATAAAGATAGCACATTATGGAATTCCAGCTCCATAGGTCCTACTTTTGACGAAAGAATAAAACCTGACCTCTGTGCGTTAGCATCTAACGTTGTAGTGTTAGATCCCATGGGTAATGGTACAAATACTACATATATGTCAGGAACTTCATTTGCTGAACCTGTAGTTGCCGGTTTTTCTGCTTGTTTATTAGAAGCATTTAAAAACGTTGAAATTGCTAAAATAAGGGATGCAATCTACTTATCATCAGATAGATATAATTATCCTGATAATAAATTTGGGTATGGAATACCTAATTTTTTAGAAGCATTTAATATATTAAGCCAAATATCAGACTATTCAGAAGATGATATCAATGAAATAATAGTATATCCTAATCCAATTAATAATAATGAGTTTTATATTAAAAGTTATAATGAGGTAAAAAATATTCAAATCTTTGACGCAAATGGAAGGGTAGTACACTATACTATAAATAAAACTTCGCTATTAGAATATCAAATAAAATTAGCAGGAAATTACAATAATAATATTTTATTGCTTAATGTGTTTACAGATGTAAATAAAATTACAACAAAACTCTTTTCACAAAAGTAAAACAAAACACACAAAAGTAAACCGATATGTTATTTTACAAAATCCTCAAAAGTATTATCAGAGTATATTAAAATAACTCTTTTAATAGATTTATCATCCTTATTATTGGTAGAAATTACATTGACAATATTCTCAGATTGAGTTTTATTTATTGAAGATTTAGATTCCAAATTTTCATTTATTTGATTATTATCAGAGATTTGTGTCTGAGTAATCATATTAGCCGGAATGTCGTTAATATTTTGTTTAATTAAATTTTCCTTATTGCTGTTTGTTAAGCTATTATCAACTGAAACATCAAAAAGAGTTAAAGGTTTATCAGTATTATTCTCTACATTATCAGTTACCTCATGTTCACCGTTTTTAAGCATTGATTTCTTACCATTTAAAAGCCATTCTGGATCTATCTCTGGGAAAGCATCTATTATTTTTAAAACTAAGTCTAAACTTGGATTGTTCCGTCCGGATAATACATGTGATAGAGTAGATTTATTCATACCTATCTTCTCAGCGAAAGAGGAGTTATTTAAAGTACTATAGTCTAATATTTGCTTAATTCGTTCTATCATAATTATTTTATTTAACTAAAAGGATATTTACAATTGTGTACACAAAACAATTCTTTACAAAGATAATAAAATTATTTATAATTGTAAAATATTTATATAAATATAAATTGATTTACAAATGTAAATAGAAACTTCTTTATTTACAAATGTGAACAATATAAATTCTTATATTGTTAAACTAATTTTATATATTTGCATAATAAAATATTATTTAAATTTTAATAATAACTATGGAATTTAAAAAAGAAGAGATAATTATTTTTGAGGAAATAAAAAAATATATATATAATCACAATAATATATTGATTTGTTCACATAAATCACCAGATGGAGATGCAATTGGTTCAGCAATTTCTATTAAAAAATTTATTGAAAATTGTAGAAATATTAATAATGATCTCGTAAATACTAATGTAAAAGTATTATTTCCTACTGAAATTTCTTACCAATACAAATGGTTAACGGAAAATGAAGATATAATAATAGCTGAGACAAATTTGAAATTGGCCGAAGAAGCCTTTAAGAGTGCCGATTTAATAATTGCTTCAGACTTTAATGAACCATTACGATTAAGTATGTGTAAAGATTTTTTCGAGACTTCTAAAGCAAAAAAGGTAGTTATTGATCATCATCCATTATTTAATAATGAGTATGATGTTATATATAATAGTACAGAAACATCTTCCGCTTCCGAATTGGTTTTTAATTTATTGTCCTATATAAACTTAAATTGTATTGATGATGTAGTTGCAACTTATCTTTATATAGGTATTATAACAGATACAGGTTCACTGAGTTATAGTTGTAATTATGCAAGTACTTATAATGCAATATCGATATTAATAGGTACTGGGATCAAAGGAGACGAAATTCATAATAAAATCTTTAATTATTTTCCTATTGAAAAAACTAGATTGTTAGGTCATATTTTAAAAGACAAATTAGTTGTAAATCCTGAATATCATTATTCATACTATACTTTAACTAAAAAAGAATTGTGTGAATACGGATATAAACCCGGATATTTATCGAATGTTGTAAATTATGCATTAAATATTAATAATATTTTTGTTGCTGCTTCGTTTGAAGAGAAAGAAGATGGAATAACAAAAATTTCGTTTAGATCGAGAGATGGGTACAAAGTAAATCAAATTGCCAGAGATTATTTTGGTGGAGGCGGTCATATGTATGCATCCGGTGCAGATTATAAGGGAAGTATTGAAGATGCAGTAAAATTATTTGAAGAAATAATAAAGTTAAATATCAATAAAATAGATTGTTGTAGATAATGGTTAAAGTATTAAATAAAGTATTCTTTACATTTTTTGTTTTCTTAGTCTTAGTATTATTTTCTTGTAAAAATTCAACTATAAAAGACAATAAACCTATAAATATTATTGTCGAAGATAGCATCTTGGAAGCAGCACATAAAGAGGCTGTAAGAAAAGAAAATATTCAAATTAATGATTTTTTAAGCAGGTATAAATGGAATGTGAAAAGATCAGGAACAGGTTTATATTATGATATTTATAAAACTACTAATGCCCCAACAATAAAGAATGGAGATGTAGTTTTATTAGATTATACTATTATTTTTTTAAATGGAGATACCGTTTATAGTTCGCAAATAGATGGTAAAAAGGAGTTTGTTATAGGTAAGTCCAATGAAGTATCCGGATTAGAAGAAGCTTTGCTTATGATGGGGATTGGTGAGAAGGCTAGATTAATAGTTCCATCATATTTAGCATATGGAATAACTGGAGATTTTAATAAAATATCTATTAACAATACATTAGTTTATGATATTGAAGTTATTGATGTGTATTAAAAGTAGTTAATATATGATAAGATTAGAACTAAATAAAAGTGCATCAAAATTATACGGGTACGACAACTTTTTTGTCAATTTTTTTGCTCCCGGTAGAATAGATATATTAGGCAATTTAAATGAAATTAATGGGGGAGAAGTTTTATCCTGCACAATAAATTTAGGTACTTATTTGGCTATTGCAGAGAATAATTTTGGATACCATAGGTTTTTTTCAAAAAATTTCTCACAAAGAGATTTTGTAACAGTTCCATTAAATTATTTTGTACCTGTACAAATAGAATCGTGGATAAACTATCCAGTAGGAATATTAAATGAATTTAGCAGTAGAGGTATTATTTTTAATAAAGGATACGATTTTTACTATTATAGTAATATGCCTATTGGAGCAGGATTGGCTTCTTCAGCATCCATAGGTTTAGTTACAGCATTAGGATTAAACCATTTTTTAGAAACATATTACCCATTGGAAGATTTAGTTAAAATGGCAAATGTTTCAGAAAACACCTTTGTTAACAAATATGCTAATGTAAAAGATCAGTTCAATATAGGTTTTAGTAGAAAAAATAATCTTCTTAAGTTTAATACTTCAACTTTAACTTACAAGTATATTAATTTTGATGATAGTAATGTAAAAATGTTGTTGATTCATGGGACTAAACCTTTACAAGTTATTAATACTTACGCTAGTAGGGTTTCTGAATCAAAACACATTTTAAAGGTATTAAATATTGCAAAAAAAACTAATATTAAAAACCTATGTAGCTTAGATTACAACAAATTAGAAGACTATTCTAATACTTTAAAATTAGAAAAATCCATAAAAAGAATAAAGTATATTTTATTAGAAAATAAATTAGTATCTGATGCAGAATTGTATTTATACAATAAGAATTATGATCTTTTTGGAAATTTGTTATATACTTCACATAAAGCTTTAAAAGAATGTTATGAATATACTGTTGATGAGTTAGATACAATAGTTGATTTCTTGTATAAAAACAAAAATTGTTTAGGTGCTAAAATGATAAATTCAAATAACACAGGTTGTGTTTTGGCACTTTTTAATAATAATATTTCAACAGAATATTTAGAAGCATTAAAAACTGAGTTAAACACTTTATACCAAAGGGAAACAGAGTGCAATTTAGAGTTTTATGATATCTGTACTAATGATGGTGTTGAAAAATGTACTTTATAGTTAAATAAAAAACTTTCAAATTAAAAAAAATATAATATCTTTGCATAATTTAATAAAAGGTATGAAAAAAACTCAAAAAATCTTTATATTTCTAAGTTTGATTGCTGTAACCGTTATTTCCGGGTGTTCAGGATTTAATAAAATCTTAAAATCAGAAGACACGGATTTAGTTTACGATTCTGCAATGGAGTACTACAAAAGAGGAGACTATGCAAGAGCCTTGCAATTATTTGATAAAATCATAGTAATGGTTAAAGGAACAGAAAAAGAAGAACCATTAAGTTATTATTACGCACAATGTTACTATAATCAAAAAAATTATTTTTTAGCAAATTATTATTTTAGATCTTATCATAAAAAGTTTCCATATTCAGAACGAGCAGAAGAATGTTTCTTTTTAGCTGCTTTATGTAAGTATAAAGAGTCCTCCACATATTCGTTAGATCCTACACCTACTACTGAAGCAATTTCAGAGATTCAATCTTTTATTAATCTGTATCCTAATAGTGAAAGAGTTGAAGAATGCAACGGGTATATTGATGAACTAAGAGCAAAATTAGAAAAAAAGGACTATGAAATAGCAATGATGTACTTTAGAATGAGTGAATATAAAGCTGCTATAGTTTGTTTTGAAAATATTTTACAAGATTTTCCCGATACTAAAAAAAGAGAGGAAATTTATTTTAATATAATAACATCAAAGTACGAATATGCAAAAAATAGTATTTTTGAGAAACGTGCGGAACGATATAAAGAAGTAGTAGATTTTTATTATAAATTTGAAACTACTTTTCCTGAATCAATTTATTTAGAAAAAGCAAAAGAATATTATAATTTAGCAAAGAAACAAATATAATTATTAATAATACAATGGATTATAAAAAAATAACAACAGATCAAGAAGCGATTACTCGTAATTTAAGTGATTTTGACAAAGAAACTGAAAACATTTATGAATCTGTAGTGATTTTATCTAAACGTGCTGACCAAATTGGTTTAGACTTAAGAAATGAATTACTTACAAAAATAGAAGATTTTCAAACACCAACAGATAGTTTAGAAGAAGTATTTGAAAATAGAGAGCAAATAGAATTGGCTCGTTTTTACGAACAATTACCAAAACCTACTTTATTGGCTATTTATGAGTTTTTAAATGATAAAATAAATTATAGATATCCTGACGAAGAAGAAGTAGAGATTAAAAATATTCATCCTGATGAATTAAAAGAAAAAAAGATAGAAGAAAGTAATAAATAAAATTAGTATGAAAAAGCTTTTTATTTTTCTTTTTTTAATCTTAACTTGTACTATGCATTTGCAATCACAAGATTTTAGATGCTCATTTAGTGTTTCATCTAATTTAACAGAAGGAAATACAGATAGAATGAGATTCCAAGAAATGCAAAAACAAATACAAGATTTTATCAATGGATACAAATGGTGTAATTATAATATTGGACAAGAAGAACGTATTGAGTGTACTATGCAATGTATTATTACGGAAATAATCTCTGCAGATCAGTACAGAGCACGCTTAAATATTGGGTTAAGACGTCCAGTGTATAATTCAACATATAAAACAACTATTTTTAGCTATGTGGACGAAGCAGTTGAATTTACATATACTGAAGGAGAGCCGCTAATATTTATAGAAGGTTCGTTCGATAATAACTTAACTGCATTGATTGCATATTATATGAACTTGTTCTTAGGTATCTATTTTGATACGTTTACTCCTAATGGTGGAACTATATACTACGAAAAATCACAAGCTATTGTGAACACAGCACAATCTGCTATTGAACCGGGTTGGAAATCATATGAAAGTGGTCAAAGAAATAGATTTTGGATTATTGAAAGTTTATTAAACTCTTCGTATAAGGGGTTACGTCAATTTTTATATCTTTATCACTTAAAAGGATTAGATAGCATGGCAGATAACCTAAGTATGGGTACAACCTTTATTACCCAAGCAATGGAGCAACTAAGAGCTGCAAATAGACAAAAGCCATCGTTGTATATGGTTGTTTTATTTTTAGATGCTAAACGAGATGAACTAATTAATATTTATTCTAATGCTAACGAAGTAGAAAAAAATAAATTCTTAAATGTTGTTACAGAAATAGATCCAGCTAATATTTCTAAGTACAGTCAAATTAAAAATAAATAGTAATCTAAATAGTTCATATTATTAACAAATAATTACACAAATTGTTAAAGTTTCTTTTAATTAAAAATTATGCATTAATAGATCAAGTAGAGCTTAATTTTAGAGATGGTTTTACTGCAATAACCGGAGAAACAGGAACCGGTAAGTCTATTATTTTAGGTGCTTTGTCTTTAGTGTTGGGTGAAAGAGCAGACACATCAGTATTATTCGATAAAGATAATAAATGTGTAATAGAGGCAAAGTTTATTTCAGAAGATTCAAAAATAAATAATTTTTTAGAAGAAAACGACCTGGATCATAATACTGAAAATAGTGTATTAATTCGTCGCGAAATATCTGCAAAAGGAAATTCTAGAATATTTATCAATGATACACCGGTACAATTATCCGTTCTAAGACAATTTGGTCAATTCTTATTAGATTTAAATACTCAATATCAAAAATTTTCTTTAAGTGATAGTGATAATCAATTAAATTACTTAGACTTATATTCTAATAATAGTGATATATTAATAAAATACTCAGAGCATTATAATAATTATACTTCTATAAGTAAAAAAAATTGAAGAAACTCAAAGCAAATTATCTAAATTACTGAAAGAAGAAGATTATTATAAGTTTTTAAATAACGAATTAATAGAAGCAAACTTATATGAAAACGAAGATTTTGAAATAGAAGAGGAATTAAAAGTCTTAGAAAATGTAGATAATATCAAAACCAAACTATCAACATCCTTAGAAATATTATCAGATAATGAACAATATAACTGTAAGCTATTAATTCATGATGTTTGTAGCTATATAGATGACATTGCAGACTACTTACCTAAAGAAGATAAAATAAAAGAAAGATTAAACAATATCTATTACGAATTAGAAGATATAATCTTAGTGTTAGAAAAATTAAACTCTAATATTGTTCCAGACGATTCTAAGATAGAATATTTAAACGAAAGGTTAAATTATATAAATATATTACTTGCAAAACATAATGCAAGTGATGTAAATAACCTCCTGCAAGTATCTAAAAACATAAGTAGTAAAATCAATGAAATAGATACATTGACTTTGGAAATTGAAGAGTTAAAGAAACAACTTGAGGAAGCCCACAATCAACTTAATAAAGTTGGATTAGAATTATCTAAAATTAGACAAGAACAAGCAAAAAAATTATCAAAAAAAGTATCTGATGTACTAAAAGAGCTTGGAATTCCATTTGCTCAGTTTAAAGTAGAGGTTGAAGAGGATTTAACAAACATCACAGAAACAGGATTTAACAGTGTTAATTTCTTATTTTCAGCAAACAAAGGTAGTAACTTGCTTCCATTAATGTCTGTTGCATCCGGTGGGGAATTATCCAGAGTAATGTTAGCATTAAAAGCTGTTATTATAAAACAAAAAACTATTCCGACAGTAGTATTTGATGAGATAGACAGTGGAATATCCGGTTTGGCTGCGACAAAGGTTGCAGCAAAACTAAAAGAAATTTCCGAAAATAATATGCAAGTTATTACAATTACACATTTACCACAAATCGCTGCAAAAGCGGATCACCAATTCTTAGTTTATAAAGAAAGCTCTGATAAACGCACATATACTAAAGTCCAAGAATTAGAGTATGAGAGCAGAGTTAATGTAATTGCAGGCATGTTAAGTAGTGAGAAAATAACTGCTGAAGCAAAAGAAAACGCTAAACAATTACTTTCATCTTAAAATAAGGATGCCATCCCTAAAAAAGGGATGGCATCCCAGTTATTATTAAATGAAAATCAACAATTTAAGTTTTATTTTCATTCACTCTAATTCCACCAAATTATTTTAAATTCTCAAACTAAAAACAGAAAATTCAATGATAAATTTTGGGATGGCATCCCTAATATAATTTAATAAAAAAGGGCTTGTTGAAACAACAGCCCTTTCTTTATATATTTTATATATATAGTTATTATTAAAATCTTCTTTCTTTAATTTTAGCTTTTTTACCTTTAAGTTTTCTAAGATAAAATATTCTAGCTCTTCTAACTTTACCTCTTTTGTTAATTTCTATAGATTCAATAAAAGGAGATGCAATAGGAAATATTCTTTCTACGCCAATGTTGTTTGATATTTTACGAACCGTAAATGTTTCAGTTGGTCCACTACCTCTACGTTGTAATACAACACCTTGAAATTTTTGGATTCTCTCTTTATTTCCTTCAACAATTCTATAAGATACAGTTATTGTATCACCGGCTTTAAATTCCGGAAATTCTTTTATTTCAACTAAACTGTCTACATATTCTAATAATTCATTCTTACCCATGACTATATTACTTTATATATATTTATTATTGTCAATCAAAAATTTTGCAAATGTACGATTTTTTTTTAAAATAGCAACGTTTTTTGTAAAAAAAACTTAACAATTGTTCTTTTTAGTATTATTTTATCTTTTAAAATTAAAAAATCTCTATAATTTCTGATATTTCAGTCTTTAGTATAGTATTTTTCAAGTCTTCATTGCTTTGATACTTAACTCTAATGTAGTTATCTGACCATCCCCACCAATAGTTATTGTTGTCTTTATATTCAAATAAAACATCTCTTTTTGTATTCAGAAAATTTTGCACAAAACTTTTATACATCTCAGTAGATAGTTTATGTAAAATTTTGCTTCTATTCTTTATTTCGCTTCTGGAATTTTTATTCTTAAATTTAGACGATAATGCTTCAGGTCTGTCGGAGTATGAAAACACATGAAGGTAGGAGATAGGGATACTCTTAATAAAATTGATAGTATCCTTAAAGTCTGATTTATCTTCACCTGGAAATCCGGTTATCAGATCTACAGCAATGCAAGAATCAGGCATAAAGTCTTTTATTTGTAAAACTTTATCTGCAAAGAATTCCACAGTGTACTTGCGTTTCATTAATTTTAAAATTTTATTTGTGCCTGCTTGTAATGGTATGTGGAAATGTGGCATAATCTTTTGAGATTCTGCAGCGAGTTTAATTATATTATTATTAATTAGATTAGGCTCAATAGATGAAATTCTAATTCTTTCTAACCCTTCTATTTCGATTAGTTGTAATAATAGTTCATATAAAGTTTGATTATGTTGCGTTCCAAATTCACCTATGTTTACTCCTGTAAGAACGATTTCTTTAATTCCTTCCTTTACAATTTGTTTAGCTTCTTTAAGTACATCATCAATTGTACCGCTTCTATTATGCCCTCTCGCATAGGGTATTGCGCAATACGTACAATAGTAATCGCAACCATCTTGTATTTTTAAGAATGTCCTAGTTCTACTTTCGTCTGAAATAGCTGGATGGTAATGAAATGTATTGATGCCCTTAACAAAGATCTTATTTTGGTTATCATCAGATTGTTTATTTTTGCTAACAATGTTTTCTATAACTTCCTTTAAATTAAATTTTGATTCGTTTCCACAAATATATTTTACATTTTTAAACTCTTTAAGATCATCAGCTCTCAGTTGTGAGTAACATCCTAATACTATTATGTTAATATTTTTATTTTCTTTTACAGCATGTCTAATTGCTTGTCTACATTTTTTTTCTGCTTGCGAAGTTACAGTACATGTATGAATAATGTGGATATCTGAATTGCTAATATCCGAAGTGATACTAAACTTTTTGTCATCCAATGAATTAATAATAGAAATTGTTTCAGCAAAGTTTAATTTACAACCAAATGTTTGATAAGAAATTTTAAACATCAAAATACTCTTTTTTAGATTTGCAAAAATACTATTATTGTACAAATTTACATTGAATTATTTGAAAAATAATTTATCTTTGCATATTAAAAAAAAGTAAATTAATATACTAATTATGGAAAAATTAGCAGTTGTTGCATTAGGTGGTAATGCTCTATTAAAAAGTGGTCAAGAAGGTACTATTCATGATCAAGAAGGTAATGCTAGGGTTGCAGCCGAAAACTTAGTTAAGTTATTAAAAAGAGATTATAATTTTGTAATTACTCACGGTAATGGTCCTCAAGTTGGAAATATATTATTAGCAAATTCTGCCGGAAATCAAGTTCATGGTATTCCGGATATGCCATTGGATGTTGCAGTTGCTTATTCACAAGGCTTTATAGGTTATATTATAGAGCAACAATTACGTAATGTTTTACGTGAAAATGAAATGTTTATGGATATTGTCACAATAATTACTCAAGTTATTGTGAATAAAGAAGATCCTGCATTTTTAAATCCAACAAAACCCATAGGTCCTTATTATACTAAAGAACAAGCAGATAAAATTTCTGAGGAAACTAATAGCATATTTCAAGAAGATGCTAGAGGAAGAGGATGGCGTAAAGTAGTTGCATCTCCCAGACCGTTAATAATTAATAATACTAATACTATTTCTAAAATGGCAAGAGCTCATAATATTGTTATTGCTGTTGGTGGAGGGGGTATACCTGTTTATTTTGAAAATCACAATAAATTAGTTGGAATAGATGCAGTTATAGATAAAGATTTAGCATCATCATTATTAGCTAGACAAATAAATGCAGATAAGTTTTTCATTTTAACGGATGTACCTAAAGTTTGCATCAATTACAATACTCCTCAAGAAAAAACAATAGATAAAATGAATTTGGTTGAAGCTCAAAAGTATATGAATGAAGGTCAATTCCCTGCAGGAAGTATGGGACCAAAAATTCAAGCTGCAATTCAGTTTGTTGAGAGTACAGGAAAAGATGCAATTATTACAAGCATAGAAAAACTTGGTATTGATAATGGAGGCACAAGATTAACGTTTGCTTAATTTGACATTATGACTTGGACTTTAATCATAGCATTAATATTATTTGGACTAATATTATTAATTTTAGAAGCATTGGTGTTACCTGGAGCAATATCGGGTATAATAGGTCTCCTATTAATTGTATTTGCAACTTGGCAAACTTTTACATCTTACGGAACAAAAGCAGGTTTATTAGTATTGTTTGGAATTTTAATAATTTCAGTATTACTGATGTTTTTGGTTTTTAGATCTAAAACTTGGGATAAAGTAACACTTCATTCAAAAGTAGAGGGGAAGTCCGGCGTTAATACTGACATTCAAGAGAAATTAAACATAGGAGATAAAGGCATTGCTATCTCAAGAATTGCACCTATGGGGAAAGCAAAAATAAAGAATAATTATTTTGAAGTTAGTTCGTTAGGTGAGTTTATAGATAATGGTGAAGAAATTGAAATAATAAATATAGAGAATAACAAAATTTATGTTAAACAAATTAAAATAGATTAATTATGCAAATAGGATTAATAGTTGGAATTATTGTAGTATGTATATTATTATTATGGTTAATATTTTACATAATTCCATTAGGATTATGGTTTACAGCCTTATTGTCAGGTGTTAGAATATCATTATTACAATTAATATTTATGAGATGGCGTAAAGTGCCACCAAAAGTTATTGTGCAAAATTTAATAGCTGCAACTAAAGCAGGATTATCTATTAATAGAAATGATTTGGAAGCTCATTATTTAGCTGGAGGCAATGTTCATAAAGTAGTAAACGCCTTAATTTCAGCAGATAAAGCTAATATGTCATTAGATTTTAAGACTGCAACTGCTATAGACTTAGCAGGTAGAGATGTATTTGAAGCAGTTCAAATGTCTGTTAATCCAAAAGTTATTAATACACCAGCAGTATCTGCTGTTGCAAAAAATGGTATTCAGTTGATTTGTTTAGCAAGAGTAACAGTTAGAGCTAACATTAAACAATTAGTTGGAGGTGCAGGAGAAGAAACTATATTAGCCAGAGTAGGCGAAGGTATAGTATCTTCTATTGGATCATCTAATTCTCATGAAGACGTATTAGAAAATCCTGATAATATTTCTAAATTAGTTCTTGCAAAAGGTTTAGATTCAGGAACTGCTTTTGAAATTTTATCAATAGATATAGCTGATATTGATGTTGGTAAGAATATCGGTGCTGTTTTACAGATGGATCAAGCTAATGCCGATAAAAATATTGCTCAAGCTAAAGCAGAAGAGCGTAGAGCAATGGCTATTGCAAACGAGCAAGAAATGAAAGCAAAAGCTCAAGAAGCCAGAGCTAAAGTTATTGAAGCAGAGGCTCAGATTCCATTAGCAATTGCTGAAGCATTTAAAAATGGTCAATTAGGAATTATGGATTATTATAAATTCCAAAATATTCAAGCAGACACAAAAATGCGAGAAGCAATTTCGGAACCTAACAAAAAGTAAGTTATAATTGCGAAAGAATAGATTTAGCTTAAACTTAAACTCAAACTTAAACTACTCATATACTACTATATTATTAAGATGAACGATATTATTTTAATTTTTGATTTTGGATCGCAGTATACACAATTAATAGCGCGAAGGTTACGCGAGTTAAATGTGTATTGCGAAATTTATCCTTATAATAAATTCTCTAAACAATTAATAGATAATCATAACACTAAAGGAATAATATTATCAGGAAGTCCTTATTCTGTAAATAGTAAGGATAAACTTTTAGTTGATACAAGTATCATTAGAGGAAAACTACCTATTTTAGGGATTTGTTATGGTGCTCAAATGTTGGCATATCAGTCAGGAGCAAACGTTAGTGATTCTAACACTAGAGAGTATGGCAGATCTAACTTGGAATTATTAGATCCCAATTCTAAGTTATTTAAACTAATTCCTCAAAACTCTCAAGTCTGGATGTCGCATGGTGATACAATAAACAAGCTTCCAAGCAATTTTAAAGTAATAGCGAAAACTAATAATATCCCAGTTGCTGCTTTTAAAATAGATGATGAAGATACTTATGGAATTCAATTTCACCCTGAGGTATATCATTCTACATTTGGGAAAAATATGCTACAAAATTTTGTTCTGGATATTTGTAATTGTGACAACAATTGGACATCAGAGTCTTTTATTGAAACTATGATTCCCAATTTACAAAACAAACTAAAAGATGATAAAGTCGTTTTAGGTTTATCAGGTGGAGTTGATTCTACAGTTACAGCAACGATATTAAATAAAGCAATAGGGAAAAACTTAACTTGCATTTTTGTAGATAATGGTTTATTACGTAAAAATGAATTCAACAATGTTTTGGATTCATTTAAAGATATGGATTTAAACATTGTAGGGGTAGATGCTAAGGATTTATTTTACGATGCTTTAAAAGGGATAACAGATCCTGAACAAAAAAGAAAAGCTATAGGCAAAACTTTCATCGATGTTTTCGATGCTGAAGCAAAAAAAATTAAAGGTGTAAAATGGTTAGCCCAAGGAACTATTTATCCTGATGTAATAGAATCCATATCCGTAAAAGGGCCATCAGCAACTATAAAATCACATCATAATGTTGGAGGGTTACCCGAAAAAATGAATCTAAAATTAGTAGAACCTTTACGCAGTTTATTTAAAGATGAAGTGAGAAATGTTGGTTTATCTTTACAAATTCCTAAATCTTTATTAAACAGACATCCTTTTCCCGGACCAGGTTTAGCTATTCGTATTTTAGGCGAAGTAACTCCCCAAAAAGTTGAAGTTTTACAAAAAGTGGATGAAATATTTATCAACGGATTAATCGAGCATAAACTATATGAGAAAGTATGGCAAGCTGCTGCAATATTATTACCTATCAAATCCGTTGGTGTTATGGGAGACGAAAAAACTTATGCTAATACTATTGCATTAAGAGCTGTAAACTCTATTGATGGAATGACAGCAGATTGGAGTAGATTACCTTATGAATTTTTATCAGAAATATCTAATAAAATTATTAATAACGTAAAAGAAGTTAATAGGGTTGTTTATGACATTAGCTCTAAACCTCCTGCTACTATAGAATGGGAATAATATACGAAAATTAGAAATAAACATAATAAAATCAACATAAACTTATTAACTCAATTATGTAATAATAAATATAACATAATTGAGTTATTATAAATACATAGTAGAAAATTAAAAAAGTTATTATGGACAAAGTAAAAATATTAATAATACAAATATTAATATCAATTCTTATTGTATCTGGTTTGTATTCGCAAAATACAGAAACAATAACAGATTCTACAAATATGTATAATTTAGATTTACATAAATCTAAAGATATTAGATTAGTTAATGATAAATATGTTTATTTTCATATAGTTAAAAAGAAACAAACTTTATATTCGATTGCTAAATTATATAATATAGATATTAATACTATTGTTAGATATAATAACTTAACTTCTGAAGGAATAAGTATTGGGCAAACATTATTAATTCCTGTTAATGATGAAAACATAACTGAAGTAAATCAATCAGGAACTAAAATAATTTCTGGGCATGATACTATAAATTATCATTATATAAAAATTAAGCCAAAAGAAACTTTATATAATCTTAGTAAAACATATAATGTTAGTATTAATGATATTAAAAAGGCAAATGATGGACTAACAGAAGGATTGAAAATAAATTCTATAATTAGAATACCTAAAAATGAATTAAATGCTAACATAGTGATTAATGATGTTTCGCAGGCTTCAATACCTAACACTTTAGAATCAAATGCTACATCTGAATCCACATCAACCATATCAAATAATTTTAATAATAAGATAAAAGACAAACAAAAAGATTTAAGTGTTGTGTCGGATACTATAATAGTTTCTGATACAATAGTTCAATTTATTAATCATAAAGTTCAAAAAAACGAAACTTTAGCATCAATAGCAAAAAAATATTCAGTTTCTACTGACGATATTTTAACTCATAATCCATTTGCATTTAGAGGAATAAAAAGAAGACAAGAATTGAGAATTCCGGTTCAAACAGTAACAGAACGATTAGTTATTGTAGATAAACCAGTTCAAATATCTGATAGTGTTATTGCTAAAGTTTTAGATGATAATGTTTTGGAAAATGAAAATATCAATAAACCTAAAAAAATCTATGATGCTGCTAAACTTCCTGTTGTAAAAGAAAAGAAAAGGTTTAAGGTCGCACTTCTAATTCCTCTTTATTTAGATGAAAATAGTAAGATGCAAATTAGTTATGAAGATGGAAATATCATTTCAGGATCAGATAAACCATTTAGATTTATTAGCTTTTATAACGGCGCTTTAATGGCTATAGATAAATTAGTGGAGGAGGGGATGAATATAGATTTTTATGTTTATGATGTAGACGAAAAAACATCATCTTCCATGAAGCTTGCTTCAAGTGATGTTTTAAAAGATAAGGATTTAATCATTGGTCCTTTTTTTAAATCTTCATTTCAGATAATTTGTAATTATGCTGAAATGTACGATATTCCGATAGTAAACCCAACTACAGAAAATTTATTCTCTGGTTGTGGATATGAAAAATCCTTTAAAGTTAGAGTAAATGAATCTTATCAAATGGATAATATTTTTAGTTATGCAGAAATTAGTTATCCTAATACTAACTTTATTATTTATTCTCCAGTTAGCATTTCATCAGAAAATATTCATAATAAAAATAAGTTAAACAGCTTATTGTCAGCAAATTCTACAAGTTATTTAAATAATAATTATCACGAAATAAGCAATAATAGCTATTACAATGTTTTAAGAAATGCTCAAGAGAATTTTATAGTTTCGTTTGCCGAAACCGTACCTCAGATTGTAGAACAAGTTTCACAATTATATAAAGTGTCTTCTAATTATAATATTCATTTATTTGGTGATAAAAAATGGATAAATAAAGATTTGGATTTTTCTTATTTCAATAATATTGATTTTCATATTTGTACTTCTAACCTTATTGTTAACACAGACCCTGAAGTAAAATTATTTTTCTATAATTATCAGGAAAAACACATATCTGAGCCGGATGAGTTTGCCTTTTTAGGATATGATACATTTTATTATTTTTTAAAAATGCTATATAATTTTGGTTCAGATATGTGTAGTTTCACACCTTATGTTTACTATCAAGGATTAGGAAATACATTTTTATTTAAATACAATCATAACGAAATCTATGGATATGAAAATATTGGATGTCAAATATATAAATTAGAAAATTATTCTTTTGAAAAATTAGAATTCAATAGTTTTTATAAAGATAGAAACATAATTAATATTAATAATTTATAATAAATAAATATTACAGAATTCCATTATCTGCAAAACTATAATAATTATTTTCCGTTATTATTATATGATCAATCACTTCTATATCTAACATTTTTCCTGCCTTGATAATATTTTTCGTTAATTTAATATCCTGAGCACTCGGAGTTAAATTTCCTGAAGGGTGGTTATGACATAATGCAATACTTGAAGCTAAAACATCAATTGCAATTTTAAAGATTTTTTTAGTGTCTACCACTGTGGCAGCAACACCTCCTTCACTAATTTTTTCCTTTTTAATTACTTTTAAACTTCTTGATAAATAAATAACCCAAAATTCTTCATAATTGTTAAAGCCAACCTCCTGAAACATTAAGCTGTTTAAGTCTGTACTTTGTTTGATATAAGTTACATTCATATTTACATTATCATGACATCTTAAACCTAATTCTATTCCGGCCATAATAGTGATTGCCTTAGAAATTCCTATACCTTTTAATTGAGTTAATTTATTTACATCTGCCTTTGCTAAGTCTTTAATATTATTATTGAATGCTTTTAAAATTTTTTGTGCTAAGAGTATGGCATTTTCTTCTTTAGTTCCTGTTCTAATTAAAATTGCAATTAATTCAGCATTAGTCAAATATTTACTCCCTTTTTCCAATAATTTTTCTCTTGGACGATCTTCTAATGCCAACGATTTTATTTTTGATTTATAAATTTTTGTTTCCATAATAATTTATTTGTTTAAAATTTTTAATGAATACTACTTTATTGTTAATCATTAATAATAAAAAATGTCATTACAACATAAGTTAAAAAACGTTAAAACGAGGTAACATTTTTTTAATTATATGACTTAATATTGATATGATTAATTATAACAATTTGTATTATAAAGTTTATCCATACGTTGAAAGGTACGTAACAACCAATGGTGGAACTGAAGAAGATGCGAAAGATGTTTTTCAGGATGGTATAATAGTTTTAATGTTAAAAGATGATAATGAATATAATTGCTCTCATATTACATTATTATATGGAATATGTAAAAAATTATGGTTACGTAATTTAAAAAATAAAAAAACTAACATACCTGTAAATAGTCTATTTATAAGTACTAATAATAATCATTTGTTTACTTATAATACAGCATTCGAAAGCAAAAGTAAATACAATAACAATATGGAATTAATAACTATTATTAAAAAACATATTAGTAATTTTTGTGAGTCGGATAACAAGATGTTTAATATGTATTTAAATAATAAATCTTACAAAGAAATTGCGTGCACGATGAATGTTAAACCATCGTATGTCCGTAAACGGATTTGTATGTGTAAATCAAAATTATCAACTCTGCTAAAATATAATCCATATTTTAAGAAATTCTTTCTATGAAAAATATCTAATTATTTGTTTGTCAGTAATCAATAATGTTTTTTTAGATTTCAAATTTAATCTTTTACTGTTAACTCGACTTCAGATTTATTTGTTTCTTTATTGAATTTAACAATTATAGTAGCAGGTTTATTAGTTGGATTTTTTGAAATAATTGCATCAGCAATAGGATCTTCAATGTAATTCATTAATGCTCTATGAACAGGACGTGCACCATATTTTAAATTCCATTCATGATTAATTATGTGATTTAATAAGGAATCGTCTACTTTTAGCTCAATATTAATTTCTTTCATCCTATCTGCTAAATAGTTAATTTCTATTTTTAATATATCTTTAATATTATCTTTAGTTAATGAGTTAAAAGTAATTATTTCATCAATTCTATTAATAAATTCTGGAGCAAATGTCTTCTTTAATTTTTTTTCTATAATAGTTTTAGATTTTTCATCAATTTCAGTTTGATCTTGAATACTAAAACCGATACCTCCTCCAAACTCCATAGCTTCTCTAGAACCAATGTTAGATGTCATAATAATGATTGTATTTCTAAAATCTATTTTTCTCCCAAGTCCATCAGTCATAAAACCGTAATCTAAAGTGTGGAGTAGTACATTAAAGATATCGTTATGAGCTTTTTCTATTTCGTCTAATAACACTACACTGTAGGGTTTTTGTTTTACCTTTTCAGTAAGTTGACCACCTTCTTCGTATCCAACATATCCTGGAGGAGATCCTATTAATCTGGAAACACTAAACTTCTCGTTGTATTCACCCATGTCGACTCTAATTAAAGAGTCAGCAGATCCAAACATCAACTCAGCAATAGTTTTTGCTAAGTATGTTTTACCAACTCCTGTAGGACCTAAAAAGATAAATACGCCAATAGGTTTTTCAGGGTCTTTTAAACCGGTTCTATTTCGTCTGATAGCTTTAGATATCTTATTGATGGCATAATCTTGACCAATAATTTTTTCTTTTAGAGTTTTTTCTAAGTTTATTAACTTTTCTGTTTCACTAAAAGAAATCTTATTAATTGGAACTCCTGTCATCGACGAAATAACTTGAGCTATATCGTTACTGTCAACAATAGTAGGGCTTGTTTGTTTTTCTAATTTTATTTTCTTCCAAATTTCCTCTATTTCAGCATTTATTTTATTTTCCTCATTTTTGATCATATTAGCTTCTTCGAATTTTTCAGCTTTAATAGCATCTTTCTTTTTAGAAGCCAATTCTAATAATTTAGTTTCTGCTTTTATTATTTCTGTAGGAACTTGAGAGTTATTAATATAAACTTTAGATCCTGTTTCATCTAACACATCTATAGCTTTATCAGGAAAAAACCTATCAGTAATATATCTATCGGATAACGTAACACAAGCTTTTATAGCATCGTCACTGTAAATAACATTGTGGTGATTTTGATATTTATCTTTTATTTTGTTTAATATTTCAATAGTTTCTTGAATACTGGTAGGTTCTACTTGAACTCTTTGGAACCTTCTACCTAAAGCAATATCTTTTTCTATAAATTGACGGTATTCGTCGTAAGTGGTTGTACCTATACATTGAATTTCTCCTTTTGCCAAAGCAGGCTTTAGTATACTGGAAGCATCCATAGATCCTGCGGCATTTCCTGCACCAATAATTGTATGAATTTCATCAATAAAAAGAATAATATCTTTATTTTGTTTTAATTCGTCTAAGATGTTTTTTATACGTTTTTCAAAATCACCTCTATATTTAGTGCCTGCTATAACAGAAGTTATATCTATTGAATATATTTTTTTATCGTATAAGTTATGTGGTATTTTTTTCTCTACAATTCTAGTTGCCAAGCCTTCTATTAGTGCGGTTTTTCCAACGCCTGATTCCCCAATAATAATCGGATTGTTTTTTTTACGTCTACTTAAAATTTGAATAATACGTTCTATTTCTTTATCTCTGCCAATTATTGGATCTAACTTACCACTTTTTGCTTCTTCAGTTAGATCGGAACCAAACCCTCCTAAAACGCTATTACCTGAAGGTGGATGATTAGGTCCTGAAAAAATATTATTTCTTTCCTCCCAATCATTGTTATCAAAATCGTCAAAATCATCAAAATCATCTATATCATCAAAATCATCAGAATCATCGTCAAAATCATCAGAATCATCGTCAAAATCATCTAAATTGTTTATGTTTAGTTCATCAATAGAAAAGAATTCATTATCCGGATTATTCTCCTTATCTTTATTATCAAATAATATTTTATTTGCTATTAACTTAGCAGAATCATAATTTAAGTTATAAGATTTTAATAATTTGGCAATATTTGAGTTTTTTTTGTATAAAATACCTAACAAAAGATGTTCAGGTTCAATAAATGATGATTTATATTTAATAAATTCCAAAAAAGATAATTTGATAGCATCTTCAGCTTCATGATTCAATGGAATATCTTTATGTGAATCAGTTAAATTTTGATTTTTATCACATTCAGAATCTACTAATTTTTCTATTTTTCCTTTTACTTCTTGAATATTTGGTAAAATAGGGGCTAAAATTCTTTTTACATAAAAATTAGGTTCACGTAATAAACCTAAAAAAAGGTGTTCCAACCCAATATAATAACATCCTAATCGTACGGATTCTTCTCTACTAAAGCTTAAAATATCGATTAATGACGGTGAAAAATTTAAACTCATATTATTAAATATCTATATATTATATTTTAATGATAATTACAAAGATAAAACTAATAACATTTTTATTAATTTTTTTTATATTTATTTATTAACATTTATCTTTTCTTTGCGGTGTTGTCGATTAATCGTGGAAAAAATATTAGAAAATATTAGGCAGAAAGCAAAAAAAAATGTATTTTTGTAGTTTATATTATATACATAAATTATGGAAAAACCAGGTGAAAATATTATTCATGTAAATATTGTTGATCAGATGAAAACTGCCTACATAGATTATTCTATGTCGGTGATTGTAGCCAGAGCTTTACCGGACGTTAGAGATGGGTTGAAGCCTGTTCATAGGAGGGTTTTATTTGGCATGATGGATCTTGGAATAAAAGCAAACTCTTCTCATAAAAAATCGGCACGTATTGTTGGAGAAGTCTTAGGTAAGTACCATCCTCACGGCGATAGTTCCGTTTATGACACAATGGTTAGGATGGCACAAACTTGGTCTTTACGATATCCAATGGTAGACGGACAAGGCAACTTTGGTTCTATAGATGGAGATAGTCCGGCAGCTATGCGTTATACTGAAGCAAGATTAACTAAACTTGCTGAGGAAATGTTAGCAGATATTAATAAAGATACTGTAGACTTTCAATCTAATTTCGATGATACTTTAAAGGAACCTACTGTTTTACCTGCCAGAATTCCTTATTTATTGATAAATGGTGCAGCCGGTATTGCTGTAGGTATGGCAACCAATATGGCACCTCATAATCTATCCGAAGTTTGTGATGGCATTGTAGCATATATAGATAATAATGATATAGAAATCTCAGAACTTTCCAAATATATTAAAGGACCTGATTTTCCAACAGGTGGTATTATATATGGTTATGATGGAATAAGAGATGCTTTTGAGACAGGTAGAGGAAGAATTGTAATGAGAGGAGAGGTTGAAGTAGAAGAAGATAAATCAGGCAAAGAAACCTTAATTATTAAATCTATACCTTATCAAGTAAATAAATCTGATATGATTAAAAAAATTGCAGATTTAGTAAATGATAAGCAAATAGAAGGTATTGCTGATATTCGCGATGAGTCTGATAGAAATGGTATGCGAGTAGTTATTGATCTTAAACGAGATGCTATGAGTAGCATAGTAATAAATAAATTATATCAATATTCGCAACTTCAATCTTCTTTTAGCGTAAACAATATTGCATTAGTTAATGGCAGACCAATGCAATTAAACTTAAAAGATTTAATTAAATATTTTGTTGAACATCGTCACGATGTTTTAATTAGAAAAACTCAATTCGAATTAGATGAAGCTGAAAAAAGAGCTCATATCATCGAAGGATTGTTAATTGCTTTAGATAATCTTGATGAAGTAATTCAAACTATTAGATCGAGTCAAACTACTGATATTGCAAAAACGCAATTAATGGAAAAATTTGATCTTTCTGAAATTCAAGCAAAAGCAATCTTAGATATGAGATTATCTAAGTTAACCGGCTTGGAACAAGAGATTTTACGTAATGAGTACAGTGAACAAAAAGAAAAAATTGATTATTATAAGTCAGTTTTAGGATCATACGAATTACGAATGGAAATTCTAAAAAAAGATATTTTAGAGATTAAAGAGCAATATGGGGATGAACGAAGATCTAAAATAGAGTTTGATGCTAAGGACATGAGCATAGAGGATTTGATCCCCAACGAAAAAGTAGTAGTTACAATTACAAGATTAGGATATATTAAACGTACTCCATTAACAGAATATCGCTTACAAAACAGGGGTGGAATAGGGGCAAAAGGCTCTGACTCGAGGGATGACGATTTTATTGAACATGTTTTTGTTGTAAATACACATAATTATATGTTGTTTTTTACTAGTAGCGGACAATGTTTTTGGTTAAAAGTTTATGAGATTCCTGAAGGATCAAGATATTCGAAGGGTAGGGCTATACAAAACTTAATTGCTATACCTAAAGAAGATGTAATAGAAGCATTTATTAATGTAGACAATTTAACTGACGAAGAATATATCAATAACAATTACATTATATTATGTACAAAAATGGGTGTCATTAAGAAAACATCCCTAGAAGCATACTCTCGTCCGCGTCAAAACGGTATTATTGCCGTTAATATTAAAGATGATGATGAATTAATTCAAGCCAGATTAACCAATGGGTCTTGCGAAGTTATGTTAGCTACTCATTATGGAAGAGCTATTAGATTCCATGAAGAAACAGTTAGACCTATGGGTAGAAATGCAACCGGGGTGCGAGGAGTCAAATTGAATGCCAAAGATGATTATGTAGTTGGAATGGTTTGCTTACCTCCTGATACAGAGAATGATATATTAGTTGTTTCAACTAATGGTTTCGGTAAGAAATCTGTTTTAGATGATTATCGTATAACAAATAGGGGAGGTAAAGGCGTTATTACTATGAATATCACCGATAAAACAGGAAAATTGATAGCAATTAAAGATGTAAACGAGAAAGATAATATAATTATTATTACTAAATCGGGATTATTGATCAGAATGCCTGTATCTCAAATGAGAACTATTGGTAGAGCAACTCAAGGAGTAAAACTTATCAAGATAAAGGATGATGATGAAATTGCTTCGGTTACACAAGTGAGATATTGCGAAGAAGATGAAGATTGTGTAAGTGATATAGACACTGCTGATATTGAAGATAAGGAAGGAGATTCTGAAAACAATAATTTTGGTACAGAAATTGAAGAAAATTAATAATGAAAATAAATTAAATTAATTAAAAAAAATAAGAATAAACAGATTTTATATAATAAAAATTTATCACAATGAAAAAATTACTTTTAATAATAACAACATTTGTATTAACAATTGGTGTTTTTGCACAAAGAATCGAAGTTCAGAATGCATCTAATTATTCAAGGAATAATGATTTAGAAAAAGCTATTGAATCAGCTGAAAAAGCAACAACTCATACAGAAACTGCTAAAGATTCTAAAGCTTGGTATCTAAAAGGTACCATTTTAATGAAGTTAGACGATATGTATTCAATGGTTGTTGCTGCAAAAGAAGGATTAACAGAAAAAGAGTTAAATGAAAAATATGCACCTTTAAATCCTACTGATCCAAACACTCCATTAAAACCAGAGTCAAAACGAAAAATTAAAAATGATGATGGCAGTAAATCTCAAAAATGCACATATTTATATGATGTAGTAGTGATTTTTGATCCGGATGGAAAATTAGAATCAGTTAGCGAACCTACAAATGGCAAATTTTTAAAAGAGTATAATAATGACTTGTTAGGCGAAGCTATTAAAAGTTTTGAAAATGCTATTAAATTTAATACAGAAGATGAGTTTGTTACAAATTCTAAAATTAACTTAACTGTTATTAGTCAAAGGTATTACAATACCGGTGTTAATTACTATACTGATCAAAATTTTAGCGAAGCTGCTGAATATTTTAACAAATCATTTGTAATGGGTAAAGATTATTTAGGCGTATTCGACACAATTAGCTATGAATTAATTAATAATTCGATTAAAATGGAAATGCAACAAAGCCTTAATAATCAAGATACAACAGCATTTTTAAAAGCTATTGAATTAGGTAGAGAAAAGTTCCCCGAAGATGTATTTTACGTAATATCAGAAGCTAACGTTTGGTTATCTAAAAACAATTCCGAAAAAGCTTTAGCTTGTTTGGAAGAAGCTTCTAAAATGGTTTCTGACAACCCAGAAATTTATTATGCTATTGGAGTTAATTACGGTAACTTAGGCGATATTGAAAAAGCTGTTGCAGCTTATGAAAAAGCAATTGAATTAAAACCGGATTATTTTGAAGCACAATACAATTTAGGTGCAATTTACGTATCTAAAGGTAATGATATATCTGCAGAAGCAAACAACTTACCGTTTGAAGAAACTGAAAAATATAATGAATTAATTGAAGAATCCAACAAATATTTTGAAAAAGCTGCTCCTCACTTAGAAAAAGCTTATGAGTTAAACAATAAAGAAGTAACAGTCTTAACTACATTAAGAGAAATTTATGTACGTTTAAAAAACACAGATGATGTAAAACGTATTAATGATTTAATTAAAGCTACTTCAGAAACGGATTCAGAATAAAAATAGAATTCAATTATTATAAAAAAAAAAGGAACATAAAATAATATGTTCCTTTTTTTTTAGATTAACTCAAAATGCTTCAATTATTTCCAAGTATATTAATAATAAACATTTATTTTTATTTTTTTTAAACTTAACCTTAATTGTATTGAATATTTGCGCTCAAATAATATAACAATTCAAATATCACTAATATTTTAATGCTGAATTTAATCGTATACGACGAATCTTTGCTTAATTAAATATATTATAATTATCCTTAAAATCCTCAAATTTTCAGTTGTTTTTTTCTTCTCACTTTTGTCCGATAATTAATATTATGTTAAATAGGGATATTAAAAATATACTCACCACTTTGAAATCATTACAATTCCAATATATCCATACGAAATAGAAATTTTATGGAAATGAATTACGTATTAGTTTTACTCCACAGATAATTCATCTACTACAGATTTTTAATTCCCTAAATATGTTTTTTTCTTTTTTTACCTGATAGTAAATTATTTGCTGTGGAATGTTTGTAGGTAGAATCGTTACAACTTATTTATTGATTCAGAAACAATGGTTGATTAATTAGTGCTTCTTAAAATTGCAACAAAAAAGAGGATAACTTTCTTTAAGTCACCCTCTATATCAAAAATTAAACTCTTATTATTTTAAAACATATACAATTTATAATTTGTAATTGATTTAAAGTGAACCCGGAGGGGTTCGAACCCCCAACCTGCTGATCCGTAGTCAGCTACTCTAATCCAATTGAGCTACGGGTCCAAAACAATTTTATTTAAAGTATTAATCTATATTAGAATAATATTAAACTGCAAATATATAAAAAAATTATATAAAATAAGAAATATTATAATAATTATTTAATATTTTTTTCTCAAACAACAACACTTCAGCAAAATTAAACAGTTGTATATTTTTAAGAATATTAATATTTCTTTGATTTGTTGAAAAATTACCTATTATTATTATCTTTGAAAAATCAGATTGTGTATTGTTAACAATAAACTTAAATTTATGAAAAAACTTATTTTAACAATCTGCTTATTATTTGCATCCTTTACTGTTTATTGTCAAAAAGAAACATTTTCAATTACTGGGATGGTATATGATTCATCAATGAAAAACTTTCAGGAGCCAACATTTCACTTATAGATAAAGAAACATATAGAGTTATTAAAGGTTCAACCAGCGTAAATGGAGCTTTCACAATAAATGATGTATATAAAGGGGAATATTTACTAAAAATAAGTTTTATAGGGTTTAAAGATGTAGATCAAAATTTGTCCGTAAATAATGAAAATATTGACAATATAATAGTAACTATGGAAGAAGATGTTGTTGATTTATCTGAAATAGTTATTACTTCTAAAAATATAGAAATGTTTGCCGACCACTCTACATATAGATTAAGTGAAAAAGATATAAGTTCCTTTAGTGATGCACTTACTGCATTAAATGTAATTCCTATTTGAGGATATTAATTATAAAAAGGAGAAAAATGGAATTTCAGGTTTCTATAAATACACAGAACAACTTCTTGAAATTAACTTCACTAATTCAAAAACAGATAATTATACCTTTAATAGTAAGTTTTCGCTCCGAGATAACAGTAAAAAAAGGAATTCAAAGCAATCTATAATACAGTATCAACCAAGCTATATTGAGAAAATTGGTTTAAGTTCGGACTATGATAAAAATATCAATCCGAGTCTTGATTTATATTTTAGTAAAATATTCAATTCAAAGCATGAATTGCTTTTTAATCTAGTAGGAACACACTTTAATACAAAATATAATTACGATTATTCAGAAACATATGATACGCAAGTTGATTTTGAAACAGCTACAAATATTGCAGGTGAAAAATATTCGTTAATTGGAGATGCATTGTATAGTTATAAAGCAAATAAAAATAAATTCACAATAGGAGTAAGATATCTTCATAGAAATTCGAAACAAGAAATAAATAAAATTAGTAACATTGGTTCTATTAACGATGAATTGGTTGCTTATGGAGAAATGGCTGGAAAAATAGATAAATTCTCATATGTGTTGAGTTTAGGTCTAAATCATAGTCAATTTAGCAGTAACACAATAAATAAATCGTATAAATTCATATCTTTCAAGCCGATTTTTAATATGAATGAGGATTATATATTTGAAACATTAGATAACATAACGAATGTTCAAAACATAAAATGGAGTGCATATTTTCAATGGTTTCCTTTTCCTTCAAAAATATTAAGAGTGATAATGTATGGAGAATTAACGCATTCATCTAATATTTTTGAAAACACAAAATGGGTATATAACGGTTATTTAATAAATCCTATTATTATTGTAAATTATAAAAAATGGAATTTGATAATGGAATACCTAAGTAATTCAAAAATTCTGTCAGGACAAAGATTAACCGAGTCTCCCAGTGTGACTAATATAGAATTATCGTATAAACCTATTAAAAATATGACTATAGGTGTTGCAATAAGGTATCCTTTCTATAAAGCTTGGGAAAAATCTTCTGAAACTCATCCTTCAGCCTTGGTAAACATTCATGAAACGGAAAAAGTAAAAGATATGGCTAATATAATTTATTTGCGTTTAGTATATAATTTTTCTTTTGGGGAAAAAGGTAGCGATATTAAACAAAAGTTAGAAAATAAGGATAAAGATAGCGGAGTATTTGTTAGACCCTAGGGAATAAGTCTTTTAGAGTATGCATTAATTGTTATTCCACTTACTGCATTGTTTAGTGGTTGTTTAATTTGCGAACCTGGAGGGACTCGAACCCCCAACCGACTGATCCGAAGTCAGTTGCTCTATCCAGTTGAGCTACAGGTCCTTTTACAGCAACTTGTTTATCAAGTGTTTATTTTCTAATATTTATTATTAATCCGTCAAAATAAAGTAGCCTGAAGTGTTCCAGTAGTTAAAACTGTTTCCTTCTTTAGCTCCTTGCGGTATTATTAGTTTTAAGTTATGTTTTCCTTTAGTTATATTATTGTAAATTATTTCTGTTGGTACTGTAATTGTTCCCGGACACCAATTAGATCTGCTTAAATCCGACGACGATAAACCGTTATAAAAATTTCCCGAGCAGGGATTTTTTTCTCTATATGTTGCACAGTCTGTTCTCCATGGAACAAATGTAAAACTTCTATTATCCAATATTAGAGTGTTTGGCTTTTTATTGAATTCGTCACCACCCGACCATCCTCCATGCCCTGTTGTTGTGTAATATAAAGTTGCGTTTTTATATTCTTTATTTAAATTAAAGTTTACGTTTAATGTATCAGTTTCAAAAAAATCAGCATATTGTTGTCCGGCATTTTCCATAATATTTATTGTGCTAAATAATGGGATTACCTTGTTTTTATATAGTGGTTCTTCTTCCGCAAAATTTGGATGATATTTTAAAGTTAAGTTTACGGAATGTCCATTATAGTCGAAATTACTTATATATACACCAATTATTGCTTCGTTACATAAAATTGAATTTAAATGAGAGACTTCTTGTTTATAAACTACACTATCTAACCAATTGTAATTGCCGTATTCTATCCTATTGTATGCTTTAGTTCCAAATCCCGTAAAAAATCTTATTAATTCTATTGGAGGTTCATAATTTTCCGTAGCTATCATTCCATAATGCTTTTTGCCTGTTTTATCTGTAAAATACGGTAAAGTTTCAATCCCCCTTAATAAACCCTCTAAATAGGAAATTTCTTTATTTTGAGGTATTACAAATACACTACCGGTTCTATCGTATGCATCTCCGTTAGAATATTGAGTTAGCTCAGCAAATATATTGTAATTCCAAGAATCTTTCGGTAATTTTACCTTTTTTAGTATTATTGTACCACTTCCAAATCTTAAGATCTCTCCTGATTCTATATCAGGATTTTTATGATTTTCTAAAGACTCAAAATTAACTTTCTCATTTTTAAAAATATCAATATTAATTACTGCATTATCATTTAATGCTTTTTGAAATTCGCTGCTTTTAAGTTCTTTTCCAAAAGTTTTAGGTAATAAATCTATTTCTTTTGGAGAATATTCTATATTTACTGCTTCTACAGTGTATACCCCATTATATACAGTTTTTAATACTAAACCGTTAGCTAATCCATAATTTGGATTTGGTGTGCCTTTAAATATAGAATCTAAAGTGTAATATATTTCTATATTATTAGAGTGTATTGTTATTCTTGCTTTCTTACATAAAGTATTTTGAATATTGTAAGTGCCGTCTTCTCTCTGCCATTCTTTTTCATACTCAAAGTTTTTGGATGTATGGATAGTATCGCCACTCTTTAGTATTGCTGTGGTATATACAGTATTGTTATTGTAGTTAATATAAGTAAAAACATCAGGTGCATTCTCATATAGTTTTTCACCTGAATTGTATATTTTAGCAATATTCTTAGATATTTCTACTTTTGTATTGTATGAGCTGTCAACTTTATCATTGTATGAATGTTGATAAGTAATAACAACACTATTGTTTTTTGAAGCATAACAGAAAATTATGGAACTGAAAAATATATTTATTAAAATAATAATTTTTTTCATATGTAAGAATTGTATATAACTATTTTTTATTTGATTTTATCAAAATTTCTACCATAAACTCCTTGTACTTTAGATACCGATAAAAATGCTTTGGGATCAATTTTTTTGATGATTCTTAAAAGTCTGTTTTTATCGTTACGAGCAACCATTACTAATAATATTTCCATATCATTTTTTTTATACCACCCTTTTCCATCCAATAATGTTACTCCCCTACCTAAGATTGTAGTAATTGCATCTGCAATTTCTTCATATTTATTAGACATTATTACAAATTGATATGATTGTCTATTACCTGTTAATATGAAATCTAAGGTATAAGAAGTTGTACCCATAACTACTAATCCATATAGAATAATTTCTATATTATCCCAAAAAATCATATCTTTAACAAAATGATTTACAATAAATAATAATAATAATATTACAGAGTTTATTGATAAAGATATTGTACCAGGGGATATGTTTTTATATTTATTAATAATTAATGTAATAATATCTGTTCCTCCGGTATTACCTCCGGCATTAAATGCTATTCCTAAACCTAAACCGCTTAAAACACCTCCCATTATTGCATTAGTTATAGCTTCCTTCATTATTACGTGACCTTCAAAAATAGGTTGTAACCACAACAATACCAATGACATAAATGTGACTCCAATTAGCGTTAGAAGTACAAACCGTTTTCCCATTATTTTATATGCGATTATTAAAGTAATAATATTTAAAACAAATACGGTTAAACCTACGCGAATATTGTTGTTAACGTAATATAGGATAGTAGCTAAACCACTATAGCCACCACTTATAAAACCACTTGGAATAATAAATGCTGTTATTGCAAATGAATAGATAAAAACACCTAAAAGTGTTAGTAAAATTGATGAAGTTGTTTCTTTAATAGAAGTTTTTTTGTCCATAATTAAATTATTGATAGTTAAAATTAAAAAAAACGGTGAACTAATTTACAAAATAATTGTATAATTCACCGCATTTTTTATTTATTAAAATTAGTAATTATTCACCTAATGTAGCAACCATTACAGCTTTTATTGTATGTAAACGATTTTCGGCTTCTTCAAATACTAAGGACATTGGTGATTCAAATACTTCATCTGTTACTTCCATTTCAGGAATTCCAAATTTTTGATAGATATCCTCACCTATTCTAGTTTCTCTGTTATGGAATGATGGTAAACAATGTAAAAATTTAACATTTTTATTACCAGTTTTCCTAACCACATCCATATTCACTTGATAAGGTTTCATAATATTGATACGTTTTGCCCATTCTTCTTCAGGCTCACCCATAGAAACCCATACATCAGTATATAAGAAATCTACACCTTTTACTCCTTCGTCTACATTATCTGTTAATGTTATTTTAGCACCTGTTTCCTTTGCAATTTCCAAACATGTATTTACTAAGCCTTGTTCAGGTAAATATTGTTTTGGAGCGATTGCTCTAAAATCCATTCCCATTTTTGCAGCACCTGCCATTAATGAGTTACCCATATTGTTACGAGCATCACCTAAGTATGCGAAAGAAACTTCGCTTAATGGTTTATCTGTATTTTCCATCATCGTTAAGAAATCTGCAAGTACTTGTGTTGGATGGAATTCGGTAGTTAATCCGTTCCATACAGGAACACCCGAATATTTTCCTAAGGTTTCTACGATTTCTTGTGAGTAACCACGATATTCAATTCCATCATAAATTCTACCTAATACTCTGGCAGTATCTTTCATAGATTCTTTTTTACCCATTTGAGAACCAGCAGGTCCTAAATAAGTAACATTTGCACCTTGATCGTATGCAGCAACTTCAAATGAACAACGTGTACGTGTTGAATCTTTTTCAAATAACAATACTATGTTTTTCCCTTTTAAAGTTTGTCGTTCTGTTCCAGCATATTTAGCAGCTTTTAGGTCTGCAGCTAACTTTAACATGTATTGGATTTCTCTGGGAGTAAAATCCAAAAGTTTTAAAAAATTTCTGTTTCTTAAATTAAAAGCCATATTTGTTATATTAAAAATTAATTTTGCAAAGATAATAAATTTATATCAATATTTTTTGATTTAAAACATTGTTTTAAAATAAATAATAACTGGAATACAGTAATAAAATATTCCTTTATTTTTCATATATGAATTCAATCAAATAAAGACATACAATGTGCTTTTTGTGTGAGTTTAGCATCGAATATCTTTAAAGATATTATCTAATTTAGATTAATAAAAATTCGTTTTTTTGTATTAAGGAAGATGAGATAAACGTTTTTGTGTAATTAAAATTTTATGTTACCTTTGCAAGGTAAAGTATTTTTATCCAATAGTATTACTATGATGTGGCAAAGTAGGACCAATCTTATAATAAACAATACACAAATGCAAAAGTTACAAAAAAGTCATGTTGTAGTATTTGGAGTTGGTGGAGTTGGTTCATATGCTGCTGAATGTATTTGTCGTTCTGGAGTTGGTAGTATTACACTTATAGATGGAGATACTATTTCCGAATCTAATATTAACAGACAATTACCTGCCCTACACAGCACTCTCAATTTGTATAAAACGCAAGTGCTAAAAGAAAGATTTTTAGATATTAATCCTAACTTAAATATTTACACTATAGAAAAAATGTTGACACCTGATGATGTTGATATTTTATTTAATAACAATAAGTTTTCCTTTATAATAGATGCGATAGATTCTTTGTCTACAAAAGTACAAATAAGCGTAAATGCAAAAAAATATAATATTCCAATTATTTGTTCTATGGGTGCTGGTGGCAGATTGGATGTTACTAAAATAAAAATTACAGATATATCTAAAACTTACAACGACGGGTTAGCAGCTGCTTTTAGGAAAAAATTAAAAAAGGAAGGAATATATAAGGGGATTGATGTTGTTTTTTCAACAGAATTAGCAAATAGAAATTCTATTAGCAAATTGTGTGATGAAAATAGAAATGGAAATGGAAAAAGAATAGTTGGTTCAATTTCATTTCTCCCTGCAATTTTTGGATGTACAATGGCAGGTTATGCTATTAATAAATTAATTAACTATTAAGAAATAGTTTATAACATTAAATATTATTATTATGGTAAACTCAGTATTATTATTACAGTTGTTTAGAAATATGGAGCAGTTAGATGCCGTTAGACTTAACTTTAGCCCAACGAGTTTAACTGTTATGAATATTGCTATTGCTTTTGTTATGTTTGGCGTTGCATTAGATATAAGGCCTAAAAACTTTAAAGATATATTATTAAAACCTAAACCTGTAATAATTGGAGTTTTATCTCAGTACATTATGTTGCCTGCATTAACATTTCTACTGATACTATTAATAAAACCCACACCAACGGTAGCATTTGGAATGATATTAGTGGCTTCATGCCCTGGCGGAAATATTTCCAATTTTATATCATCGTTAGCAAAAGCAAATGTTGCCTTATCTGTAAGTTTAACTGCAATCTCTACAATTTTATGTTTATTTATGACCCCTTTAAACTTTGCTTTTTGGGGAGGTTTATATGCAAAACATTCGCCATTATTAGTACCAATAAAAATAGATTCACTACAGATGTTTTATACTGTAGTAATTTTGTTAGGTATTCCTGTAACATTGGGAATGTTGTTTTCGAATTATTTTCCTAAGGTAACTAAAAAAATATTAAAGCCAATTAAATTATTATCTATTCTGGTATTTATTGGTTTCGTTATAGGTGCATTCGCAGGGAATTATACATATTTCATAAAATATATTTCTGTTATTTTTATGATAGTTTTCTTACATAATTCATTAGCACTTGTAATTGGATATGTTTTTCCTTCTTTGTTTAAATTAGATAAAATTGACAGAAGAACTATTTCTATAGAAACCGGTATTCAAAATTCCGGGTTAGGTTTAATATTAATTTTTAGCCCTAAGATTTTCCCGCAAACAAGTATTGGAGGTATGGCTTTTATCGCTGCATGGTGGGGAATTTGGCATATTATTTCAGGGATGGGACTTGCTTTTTGGTATAGTAAACATCCTGTAAAATCTAAAATAGAAAACAGATAAATATATGTTAGATAAGTATGACTATAGATATAAAATTTGTTTGCCTTTAGTTTTATCGGCGTATAAAAATAACTTTAATAAAATTTATATTAAGGGGTTAGAAAACATTCCAAAAGATAAAAATAAACCCGTTATTTTTGCCCCGAATCATAAAAATGCTGTTGTGGACGGTTTAAATATCGTAAATATTAGTAAACGTCAGGTAGTGTTTTTAGCAAGAGCAGATGTTTTTGTAAATAAGTTTGTTTCTTGGATATTAAAAGGCATTAAAGTAATGCCTATCTACAGAATTCGAGATGGGAAAGATGAATTGCAAAAAAACGAACAAGTTTTTAAGCATAGTGCTAAGATATTAAAAAATGGAAATGCGCTATGTTTGTTTCCTGAAGCTGTTCATAACCCTAAAATTTCTTTACTCCCATTAAAGAAAGGAATCCCCAGAATAGCTCTACTCACAGAAAATTCAGAAGATTTTAAGTTAGGGACTTGTATTATTCCCGTAGCAGCACATTATTACTACATAAACGAGTTTATGCAAGATGTTTATATTGAGTTTTGTAAACCTATTGATATTAAAAATTACGAAGAAGAATATAAAGAAAATTCCAATCATGCAATTAATAGTTTACGTAAAGATTTAGATTTTAGGTTAAGAGAAAAAATGATAGATATTTCTAATAAAAATTACTATGACTTTTATTTAGATGCTATTAATTTGTGTAGTAAGCAACTTGCAGAAAAAAAATATAAAGATGATGAGTTTGGTATTATTTACGCTTCTCAAGATATTGTAAATAAATTAGACGAATTGTATGAAAAAGACAGAGCTGAATTTTTAGATGTAACTAACAATTACGGAAGAATATTTTCTATTTTATCATTGTATAAATTAAAAACTACAGATCCAATTAATCGAAATATCAAAGGAGTTGAAATCACGCTCAGAACAGTATTATTAGTATTAATGTCCCCTATTGCACTTTTTGCTTATGTGAATACATTACTCCCTATCCTATTTTACAAGTTATTACGTAAAAAAATAAAAGAAAAACAATTTATAGATTCTCTTAGAATAATTAGTGCTTTATTGTTTGTTACTATATTTTATGTTATTCAAGCTATTATTGTAGGAATATTATTAAAATCGTTTTTACTTGCTATAATATACATCATTACCTCTTTATTGAGTTTAAGAATATTTTCGTTTTGGTATAAATGGGTTCGGGATTTAAAACGTATGTCTAAAGTTCATAAGTTTTCTAAAAAACATCATAAGGAATATCAGTTTATAAAATCTTTAATAAACATTGATTTATTTAGTTAAAATTTTGAGAATTTTGTGATGGCATCCCGAATTTTGCCACTTTTGCATGATATTTGTATGTTACATCTTAGAATTAACATGTTAAATTACCTTATTATGAAACGTTTTATTTTATTTTTCACAACTCTTATTTTACTTCCAATAGCTTTACAAGCGCAAGCTACAGGTCCAATTGATGATTCTGGTATAGTATATGATTCCATAAAGGTTGAAAATGGCATTCTAAAGCGATATGGTAAATTAAATGGTGACCCTTTTGTTGAAATCGTAGAACCTAGAGGGTATCACAATCAAAGCGATGAAGAAATCATCTTAGAAATCAAATCCCAAAAACCAAAATTATCAGAAACATTTGATGGGTCAGATATTATATATGATTCCATAAAGTTTGATGATGGCATTCTAAAGCGATATGGCAAATTAAAAGGTGAACGATTTATTGAAATAGTCTGCCCTAGTCACTACCGTTAGTAAAGCAAAAAGGAAGAACTCATAGAAATCAAATCCGAAGAATCACGACCTGACTTAGACCTTGAAAACTGTACATATAAAGGAATACCACTAAAGGGTTGGGTTGAAATAGTTGAAAATAATTCTGATTTTCAGTTCGTTTCGTGCGATATAGTTCTCGTGCAGAAAGCTTCTCTTTCTTTTGATTGAAATTGCAAGTTAACAGCCTGAGATTAACCAATTTATGAATTGGATGGTATCCCCTTTTGTATCCCCTTTTTAATGAGTTAAAATACTTTATCTTGAGGATGGCATCCCTTTTCTCTTTTAACCAACCTATTAGTTAAATAAACAGTTATATAAATAAAATTTAACTGATTTTTAATTCTTTTTTTCATAAAAAATTCTTATATTTGCACTTCTTTGCTTCTAAAAATTAAATTGACAGATAAATTTAATTTGGAAACAAAATTGCAAAGATAATTATTAATTATATTAAATATTTTATTATTTATGACAAAAGTAAAATATGTTTACGGGTTCGGCGGTAAAAAAGCAGAAGGTAAAGCCGAAATGAAAAATTTATTAGGCGGTAAAGGTGCTAACCTTGCTGAAATGTGTAATTTAGGATTGCCAGTGCCAGCTGGTTTTACTATCACAACTGAAGGTTGTACAGACTACTACGGAAACAACTTAGAACTTCCTGATGGTTTAATGGACCAAGTTTGGGAAAGTTTGAAAAATGTAGAAGATATAATGGGATTAAAATATAATGATCCTGAGAATCCATTATTACTTTCATGCCGTTCAGGTGCTAGAACTTCTATGCCCGGTATGATGGATACAGTGTTAAATATTGGATTAAGTTCTAAAACTATTCCTGGATTAATTGCAAAATCAGGCAACAAAAGATTTGTATACGATTCATATAGAAGATTAATTATGATGTATGCCGATGTTGTAATGGAAAAATCTGAAGGTCTAGAACCAGAAAATGGTGAAGGTATTCGTAAATGTTTGGATGATATGCTTCACGATTATAAGGAAGCTAAAGGTTACAAATTAGATACCGAATTAACTGCAGATGATTTACAATTATTATCCGAAAACTTTAAAGCTAAAGTTAAAGAAGTATTAGGAAAAGAATTTCCGGATAATGCTGAAGAACAATTAATAGGAAGTATTAAAGCTGTGTTCAAAAGTTGGAATGGTAAAAAAGCAGTTTCATATCGTAGAATAGAAGGTATTCCAGATAATTGGGGAACAGCTGTAAACGTTCAAGCCATGGTGTTTGGTAATATGGGTGAAAATTCTGCTACAGGTGTTGCATTTACACGTAATCCGGCTACTGGTGAAAACCAATTTTACGGTGAATGGTTAGTAGATGCTCAAGGAGAAGATGTTGTTGCAGGTATCCGCACACCTAATCCATTAAATGACGAAACTAAAAACGAACAAAACAAGCATCTTCACTCTATGGAAGAGACGATGCCAAAAACTTATAAAGAATTAGTTGAAATTCGTAATATCTTAGAAGATCACTACAAAGATATGTTAGATATAGAGTTTACTATCCAAGATGGTGTACTTTATATGTTACAATGTAGAGTTGGAAAGCGTACAGGTGTTGCAGCATTAAATATTGCATTAGATATGATGCATGAAGGGTTAATTGATGAGAAGGAAGTTGTTATGCGTATCACTCCTAATCAATTAGATGAATTATTGCACCCAATTTTAGATGCAGAAGATGAAAAAAATTATGAAGTTTTAGCTAAAGGTTTACCTGCAGGTCCTGGTGGCGCTGTTGGTAAAATTGCTTTAACTAATGAAAAAGCTAAAGAATATACTGCAGCAAATGTAAAAAACATTTTAATTAGAGAAGAAACTAACCCAGAAGACGTAGAAGGAATGCGTGCTGCAACCGGTATTTTAACTGCTCGTGGCGGTATGACTTCACACGCTGCTTTAGTTGCAAGAGGTTGGGGTAAATGTTGCATTGTAGGCTGTGAAGCTATTAAGAATATTGATTTTGCTAAAGGTACTTTATTAATTAATGGAAAAGAGTACAAAGAAGGCGACATCCTAAGCCTTAATGGAACCAAAGGTTGGGTTTATGACAGAGAAATTAAAATGATTGATGCTACAGAAAACCCACGTTTCCAAGAATTTATGAAGATAGTAGATAAACATCGTAAAATGGGTGTTCGAACTAATGCAGATAACCCGGAAGATGCACAAAATGCTATTAACTTTGGGGCCGAAGGTATTGGTTTATTCCGTATAGAACATATGTTCTATGGTAAGAATAGTGCTGCTCCACTTGCTAAATTAAGAAATATGATATTAGCTAAAAATGTTGAAGAACGTGTTGAGGCATTAAACGAATTAGAACCATATATCTTAAAAACAGCTAAAGAAACACTTGAGGTGTTAGATGGTAAGCCATTAACTTTTAGATTAATAGACCCTCCATTACACGAATTTGTTCCTCAAACAGAAGATAAACAAAGAGAGTTAGCTAAAGAAAAAGGAATGAGTTTTGAAGAAATCAAACGTAGAATTGATGCTTTACATGAAGTTAATCCAATGATGGGTTTAAGAGGTGTTAGATTAGGTGTTGTTTATCCTGAAGTTTCAGAAACTCAATTCAGAGCATTATTTACTGCTACTGCTGAATTAATGAAAGAAGGTAAAAATCCTAAACTGGAAATAATGGTTCCTTTAACTATTTCTGTTGACGAGTTAATTAATCAAAAAGCAATAGCAGATAGAGTTCAAAAAGAAGTAGAAGAAAAAGAAAATGTAAAAATAGATTATTTATTTGGAACTATGATAGAAATTCCACGCGCTACTCTATTAGCAGATAAAATCTCTGAAGTAGCAGATTTCTTCTCCTTTGGAACTAACGATTTAACTCAAATGACATTTGGGTTTTCACGTGATGACGTAAATGCTATTATTCACAGATATATCGATGAAAGAATTTTAGCATATGACCCATTCAACACTTTAGATCAAGAAGGTGTTGGTCAGTTAGTTAAAATTGGTACAGAAAGAGGTAGACAAACAAATCCTAACTTAAAAGTTGGTGTTTGCGGTGAACACGGTGGTGATCCAGCATCTGTTGAATTCTTCTACAACACGGGATTCACATACGTTTCATGCTCTCCATTTAGAGTTCCAATAGCTCGTTTAGCAGCTGCACAAGCTACAATTAAAGCGGAACAAGCTAAATAAATTTTTTAGGTTAATAATATTGAAATAAAGTTCATAGGAATAAATCCTATGAACTTTATTTTTTTATCCTTTTGCATAAACAATTAAGTTTTTATGTGAATTAGAATGATTCAAAAAAAATTATAGAATCACTTTAGAAAAGACAAGGATTGAGAGAATTCTCTTTAGAAAAAATTAAGATTTAAAATTCAAAATCCAAACCAATACTTAGCGTATGAGGTGTAAAGCTAAAGCCAAAACCTGAAGAACCTAATCCTGGTTCAATATAATCTTTTCTATATCCAACAAACCCAAAATGCAAGCATAAGCACAAGCCTTCTGCTAAATCTAAACTTGCTCCCGGCCTTATTCCTATCTCGAAGCCATGAGTTGCGCTATTATTGGAATCATAAAATTTATAAATACTATATCCAAAACCGCCATCTAAATACAACTTAAATGGTAATTTGTAAAAATAAAAATAACGTACAAATGGAGAAACAGAAAAAACTATGTGGTCCAAATATGAATTTACTAATTCATCATTTGATTGTGATTTGAACATTCCAAAACCAAGTCCGGAACCAATAGCACATCTATCGCTAACGAAGAACGCAACTTCCGGATGAAGATGAAAAGAGTGTGATTTATTGTTAGAATCATACCAATAATTCATTGCACCACCTAATATTATTGATGATGAATGATTATTTTCTTTTTTAGTATGATTCTGGGTGTTTTGTGCCGATAATACAATTGGAGTTGTCAGCAACATAATTAGTAGAAATCTTTTTGTCATATACTTGTAATGTTAATAATTAATATTATATAAATTGATTATTAAAAAAACAAATATATAACTAGTAATGAATCGATTTAATCACTATTTATTGCTATTTTAAATATAATAAATAATGATCAATTATTAATTACAAACAATAAAAGAAAAGATTTATAACTAATTATGCATCAATATTGGCATACTTAGCATATTTTTCAATAAATTCTCTACGAGGAGGAACTTCATCACCCATTAACATAGAAAACACTCTATCTGCCTCTGTAGCATTTTCTATGGTAACTTTACGTAAAGTTCTATGTTCAGGATTCATTGTAGTATCCCAAAGTTGATGATCACTCATTTCTCCTAAACCTTTATATCTTTGAATTTTAATTCCTCTATCAGATCCATCAGGATTTAACTCATTGATAATCCTAAGTCTATCATTATCACTCCAAGCATATCTAACGGTATTTCCTTTTTTTATCATGTATAAAGGAGGAGATGCTATATAAATATATCCGTTGTCTATCATTTCCTTCATGTATCTAAAGAAGAAAGTTAAGATTAAGGTTGCAATATGACTACCATCAACATCAGCATCTGTCATTATAATAACTTTATGATATCTTAATTTAGATAAGTTTAAAGCTTTGCTATCTTCTTCAGTTCCAATAGTTACTCCTAAAGCTGTATAAATGTTTTTAATTTCTTCACTATCAAAAGCCCTGTGTTGCATCGCTTTTTCTACATTCAATATTTTACCTCGTAATGGTAAAATGGCTTGATATCTTCTGTCTCTACCTTGTTTAGCAGTTCCACCTGCAGAATCACCTTCCACTAAGAATAATTCGCATAATGCAGGGTCTTTTTCTGAACAGTCTGCTAATTTTCCGGGCAATCCACCTCCTGATAAAACATTCTTTCTTTGAACTAATTCGCGTGCTTTACGTGCAGCATGGCGTGCCGATGCTGCAAGAATAACTTTATTAACAATATCTTTAGCTTCCTTAGGATGTTCTTCTAAATAATTACCTAAGTGTTCACTTACAATCTGATCTACAGCTCCTTTAACTTCCGAGTTTCCAAGTTTAGTTTTTGTTTGTCCTTCGAATTGCGGTTCTGCAACTTTTACTGAGATAATAGCAGTTAAACCTTCTCTAAAATCATCTCCATTAATATCAAATTTCAATTTTGATAGCATACCGGATTTCTCAGCATAACTTTTTAAAGTTCTGGTTAATGCAGTTCTAAAACCGGTAAGGTGAGTTCCTCCCTCAATAGTATTAATGTTATTAACGTAAGAGTGAACATTTTCAGAAAAGGAAGTGTTATATTGCATTGCAATTTCTAAAGGGATACCTAGTCTTTCTCCCTCTAAAAAGATAGGTTCGGGAATTAACTTTTCTCTTGTTGCATCTAAATAATCAATAAAGTCAATTAGCCCTCTTTCTGATTTGTAAATTACAGTGTTTTTCTCATAGTCTGACTTATGTTTTGAATTAACAACATTTTCTCTTAAATCTGTTAAAGTTAGAGTAATGCCTTTATTTAAAAACGATAATTCATGTAATCGCGATGCTAACGTATTAAAGTCATATTCATGTTCAATAAAAATAGTATCATCCGGAGTAAATTTAACATAAGTTCCCGACAAGTCTGTTTTTCCAACTTCTTTTACAGGATATAAAGGTTTACCTTTAGAATACTCTTGCTGATATTCTTTTCCATTTTTAAAAACTTTAACTACCATATGATTAGATAAAGCATTAACGCAAGATACACCTACACCATGTAAACCTCCGGAAACTTTATAAGATCCTTTATCGAATTTACCTCCGGCATGCAATACTGTCATTACAACTTCTAAGGCTGAACGCTTTTCTTTTTCGTGATAATCAACGGGAATACCTCTACCATTGTCTAAAACTGATACTGAATTCCCTTCGTGTATTGTCACTTCAATTTTATCGCAATAACCTGCTAATGCTTCGTCTATAGAGTTGTCTATTACTTCATAAACTAAATGATGTAATCCCCTACTACTAACATCTCCAATATACATCGCAGGACGTTTGCGTACAGCTTCTAACCCTTCTAGAACTTGAATCTGATCTGCTGTATATTCTTTATTTTCTATATTGTTTTTAGTATTAATATCTAAGTTGTTATTTTCTTTTAAGTTGTTCATATTTAGTAATAAAATATTGTTTTTTAATATAATTTTAACTTACAAAGATACAAAAAATACCGCTAAAATAAAATCATTTTGAGTTTAAATAAGAAGTTTTTTTAACAAAAAAGGCGACTTTCTTAACAAAGTCGCCACATTTATAGCAATATGTTAATAATAAACTTTAATCAGTTTTGCTTTTAATATATTTATTATATTTTACCCCGTTGATAACAAACACTGTAATTATTACAAGAGCAAATATCGTTATTAAGATAATGTTTGTTTTTCTACTATAGATTATTATACCTCTATTAATTTGTACTAAAAATAAAATTGTAAATGAAACAAATATTGTAATTAACAAATTTAGAATGGGATATGTTCTTTTGATTCTCCAACTTTTTTTGTTTTCTAAAACTTCTCCTTCATTTTGGTGAATTTTTATTATATGTTGATGGCTAAAAAAAATTACTAAATTAATAATTAATAAAAACACAGTAAATAACCATAATTTGCTTTTATCAGCAAAAACGTCAGGAGTTCCATTTACTGTAAAGTGAGTAATTATCCTGTTAGGAAGAGTTTTGTAAACCCATGCAATAAATACCATTGTTGTTATGGTAATTACAAATGATACTATATGAAGTGTTTTTTTCATTTTCATATTATTCTATTGATTTTATATTAATAAAGTAAAAAAATTTAGATTAAATCAGAAAACACTACCCCCAATTAAATCTAATAATTCATTTGTAATTTGCTGTTGTCTAGTTTTATTAAATTCTAAGTTCAAATCATATAATAACTCATCAGCATTGTCTGAAGCTATCTGCATAGCTATTGTTCTAGCAGCATGCTCAGCAGCTATTGAATCTAAAATAATATAAAAAAAACTCATTCTTACTACTTTTCTAATTAGATAATCCATCAACATTTCTCTATTCGGTTCTAATAAATAATTAACCTTATATTTTTTTCTTGATTTTTAGAAGAATATTTTTCAATATTATTTTTTAAAATTAATATCTCAGGATCATCTACTTCATCTGCAATAGATAATTGTAAATCATTTTGCGTTTGTTCAAAATTATATGGAAGAAAAGCTTTATGAGTTAACAATTGAACGCTTTTATTTTTAAAATGCTGATATATAATTTCTATTTTATCTATTTTGTTACTTAAAAATTGTTCTATTAAATAATCTGATAGTTTTGAAACTTCAGCATAATCAGGGTTATTTAAAAAATGATCCAGATTTTCTTCATAAACATTGCAGTCTAATTTTTTAGTATAGTTTCTAATTAATTTTCCTATGGGAATTACTAAAACATCTTCCGGTTTTAAATTATTATAGTGGGATTTTAACACTCTATCAAAATACCGTATTATTGAAGCATTATATGATCCACATAGTGTAGTATTAGAAGTTATTACAATAATAGCAAGTTTTTTAACGTCTCTTTTTTCTGCAATTTTGAATTTGTTTATAATGGAATTTCTAATTTCAAATTCTGTAATATTATCTAAAATAGATGTTAATGCATTTTCATAAGGAGTAATTCTTAAAAACTGTGATTGGGCCTTTCTCAATTTAGCAGACGAAATAAACTTCATTGCAGAAGTAACCTGTTTTATTGAATTAACAGAATTTATTCTTGTTTTTATTTCCTTTAATGATGACATAAAAATTATTTTACTAAATAACCTTCACTAATATCTTTTGCTACTTGCGTAATAATAGCTTTAACATCTTCGTCTAATATTCCTTTTTCTAATTTATCTAAAACTTGTTCCTTATATAAAGATTCAATATTTGCATGTAAATCTCTTTCAAAATCTTTTACTTTAGATAAAGGGATTTTTGCTAACAATCCATTAGCTCCACAATATAGAGTTAATATCTGGTGAGATACTTTCATAGGTTGATGAGCAGGTTGGATTAACAATTCGGAGTTTTTTCTACCTTTATCTATAATCATAGAAGTAACTGGGTCTAACTCTCCTCCAAATTTTGTAAATGCCTCTAATTCTCGGTATTGTGCCATATCTAACTTTAATGTTCCGGCAACTTCCTTCATAGCTTTTATTTGAGCATTGCCCCCTACCCTTGAAACTGAAATTCCTATATTAATTGCAGGTCGTACTCCTTGATTGAATAAATCAGTTTCTAAGAAAATCTGCCCATCAGTAATAGAAATAACATTAGTTGGAATATAAGCAGAAACATCTCCAGCTTGAGTTTCTATGATAGGCATTGCTGTTAGCGATCCGCCACCTTTAACCTTTCCTTTTAAAGATTCAGGTAAATCGTTCATATGAACAGCAACATCGTCTTGATCTATAATTTTAGCAGCACGCTCCAACAATCTGGAATGAAGATAAAATACATCTCCAGGATATGCTTCTCTACCGGAAGGTCTTTTTAAAATAAGCGAAACCTCTCTATAAGCAACTGCCTGTTTAGATAAGTCATCATAAATAATTAATGCATCTCTACCTGTATCTCTAAAGTATTCCCCTATTGCTGCACCAGCAAATGGAGCAAAATATTGTAATGCAGCAGGATCTGATGCTGTAGCAGCTACAACAATAGTATAAGCCATAGCACCTCTTTGTCGCAGCAAATTAACGATAGAAGCTACTGTGGAACCTTTTTGCCCAATTGCAACATATATGCAGTATACGGGCTTACCAGCATCAAAATTTGATTTTTGATTTATTATTGTATCTATTGCAATAGTTGTTTTTCCTGTTTGACGGTCACCGATAATTAGCTCTCTTTGTCCTTTCCCAATAGGAATCATTGAATCAATGGTTTTAATACCAGTTTGTAAAGGTTGGTTTACCGGTTGACGAAAAATTACACCGGGTGCTTTACGTTCCAAAGGCATTTTAGTTAAATCACCTCTTATTGGTCCTCTGCCATCTAATGGTTGTCCTATTGGATCTATAACCCTTCCTAACAATTCTTCCCCTACTCCTACAGAAACAATAGTACCGGTACGTCTCACTTTAATTCCTTCTTCTACTTTATCAGTAGAATCTAATAAAACAGCACCAACATTATCTTCGTCAAGGTTCATAACTATGGCCTTTACTCCATTATCAAACTCTAAAAGTTCATTGGCTTCAGCATTTTCTAATCCATAAATACGTGCTACACCGTCGCTAACTTGTAATACCGTTCCAAACTCTGAATATTCAATTGTAGATTCTATTCCTGCCAATTGTTGCTTTAGAATTTCTGATATTTCACTTACTTTTATCTTTTCAGACATAATTTATACTATTCTTTTATTTTGATCAAGCAATTCATTTCTGATTTGTCTTATTTGAGTTTTTACGCTTGCATCTAATCTTACATTGTTTATTTCAAAAATAAATCCACCCAATATATTTTTATCTACTTTATACTCAAACTCAATATCACCTTTATGACCTTGTAAAACAATATCTTTTAACTTTTCTTTTTCATTCTCGGACCATTCAACTACAGTAGTTAAATGCCCTCTATATATATTGTTTTGTTGTAAATATAAATCTCTATATTTTAAACATATATACTTAAGTTTTTCCATCCTATTGTTTTTTAATAGGAGATTAATAAATCTACTTCCGGCATCACTTAATGTACCACCTAATGCAGTAATTAATAGCACTCTCTTTTGCTTATCATCAACAAAAGGGTTAAATAATGCTTTCTGTAAATCTTTATTATTTAACAAAATATTATATATAGCCTTCATCTCATTATACACTATTTTATCTTGCCCAGTTTCCATAGCATATTTTAATAGGGCATCAGCATATCTAGAAGATACAAGACTTACATTCATATAGTTTATTTATTTTTTAGATTTATTATTAATTCATTTTTAAAATGTCATCTAACATTTTATCTATAACAATCCTTTGATTAACATCTTGACTAAGTTCTTTTCGAATAACTTTTTCAGCAATTTGTACAGATAAATCCGCTACTTGAGTACGTAACTCATTTAATAGATTTTCGCGTTCTATTTGAAGCTTTATCCTTGCTTCATTTAACATACGTTCTGTTTCCTCTTCCGCTTTAATTTTAGCAGTTTCTAAAATTTTATCTCTACTTTCTGCAGCATCTTTCAATATTTGCATTTGCTTGTTTTTGGCATCATTAATAATATCTTCTGCTTGTAATTTTATATCAGCTAATCTTTCATTTGCTTCTTTAGCTGATTTCATTGATTCATTAATAAAATTAGAACGTTTTTCTGCCATTCCCGTTATTATGGGCCATCCCCATTTTGCTAATATTAAAAATAATATTACAAAAGCTATTAACATCCATATTACCAAACCTGGTTCAGGCGTCATAATAGACAGAAAACTAATATTGCTAATTATTGTAAACATATTTTTTTATAATGCTAACAAACAAACAACAATTGCAAATAATGAAACACCTTCTATAAAGGCACCGGCTAATACTAAAGAAGTTCTTATAGAACTTGCTGCTTCGGGCTGACGAGCCATTGCATCCACAGCTGAAGCACCTATTTTACTGATTCCAAAAGATGCAGCTAAAACTACTATTGCTGCTGCTAATGTTGCGATAAACGAGAATGAAAAACCCGTTTGTAATAAAACTGATAATAACATATTTATAAAATTTAAATTAGTTTATTTTTTTATTTAATTAATTTTTTACTTCAATTTTTTTCACTGCTTCTTTTTCCGGTTTCTCCTGAGCCATCCCTATAAAAATAGCAGATAAAAATGTAAATATATAAGCTTGTATAAAAGAAACTAATAATTCTATACAATCCATAAATATCATAAAAAACACTGATACAAATGTCATACTTGCATTTAATGCTGCTCCCATTTTAGCAGTAATAAATACTACACAACAAATAGATATAACTATAGCATGACCTGCTAATAAATTAGCAAACAACCTTAACATTAAAGCCAATGGTTTGGTAAAAATTCCAAATAACTCTATAATAGGAACTATAGGAACTGCTTTAATTAAAATAGGGACATCGGGCCATAATATACTTTTCCAGTAATGTTTGTTACCAAAAACATTGACTGTAAAAAATGTACATAGTGCTAATGCTAAGGTGATGGAAGTATTTCCGGTTAAATTGGCTCCTGCTGGAAAAAAAGGAATTAATCCTAAAATATTAGATAGTAGTATAAAAAAGAACATCGTTAGCAAAAATGGAGCAAATTTTTGAGAATTTTCTCCTACTGATGGTTTAATAACTTCATCATTAATACTGTTTGCTAACTGGTCAATTGCCCCTCTAAAGCCTTTGGGAACATCATTTGGATTTCTTTTATACCATTTTGAAACAGATAAAACTATAATTATCAATAAAATACATGAAAAAAATATTCCCACTACATTTTTAGTTATCGACAAATCAAATGGTCTTACTTCTTTATCATCTACTATTTCAACTATTTTATCTTTATATTTACTATCTCCTGAAGCAATTTTAAATCCTTTATATGTTTTTCCATCATCGAGCTTTGACGATAAAAAAATATTAAGACCGCTGTTTTTACTAATCAAAATAACAGGTAAACTAATAGCTATTTTTTTATCTTTAAAAGTTAATATGTCAAATTCGTAACTATCTGCAATATGACCAAATATAATATCACTTACATTTAATTCTTTTTCCTCTTCAGACTCACCATTTGCAGTATCTTGGGCCAAAATAGCATTACACGGGAAGAAAAATACAAAAATTAATAATATGTAAAATAAAAATCTTTTCATTTATTTTTTCTTTTTTTTAGCTATTGTACTAAACAACCATGTTTGAAATAGTAAATAAAGTAGATAATATATTAAATAAACAATTAAAAATATTTTTACTTTTTCTTTAATAAGGAAAACATATAAAAAGAAAAAAATTATTGTAACAAAAAAAACAGTATATCTGAAAATTAAATATTTTCTAAAAAATTTTTCTTTCTTTTTATTATCATTTAAATTCAACAATGCTTTTTTTATAAAAAGAATAGATATTACTAATAATAATAAAAACAAAAGAAAAACTGCAGGGAATAAAGGAAAATATAAGGATTTCTTGACAAAAAACAACCAACTAAAAATAATTATACTAATTATTAAATATAGACCAATACTTAAAAAACTGATTTGTTTTAACTTTTTCATAATTTATTTTTTAGTTTGATTTAACTTCAACACATATTGTTACAACATTTTCTCTTACTTCTAATAATCCTTCTTTTATTTCTATTGATTTGGTTTTTGTATCGTCTATTTCGTAAATAATCTCACCAGCAGATAGTAAAGTCACTATCGGAGTAAAGTTTTTTAATATTACATAAGGTTTATCATATCCAGGCACTTTAATAGAATTAACATTGCCTTCGAATATTAAATTTTCTGGTGAATAAATTTTTAAAAACATACGAGTTTAATAAGATTTTATCTAATCAGATATACAAATATTTTTTACTTTTTGTTTAAATCTTTAAGTATCTTTTCTCCTTTTTGTTTAGCATCATCAATAGAACCAACATTTAAAAATGAAGTTTCAGGTAAATAGTCAACCTCTCCATCTAAAATTTGTCTAAATCCTTCTATAGTATCTTTAATATGAACCATAACACCCGGAACACCAGTAAATTGCTCAGCAACAGAGAATGGTTGAGATAAAAATCGTTGTACTTTCCTAGCTCTATTTACTACTAATCTATCTTCTTCACTTAGTTCATCCATACCTAAAATAGAAATAATATCCTGTAATTCTTTCTGACGTTGTAAAATTTGAATTACTCTTTGAGCTATATCGTAATGTTTTTCTCCAACTACATTTGCATCTAACATTCTGGAGGATGATTCTAAAGGATCAACTGCAGGATAAATACCTAATTCTGCAACCTTCCTACTCAATACGGTACTTGCATCCAAGTGTGTGAAAGTTGTTGCAGGAGCTGGGTCAGTTAAATCGTCCGCGGGGACATATACAGCCTGAATTGAAGTAATAGAGCCGTTTTTAGTAGATGCTATTCGTTCTTGCATTAATCCCATTTCTGTTGCTAAGGTAGGTTGATAACCTACAGCGGATGGCATCCTTCCTAATAATGCAGACACTTCAGAACCTGCTTGAGTAAACCTAAATATATTATCGATAAAAAATAATATATCGTGTCCACCACCTTCAGCATCTCTAAAAGATTCTGCTACAGTTAATCCAGACAGCGCAACTGAAGATCTGGCACCTGGGGGTTCATTCATTTGTCCAAAAACTAAAGTTGCTTTAGAGTTTTGTAACTCATTATAATCTACTTTAGATAGGTCCCACTTCCCTTCTTTCATACTTTTTAAAAACTCATCGCCATACCTTATTACCCCGGATTCTAACATTTCACGTAATAAGTCATTTCCTTCTCTAGTACGCTCTCCTACTCCAGTAAAAACAGAATAACCATTATAACCTTTAGCTATATTATTAATAAGTTCCATAATAATTACCGTTTTACCCACACCGGCACCGCCAAACAGTCCTATTTTGCCTCCTTTTGCATATGGAACTAATAAATCAATAACCTTAATACCTGTAAATAATATTTCGTCTACAGTTGTTAAATCTTCAAATTTGGGGGGATCTCTATGGATAGGATAAACCTTTTCTCTTGAGAGTTCTTTTAAACCATCGATAGTATCTCCCGTTACATTTAATAACCTTCCTTTAATTTGATCTCCAATTGGAACAGTTATAGGGGTTCCCAAACATACTACTTCTAAACCTCTACACAAACCATCCGTTGAGTCCATAGCAACATTTCTAACTGTATTATTTCCCAAGTGTTGTTGTACTTCAATAGTTAAAGGTTTTAAATCATTCCCACGAATAACTTGCAAAGCATCGTGTATTTTTGGCATCACAAAATTATCGTCATCTTTCTCAAACTTAACATCTACAACCGGACCTATAACTTGAGAAACATATCCTTTTATTTCTATCATATTACAAATATTATGTCTTATTAAACTACGTGATTAATAGTAAAAAACTCTAATCCCTTAGTTTATGAAAACATATAAGCATTGCAAATTTATAATTTAATTAGCTTTTAGAGTTTGTTTTTTTAATTTTTTTTTAAGAAAGTCCGATGCTTTATTACATAAGAAATCAATTAACTCTAGTTAATGTTTTATCATTCTTCATAAACTTAATTATATTTTCACACGCAGCTACTGCAGTTTCTTCTCTGGTTTCATATGTTGCAGTTCCAACATGCGGAAGCAAAATCGCATTATCTAAAGTTAATAATAAATCATTAATTTTTGGTTCATTTTCAAAGACATCCAATGCTGCACCGGCAATGACATTATCCCTAAGAGCTTCTGCTAGTTCTTGCTCATTAATTACAGGGCCTCTTGAAGTATTAACTAAATATGCTGTAGATTTCATCTTTTTCAATTCTTTAGCACCAATCATATGTCTGGTTTTTTCTGTTAAAGGAACATGAAGTGAAATATAATCAGCAGTTTCTAATAACTGATCAAAAGGGACATAACGAACAGAATATAAATTTTCAATATATTCATTAACTTGATGTCTTGAATAGTATATTACTTTCATATTTGAAGCAACAGCCCTACGAGCAACAGCCTGCCCTATCCTCCCAAATCCTATTATACCTAAGGTTTTATTAAATAAAGATGAACTTAAATTATCTAGTAAACCCCATTGTAATTTATTAGGAACTCTAATATCATTATCTAATTCTTTTATCTTACGTCCTAAAACATGAAGTAATCCAAAAGCAAGTTCTGCAGTTGGTTCTGTTACTGTATAAGGTGTATTGGTCACCACAATTTCTTTAGATTTTGCATATTCAATATCTACATTATTAAAACCAACACCGTAATTAGAAATCATTTGTAATTTCTTTCCAGCTTCTATAATTTCTTTGTCTATTGGTATTTTAAAAGTTGATAATAAAAAATCACAATCAGAGATTTTGTCTATTAATTCAGCTTTTGAAAAATCTTCTTCTGGAACAATAATTTCCAACCCTTCATTTTTTAATAAATCAAAACTATTTTCAAAAATTTTAGTTGTTATTAAAACTTTCATAATAATCTAATTTCTTTTAATTTAACGCAAATATCATAATAATATTTCATATAAATAGAGTATTTGCAATTATGTTATTAACAAAACTATGGTTATTAATGATATATATACAATATATCCATAAAAATTGTTCAAAAAAACAAATTAAATAATAACATTAATGCAAGTTTTAAATTTAGTTAAAAAAACAGCATTATGTGTTAAATAGTTTAAAAACATAATGTTTGTTTTTCCTATTAAATTTTTTTTAATATCTTTGTTGTAATTGTTATAATTATTATAGCATTTAATAAAATTACCAAACCATTATGAATACACTAAAAAAAGATTATAATGTTTTAAGTTATAGCTATTTTAAGGATAAATTCATTAGATATAAATTAAAGCTGGAAATGAAAAATCTTGAAAGGGATTTTGGAAATGTTATTAATTTCTCTATTATAATCTTAACAATTATCTTATATATAATTGTTACTATATATAGTTATTTTATTATTATGGAAAACATTATTTAAGTTGAGCAAATTTCTATTACACTCTTACCATTATTTTCTTTAACAACATTTATTCGAGCTTGTACCCTTTCAGATATTTCTCCCACATGAGAAATAATCCCTATTCTTCTACCTTGATTTTGGAGCATCTCTAAAGCATCGATTGCAACATTTAATGTGTCTTTATCTAACGATCCAAATCCTTCATCAATAAACAAAGTTTCTACTTTCATCATATTAGATGAAATTGAAGATAATCCTAATGCAAGCGATAAAGAAATTAAAAAAGTTTCACCTCCTGAAAGTGAAAAAACGGTTCTTACTTCGTTAAACGTCTCGGCTATGCGTAGTGCGGGACTTCAAGGCACTAAACTTTCCGCTTACCGCTAAGTTTATTTAATGCAATTACTTTCATATTAGCACTAAACCCCGCATTACGTATAGCCATTGTTGGGCGTTCGTACTTTTTTTCAGAATAGTGTCATTTGTTCTGTCACTTCTTCTTTTATCATTTCACTAAATTTCTCCCAATGTTCAGGTTCTAATCCTTTAATTTCCTTGCTTGCTTGTTCATAATCTGTACTTTCAAATGCCCTTGCAAAATCAATACGCATTAATGTGTCTTTATTGATTGACCTTTTAGAATCCGAAAATATTATTGATTTAAGGAACTTTTGAACTAATTCGGAATTCACCAAATAGTGAGCAATTTCAGCCATTTTTAAATTCTCGAATCCAATAAAATAGCAAGTGTCGTCAAGCATTATTGGTTTAGAATTAGAAGGACTTACCAATGTAAAATGAGTTGATTTGTAAAGTCCTGAAATAGCCACTTTGTAAGGTGCAAACGAATAATCTCCAATTCCAAAAATTGAAAAACTCGGTTTGTCTTTATAAATGGAAGATTTTCGTTTATCGAAATACTCTTTATGAGAAGTCAGATACTTGTAAGTAAGTGGATACTTATCTTTTATGTACTTAGTTTCTTGACCTATCTTTTTTTGAGTTATGATAGTCAACTTTCTAAATGAGTTAGTCTTATCTTCTTTTAAGTCAGAACTCTTTAGTAAGCCATAAGTCAAGTTATTTTCAAGATTGATTTCTTCGCCTAAAGCATTTTTGAAATGACCATTTACTTGTTCAAGCTCCATAACTTTTGAACAATCATGTTTGACTCCCGAACGCCAAACGAATGTTGATTTTCCATCCACTATACTTGATTCATCATAATCTTGAACGGAATACACAAACTTGTCCTTGTACCAACCAAAGGTTGTTAATTTGTCTTTTGTGTAAAAATCAAATGCGGTGCAGGTTAGTTCTGGCTCACAATTTAAATGAGTTAGGAATAAACAAGCATTTACTGAAACATTAAATTCTTTTTTTGAATCAATATTTAAGTTTTCGGTTTGACCAATTCTAAACTTGTTTTGCTTTTGGTCATAAATGAGATTTTTGACAACCGAGTTTTTGATTAAAAATGCGAATGCACCATTATGCCTATCGAAACATCTCAACATTATTAGTGAAATATATTCACCAATGTCAAAGTTTCCTTTACCTGTTATAGCTTCAAAACCACTATGTTTTTTGAAGTTTGACTTTTGAGGAAGATTTTTTGAGTCTATTGAACCGAGTTCTGAATTGGTAACCCAAGGCGGATTTCCAATTATTAAAGTTTTCAAATCTTGTGTTGATTTGGCTAAATCTTCATACGAAAACTCAAATGCGTTGGCGTGAATAATATCAATTTCAGGTTTAGTATTTTCCTTTGTTGAAATAAAGTGTTCTAAGATTTTGAATTTAGTTTCCCAAACGTAAGGTTGATATATTTCTACACCAACGACCTTTTTTAATTTTTTTGATTGTTTAATTGCAGCAAGCAAGAAATTACCCTTGCCGCAGGTAGGTTCTAAGACAAATTCAAAGTCGTTAGATTTAGAGAAAGTATAACCGACAACTTTTTGGGCTAAAAATTGGTTTGTTT
>JBMNMG010000007.1:0-8287 GCA_050953245.1 Bacteroidales bacterium | reverse complement strand
AAAAGGGTGGAAAGTAGAAGATAAAACTCAACCAACAGCATCTTCCGTAGCAATAAAATGGATAAATCAGAAGATTGATTTAATAATTGAAAATTTAGATAATCAATTTGCCGAATACAGATTGTCAGAAGCATTAATGTCGTTATACAAACTAATTTGGGACGATTTTTGTTCTTGGTATTTAGAAATAATTAAACCTGCATATCAAGATACAATAGATAGTTTAACATATTTTGCGACAATAAATATCTTTGAAAGATTGATGCAATTATTGCATCCATTTATGCCATTTTTAACAGAAGAAGTTTGGCACATCTTAAAAGATGGAGAAACATCGGAATGTATTGCATTATCAAAGATGCCTGAGCCAATATGCAAAAATAAAGATTTATTAGATAAATTCGATTTAGCACAAGAAGTAGTTACTTCTATAAGAACTATAAGAACAGATAAAAATATTCCAAATAAAGAGAGCTTAACTTTATATATTAAGGAAAATGAAGATAAAGTAGATACTACTTTCAATGATGTTATCTGTAAATTGGTAAACTTAGATAAAATAGAGTACACTAACGAAAATGTAACTGAGACTTTTACTTTTGTAATAAAATCTACCGAATATTTTGTTTCTGCACCATCTACTGTAAATATAGAAGAAGAAATACAAAAACTAAAAGCAGATTTAGATTATATGAAAGGATTTCTTAAATCTGTACAAAAAAAGTTGTCAAATGAGAAATTTGTAAACAATGCACCGGAAAAAGTAGTTAATTTAGAAAGAAAAAAACAATCTGATGCAGAAGCGAAAATAGCTGTATTACAGGAGCAAATAAATAATTTAAAAGCGGAATAAAAAAATATCAAAAAAAATCGAAAAAATATTTTCGAAAATGATATTTATATCAAAAAATATATTATCTTTGCAACTCAATTGAAACAATTCAACCATGAACCGCTTTGGAGAGGTGGGTGAGTGGCTGAAACCAACAGTTTGCTAAACTGTCGTACTCGCAAGGGTACCGGGGGTTCGAATCCCCCTCTCTCCGCAGATTGTTTGGTTAATGCGGAAGAGTAAAAGAGGTTGAATTTTCAAATTGAAGAACCGGGGTATAGCGTAGTCCGGCTATCGCGCCTGCTTTGGGAGCAGGAGGTCGCAGGTTCAAATCCTGCTACCCCGACAAAATTAAAGAGCTTTAAGTAATTAAAGCTCTTTTTTTATTCCTCTCATTAAGATAGTCTCCTAAAGAGTGCGTGATATTTAATGCAAAGATAAAAAGAAAATTTTATTTTTTACAATTTTTTGTAAATTCCTTCTCAATTATTTTTAAAACTATTCAATTTTGTCGCTCTAAAGGGATCTCTAAAGGGATTAACTAAAGGGATTCGATCTACTTAGAAGAGACGGATAACTCCTAAAAAAATGACTATTTTTCAATTCAAAAGAATAGAAAAACACTTCAATTTCATACAAATTATTTTCTTGACATATATTATTCTAAATTTATAGCTTTTTTAAGCATAAAATCGTGTTCAATGGAAAAGATATCTTTGGTATATTTATCTCTTTTTGATCTATTTTTCGGAAATAAACATACGGATGGCCGTTCGGCAATTAAGCGAATTTGGAGTTTTGAGTAGTGTATTTTTAGATACAATTGATATAAATTATATCAATATCTTTTATTTACTTGTTATTATTTATTAGATGATATTAAGCCTACTCACTACTTTTATTTTATCAACATGTTTTTGTTATATCAACTAATCAATTTGATATAGGTTATGATCTATATCTTTGCGTTCATGTAAATGGATAAAGTTCTCAATATCACCGAATAAGCCATAAAAATCAAAAAAGCGCTTATTAAGATCCTTAATGTAATTTGGGTTTAAGAAATCGTTATACGAACACCATTCATAATCTTTATAGCTTATCCGAGGATTGTGGTGGGTGACATTAGTATTTACATAGATAATGCAATTACGTAAGTACACTGGTGATGTAATCCTTCTACGCTTATAATTTTTTCTAAATAAACTTCCTGATCTATCATATTTTATATTAAAGTAACTCGCATATTTAGAAAAGAAAATTCTAAGTTTTTCACTTACAATACGTGATGCAATATAAGCTTTAGACTTACCTGCTTCAATAAATTTTTGAGCGAATTTAGCTACATCTTTATCCGTTTCTATCAGTTTAAGAATTTTACCTGGACTTTTGATCTTGATGACGAAATGAAAATGATTAAACAATAAAGCATGGCAATACACGTAAGCCACCGGCTCCAGATAATGTTTGATTTCATTAATAAATTTCTGACGATCTTGTCTGTCATGAAAAATCATTTCACCATTGTTTCCTTGATTATAGATGTGAAAATCTTCAAGTGGAAACATAAGTTCTGTCTTGCTGTTGCCCTGATCCTTGTGGATCCTTTTCTTGTACTTTTTAGTATTACTATTAATGATTTTCTCGTAAAGTTCATTAAACTTCCTCTTTTTAATAACATTAATTTGCATAATAATAAAGTTTTATAATTAAACACTTAAGCATTCAATACTTTCCTTTATTATTAATCTCGGAAGTATTGAGAAGTCAGTACGATTTAACAATATTTAACATTATTTATGTTAAAAGTTTCTTTTTTTTTAAAATATCAATTGTTTTGAGTAAAATTTTAGCAAAAAATTTTTTAATAAGTATATGATCATAATTTTCTCTAACAAATGTATTGAAAAATGAAATTTTAGATAATTATAGATAGTTTTAAAGGAAAAATAATAAGATTTTATTCGAAAAAATGTAGGAAAGCGCTTGCTTTCAAATATATATTTCGGGAAACAAACCAGATAGAATCCCTTTAGAGAAGCAGAGTAGGATCACTTTAGGGAGTGCTGTAGGAAAAGGAGTTAGAGGTAGTCATCAAAGGACTCATTATCATTTTCCGGTTCCATATGTATAATTACATGTGAAAGCGGAAAATCCTTCAAAATCTTATGCTCAATTTCCTTCGTAATGTCGTGTCCCTCTTTAATAGTCCAATCCTTAGGAAAAATTAAATGCATACTAATATATTTTTGAGCAGACATTTTATGTGTGTACAAAGCGTGATAACCGATACCTTTATCATTATAAGTGTCTAAAATCCTTTTTATCTTTTCCAAATCATCTTTAGATAGTGCAGAATCCATTAATCCATCTATAGATTTTTTAATTAGCTTAATTCCTGTAATAATGATCCAAATAGAAACTATTATACCAACAATCGGGTCAATTAAATACCAATTAGTTATCTTTATTAATAAAACGCTAAAAATAACACCGATACTAGTCACAACGTCCGTTAACAAGTGTTTACCATCAGCTTCTAAAGCAATTGAATTATAGCGTTTTGCTTTATTGAGAAGGAAAATTGCAGTTAGAACATTAATTATTGTAGCAATTAATGAATAAAAAATACCAAGATTGATATCTTGAATTTGTTGTTGATTTATTATTCTGTTAACAGCTGAATAAATAATTCCTAAAGCTGCTATTAATATTAAGACACCTTCTATTAGACTGGCAAAATATTCAGCTTTTGCATGACCGAATGGATGTTTATTATCTGGAGGTCTCTCAGCAATTTTAATTAACCTTAATCCAATAACTGCAGATGCTAAGTTTACAAATGATTCCAGAGCATCAGATAGCATCCCTATAGAGTTTGTGGCTTTATAGCCTAAAAACTTAAATAAGATAGTTAGAATAGCGGCTATTATGGATACCCACATAAAATTTGCAGTAGATTTTTTGGTTTTCATAAAAATTATATTTTTTGTTTTTTGCAATAAAAAATTTGCATAATTTAAATTAGAGCAAAGGTAATAAATATTTATTTATATATTTGCATAATGAAGTTCGAAGATATCATATCTGAATTAAAGCAAAAAAAATATCAACCGGTTTACTTCTTAACAGGTGAACAAAATTACTATATAGATTTTATTAGCGACTACATAGAAAAAAATGTCTTAACTGAAGCAGAAAAAGGATTTAACTTATCTATTTTATATGGTAAAGAGTGTAATGCAAAGGATATTGCAATAAAAGCAAAACAATATCCTATGATGTCTGCTTATCAAGTAATAATAATCAAAGAAGCACAAGAATTATCCAATATAGATGCTTTAGAAGATTATATAAATAATCCGTTAGATTCAACAATTTTAGTTATTTGTTATAAGCATAAAAAATTAGATGGTAGAAAAGCGATTGCTAAGGCTTTAAAAAATCATGCTGTTTATTTTGAAACGCCACGAGTTTACGATAACCAAATTCCTGATTGGATTATTAACTATTTGCATAAAAAAGGTAGAACTATTACGCCAAAAGCCGCTATTTTAATGGCTAATTCCTTAGGGATAGATTTACAAAAAATAGCTAATGAATTAGAAAAATTATTAGTAGCCGTACCGCAAAAAATTACGATAGATGTTGAACATATAGAAAAATACATAGGGATAAGTAAAGATTATAATGTATTTGAACTGCAAAATGCATTGGGAAAACGAAATAAAAAAGATGCTTTTAGAATAGTATATTATTTTGCGGAAAATGAAAAGGCTGGTCCAATGCCTATGATAACGATATTGCTTTACAAATATTTTGCTAATATTATGAAGCTTCATTTTTTACCGAGTAAAAGCAGATCTGAAATTTCAAGTGCTCTAGGTATAAATCCTTTTTTTGTTTCAGATTATCTGGATGCATCAAAAAATTATCATCCAAAGCAAATTTCTAAAATTTTTCAGATTATACAAGATTATGATTTAAAGTCTAAAGGTTATAAAAACACTTCTACAACGCAAGGCGAACTTTTAAAGGAAATGATATATAAAATAATTAATATTTAAAATTTTTTATATATCAATTATTACAAACAAAATTAATATGCATCATAAATTCGAAAAATTTGATAGAATAATCTTAGGTATAGATCCCGGATCTATAAAGTTTGGTTATGCAATAATAAGACAAGATGGTTCTAAGCATACATTAATCACTAAAGGTATATTAAATTTACAAAACATTAATGATCAAGTATTAAAGAATAAGAAAATATTTGAATTTCTAAATGATTTATTAGATAAATATCTATTTGATGAAATTGCAATTGAACAACCAGTTTATGGTAAAGATCCGCAAGCGATGATTAAATTGGGTAGGGTATTAGGGTGTTGTATAGCTTTTGCTTGTTCAAAAGGCATTTCAATAACAGAATACCTTCCTAAAACTATTAAGAAAGCTGTAACAGGTAATGGTAATGCCTCAAAACAGCAAGTAGCTTTTATGTCTTCATCAATATTAAAAATCCCGGTTGATAATATTTCTAAAACTTATGATGATACGGATGCTATTGGAGTTGCTTTATGTCATGCATTTAATATAAGTGGAGAACCTGTTATGAGTTCTAAAAAATCATGGTCAAAATTTATTGCAGATAATCCGGACAGAATTGTGGGCTGATTTTCCTTGAATTTTTTCCTGAATTTTCCTAAATTTTCCTTGGATTTTTTCTGAATTTTTCCTGAATTTTTTCTTGAGTTTTTTTGAATCTTTTCTTGAGTTTTTTTGAATCTTTTCTTTAGTTTTTTCTTTTTTCTTGATTTTATTGAAAAATTAAATTTGTAATATAATAAATAATAAAAAAAGCCCTCCTAAAATAGATAGAAGGGCTTTAGTAAAATGTTATTTGATATCTTATAATTTGTATTCTTTAGCAGCTTTTTCACCTGCATTTAATGCTTCTATGTTAGTGTTAACTATTTTTTCTCCTTTTGATTTAAATCTTTCTGAAATAGCTTTTTCGAATTCTGACTTATCAATATCAATTAAGCTCATAGCTGCTCCTAAGATAACCATATTAGCAGATCTAACAGATCCAAGATCTTTTGCAATTTGATCAGCATCTATCAATATATGATTTTTTATTTTTTTGATTCCCTTATAAACTTCATCTATATCAGGATAGTTGTCAATATTTACAAAAGATTTGCTATTTGTAACAATCCAGCCGTCTTTAGATAACATATCAACATATCTTAATGCTTCCATAGGTTCTAATGCAATTATTAGATCGGCTTTCCCTTTTGCAATTAAGTCTGATGCTATAGGTTTATCTGATAATCTCAAGTGCGATTGAACATCGCCTCCACGTTGGCTCATTCCATGGACTTCTGCTTGTTTTAAATAGATTTCGTTATTTACGGCAGCTATACCAATTATTGTTGCAATTGATAAAATACCCTGACCGCCTACGCCAGCTAAAATTATATCTGTTTTCATATTATTATTTTAATATTAATTTTAAGTTAATTTTTAATTCTAATCAATTATTTTCGTCTGCTTTTAGGTTTACCAATTACTTGTATACATTCTCTTCGAGGAATAATTACTGATACACCTTTATATTCCAATTCTTTTTTAATAATTTCTACATTAGCATCATGATTTCTTGGAATAGGGTTAAATATCATAATGTGATCAGGATCAACTCCGATCCCTTTACATATGTTTTCTATTCTAGTGTATGCAGCTGAGTCTTGACCACCTGTCATAGCTGTAGTTTCATTATCTAAAATAATAACTGTTATAGAAACTTTTGCTAATACTGCATCAAGTAATCCTGTCATTCCCGAGTGTGTAAATGTAGAATCTCCAATAACAGATACTACAGGGTCTAAACCGGATTCATATGCACCTATACCCATAGTTATTGAAGCACCCATGTCTACACAACTATTAATTGCATTGTATGGTGGTAATGCTCCTAAAGTGTAACAACCAATATCAGCAAATACTCTACCAGGTTTATAATCTTTTAAAGCATCGTTTAATGCTAAGTATGTACTACTATGAGGACATCCGTTACATAATTTTGGTGGACGAGGTTTTACTATTTCCGGTATTGTATTATATTGATTGTTATCTAAACCTAATGCCGATGCTACTAAATTAGGATTTAATTCACCGGTTCGAGGTAATGTTCCGTCTTTACGACCATGAACTACTAAATCTGATTTTATAATACCTTTAATTTGATCTTCAATGAAAGGATATCCCTCTTCTATAACGATTAATTCATCAGTTTCTTTAGCTAATTTATTAATCATATCTACAGGAAGAGGATATTGTGATATTTTAACTACCGGATATGGAACATTTCTATCTAAATAATTTTCCATTAAATAGTTATAGGAAATACCTGCAGTAATAATACCATATTTTTTATTATTACCGTCTATATATTTGTTCCAACCATCATTTTCGCTACTATCAATAAAATTGTTTTGTTTTTCTAATAATGCTTTATAGTTTCTTTTTGAAATAGCCGGAAGTAAAACGTATTGTTTTAAATTTTCAGGGATTCTTAATTCATTTTGCTTTCTGGTTTCCCTAGTTTTAACACCTGCTCTTGAGTGGGCAATTCTGGTAGTTAAACGTAATAAAACAGGAACATTATATTTTTCAGAATAATCTAATCCATATTGAACCATATCATAGCATTCTTGTTGATTAGAAGGTTCTAAAGTTGGAATTAAAGCAAATTGCCCATAAACTCTTGAATCTTGTTCGTTTTGTGAAGAGTGCATTGAAGGATCATCAGCAACAACTACTACTAAACCGCCATTAGTACCAACTATTGCACTATTCATATAAGCATCGGCTGCAACATTTAAACCAACGTGTTTCATACATACAATAGATCTTTTGCCAGCATAAGACATGCCTATTGCAGCTTCCATTGCAGTTTTCTCATTAACCATCCAATCGCATCTAATATTTAGCTCTTCAGCTTGCTTAGAGTTTTGAATGTACTCTGTAATCTCTGTTGATGGAGTTCCAGGATACGCATAAACACCCGAAATGCCAGCATCAATAGCACCTTGTGCTAATGCTTCGTCTCCTAATAATAATTTTTGCATATTGTTATTCTTTATTTTATTTATTATTTTTTATAATTTCAACCAATAATGTAGTCAATAATAATTTTGTAAAGATACAAAAAAATAATCAAATCTTTCAAATATTAAAAGTGATGGTAAAAAATATTCTATACATTATTCACATTAATTATCAATAAATACCTATAATATTAATCTTTAAAAAATTTATTTATATCTTCTACTCTTATACGTTTTGCTAAGATTTTTTTATTTGCATCTAAAACAAATATAACAGGAGTGGAATAAACGTTGTAAAATAAGTTATAATCGTCATAATAAGGGCTTACTGAGCCAT
>JBMNMG010000006.1:0-116700 GCA_050953245.1 Bacteroidales bacterium | reverse complement strand
TAAATGGGAAATATCATTTACAATAAAACTAATTTGCGGTATTTCAATTAATTTTTTTAATTCGATATTTTCAGTTAATAGTGAGGATTTTCCATATTTGCTAATATACTCTATTAAATCTCTTATGGGCTTTTCACCCATTCCATAAATTAATATATCAGCTTTGCTATCGCATAAAATAGGTTTCATTACTTTATCAGACCAATAATCGTAATGAGTGTGTCTACGCATAGAAGCTTCTATACCTCCAATAATTACAGGTACATCCGGAAATAATTTTTTAAGAGTTTGTGAATATGTAATAGTAGAATAATCAGGTCTAAAACCGTTTTTACCACCAGGAGTGTAGGAATCATCGCTTCTATATCTTTTATTGGCAGTATATCTATTTATCATAGAATCCATATTTCCAGCACTTACACCAAAAAATAAATTAGGTTTTCCGAACTTTTTAAAATCTCTTAAATCATCCTCCCAATTTGGTTGTGGTAAGATTGCTACCCTTAAACCGCAACTTTCAACAACTCTGGCAATAACAGCATGTCCAAAAGATGGATGATCTACATAAGCATCACCACTTACAATAATTACATCCACACTATCCCATCCTAATTTGTCTATTTCTTTCTTAGTAATTGGTAAAAAAATTTTTTCCATCTTTAGCTTATTTAATTGTAAAGGTAACAAAATTTTATTATTCACAATCGAATAACAATAATGAACATAATTCTATTTATATTCAACTGATTATATAAAGTAAACCTATATGTTTTTTTATAGAATTTATAGAAAAAAACATAAAAAAAAGGCTATCTAATAACTTAGATGCCTTTTTATTATAATTTATTAATTAATTATTTTAATTTTTTTGATGCTTCGCGAACAAATGTAGTTATATAATAATCTAAATCAAATGAATCTCTTAAATTATTGTCTTTAATAATCCCAGCATTAATTTGCTCTTTTATTATGTCAACAGGAATTTCTAATGCAACCCAATTAGTATAATTATCATTGGATGAAATAGTTTTGTCGCCTATTCTACGAGCTTTATCTACGGAGTTGGTAACAGCTGTTTTAACTATCGCATTTAAAGAATTTTCCATTGAAGTATTACTAATTTGTTTTTTTTGCAAATAAGCTTTTGTTGTTTCTCCAATAACACCTTCTAACGAACTCGATAATTGAGCTTTAGCATTTGCAAAAGCTAATTTTTTAGCTGTAGCAAAGTTAGCATTAGAACCATACGATACAGCGCGTAAAGCTGTTGAATTGGATTTATACTCAGAACCTGTAAAAGGTGATTCTAAAGCACTTCCTGAAGCTTGTACATTTTTTTGTTGATGTACATGAAACTAACGTTCCACTTGTTAAAATAATTAAACTTAATAAAAAATACGATAATTTTTTCATAATTATTTACTTTTAATAATTTACAATAAGTAATAAATGTGCAATAAATATACCAAATTAATAATTTATACTACTCCGGAAAACCCCATAAATGCCATTGCCAATAAACCGGCAGTAATAAAAGCTATAGGAGTATTTTTTAATCCTTTTGGAACATTCGACATTGATAATTGTTCTCTAATACCTGCAAATAAGACTAATGCAAACCAAAAACCAACAGCAATAGATGCAGCATAAACCACACTTTGTCCAAAAGTAAATTCTTTTTTAATAGTTAATAAAGCTACTCCTAAAACTGCACAGTTAGTAGTTATCAAAGGAAGAAAAATACCTAAAGCTTGGTATAATGCAGGAGCTAATTTTTTTAATACAATTTCAACTAATTGGACTAAGGCAGCAATAACTAAAATAAAGGTTAATGTTTGTAAAAATTCTATATTGTTTTTTGCTAAAATATATTGATATATAAGCCAAGTTACAGAAGTAGCCAATGTAATTACAAATAATACTGCCATTCCCATTCCCATAGATGTTTCTACTTTTTTTGATACACCTATAAACGGACAAATACCTAAGAATTGAGATAGTACAACGTTATTAACAAAAATTGCCGATATGATAATTATAATATATTCCATAATATAATTTATTTAATTTTTTTATTTAAAGTGTTTACAATAGCTATTAAAAAGCCTAAACAAATAAACGCTCCAGGAGCTAAAACAAATAGCAACATACCATCGCCACTAGCTATATCATATCCAAATATAGATAGAGAACCTAAAATTTCTCTTAATGAACCTAATAAAACTAATGCTAATGTAAAACCTAATCCCATCCCCAATCCATCAATGAGTGAAGACCATACTGTATTTTTAGATGCAAATGCTTCTGCCCTGCCTAATACAATACAGTTAACAACTATTAACGGTATAAAAATACCTAATCGATCATGAAGGGCCGGAACATATGCTTGCATAACTAAATCTACAACTGTAACAAAAGTTGCAATAATTACAATATATGCAGGAATTCTAATATTATCAGATATTAAATTTTTTAACAATGAGATAACCACGTTAGAGACATAACTAATACAAACAATACAGCAAGCCCCATTCCAGACCATTAGAAGCTGATGTTGTAACAGCTAAAGAAGGGCATGTACCCAATACTAATACAAATAATGGATTTTCTTTTTAAAATTCCTTTAGTTAAGTTTTTTACTTGATTCATTTCTCACCTCCTTTTTCTGCATTGTATGCATCGACTGCTTTTTGCACAGCTCTACAGTAAGCTCTGGAAGATATGGTAGCTGCCGTAATAGCATCTACATCTCCTCTGTCTTTTTTCACCATTAAAGTAAACTCTTTGGGATTTTTATTTTCGAATTGCTTATAAAAATCCGATTTTGAGTTAGAAATTTTATCTCCTAATCCCGGTGTTTCCAATTGTTCTAATGCAAATGTTTTAATAATATTTCCATCTTCATTAAAACTTACTAACAATATAATTTCACCTCCAAAACCTTCTTTATCAAAAGTTTGAACAGCAGTTCCCAAGAAATTTTCTGATTTATCAAAAGCATCGTAAAAGATTAAAGAATCTGTACTATTGATATCTTTAACTTTATATTCTTTAGTATGATCCGTACCCACTATAACTTCTTCAATTGCACTGTTCTAACTTTTTTTGTTTAGAATTTTCTATAGGTTCCTTAGTAACTATATAAACAGAGGCTAATAATAACGCAGTTAAAGCTGTAATTAGTCCCAAGACAATTACCATATTTGGTAAAGTAGATTTTAATTTTTTCATTTTACTTTCTCCTTTCCATACATTTTTGGTCTAAAACCTCTATTAATTAAAGGAACAAATGCATTCATAATTAAAATAGCAAATGAGACACCTTCGGGATAAGGACCAAAAACTCTTATTATTACAGTTAAAAAACCACATCCTAATGCAAAAACAACCATTCCTGCTTTTGTCATTGGCGAAGTAACCATATCTGTAGCCATAAAAAATGCTCCTAAAATTAAACCACCTGTTAAAATGTGAAACAGTGGATTGGCAAATTGTGTCGGATTAATTAACCATAAAATTCCTGTAAATACAAATACTGTTAAAATATATATTAGCGGAATTCGCCAATTTATCACCTTTCTACATAATAAATAGATACCTCCAACAATCAAGGCTAAAGCTGATATTTCTCCAATAGATCCACCCATAAAACCTATAAAGTAATCAAAGTAATTTGGAGATACAGAAGCTACTCCACCTTCAGCTAAAGCACTTAATGGTGTGGCTGATGTAATAGCATCCACAGCATTTTGCGACATACCTTTTAACCCATTAAAAAGAAATATTTTTGAAGCAACTTGAGGTTTAACAAAAATAGTCATTTGGGCTGGAAATGATATCAATAAAAACACCCTACCTACTAATGCGGGATTAAAAATATTGTTTCCTAAGCCTCCGAAAGCAATTTTAGCTATACCTATTGCAAAAAAAGATCCTAATACTATCGTATACCAAGGTAAGGAACTCGGTAAATTTAATCCTAATAATAAACCCGTTACTACTGCAGATAAATCGCCTATTGTAGATTCACCTTTAATAAATACTTTTTGTAAAAACCATTCGGCAAACACACATGATAAAATCGATAATGTTACCACTTTTAAAGCTCCTAATCCAAAAACTACAAATGCAACTAAAGTTGCAGGGAATAATGCTATTAATACATCTAACATTATTCTTCTAGTACTATTAGCACTATGTATATGTGGGGAACCCGATACAACAAACATACTCATAACTATTTATTTTGAAGATCTACTTTTAACAATTTGAATAACTTTTCTTTTACCTACTCTAATATTGTCTAATAACGGACGATTAGACGGACAAACATACTGGCATGCTCCACATTCGAAACAATCAGTGATGTTATGTTTTTCTGCTTCGTCAAACATCCCGTATTCAGAGGAATTAGATAAGAAATATGGTTCTAATCCCATAGGACAAGCATATATACACTTTCCACACCTAATGCAATTTATTGTTTTAGAACGATAACTCTCTGATGAGTCCATAAGTAATATTCCAGAGGTTCCTTTTACAACAGGTGCATTAATATTAGGCACTGCTTTACCCATCATAGGACCACCACTTATCACTTTACCAATAGAATTAATATCTACATCTACTTTATCAATTAAATAAGAGATAGGAGTACCAATTCGAACTAAAAAATTAGCTGGTTTTTTTACATTTTTTCCAGTAACAGTTACTATTCGTTCGAATAATGGTTTGTTTTTTTGAATAGCTTCATATGTTGCAAAAGTTGAACCTGAATTATTTACTACACAACCAATGTCAATAGGTAATTTCCCAGATGGTACTTGTCTGCCGGTAATAGCACAAATAAGCTGTTTTTCAGAACCTTGAGGATATTTCACTTTTAACGGAGCTACACTTATACCATCATACTCTTTAGCTTTTTTTGAAATAATATCTATAGCATCCGGCTTATTAACTTCTATACCTATAACTGCTGTCTTAACATCTAAAACATGCATTAATATTTTAGTACCCATTAAAAGTTCATCAGGTTTTTCTAATAATATTCTATGGTCAGCAGTTAAATAAGGCTCACACTCAACAGCATTAATCAGCAAATAATCAGCTTTTTTGCCTTCCGGAATAGATATCTTAACTTGTGTAGGAAAAGCAGCACCACCTAATCCAACAATACCTAACTCTTTTATTTTAGCTTTTATTTCCGAAGGAGATAAGGTAATATCTTTTAATAATGTATCACTTCTATCTATAGATTTGTTCCATTGATCACCTTCTACATTAATAACAACACAAGGTGTTTGAAACCCCATAACATCAGGGCAAAAATCTATTTTATCTACTACTCCCGAAACAGACGAATGGATATTTGCAGAAACAAATGCCTCGCCCTTAGCTAACAAATCGCCAACTTCAACCCTATCGCCTTTATTAACAATAGGAACAGCCGGTGCACCAATATGTTGACTTAGCGGAATAAATACTTTTTCCGGTATACCGGCAAATTCTACAGGTATATCCTTAGATATTTTAATATCATTGGGATGGATACCTCCAATTTTAAATGTCTTCAATTTTGGTAATTTTTAATGTTATTTATTTTATAATAAAGATCTAAAGATGATAATACTAATCTTTGTTCATCTTTAAAAATTTACTTTAACTCTTATCTATCTTTAGAAGTTTCTTCAACTTCGCTTTTGATTTCAGTAGATGTAGTTGCATTTGGTGTAAGTTTTTCCGGAAAACCAACTGCATGTATAGCTTTTGTTGGACATACATCTACACATTTACGGCATAGCTTACATTTTTCATAGTCTATATATGCCTTATTGTTTTCGATGGTGATAGCACCAAATGGACACTCTTTAAAGCACTTTCCACAACCAATACATGCTACTTTGCAGTTTTTAATAGCTTGAGCTCCCTTATCTTGGTTAACACAGCCCACATAAACTCTTCGACCTTTAGGTCCTTTATTACGTAATTGTAAAATACCTCTAGGGCATGCTGCTACACAAGCTCCACAAGCAACACATCTTGATTCATCCACACGCGGTAAACCTGTTTCTTTGCTTAGTGTAATAACTTCCCATGGACAGGCTCTTGTACAATCACCTAACTTTAAACATCCATACTTGCATCCACTTTCGCCTGTACTTAACAAATTAGCATTGGCACAAGATGAAGCTCCATCATATTTATATTTAGAAACAGCAACATCACTTGAACCAAAACATCGAACCACAGAAACTTGAGGGACCACATCAACTGCTGTAGTACCTAAGTATTCTGCAATTTTTGTCATAGTTTCGGATCCACCAACCGGGCATTTAAGTTTTTTATTATCCGGATCTTTTACAATAGCTTCAGCTAATCCATGGCACCCTGGGAAACCACATCCTCCACAATTTGCACCCGGTAATAATTCTTCAACAACACCAATTCTTTTATCTTCGTTTACATGAAATTTTTTTGCAGCTATATATAACAAAATAGCTGCAATTACACCTATCGAAGCAAGTGCAATTACAGAAATAATTAATACACTATTCATTCAATTAATTTTTAATTTTCTTTGTCTTTGTCAATTGCAAAAATAGTAATATTTGTTTATTAAAAAGTTAAATTAAGACAATTTTTTTACAATTTTCTTCTAAAATAAATCGTTAAAAGTACTCAATAATTTTTTGAAAATAACATTAAATCTTCTCAAAATGTCTATTTACTTTGACTTTAAATAAACTAATTTTGCAAATTAATCTTACTGTATAGTTAATATTTCTTTTTGCATACTTGCACCACCAATAATACCTATTCCATTTTTCACATTAGAATAAACAAATACCGGTTCAGACGTTATATTCCCGATAGGATTGAAAGAATTTTGATAAGCATTATAACTACTATAGTATAAAAATAACTCTTTAGAAATAGAATAAACGTTTACATGATATTTATTAATATCTCCTTTATTAAAACCTTTTCCTGAAGAATAAAACTTCACATTTATACTTTCACCATTGAATATTTCATCTGTAAATATAATACCACTATATGGATATTCTAAAGTTTCTGCAGCAGGGCCTAATGATAAGTCTGCTAATCTTAAGTTAGTATTGGAAAAACCATTATAATATATTGTGTCTATCGATCCAGCATCATTAACCTCTACATCAACATAATGATATTGTAATAAAACTTTAATCATGTAAAAATTCTCAGTGTTTTTATCATCTTGAATATTAAAAGAATAAAATACAGAATCCACATTGATATAATCAGAATAATTATCATCTGCATAATAGACGATAGGATCAAAATTAGTTATTTCAATTTTAGTAGGGATGCTAAATTCTGAAGATACTAATTCTTCAAAATCGTTATGTGTAATCTCGATTTTATACTTTTGATTTTCCAAAGCAACATAATCTATACTATATATTCCACTATCTTGATAAGTTAAACTACCTACATTTTTATCATTTTCAAATAGATGAATATTTGCATCATCTACAAAAACAAAAGGATTATTATCATTATAGTTTTTAGAATATGTTAATTTTACTGATATTGTTGAATCTGCAATTATTAAGCCATTTGCGACTATTTTTTTATCAGTGATATCACCTTTATAAGGAATAATTTTAGTGCAAGAAACTAATATTAAGCTGATTATTAGTGAAAATATTATTGTTATTTTATATTGATTGAAATATTTTTTCATGGCTGTACTTTTTAAGAATTAATAACAGTAATCATTAATAAAAAATTTTTAATTTTAAATATATATTTATTTAAGTATTAAAATTTAAATGAATAACTAAAATACGGAATTATTGGAAATAAAGTTATTTGTTTTAGCCCAATCTCATTATTTTGAGACTCATAACTATCTACAGGAAGTAAAACAAAAGGATTCATGTGATTATATACATTATATATGCCTACGGTCCACACTCTTTCGCCCCATGATTTAGGTTTACTAAAATTAGCTGCAAAATCTAATCTATGATAATTTGGCATTCTATAACCGTTTCTACTACTATAATATTGAATATCAGAATACTCTACGTCATTCACATTATCAATTAAATTTTCATAAACTTGAGAAGATAGTGTAACTGCATTTCCTGTTCCAAATACCCAAGTAGCATTTAATTTAATTCGATCGTTAATACTGTAAGATGCAACTATAGAAACATCATGTCTTCTATCATATCTATAAGGAAATTTCTCACCAAAATTAATTTCCTCAAACTGACGATATGCCCAAGATAAAGTATATCCTACCCATCCGGTTAACTTTCCATAATTTTTTCGAACAAAAATTTCTGCACCATAAGACCATCCTTTACCTTGTAAAACTTTTTCTTCCCATCCACTATTAATAGACATAAATGACGAACCTTCTTTATACTCTAATAAATTATCCATCGTTTTATAAAAACCTTCAATGGATACATCCCAATTGTCATCTATATTGTAATTCCATCCTAAGGCAAACTGATGTGCAAGTTGCGGTTTAATAGAATCTGTAGTTGGAACCCATAAATCAGTAGGTAAACCTATAGTAGAATTGGTTAATAAATGAATATACTGATTCATACTTGCATATGATGCCTTAATAGACATTCTTTTATTTAATAAAAAGTTTAACGTTGCCCTTGGTTGAATAGAATGATAATATTTATTTTTTACTAAAAATCCGGAATAATGAACACCTATATTAGCTTTTAAAAAATTCGCTATATTCCAATTATCTTGAACATAGGCAAAAAACTCAGAAGCATTAACAAACTCATTACCAGCCTTATACTCAAATCTATCTTCATTATCAACAAGATTTATAATATGAACACCCGGTTTAAACCTATGAAATAAATAATTGATACCAAACTTTATCAGATGTGAATGATGGGGAATATAATCAAAATCTATTTTAGCCCCAAAATCTTCTATACCTGAAGTATATAAAAGATCTGTTTTCTCATGACTTAGAAGGGTATCTATCGGCATAATATATGTATCACTTTGATAACCTATTTTAGTATTAAACTTATAATTACTATAAACCAATGTAGTATTGGAAAACAACTTATTAGTAAAAATATGATTCCATCTTAATGAGCTAGTAATATTACCCCAATTCAAATTAAATTTATTTTCTTTGTTGGTTTTTAAAGTAATATCTTGATAATTTTCAAAGTGGTAGTCCTTATAATTATAACTTTCTTTTAGTTTAAACTTAGCAAGGTCCCTTCCTGAATAAAAACTTAAAAACAATCTATTTTTATCATTAAAAATGTGATTTAATTTAACATTCGCATCAAAAAAATTATAACCTGCTCTTAATTTTTCAAAATCTTCTTTCTTTTTGAAAACAGCAAGAACAGGTATGGCTAATAAATCAATATAAGTTCTTCTTCCGGAAACTAAAAATGATGTTTTATCCTTTTTAATAGGACCTTCTATATTAAACTTGGCTGCAACTAAACCTACAGATCCCTCACCATGAAGTTCTTTCATATTACCTTCACGCATCTTAACATCCACAACAGAAGACAACCTACCTCCATATTGTGCAGGAAATCCACCTTTAATCAGCTTAACAGAAGATAATGCATCCGGATTGAAAACAGAAAACATTCCAAATAAATGAGCAGTATTATAAACCGGGACTCCGTCTAATAAAAACAAGTTTTGATCCGGACCTCCGCCCCTAACATAAATACCGCTGGTTCCCTCGTTACCTGATTGCACACCTGGTAGTAACTGAATAGTTTTTAAAATATCAGCCTCTCCCATCAATACCGGAATGTTTTTTACTTTTTTTACCGGTAAATCGATAACACTCATCTCTGTCTTGTTAACTAATTCCTCACCCATTTTACTCGTAACTTCAAATTCCTCTAACATAATATTAGGTGTCAACTCTACATTTAATGTTACATCTGTATTTAATTTTATATTAAAATATTGAGTTTCGAAACCGATAAAAGAAAATGCTATTACTAATGAATCAGCTTTTGGCAATGTTAAACTATAAAAACCGTACTCATTTGTGTAAGTACCAACATAATTCTTAGCATCATAAACATTAGCACCATATAACTTTTCGCCAGTATTTAAATCTTGAACATATCCATTAATAGTGTATTTTTGCGAAAATAAAAAAGTTGTAAAAAAAGTAAATATAATGAAACACAAAATGTGTTTGTTTAAATTAAATCTTCCCATAAAATTCTAATTCTGAAATTTCACAAATGTAAATTTATTCTCAAAAATTAATCTAAAAATCTAATAAAGATCTACAAAACTCTTAGGTAACCAAACATTTTCAAGATCTATACACTCTTTAAATAATGGTGCTATCTCTTCAGGTGTGAACCCGGCAATACCACAACCAACAGGTGTAACTAAAAATTTTAGATCTTTATTTTTTTTAGCAAATTCAATAAATTCATCTACATATGGTTTAATTGCATCAACACCTCCGTGCATAGTAGGTATCCCATAAGAATTACCTTGTAATCCTACACCTTGTCCCCATATTGCACCGAACTTTTTATAGGCAAATTTTGCTGCACCGCCACCATGTTGACCTTGAAGATTACTACCGAAAACAAAAATTTCGTCTTGCTTTAATTCAGTAATGTAATCGTCTATTATTCTATTATGTTTCATAATTATTTTTTTATATTATTAATAATATCTACATATTCATAACACTTAGTTAAAAATAAAACTTTAAAATATGATATTATGTAATGTTTAGTTAAACTGCAAAGTTAAGCATTTTATATAAATTGGGATTAAACTGAGTAATTTTATTATTAAAATTATAGGGATGGCTTCCCGAAAATTTAGGGATGCCTTCCCTAACCCTCTAAAAATACAGCTTATATTTAGTTGACAATTAGCTTATTGCATGAAAAATAATTTGGGATGGCTTCCCGGAAAAACCGGGATGGCTTCCCAAAAAATTGGAGATGGCTTCCCAACATTACAATTTTTCGATTTATTTAATTATATTTGCACTCGATATTTATGTGTACTTGATAACCACGTTAAAAACAAGAAAAATGAATGAAAAATTAACCGGACGATCTAATGTTTCGGTCTTATTTATGGTTTTAACTACGCTATTCGTAGTTTGTTTAATTTCTGCAAACCTATTAGAGACAAAACTTATTACATTTTTTGGGATTACTACAACCGCAGGATTAATAATATTTCCCGTATCATATATTGTTAACGACTGTATTACTGAAGTGTGGGGTTTTAAAAAGGCTCGCTTGGTAATTTGGTTGGGATTTGCGATGAACTTATTTGTTGTACTTCTAGGAAAAATAGCATCGATTATACCAGCTGCAGAATATTGGGCCGGAGGAGAACACTTTAACTATATCTTTAATTTTCTTCCAAGGATTACTATTGCAAGCTTGATGGCTTTTTTAGTAGGTTCTTTTCTAAACTCACTAGTAATGAGTAAAATGAAAATTAAAAGTAAAGGTAAGAATTTTTCTTTAAGAGCAGTTATTTCTACAATTATAGGTGAATTTGCAGATTCAATAATATTTTTCCCAATAGCTTTTGGAGGGATTATTACAATTGAACAATTAATTAAATTAATGTTGGTTCAAGTTGTGCTTAAAACATCATACGAAATAATCATTCTACCCGTAACAAATATTTTTGTTAAATGGGTTAAAAAATATGAAAAAGTAGATACTTTTGATGAAAATATTTCTTATAACATATTTAAAATAAATGATTTATAACCATTATGTAGGTTTAAACAATCCTTACTTAAAAAGTACAACTACTGAAAAAAACTATATAAGTTAAAATAAATTAATGTTAGAAAGAACATATAACTTAGAAGCTTTAATATAAATTATTCACATATTTTAATTATTAATTTATGAACAGAGATAATGAAAACTTTAAAAATCTTGGAAAAAAAACTATCTATAAAGATACTTACTCTCCAGATGTTTTAGAAACATTTGAAAATCAACATACAGACAATGATTATTTAGTAAAATTTATATGTCCAGAATTTACTGCAATATGCCCTATTACAGGTCAGCCGGATTTTGCAGAAATAAGAATCAACTATATCCCTAATAAAAGGATGGTAGAAAGCAAGAGTTTAAAATTGTATTTATTCAGTTTCAGAAATCATGGTTCTTTTCACGAAGATTGTGTAAATATCATAATGAAGGATCTTATAAATTTAATGGACCCAAAATATATTGAAGTTTACGGAATATTTACTCCTCGTGGCGGTATTGCAATTCATCCGTATTGTAATTATGGACAACCCAATACAAAGTATGTAAAATATGCAGAAGAAAAGCTTTTAAACAAAAGTTTGTAGGTATTATTTTACTTTATGCTTTGCTTTTATCATTCTTTTTTTATATGCATTAATAAGGAGAATATTAATAATGCTGCAAAATTAAGTGATTGAAATGGGATAAATATACAATACCATTCTTTTGTACAAAAATATCATTAAGATTAGCTCTTTTAATAATAAGTTATTAAACCACTACAAAGATATAATTACTGTAAATAACAGCAATATCCTTCATATATTCTTATGTAACACATAAAAGTATATATAAAGGATAAAGCTATTATTTTAAGTAGAGCAAGCACATTGGTGCAGGATTTTAACCGGCAGACCAATGATATTCTGAAAACAGTTTATTTGACTATTTTGATGGAGAAAGTATTTTTCTAATAAATTTTCAGAATGAAACTCTTTATCAGTTCTCTCTATCAAAGTGCTCTTATCATCTAGTATACTCGTTATTATACTATTATAACGTATTTGGTATTATAGCATTTTTTTCAATAAAAATATAAATAAAAAAAACAACACGTTTTTAGGCATAAAAAAAAGGGCAACTACTTCCCTATTTATATTTTCAATAAAATATAAAAAAAAGCACGTTTTTAGGCATAAAAAAAAGGGCAACTACCTACTCTCCCGCCGTAGCAGTACCATCGGCGTTAGCGGGCTTAACTTCTCTGTTCGGAATGGAAAGAGGTGGAACACCGCTGCTATAGTCACCCTTTTATTTCTTAAATATATAACTAAAATAACTTTTTTAAAAAAAGTTCGACATCGATAATATAATATATAAACCATCCTCGCGCAAAATAATAAGTTACGGGTAATTAGTATTGCTCGACTTTGCCATCACTGACTTTACATCTGCAACCTATCAACGTCCTAGTCTTGAACGACCCTTAAAAGAAGTCTTATCTTGAGGTTAGCTTCGTGCTTAGATGCTTTCAGCACTTATCAATCCCAAACGTAGATACCCTGCGGTGCAACTGGCGTCACAACAGGTAAACTAGAGGTTTGTCCATATCGGTCCTCTCGTACTAAATACAGCGCCTCGCAAACTTCTTACGCCCACAACAGATAGAGACCGAACTGTCTCACGACGTTCTGAACCCAGCTCGCGTGCCACTTTAATCGGCGAACAGCCGAACCGTTGGGACCTGCTCCAGCCCCTGGATGTGACGAGCCGACATCGAGGTGCCAAACCACTCCGTCGATGTGAGCTCTTGGGAGGGATCAGCCTGTTATCCCCGGAGTACCTTTTATCCTTTGAGCGATGGCCATTCCATGCTGAACCACCGGATCACTATACCCGACTTTCGTCCCTGCTCGACTTGTTGGTCTCGCAGTCAAGCACCCTTATACTATTACACTCTATAGATGGTTACCAACCATCCGGAGGGTACCTTTGGAAGCCTCCGTTACTCTTTTGGAGGCGACCACCCCAGTCAAACTACCCACCAAACAATGTCTTCTTTTAAAGAATTAGACGTCAAATAAATAAAGACCGGTATTTCAACAACGACTCAACGTCATCTGGCGATAACGCTTCATAGTCTCCCGGTTATCCTACACATCAGTTATCCAACACCAATGTTAAGCTGTAGTGAAGGTTCACGGGGTCTTTTCGTCCCGTTGCGGGTTGCCGGCATCTTCACCGGCACTACAATTTCACCGAGATCATGACCGAGACAGCTCCCAGATCGTTACACCATTCGTGCAGGTCGGAACTTACCCGACAAGGAATTTCGCTACCTTAGGACCGTTATAGTTACGGCCGCCGTTTACTGGGGCTTAAATTCAATGCTTCACACAAATGCCGAAACATTCGCATTAACATCTCCTCTTAACCTTCCAGCACCGGGCAGGTGTCAGACCCTATACTTCATATTACTATTTCGCAGAGCCTTGTGTTTTTGATAAACAGTCGCCTGGGACACTTTACTGAGGCTCAACTAACGTTGAGCGTCCTTTCTCCCGAAGTTACAGAACAATTTTGCCTAGTTCCTTAGCCATGATTCTCTCGAGCACCTGTGGATACTATCCTCGACTACCTGTGTCGGTTTACGGTACGGGATACATATTAATAATCGTAGAGAGTTTTCTTGGAAGTATGATTACTGTCACTATCCAATTGTACTAGGTACGCTTGGTACTATCACGGTCAGCTTTGGTACGGATTTGCCTATACCAAATTACCTACACGCTTTAACGTACTATTCCGTCAGTACGCGGACATGTCACTCCTTCGTCGTCCCTTAGAATAATATGTATGTATCGGAATATTAACCGATTTAACATCTGATGCTCCTTTCGGATCCTCATTAGTACCCGACTAACCCTGATTCGTCGAACGTGGATCAGGAATCCTGAGTCTTTCGGTGTGGAGGAGTCTAAACCTCCATTATCGTTACTTATGCCTACATTTTCTTTTTCATACGCTCAAACGATCCTCACAGACCGTATTCTACGCATATGAAATGCTCCCCTACCGATTATATCTATATATAATCCTATGGCTTCGGTAGTATATTTATGCCCGTGTATCGTACACGCTCAGTCGCTCGACTAGTGAGCTGTTACGCACTCTTTAAATGAATGGCTGCTTCCAAGCCAACATACTAGCTGTCTAAGCAACTAAACCTCGTTTAATCAACTTAATATACATTTGGAGACCTTAGCCGATAGTCTGGGTTGTTCCCCTCTCGGATATGGACCTTAGCACCCATAACCTGCATCCCAATAAACATTTATAGGTATTATGAGTTTGTCGTGACTTGGTAGGCGATGAAGCCCCCGCATCAAATCAGTAGCTTTACCCCCTATAAACTATATTGAGGTTGTCCCTAAAGACATTTCGGAGAGTACGAGCTATATCCATGTTTGTTTGGCCTTTCACCCCTACCCACTCATCATCCCAAGATTTTTCAACATCTATGGGTTCGGACCTCCATTTTGTGTTACCAAAACTTCATCCTGTAAATGGGTAGATCACATGGTTTCGCGTCTATTAATTATAACTATATGCACTGTGAATACTCGCTTTCGCTACGGATACATCCCTATAAAGACTTATCCTCGCTATAAATAATAACTCGTAGGCTCATTATGCAAAAGGCACGCAGTCACTACACTAACGTAGCTCCTACAGTTCGTATGCAAATGGTTTCAGGGTCTATTGCACTCCGCTGCTGGCGGTTCTTTTCACCTTTCCCTCACGGTACTGGTTCACTATCGGTCTTTCAGGAGTATTTAGCCTTACCAGATGGTGCTGGCACATTCTCACAAGATTTCACCGGTCTCGTGATACTCTGGATACTACTCGATTCTAATACTATTTCGTGTACGGGGATATCACCCTCTGTGTCCTATCTTTCCAAATATGTTCCACTATAATAATTAGAATGCTAATTGTAGTCCGAACCCCGACAATACCGAAATATCATCGGTTTGGGCTGTTACCCGGTCGCTCACCACTACTGGGGTAATCACTGTTGTTTTCTTTTCCTGTGGGTAATGAGATGTTTCAGTTCCCCACGTTTGCCTCCTTTAAAAGGATGTTTGGTCTTCAACCAAACGGGTTGTCCCATTCAGAGACCTGCGGATCATCGGTTATTTGCACCTACCCGCAGATTTTCGCAGCTTGTCACGTCTTTCGTCGCCTCTGAAAGCCTAGGCATCCACCATTTGCACTTATCCACTTATTTATTTCGCTCGATAAAATTGTATTGTATTTTTATACTAACGTAAAAAATAAAACACTATATTTATATATTATATTATCAAAATGTCAACGAACTTTTTTGTTATATATATGTTGTTTATATTAACAACATAATGTGGAGAATATCGGAGTCGAACCGATGACCTCTAGAATGCAAATCTAGCGCTCTAGCCAACTGAGCTAATCCCCCCTTAATTATTTAAGTAGTCCCGGGCAGAGTTGAACTGCCGACCCCTACATTATCAGTGTAGTGCTCTAACCAACTGAGCTACGGGACTGCATATTGTTTAAACCCTACCGTAAATATGAAACTAACTTAATATAAAGGGTATATACCTACTCATATAATTAATAATAAAACACAACCCACAAAACATAGCGTGGAAAGAATTATAACATTTTCGTTATAATCCCATCTACTTGCATGATCTCCAGAAAGGAGGTATTCCAGCCGCACCTTCCGGTACGGCTACCTTGTTACGACTTAGCCCCAGTCACTAGTCTTACCCTAATACGCTCCCGTAGGTCACGCATTTTAGGTACCCCCAGCTTCCATGGCTTGACGGGCGGTGTGTACAAGGCCCGGGAACGTATTCACCGCATCATGGCTGATATGCGATTACTAGCGAATCCAACTTCACGAAGTCGAGTTGCAGACTTCGATCCGAACTGTGATCAATTTTTATGGATTAGCATCTCATCACTGAGTAGCTGCCCGCTGTTTTGACCATTGTAGCACGTGTGTAGCCCCGGACATAAGGGCCGTGCTGATTTGACGTCATCCCCACCTTCCTCACTACTTGCGTAGGCAGTATATCTAGAGTCCCCACCACTACGTGCTGGTAACTAAATATAGGGGTTGCGCTCGTTATAGGACTTAACCTGACACCTCACGGCACGAGCTGACGACAACCATGCAGCACCTCGATACATGTCCCGAAAGACTTATACAGTTTCCAATATAATTCATGTACCGTTCGAGCCCGGGTAAGGTTCCTCGCGTATCATCGAATTAAACCACATGCTCCTCCGCTTGTGCGGGCCCCCGTCAATTCCTTTGAGTTTCATTCTTGCGAACGTAATCCCCAGGTGGATAACTTAATGATTTCTCGTACCCTCTAACTGTGTATCGCTAAAAGATAGTTATCATAGTTTACAGCGTGGACTACCAGGGTATCTAATCCTGTTTGATCCCCACGCTTTCGTGCATCAGCGTCAGATGATGCCTCGTATGCTGCCTTCGCGATTGGTGTTCTGTAGCATATCTATGCATTTCACCGCTACTTGATACATTCCGCATACGCCGAAATATCTCTAGATAAATAGTTTCAACGGCAAGCTACAAGTTAAGCCCGTAAATTTCACCGCTGACTGATTTATCAGCCTACGCACCCTTTAAACCCAATAAGTCCGGATAACGCTTGAATCCCCCGTATTACCGCGGCTGCTGGCACGGAGTTAGCCGATTCTTATTCATAATGTAACAGCAAATCAATTCGCAAATTGATGATTTTCCCATTATAAAAGCAGTTTAAAATCTTGTCGATCGTAATCCTGCACGCGGCATGGCTGGGTCAGAGTTGCCTCCATTGCCCAATATTCCTCACTGCTGCCTCCCGTAGGAGTCTGGACCGTTCTCAGTTCCAGTGTGGGGGGAAATCCTCTCAGAGCCCCTATCTATCGTCGACTTGGTAAGCCTTTACCTTACCAACTATCTAATAGAAAGCATGCCCATCTATTACCGAAAATTCTTTAATCTTAAATCGATGCCAAAAAAAGATATCATAAAGGATTAATCCAAATTTCTTCGGGCTATCCTTTAGTAACAGGTAGGTTACATACTCGTTACTCACCCATCCGCCGGTCGTCATCTGAGTGTAAACACCCAATGTTACCCCTCGACTTGCATGTGTTAAGCCTGCCGCTAGCGTTTATCCTGAGCCAGGATCAAACTCTTCATTGTAAAATATATATTGTTTATTTAAAATTGTCTGTTTATATCCTGCAAATATCGCAATTATCTATTATAATTGACTCCCGCTATGTTCTGTACGTCGTTGTGCTTCATCTATTCAATGAACTTTTTTATAAATCCGCTCTTATAAACCTGAAAATTTCAGGTGAAAAGCGAGTGCAAAGATAATAACACTTTGCAAACTAACAAGCATTTTTAAATAAATTTTTAATGACTTTTTACAAAATAATTGTAATAATTTGCAAATCAAAGAAATACAAATGATATTTATAACAAATCTAAATAAGAAATGATTAAGATAATGATTATAAGCATTTGGATTGGTATTTTAACAAACCATCCATGGGAGCCTTATAAACTTTACCCAACTTTAATCCTTTATTATCCATCCATTCTTTTAATATATCTTTAAAGTAATAGGCAATAGAACCCACAAATCCTATTTCCTCATTTTTAAAATCTGTGTATTTAGAAATTTGCCAAAAATAAAAATCTTCAAAATTCTTTAAAACTAAATTTCTACAATATTCACTATCTATATATTTAGCTATAAAGGGGGGAAAAGACGCAAAAAAATTATTTGGTTGGGGCTCTGAATACATTTTACTTAAAACTGTTTCAAATGATAAGAAATATTCTTTTTCTAATAAGAAATTTATATTTTCCGGTAATGCAAACCTCAAATAATCAGTAATTAAAAGTTTTCCTAAATAAACGCCTGAACCTTCATCTCCTATCAACCATCCTACAGAAGGAACATTTTCTAAGATTTCTTTACCATTATACAAACAGGAATTCGAACCTGTTCCTAATATACAAGCAATGCCGGGTTTATCTTCTAATACAGCCCTTGCGGATGCTAATAAATCATGATATATAAAACACATTGCCTTAGGAAAAAATTTTTTTAATGCATTTGAAACTTTTTTGTAATTCTCTTCAGATGAACAACCGGACCCATAAAAATAAATACTTGTAATTTCGTTTGGATTAGTTTGTAAAGACAACTGTAAAAGTAATTCTTTAATATATCCTTCTAAAACACTCACATCAAAATAATAAGGATTATAACCACCTGTAACTACTTGTATCACAGAATTTTTATCTACTACACTCCAGTCGGTTTTAGTTGAACCACTCTCAACAATTATTATCATATCTATATATTTTTATTTTCTTACTAAAACATAAAGTTTGTAAAACAGGTTATATCACATAGAATTACACCTTCATTTTAATAACATTTCTTTATGTATTATTAATATGTTAACTTAAAAATCTATTTTTAATCATTTCATTAATGCAAAGCTATAAAAAAATTATATAATAGTTACTTATTTTAAGTAATTGATTTGTGAAAAAGAATATTTATTACTAATTTTGTGGTTCTTATTTTAGAAAATGATTTTATTAAATTTTTAAACATATGACAATAAGAGATTTAAAGCCTAAAGAAATATGGCAACAATTCGATGAAATTTGTAAAATTCCACGACCATCTAAAAAAGAAGAAAAGATGGTAAAATATTTAGTGGATTTTGCAAAAAAACACAAATTAGAATATCAAGTTGATGAAACAGGCAACGTAATAATTAGAAAAGATGCAGTTAAAGGATATGAAAATAAGCCATCTGTAGCCTTACAAAGCCATATAGATATGGTTTGCGAAAAAAACAGTGACAAAGTTCATGATTTTGAAAAAGATCCTATAATTCCTATTGTTGATGGCGACTGGGTAAGAGCCGACGGTACAACTTTAGGTGCCGATGACGGTATTGGAGTTGCTGCTCAATTAGCTATATTAGCTTCTGACAATATTGAACACGGTCCTATAGAATGTATATTTACAGTAGATGAGGAAACAGGTTTAACAGGTGCTTTCGGCTTACAACCGGGTGTTATTAAATCTGATATTTTAATTAATCTGGACTCAGAAGACGATGGCGAAATTTTTATTGGTTGTGCCGGTGGTATAGATACAGTAGGTACATTAGCCTACACAACTGTAAATTCCCCAAAAGATTACAAAGGTTTTAAGGTAAGCATTACCGGCTTAAAAGGTGGCCACTCAGGAGACGATATTGATAAAGGCAGAGGAAACTCAAATAAATTATTAAATAGATTTATTACAGATTATTCAGATAAAAATAAAATTGGATTGTATGACTTTGATGGAGGTAATTTACGAAATGCAATTCCAAGGGAAGCAACAGCTATTATTTTAATACCTGAAAAAGATATTAATAAATTAGAAAAAGAGGTTATCAAATTTGAAAAAGTAATAAAAGAAGAGCTTTCTATTACTGACCCCAATGTGAAAATCTCACTAGAAAATGTTGTAAAACCAAGGATAATGATGAGTGATGCAGATTTTGTTAAATTTACAAAATTAATCTACACTATTCATTCCGGAGTTTTATCCATGAGTTATAAATTAAAAGGAATTGTAGAAACTTCATCAAACTTAGCATCTATCAAATTTAATAATAAAAAAGCTATTATAACTACTAGTCAACGTAGCGACTCAGAATCTCAAAAAATGTACATGGCTAATATTATTAAACATAGTTTTTTAGCTGCAGGTGCTAAAGTAAAACAAGGTGACGGATATCCCGGTTGGAGCCCTAATCCGGACTCTAAAATCTTAAAAATTGCTTTACAAGTTTATAAAGATTTATTTAATGAGGAAGCTATCTTTAGATCTATTCATGCAGGTTTAGAGTGTGGATTATTCTCAACTAAATATCCTAATTTAGATATGATTTCTTATGGACCTACATTAAGAGGTGTACATTCTCCTGATGAAAAAATAGAAATTAAAACCGTAGAAAAGTTTTGGGATATGACTTTAGAAATTCTAAAACGAGTATAAGAAAAGATTTGATGAATGCATTTTAGTCAATAAATAAATCTAAAAAAGGGCGTTTTAATTAACTTACGCCCTTTTTTTATAAATTAATTTTATAAATAGTCTAATATTTATATGTATTAATGTTACACTTTATTATTAAAAGTTTTTATAAATAGAACTACCGGTATTTGCTTCTTTAATTTCGTCAGGATCCACTAATTTAACGTACTCACCTTTATAAAACAAGTAGTACCTACCTCCCTTACTAAAATCTTTAGATTTTACACTATATGGATAAATTAGATCAGCTTTAAAAGCTTTTTTGTTTTTTCTTTTTGAAGATTTTTGATAATAATCCATATTTACTGCCATTAGTGGATAATCTAAGCATTTTGCTCTATAAATATAATCAGGAAGTCGAATGTCTTCACTAACAACTATTAATTCGTAACCTTTTTTATCACAATAGTTTTTAACAGCACACATAGAAAAACAATTATCGCTTTTACAATGCGCATACCAATAATAAACTAAACAAGTATCTTTATTCCTTAAAAAATCCTTTAACTGCTTACCTGTCACGGCATAAAGTAAATTATCATTCTTGAGTGTTTCTTTTAATTTTGCTGATGTATGCGGTGTCACAACTAAACTTAATTCATCCGCAGAAAGTTCGCGTACTTGTCTCCCATCAGTAACGATTTCAAACTTAATACAACTTGAAAGTAATATACATAATACAATTAGTAAATTTATTTTTTTCATAGGCAGATAACTTTAAATAAAATGAATAATTATGTAAGATTATGATTGAATCATGATAATGGCTATTTATAGAAATTTATAAAAAGCTTTCAAAAATATAAAAAATTATTTAATTAGAAGTGTTTTTTTAGAATATTTTAAGAAATAAAATATTTTTCAAAAAAAGTTAACGTTTTGCTTGATTATATGACTTTTTTTTTGTAATCTTGCAGAAAATTTATTGATTTAGTCAAAGGTTTTAATTAGATTTTAATAAAACTAATTATAAATTAATAATAAAAATGATATTTCTTATTGAGATTTATAAATTAAAGTGAATTTTATTATTAATTTCTGTATGTTTAAAAAGAAAATTATTATAGCTAATTTACAAATAAAAATTTTTTAAACTTTAAATTTTTTAATTATGAAACAATTTTATTTAAAAAAATTTTTCATGTTGACTTTTGCTATTTTGATGTTTGGCACATCATCATTAATAGCACAAAGTTTTGATAAAGAAAACATTGAAAAATTAAATGAAGAAGTGCCTGTTTTGGTTAAAAACGCCACTGGCTTCCAAAACACTTTTAAAGGAATTGATGCTAATAGAGGTGGTGCTCTACAACCACGTAGCAGCTTTACTGTTTTAGTAGCAAGTCCAAATGCTGAAGAGTTTAACAATCTTGTTCTACCAATTTTGCAAGGTTTTGGTGATAATATTACTTATACAGCATCTGCCGACCTTGGTACTTTAACTACAGAGCAAATGTTAGAATACGATATGGTTTGGACTTTTAACATTACTCGTTGGGAATATGAAACAGGTATCACATCTCCAGCCGAATGGAGTGACAAATTAGGTGCGTATATTGATGCAGGAGGGCGTTTATTAGAATGTGAATTTGTCCAAGGATATGATGATTGGGGATTAGGAAGTGGAAGTTATATTGATGAAAATAAATCTCCTTTTACAAAATCTACAACTGATGCTAGTGGTTCCGGTGGCAGTATGGGTGAAGTTGCTTTACCAACTCATCCAATTATGAGTGGTGTTAATACATTTTCCACAGACTATTTTTATCAAGATGTAACAGTTAGAGAAGGTGCAACCTTAGTTGCAAGTTATGCTGATGGCACACCACTTTGCGCTTTTAATGACCAAATTGTTGCATTTAATGCTGACCCGGTTGGATCTTATGGTGGTGGTTCTACTGCTATTAGTCTTCAAGGTGATGGATATCAAATGATGTATAACGCTCTTGTTTATTTATATTCAACATTGGCTCCAGAAGGCTCTCCAGGCGCTGTTACAGATGTTGTAGCTACACCTGAAGCCGGTGGTGGAACCTCTGTTGCTTTATCATGGAAAAATCCTACTGTAACAGCTCAAGGAGAAACTTTAACATCATTAACTGCTATTAATATTTATATTGATGATGCAGAAACTCCAAGTCACACTATTACCAATCCAACAATTGGTGGTAATGCAAGCTGGACAGCAACCGGCTTAAATAATGGAGTCGTTAATTTTACTATTGTTGGTGAAAACGAAAATGGTGAAGGTAGGCCTTACACAATTAGTACTTTTGTTGGTTTTGACGTTCCTGCTGCAGTTACAGATTTAACTTTAACCTCAGAAGAAGAAAACGGCAAATTAACATGGACAGCTCCAACAACAGGCTTACACAATGGTACCATGGGTTCTTCAGCTATTAATTACAAAATAGTTAGATTACCGGATGAAACAGTTGTTGCAACAGATCATACCACAACAACTTTTATAGATAATACAGTTCCGGGTTTAGGACTTTATAGTTATCAAGTAATTGCCAGCAATGCTCAAGGAGAAGGTGGAAGTGCTATATCTAACACAACAATGTTAGGTAATGCTATTACTCCTCCTTATTCTATGGGATTCGAAGATAACGAACAATATTCTTTATGGACCGTTATTGATAATAATGGTGATGGTAGCACTTGGTCAAGACAAACAAATTTATCCGGTTATGACGGTAATGCTATGAGATACCAATATAGTTCTAGTAATCCTGCTGATGATTGGTTAATTACTCCAAAAATTCAACTTGAAGGTGGACAAGCTTATAGCATTAATTTGTCAGCTGCTAAAAACAACTCTTACTACACTGAATCCTTTAAAGTATTTATTGGTACTGAACCTACATTAGAGGCTATGACAACTGAAATTTTAAGTGTTGGTCATGAAGGTGAAACACAAGTAACTACTGCATATCAATTATTTGAAACCACAGCTACTATCGCTACAGCTGGTGAATATTACATTGGTATTCAATCTACCAGTGCTGCAAATCAATTCTATTTATATATAGATGATTTTGAAATATTTCAATTAGTTGATTATGATCTAAAAGCTGTATCTATATCGGGTCCTCAAAGTGCAATTGTGAATACTGAAACTGGTTTTTCTGTAAATATTAAAAATATGGGGGTTAATTCTGCTTCCGGCTATACAGTGAACATTATTGATCAAGATAATAATATTGTTGCTACAGCTAATGCTGCAGATTGTCCGGAATTAGCAACCGGAGAAGGTGCTGTTATTCCTATTGCATTTACTCCAACTGCTGCTGCAGATTTAGTATTAAAAGGACAAATAGTTTGGAGCTCAGATGCAGACCAATCTAATAACATAACACCAAACGAATTAGAACTTACAGTTGTAGAAGATACAGGAGAATTTACAGTTACTTTAGGTGACGGATCAATATGGGATAAATATACTCCTATTTGTTTCTATTATAATAATAGTTTCTCACAAACCATTTATTATGCCGATCAAATCAACTTAGCCGGTGGTACAGTAATGGAATTAACATATTTTGCTGATTTTGCTACTGAAGTGGTTGACAAAAATATTAAAATTTGGATGGCAAATACAACTGCTGACAATGTAGAAACATGGCTTCCACAAGATGATTTTGTTTTAGTTTTTGATGGAACAAAAACATTCCCGGCAGGTCAGTCTGAAATTACATTTAATATTACTCCTGGAACGTTTGTTTACAATGGTGGCAATTTAGCAGTTATGGTTGAGAAATTAGATAATATGTGGATAAACAACAATAAATTTGCACATACAAATGATGCTCAAGGTAGAGTTTGTGCAATGTATTACAGAAGTGACTCCGCACCATTTGATGGTTCTCAAGCCGGTACTGCAGAAAATAAATTTGCAAATGCCAAAATTAGATTTGCAACCGAAGGTGGTTCAATTTCAGGTGTTGTATTAAATTCAACAACTAATGATCCTGTAGAAGGTGCAACTGTTTCTTATGACGACCATTTGGTTTCAACAACTACAAATGCTAATGGTGAATATTCATTTGATTTTGTTATGACAGGTGAACACACTTTAGTAGCAGAAAAGTTTGGATATTTTACTTCAGATCCTGTAACTACAAATGTAGTAGCAGATGAAGAATCCGTTGTAAACTTAAGTATTACTCCAATGCCTCAAGTAACTGTAACCGGAACTGTTCGTCCTAGTGATGATCCAACATCCGGTATTGCTAATGCTACAATTACACTTGAAGGTTTTGAAAATTATGAAGCAACATCAGGCACAAACGGTGTATTTAATATAGAAAATGTTTATGCAGAGCAAACATACACTTTAGCAATTGATGCTGAAGGCTATTTCCCATACAATGATACTATAGAAGTTACAAGTACAAATGATATTTTCGATTTAGGAGATATTGTTTTAGAATTAATTGAATGTAATCCTGTAGAAAACTTACAAGCTACAGTAGACGGTAATGTTGTTACTTTAACTTGGCAAGCAGGTAATGGTGGTGATGAACCTAGTGAAGAAATTACAGAAGGTTTCGAAGGCGAATCATTACCGGAAGGTTGGACTATCAATTCTTTAGATGCTATTACTTGGGAACATGTAGGAACTATTGAATTTAGTTCAGGTCCTGTTATCCCTCATGAAGGCGAAAAACAAATGAATTGTCACTGGTCTTTTGGTGATCAAGATGAATGGTTAATTAGTCCTGAATTTACAATGCCAACAGGTGCTACATTAACATTCTGGACTTATTTAACATTAGGATCTACTAACGGTGATCATTATTATGTAAAAGTATCTACCGACGGTGGAACTACATGGACCGAAGTATGGGATGGCTCAACAGAACCTGCAGGACCAAATCATTATGATGCTGCAATAAATGTTGATTTAAGCACTTATGGCGGTCAAGATGTTAAGGTTGCATGGCACGCTTATGCTATAGGTGGTATGTGGTATTCCTGGTTTATCGATGATGTTACTATTGCCTCATCAAAAGAAGTCTTATCATTTAATGGTAGAGACATCGTAAGAGAGCCGGTAGTTGTTTCTATTACAGATACAAGAGAACATTTAAATAAAGGTCTTGCTAGTTTACGTGTTTTAGATAATAGAGTTGATGGTATTACTATAATAAAAACTCGTAATAGAGATATTGAAAAAGGTAGTGCAAAAGTTGTTTTAGAAGCTCATGATGTATGGAACGATGGCTCAGGATATCAATTCCTATTAGATGCAGATCATAATACTTTTGGAACTATAATTCCTACTACGGGTCCTTTATTTGAAGTAACACCACCAAGTGAAGATTTCTATACTGCTAACTTTGAATATACTATTCCTGAAGGAGCAGAACCGGATACTTATACTACTAACATAGTATTTGATGGTGAAGATGCAGTTGTAATACCTGCAGGTTTATATGACTGGTGTATTACCAATCCGGAACCCGGTACAAAAATGTGGATTGCTGCTGATGCAGGTCCTCACCCTGCACGAGCTGATGATTACGAATTTGAAGGTGGTTATGAATACAGATTTATAATGAATATGTATGGTCAAAATGATGGAACTGAATTAATTTTAGATGATTTTGCAGAAGGAATGGGTTATGCTTATAACATCTACAGAGATAATGAATTAATTGGTACAGTTTCAGAATTAACATATGTTGACGAAGGTGTAGGTGCCGGTGAACATACATATTGTGTAGAAACTATATATGGAGAAGAATGTGCTGCTGATCAAGTATGTGTAAACGTAGAAGTTATACCAACAGATTGTGATGCAATTGAAAATTTAGATGCTACAGTTGAAGGTAATGTTGTTACATTAACTTGGACATATCAAGGTAATGATGACGATGATGGAGAAGAAGCAACTTTATCATGGAGTGGTCCATTCGACAATAACGCTATTGGAACAAATGGTGCAGCAGACTTTGATGTTGCTCATCGTTTCGAAGTATCCGATTTAACAGATTATGTAGGTTGGAAATTAACCAAGATTACTTTCTATCCATACGAACAATTCTGTGATTACTCATTAAGAGCATGGACAGGTTCTAATGCAGCTAATATGGTCTTAGATCAACCAGTTAGTGATGTAGTTATCGGTGGTGAAAATACAGTTGCTGTTGAAACAGATGTAACTATAGAAGCTAATCAAGAATTCTGGATTGGTTACAGATGTAATGCAACAGCAGGTTTCCCAGCAGGAGTTGATGCAGGTCCGGCAGTAACAGGAAAAGGTGATATGATTAAATTTGATGGTGTTTGGGATAATATCTCAGGCATGGGCTTAAGTTACAACTTTGTAATAGTAGGTACTATTGTTAACTCTAAAGGAGAAACAGCTGAATTAACATTCAACACAAATGAATCCATAAATGGTAGATCAGTAGTATTAAGCGAAGATTTTGAAGGTGGAGCTATTCCATCTGATTGGACACAAATAGACGCTGATGGCGATGGTAATATGTGGATGATTTCTCCGGTAAGTCATGGAACTGGTGCAAATTGTGTAACTTCAGAATCTTATATTAATTATGTTGGTGCATTAACACCGGATAATTATTTGATTACTCCAGAATTAAGCTTACCTGAAGGTGGTACATTAACCTATTGGGTATGTGCCCAAGATGGAGCATATCCTTACGATCATTACGGTATCTTCTATTCTACCACAGGTAATGGAGTTAACGACTTTAATACAACCCCATTATTCGAAGAAACCTTAACAGCAAAACACGTTGGTCCAAAGGGTGACCGTGGTACTAACGATCTAGGTACATGGTATGAAAGAACAGTTGAATTACCTGCCGGAACTAAATATGTTGCCTTCCGTCATTTCAACTGTACAGATGCGTTTAGAATGAACATAGACGAAGTTGTAATTTCAACTGAAGGTGGTAATATTGATCCTCCAACAGATGTTACATTTAACATTTATCGTGATGGCGCATTGATTGCTACAACAACATCATTTGAATATGTAGATGAAGATTTAAATGAAGGTACATACGAATACTGTGTAGAAGTAGTTTGTAGCGAAAATAACGTATCCGATCAAGTTTGTACAGAAGCTACAGTAGGAGGTGATTTGTGTAATCCTGTTAGAAACTTAGAAGGTGAAGTTGATGATAACGTTGTAACATTAACTTGGGATTATCCTGAAGGATATGCACCTCCACAAGAAGAAACTTTAAGCTGGAGTGGTCCATTCGACAATAACGCTATTGGAACAAATGGTGCAGCAGACTTTGATGTTGCTCATCGTTTCGAAGTATCCGATTTAACAGATTATGTAGGTTGGAAATTAACCAAGATTACTTTCTATCCATACGAACAATTCTGTGATTACTCATTAAGAGCATGGACAGGTTCTAATGCAGCTAATATGGTCTTAGATCAACCAGTTAGTGATGTAGTTATCGGTGGTGAAAATACAGTTGCTGTTGAAACAGATGTAACTATAGAAGCTAATCAAGAATTCTGGATTGGTTACAGATGTAATGCAACAGCAGGTTTCCCAGCAGGAGTTGATGCAGGTCCGGCAGTAACAGGAAAAGGTGATATGATTAAATTTGATGGTGTTTGGGATAATATCTCAGGCATGGGATTAAGCTATAATTTTGCTATTGTTGGAACTATTGTAAGTTCTAAAGGTGACGTAGCTAACATTACCATAAACGATGCTCCAAACAGAGTGTTTGAAGGTGAATTAGCAATTACTAACAGACCAAGTTTAGCAATCAAAGAACAAGTTACTCAAACCAATACACGTACACGTGCATTAACAGGTTATAAGATCTTGTTGGACAATGAAGAAATTGCAACTATTAATGATCCAACTGTAAATACCTTTACTGATGACTTCTCATTTGCAAAAGAAGATGTTGAATATTGCGTTCAAGCAATTTATTCAACTTGTGAATCCGAAAATGTATGCGAATCTGTTACAATAACAGGAATAGAAGGTAACTCTAACTTAAGTGTTTATCCTAATCCTGCAAATAGCATCGTAAACATTGACGGTGTAAGTGTAGAAAAAGTATATGTTTATAATAATATAGGTCAATTGGTAGAAATGCTAAGTAGCAACCAAGTAAACGTATCCTCATACGCAAAAGGTGTTTACATGTTTAACATTGTTTCAGTTGACGGAGAAGTACACAAAGTAAAAGTTGTAGTACATTAATAGATACTAATAAAGTAAGGAGTTATTCCTCCTTACTTTTCTTAATAAAAAAGAGGGTCATGTTTGAACCCTCTTTTTTTATACTTATTATACTTATTTATCTATTCCATTCAATATTGAGACTTACTTTCCAATACAAAAAAAAATACAACTGATTATATATCACACGATTACACGTTTTACGATACAAATTGAGAGTTACATTCTATTTACTTGTTTTTGATTATCAGATAGTTACGAAAACAGCTTCGTTTTTTAAGCTTATTCGCTGTATATCAGATAATTACATTTCCTAATTTGTACCGAGTTTGTACCGCATTTCCTTGAGTTCTAACCATAAACCACTGTAAAACCCTATATATAAATATATTGCATTTCCTATCTTAGTTCAAAAAACACATTTTTACAGTTTTTCTTTTCTTTATTGTTTTCTTTGCCTTTTCCAGCATAAAAGAACTAATCCTTATTTATAATTACCCATTTCCCTGATTTTGTAGCTCCTTCGTGTTTGATAACACCCTGTTTGACTAGTTGAGAAATATGGTATTTAATTTTTCCATGAGAATATCCCAATTGATTTTCCAACTCTTTACGTGTAATTGTGGGGTTTATTTTTATCGCTTCGACAATTTCTTCTTGGATGCTTCTTGGACGTTTCTTGGACGTTTCTTGGACTGTTTCTTGGGCTTTTCTTGGGCTTTTCTTGAGTAGTTTCCGCTCCAAACCCTTCATCTAAATATTTCTCAGAAATATTCTCTATTACCTTAAATGCCGTTACCAATGAAAAATCAAAAACAGCTTTACCGTTTCCGTTTTCCATTAATTCCTTTTGCACTCGATACACACCACGACTGAAACGATTGACATAGCCCAACACCTTCATTGCTTCAGCAATAAACGGATTGCGGTAGTCACTGACGTTTGGGAAATTATCCGGCGTTACTTTACCGTATAATCCGCCGGGATTTTGCACTTCAATTCTATCATCATATTCATAAAATTGTACAGGTGCATTAGTTTCATAATCACGATGCATGATGGCGTTCATTAAAAGCTCACGAGTTGCCCAATAGGGATACTTTGAGAAAGTTTCTTCACGGAGCACACTCACGGGAATAGGACGCTTCTGCGCAATACTTGTTTCTATGAAAGTGTCAACCTTAGGCAACTCACGACAAAGATTTCCACTAAATTTATGCTCATTAATGATGTCTCCGGCGCGATCTTTCCCTTTGAAACGGACATATTGAATATAAGAACCATGCAAATAACGCTCCGGATTTAGTCCAAAAAGAACAATAGCTCCATTGGTCGGACAATTATAACGCAAATCATACAGTCCGAGTGAAGCGAGTTGCTTATCAATAGTACGTTTATCTTCAGAAAGCACCTCCTCGGCAACTGCTTTAGGCAGGTATTCTTTTTTGATGATGGCTATATCCAAATCATCAAGTGTTGTACCCAAACAGGGCATTGCGTCAAACGTGTGTACGTTGGACAACCGACGTTCGGTCAATATTTTTTCTTCCGCTTCTGTAGCAATACTTTTCCGCGGACCAACCCGCACCCAAATACGCCCACGATAGCGAACAGGCGGAAACTCCGACGGCTGAACTTCTGTAACCAGTACATCGCCATCGTCGAAAGTAAATTTCTCAACTGTCATAACAGGTTGTGGCAAAATATTCCCATCAGTGCGAATATTGGAAATTTTCAGCAATAGCTTATCATCTACCTTTAAACCTGACAGTTTTCCATTGTCGTGTACGCCGATAATCAAATAGCCATTCTTTCCACTTCCCGAAACATCGTTAGAAAAAGCGCAAATAGCCTGACAGAGTTTGTCCATATTGTCCGTAGAAGTAGTTCGTTCAACGTGAGCACTTTCAGTGTTGGAAAGGAGATGTTGGAGTTGGGAGTGGGTAAGCATAATTCAAAACATTACTGTATTATTTGCCTAATAGTATTTGTCAAGTTATCTTCTAACATTTTGCAGCCTCTTGGAGTATATTCATATACTATACAACGCAAATGTTTTAAATCAAAAGGCACATCATCCATAGATTGTGTTATTAAAATCACTTCTTTCCCTACTGTATGCGCTACACCTACTTCGTAAAATACATTAGGATTTCTATCTGTTAATTCTGCTATTATTATTTTAGCCTCATTTATACTCTTCCAAATATCTTCAATTATCGGTTTGTTTCCATAAATATTATCTGCTCTAAGACAAATTGAATTTGGTATTTGCTCAATAGTAGGTTTTATATGGTCATTGAATATGATATTAAATGGATCTTTAAACGGGGATAAAACAAAATACAGATTGTCATTCTTAAAGAAATCTCGTCCTTTAAAAATTGGATTAATCTTTACGATTTTATTCATCTTGTCAATTCTGTTTATTTCTGATTGAATATAATTATTTGCTAATTCGAATATATTGTCATCATTAAAACCATTTAACCAATTTGTGGGAAACATAAAGTGTATTATATCGTCAAATCCAAATACTTCTTCTAACTGATTTTTAACATCTGTCGCATTACTAATAAAATTTGGACGATTATCTATAAATCTCACATAAGGAAAAGCAGAAGCATTTTTATTAGAAGCAAAAACTTCTACAAATAATTGAGATACAACAACAGCATAATGTATGGGTTGGTACAACCTAACATTTTTAAGGCTAAAACTTCTCTCTTGAGCTATATGAACTATACGTTCGTCAAAAGAATAGAGAATGTTTTCAACCTTGAGTTATCTCATTTTGCTCGAGATTTCCTCCTCTATTACTTGCAAAAACTTTAAATGGCATATTATTTTACATTTTATAATTTATCCTCCATCAACTCTCCAATAATCGTCGCTATACCTTTATTATTAAGCTGTTCACGAAAATGTACGGTATAGCCATCAAGCGTAAGTTGTTCAAAAAAAGCTTTTGCTGAGTTGATTTTAAGTTTTTCCTCACCTCTAAGTTGTTGTTTATTCTCCACATCTTTGGTTTCTACGATTATGTTTAGCTCTTTTTCTCCGTTGGATTTTTGAACAACATACATAAAGTCAGGACTGTATGATGAATTTGCAATAGTGGGAATAGCAATACTCTTACGCGGAATCTTACCGTACACGATAACCGAATCTATTTCCTCTAAAATATTTTTGCGCTCCAACGGCGAGTCATAAGCAATAGCATCATAGAGATAGCGTGCAGATGCATTGCCTTTGTCTAAATGAATACCGATACTACCTTGCACCACCTCTTTCTTCACAGAACCATCGGCATTGGTAAGTCCGGTTTGCTTTGGAGTATAGTTGGTTTGTTGATAGCGAAAACGCCCTTGCAAATTTCCACCTTTCCATTCATCAAACTTTTTAATGAAATTTGCCAATGATGTTTCGTTAATATGCTCGGATTTAAGCTCATTGGCGGCAGCATAAGCAACAACGGCTTTATGTATCTCTTTAATTGGGATAGATGTGGCCCTGTTTGCACGTTTCAGAAAGGTTTCATAAGGCAGTTTTCGTCCTTTTATCAAATAAGTAACTCCCACGTCGCTAACTACTCCCATCTGATTGTCACCGGCTTGAACTTCTTGACGAATACTTGTTAGTTCCTGATGAGAGAAAACTCCCTCTTTTAACAGTTCCGGTAAATCTTTCCGAATCATTTCATCCACTTCACGATGAAAGAAAAGAATGTATTTTTTGTTAATGGCACTCCAAAGCTCTTTTATTTCTTCAAATTTTGCTGCACGGACTTTTACAGTATTAGAAGCCTTCTTATTTTTGTCAATTACTTTACCCCCACTAATTCCCATTACATTGAACTCGGGATATTCGGCATAAAAATCATCAAGAAGGGTCTGATTAAGCGTAAGCTTGGTGTCAACAATATACTTTTTCGAGTACAACGCCATCATCAATTCCATCTCATCCATGTTTTTCTGCAAGGCAACTCGTTCTAAATCTTCGTGAGAAAGCATACCCGAAGCTGCCTGTGGCAATGATCCGTTTATTTCGGCAACTAATTGATTTGCAAATTCCGCCTCGGTGAAATCAACAATATAATTCAGCATAAACTCTTCGTTGCCAATACGGTTTCCATATTCATCTACAGGCAGGCGAAGACCTCTACCCACTTCTTGAATTTTGCTGTTGTCGCTGCCACTGGAACGAAGTTTTACGATAGTAAATATGTTGGGATTGTCCCAACCCTCTTTTAAGGTCCATTTTGAAAACAAAAACCTACGGGTAATAAAATTGCCATCTGCATCTTTAAAGGCAAGCAATTTCTTTTTGTTGTGTAAAATATCGTTAACCTCTTCGGCAATAGCTTCATCGGTATCGGCATTGTCTTGCGCAAAATATCCGGCGTGACAGGCACTTAAATCTGCAAGGCTTGCTTGTAAAAATGCGTAATACTCCTCTGAATTATCAGGATTTTGCAATTCATTCTGCAATCGCTCCCCAAGCAATCGTTCAAACATCTCTTTCAGCCATCCCCCCCGATACGAGTCGATGTAATCAATAAAAAACAAAGCCAATGTTTTTATTTTGATACTCCTATCGAAGTTCTTACGCTCCGTTTCAAAATGCCTTTGCAAAGCCAAACGTAACATTTGCTCTTGATACGATGCAGAATAAATATCTACTGTAAACTCCTCTCCTGTCTTTTTCTCTTGTCCATTAGACAGTTGGATAAAACCTGTGCCAATTCCCAAGATGGTTAGTCCGCTTAATTCTTCACTTACCACTGAAAACGAGTCGCCTTTTTCCAATCTGAATGAGCGAGATGCTGCCGTAGCCGATATGTGCTTTACTGATACTGAATTTTTACCCTCTATCGCTGTAATTTTCACTTTTTCGTTGGCAGACGAAAGGGGCTCAAAGTGCTCTTTGGCAACTCCTTTGATTAAGTTTTGGCTGAAAGCTTGACAAGCATTCAAATCATAAAGTAAATTAAGATAATCGGTTTGTGTGATTCTGTTTTTCCCTCTCCCTGTAGTTATTTGTGGAAAAGTAGCACCTAATCGAATGATACATTGCGGAGCCAATTCTTCTACAATCTTCTTATACGCCTGTTGGTCTCGCTGAAAGCGATGTGGCTCATCAATGATAACAAAAGATTTAGTTGCACGGATAGCATTAAACGGACGATAAAATCCCTGAACGCCGAAATCATAATCATCTCTGGAAAGCAATTTACCGCTTGTGAGAAGGCTCATATTTACCAAAAGTACATATATTTTGTTGGTGTTTTGGTTAGAACCTTCCACAAAATTACGCACCACGCTTGGAAAGTATCGTTTACCTTTCTTAATGGTCATTGCCTTAAGTTCGCAAAGTTCTATGTTGGCATTGTAGCCGCGTGTCTCTTTAAAGTGACGTTGCACATAAGGATCGCCCATAAATTGTTTAGCACCTGCCTTGATGGGCAACGTAGGAACAGCTACTACAAATTTGTTTACCCCGTAACGCTTATGTAACTCATAGATGATATGGGTGTAAACATACGTTTTGCCTGTGCCGGTTTCCATTTTAATATCCAAATTCAAACATCCGTTCTCTGCATGGGTAGTTTTACGTAATGAGTGATGCAGATTAGTTTCGGCTTGGATTTTACGAATAGCCGTTTGATAATTTTCAGGATATGAAAAATCGAATACAGGATTCTCAAAATATTGCGATGGCTGTTCAATAGGTGTATTCTCGAAAACTTGTGCAATAGCATTTACCGGTTTTTCTTGATGCTCTAAGCCGGTCTGTAAAATCAGTTCCATATCAATACCTCACATCTATATTTATTTTCAGATTTTTATCGCCATCACGCAGTACTACCGTGTTTTTACGCAACATTTCTGTTTGGGTAAACGTGAAGCTGTAGCCAAAAATCACAATATTCTCCGGACAAAAAGCAGCATCGGAGTTGTAGCGATCAATGAGTGCAGCCAAGTCTTTTTCTGTAAATTCTATATCAATCAGATAGAGATGTTTATCGTTGTGGTACGCTGTGTATCCATCTAATTTCACTTCGTTTGCCGATGCGCCAAAGCCGTATCCGTCTCTCACCAGCCAAGTTTCGAGAACGGTGGATTTGCCGAATTTTTCCAACACGGTTTCATCGGCAAACATAGCATTCGGGTCAAAATTTTCCAATTGGTCGAGCGTGTTGCTGTCGGGTTCGGCAAGCGTATAATGCTTAAATCCGTAATCGATATCGGCACCCGTTTCCGCTTTTATTTTGGCAGCGGCTCGGCGGATACGTTCTTGACCGATTTGGTCTATGGTATTGTAACCCGCATTGCGCGCTTCGCTGTTTGGGGGAGTAGCCTCAGGCAACTGCACCATAATCCATCTTCTTTGCTCATCTATATTTTCTGCATTCACTTCAAAAACAGATTGAGCTGTTGTCGCTGACCCAGAGAAAAAATCTAAAACAATATCATCTTGATTTGATCCAATTAAAATACATCTTTTTATTAATGCTACAGGTTTAGGATGATTAAAATATGTTTCTCCAAATAAACTTCTAATCTCACGTGTGCCTTCCTCAGTTCTCATTTCTGTCTCATCCCATACTGATTTTACCTTTGTCGTTGTTCTTCTGTTTTTTTCATAAATATTCCAATTACCATCTCTTCTTTGACGTGCAATGACTTGACTTTTATCAATATCTCCTAAAACAATGTTGTTTTGGGAGCGTGGTACTCCCCAACGCCATACACTTTCAGCACCTACACTATTGTACGGTTTTACTTCAATATGATATTCCTCACTTTTTTCTGTACTAACTGCACAAAATCCATCCTTTTTTATATTTGGATTTACATAAAAAGGATAAAAAAGATTAGGACGATTTCCACTATGAAACTTAGGATTACGATTTCTTAATTCTCTTATATTGTATCCACCCGATGAATCCTCAAAATCAAAAGTTGTTTCCTTTGGCATTTCATTTAGAATATTTTCTTCTGATTTCGAATAACATAGTAAATATTCATTAGTAATAGCAATCTGTTTATAATCTCTACCACCTGGATTTACTATCGGAATAATATTTGCTTCAAAATTCTCTTCCCCAAAAATGCTATCACAAAGCAGTTTCAAGTTTGCCTGTTCGTTATCGTCAATGGAAATAAAAATCACGCCGTCATCGGTCAGCAGGTCGCAGGCAAGTTGCAGCCGGCACGCCATAAAGGTGAGCCACGCCGAGTGCGAAGCCGAGCCGCGACGGGTAAGGTCGAGTATCTTGGCGGCTTGCTCCTCGCTGATGCTCAGCTTGGCAGAGAGCTCTTCGGCTGTAAAAGTAAAGCGGTCGTTATACACAAAACCGTCGGTTCCGGTATTATACGGCGGGTCGATATAGATGCACTTCACCGCTCCGGCGTATGATTTAAGCAGGTGTTTCAACCCGTCTAAGTTGTCGCCACTGATGTAGATGTTTTCGCTGTTGGCATTTTCGGGCAGGGCGTTATGCTCCTCATCGGGTACGATAACGGTGGTAGTATCCATACTCGACAAGAGTTTGGCGTAGTTTTTACCCAGAAAATTCAAATCGTACCCTTCGTGGGTAATGTTAACGCTTATCCTGTATCTGCGACTTAAACACGTCTATATCGAAAGTACCCTTCTTTAGTAAAACATTGCGGAAAATATCGGTGCAACACCTCCATTTCGCCAGCATTAGGCGCGGTTTGTTCGTTTTTATCAATAATGTTTTTTATCATAGGAATCTGTATTTGCAATTTGAACTCTCAGTCAATTTCTAAGTTGTCTAATAATTCTATTTTATTCAAGAAAAAAGCTCAAATCCATACTATAGTATTTATGTTCGATCTTGATTATATGCTCAATATGTTTTTCTAAATTATAATGAAGGAAGAGTACTTTCTGGTATGTCTATTGGTTTTTGATGATAGTAGAAACTCTTTCTCGTCCAGAATGTCATCAGACTTTCTTGAAATAGAGAAGCACTATGGTTCCGTATAATCTTTTTTCTTCTAGTTGTGTATTTGTGGTACATATAGACTAATAAGGCTTCTACAGATACTAATCGATTTATATTTTTATCAAAAAAATCAAATTTAAACAATGACTCAATTTTATCTACTAGGCTTTGTGTTGTTAACTTTTTCTTTTTTATGTTATCAAATAAATTTTCATGAAAGAATTTCAAGTGTATCAACATTAAAACCAAATCAGGAAAACAAGAATTTTTGATATAAAAAGTACGCAAAATAATTCTTACCTGTGCAAATAGTTTTTCTTGTTGTCGCAATGTATAATGGAATTCATTGGCAATAAAAGTAGAAAAACGGATAAATTCTTCTTTATCTTCCCTTGACTCGTTCGTAAAGCTTCTTTTTTTAAAGAACTCATCAAAGCCGTAATATTCAAATAAGTATTTAGTATAAGTTTCAATGTTTGGATCAGGCAATTGATATTCTATATCAATAAATCTTCTTAAATATTCATCGGTATCGATATTTGCACTACCATAATATCCTTGAATAGCATAGCTTAATTGTTCTTTATCTATAGACAAAACAAAAACAATACCCGGAACAGAAAAGAAATGTTTCACTTTTTCTAATACTTCTACCGCATAATCGGGACGACAACGATCTAATTCATCAATGATAAATACAATCGGTTTATCGTTACTTTTATCCTTGATAAATATCTCTAATTCTGTTTTAAAATCCTCAAGTTTTTCTTTCTTATTAATATAGTCATTGACTTCGTCGTTTAATATTTCAGTAGCAGCTTCAGCACTACTCGTTATCATATCTACAGCTTCATCTCCTAAATATTTTTTAGCAAAATATTTAGTAATTGCAGGTATAATTTTTTTTGAAATTACAGCACCTTTTTCTATTAATGATTCAAATGTTTTATCTTCTTTCTTTCCTATTAGTTTCTTAAGCTCACCTAACATTGCAGTTAATGGCTCCATTTCAAAATCATTTTCCCAAGCATTAAAGTGCATTGTCATGAAATCACTGTTTTGTAGATGCTTCTCCCACATTTTCACAAATGTTGTTTTTCCGGCTCCCCATTTATTGTTTATGGCGAGTACAAATCCTTCGGCATAGCTTTCAACTATTGTCGTAAGAATATGTGCATATTGTCGTCTTTCTAACTTGCAATTTTCAAAAGGGTTTTCTGAGTCTATTATTAAATCTCTATGTCTAATCTCCATTATTCAAGCATTACTTTTTGCAAAGCTACATATTTTAACTGATTTTAAATACCGAACAAACAATATTTTATTAACAAAACCTGCAATGAGAGACAAGCAGATTTTTATTTATGTTCAATTTTCATATTTAATTCTTCTCTCTCTCTCTTTTAATCTCTCCTCCTGCTCAATAATCCTCGCCCGTTGCTTAATATTCTATTCAAAAATCTCCACCTGTTTGCGAAGTTCCTTGATTTTTTTGTTATTTCGATGAAAATAAAAAATGGTATCCATTGTTGACATATCTTCCTGTGTGGCGTGTCCGATCATTTGGAAGTAACGGTATTTTAAATCGTTGTCGGAATACATTTCTTTCTCGACTTTTAGAGATGTAACCCATAGTGTTAATCCGAGAATAATTACCATAAATCCCAGAACAATAAGCATTGTATTGATGGATGTGGGCGAAAAATCGATTCGTCGCTTCTCTTTTCTTAGAACTGTCTCTAACTTGCTCAATCTATCAGATTGCTCGTTGTTCAAAACTTCAATAAAGGTTTTCACTTGCCTGATTTCGTCAATTAGTTCATCGTTGTCAATTTCAATAGTTTCGTTTGATGGTTGTTTTCCAATTTTTTCAATCTGCAAATGGGTTTTGTCTAATTTTTGATTGATTTCTTCAAACATCATCAGGATGTTTTCGTTGTCTGTTGTTGCCATAATGGTTGGTTTTTTGTGTGGTGGTTTTATCGTATTCTGTGGATTCTGATTTTATTTTTAGCCGCCCATTTTCTTGCCTTTAACGCTTGGATGTATTCGGCTAACGTGGAATCGTAGTGTGAACTATTGGGTGCTGTAAATATGCTGAGTTGTGCAATGAGTGATGTGAGCGTTTCTATTGCTCCCTCAGCTAAGCCGATTTGCTGTGATTGTCGTTCCACTTCTTGTAAAGCCTGAAAAGCATTGCTTTTGATTTCACTATCAATTTTCGAGTAACTGCACTCCCTATCCACTTTGGATCCGTTGATTTTAATTCCGTCTTTCTCGAAAATAATCCCTTGAATGTTGGCGGTTTTACCTGCTGTCTTGAACTAAAAAGTGATTCCGTTTTTCTTTAACTGCTTTTCCAAATCTTTCCACGTTTTGCTTTTGGGAATGGCTTGCTTCAGGGCATCGTAAATCTCGTATTTGGTTTTGTCGTATCCGATAAGTCGTTCTCTATTCACATTCTCTTTCCCCGGTGCGATGTATAAACCGTGCTTTTCGGTCAGTTCTCTGCATACCTTCGTACTCCTGTATTTCTCATTTTTATCCGAAATAAGTTTTCCGTTGTTATCAATACGGTTAATGCAAAGATGAATATGTGGATGTTGTCGGTCGTGATGACGGACAATTAGATACTGCGTGTTTTTGATATTCATCTTTTGCAGATAGGCTTCGGCTATTTTTATCATCTTTTCATTGGAGAGTTTATCTTTGTCATTTTCCGAAAAATTGAGTGAAATATGCCAAACGGGTTTCTTTATGTTTGGATTCATGGATGCCTGCAACTCGAAGCTTTTTGCCGTGAGTTCTTTAGGTTCAGTACGTACACCTTCGGCTTTTAGGATTTCCGCTTTCTCTTTTTTGCTTAGCATATAACCAACAGCACCCGAAAAGCTGCTTCCTTTTACAATTTTTGCCGTCATAGCTTTATTCGTTTTAAAAGTTCGTCCAAATCGTCTAATAGTTTCTTAGCCGTAATCTCAATATACCATACGCTCTGCACGTGTGCCAATTTCACAAGTTGGTTTAGGTTGTTTGCTATTCCGGTTATTTGTCGAAAAATCTCATTTTGTTCTTTAGAAAATTGTTGCTTGATTTCACTCGAAAATATCAGCTCGCGAAGAAAATCGCATCGGTTTTTACCCGCAATTTTCGACTTACTTTTGAGCTGCAAATATTCGCTTGTGTTCAGTTTTAAGGAGAGCCGATACTTGCGTTTTTCGGCTAAACTTTTGGCGGGACGTCCACCTTTTCCGGAAGTGAATGAAAATATTCTTGCACCGGATTTATTTTCGGACAAAAATCGCTCTCCAAAATGGCTCGGATATTCTCTGCGGAAGTGGTGATCCCTTGCGAAGCATCCAGTAAACGGCGCATCGAGTTGATGTCGAATTTCGTTAATGGAGAGAATGGCAGATTGTCGACTATACTCCGAAATTCTGTTCTGCTTTTTACCGTATTGAAACGAAATTGGTATTTCCCACGCAAAAAGGTTTCGATACGCTCGTTTTTGGATTGCTTGCCCGCATTGCGGTCGGTTGCTTTTGCTTTCATCGACACCATTCTTAATAACGGGCATTTGTTCGCCGTTTACCATTTACAAAGTCTGTGGAATCACGGGCTATTTCTTCTACGGTTTTCTTCCGCCCGTTTTCAATCCATGCGAGCAATTCATCCTCGAAAAAGTACAATTTCTTGCCCTTTTTATAGCAAGGTATCAATCTCTTTCGTACGAGCGCATAAACGGTGGGCTTGGCTTTCCCGATAAGTTTGCACGCATCGTCAATCCCAATCGGCACTCGTTTTGAGGTGACTGTTGGTAATTGCGTTTTTTCTACTAAGTGATTGATTTCTGCCACTTCGCCAATCAGATGTGCTACGGCGTTGGGCAGTTTGTTAAAGGAAATTTCATTTTTATCCATAATAATTGATTTTGATGATTACGGAGCAAATGAAATGAGTGATTTGGCTGTGATTATTAACACCTACAAAAACACAGAGAAAAACACAGGAAAATGCTATTTTTAGTAATTATTGATAGGCTTTTACTGTAAGAGTGGATTTTAGAATAATTTAGTATATTTGTTGTAAAAAAAAAATAAACAAATTACATAGGACTTTCATTTTATAATATCCTTTTTAAATTAATATACTTCAAAATATACTATGGAAAAAAGAAGTAGGCGTATAACATCTGTAAAAAAAGAATTGTTAACTAAATCAAGAGAAACAATGCTCACTGCTGTTCAGATTTTTAACAATCCAAACATTCAGTTTAAATCAGAAAGTTTTATAGTTCTTTCTAATATTGCTTGGACTTATCTTTTACATGCATATTATAGGGATAAAAAGATAGAGTATAGATATTATCAAACTATAGGCACAAAAAGAAAATTTAGCCGAACTAACAAAGGAGCTTTTAAGTACTGGGAATTAGAAAGGTGCTTGAATTGCAACGATAATCCTATAGATGAGGTAACTTCATCAAATTTACGCTTTTTAATTGGGCTAAGACATGAGATTGAACATCAAATGACAACAAAAATCGATGATTTTTTAAGTGCAAGGTTTCAGGCTTGTTGTTTGAACTTTAATTACTATATAAAGCTTTTTTTCGGTGAAGAATATGCAATAGATAAACATTTATCCATATCATTACAGTTTTCCACAATAAATGAAGAACAATCAAATATTCTTAGAAGTTTTTCGGATTTACCACAGAACATAGCTTCATACATTAATGCTTTTGATGAAAAAATATCGGAAGATGCTTTTAATGACATAAGATATTCATATAGAATTCTATATGTTCCAAAATCTGTAAACAGAAAAGGGCAGGCGGATAAAGTTATTGAATTTATTCCTGCTAACTCCGAAGAAGCAATAGGACTAAATAAGCAGTATGTATTAATAAAGGAAAAAGAAAAAGCTAAACACCTGCCTTCTAAAATAGTAGAATTAATGAGAAAAAAAGGATATGTAAAATTCAACATGCATAATCATACTCAATTGTGGAAATCAAAGGATGCAAAAAATCCTAATAGTCATTTTGGAGTAAAGGTTGAAGGAGCTTGGTATTGGTATGATAATTGGTTAGATATTGTAGAAAAACACTGCAAAGAAAACTCAATAACATATAAAACAAAAATTTAAAGGACAAAAATATCGTGTAGGGTTAAAAGGTTTTTACACAGTTTTATAATAATTCATTTTCTCGCACACCAAAACCCTCCCTTTTTTCGGATCATCTTTCAAATGACTTTTAATGCTGTCCGGTTCTACGTCTTTTAAGTTATGAGCAAAAACGAGTTTTAGGAAAAGGGCGATATCGTCTTGCTTGCTAACGCTCAGGTATTTCCAAATATTCCAGCCGAAATGATAAAGATCTAAGGTAGAAAGCGTTTTCACTTTGATAGGCTGAATATCAGATAGCGGAAGTTGGTCGGCATATAATTCCACATAGCGACAAAGCAACGCCAAATCTTCATCCGAAACGTACGGCGCAAATTCCTTGCGGGTATATTGAACGGCAAATTCACGCTTTACACGTTTTTTATCCTCCATTTGTCGTTTTTGTTCGGCACGTATTTCCTCTAAACTTTTCGTAATAAGAGGTGGCGTTTCAGATGTTTTAGTTTGAGCCTTTTTAGGGAAAAACTTCCGGAGCGTAGTCGTGAAAAGTCCGTCAATTAGCAAGGTAAGCACGGCATATATAATTACACCAGACGCCGCAATAACCCAAAAGACGGTATTTGATGTAAATTCATCAGCACCTGCACCGATGACAATCAACCTTACACCCATTCCAATCAGCACGCAGACGACCAAAACAGAGAGGTAAACTATAATATATTCAAAGTGTTTTAACTGCATTGGATTTTATTTTAAACTGATTTTATTTGCAGAAGCCCGTTTCTTTTCATTTACCAAATCAGCGTAAATTTGTGTAGTGGAAACGTTTTTGTGCGTCAGCATTTTACTGACTGTGTAAATATCCGTGCCAAGTGCAATTTGCAAGGTCGCAAATGTATGTCGGAAACAATGGAAGGTGATATGTTTAGTAATTCCTGCGCTTGCCACCCACTTTTTCAAGGGTTGATATATCATAGATCTACGCAAACCTTCAAAAACTTTTCCATCATGCCGCTCTCCACAAAGCTCCAAAGCCTCGTTACTTATGGGGAGAGTAGTTTCAGTTTCGGTCTTCTCGGTACGCAATCCGCATACAATAGCCTCCATCTGAAGCCGGCAAAATATTCCGCCAATGCAAATTAAGAATATCGCTAATCCGTAATCCGGTAAGACAAGAAAACAAAGATGCGGACTTCAGCACCGGAATATCGCACGGCGTATTTGCCAGTTTTTTCAGTTCATCCAGCGTGAGATATTCCTTTTTTCACATCCGTAAGCTCAATGCTTTCTAAATAATCATTTAAGTTTTCACGAAACATTTTATCCTTATATGCGATTTTCAGCAATGCCCTGAAAGTAGAAAAATATCCCGCGGCAGAATTTTGAGAAATTTTCATTTTTGTACGTTTCAACTGTTTGGCATCCTAATAAGTAATCTCGAAACTTGTTACACAAATCCACATTAACCTCGCCAAAAGTACATTTTCCTTTCACAAAATTACTGAAGTGAAGATAGACTTTCATCCACTTTTGGTCTCTCTTTTGGGCTACTTCTTTAAAATAAGCCAGAAAATCGGCTTGTTTCTTACTTTTATCCAGAAAATCATACTCCTCATTAATAATCGATTGTGCCCTCAATCCACGAATAACTTCTGCTTTCATCAACATATCTTGATTGAATTCACGTTCCGCTTCATTCTTTGGTTTTGCATAAATATAGATGCCCAAGGATTCCCTACGAGTCATGCGCATTGAAAAAGGGTCTCGAATCGGTGGATAAAAGTCTAAATAGAGACTCTCCTTAGCATTTGCCACCGCTCGCTTGTGTAAGGTTACTTTAGGAATTCGTGCCATAATCAATCAAACTTTAAATTTTCAAATAATTTATCTAATTCAGATTTTGAAATTTTAATATATCTCCCTGATTTCACTCTTGTTATTTTATAATTTTTCAAATAGTTGTACAGTGCATCACGTGAAATACCAAACTTAGTCATCGCTTCTTTCACACTGTAAAATTCAGGTGTTGTGTATCCTTTTGCTGTATCAAAATGAGTTTTCGAGTAAAACACATTACGTCCAATTTTTTTACGGGGAATATTGTTTTCCGACACGAATGAATAAATAGCCGATAATGAAAGTTGATATTTCTCTTGTAACTCTTTCACACTATACCATTCATCAATATCCGGATGCGACGGATTTTTCTTTTCAAAGTATTTATCAATGTGTTTTTTGCTAAAAATGGACTTTCCGTTTATCAGTGTTTTTGGAATATTATTTTCTCGTACAACTTTGTAAATCCATGTATCCTGTACTTTATATTTTTTCTTGATTTCCGCAAGGGTATAAAATTCGGTTATTGTCTTCTCATCGCGTGTCGGACGAGAGGAGTATGGTTCCGGATTTTTGAACTTTGCATCAATATCAGAACGACGGATAAAGGTTTTACCGGGAGTTTGCACGGCTTTTAGCGTGTTGTTTTTCAGATAGCGATAAATGGTTGTACGCCCTACGCCCAATAAAATAGCCGTTTCACTTACCGAAAGAAACTCCTTGTCTTTAATTCTTTCGTAAGCTTCGCTTAGTGCTTCTATCTGTTGCATCCGTTTCGTACCGATAGCAATCATCTTAAACGTCTTACGTTTTTCCTCTCTCTTTGCCGATTTATAGGCGCTGGAGTTACATCTGTGAGAACAGTAACGCGTAGTTAATTTTTGTGCAATAAAAGGTTGCTTGCACCATTCGCACACTTTTTCTATTTCCGTCGCCTTAGCCATAAATTATCCCATTTATAAATCAATTTTGTTTCATTGTGTTTTATAGAGTTCCATTCAACACCACTTAGGTTAAAATATTTACTTTTTCAGTATTTTTTTAAACGCGATACAAATACGGTACAAAAATATGTATAACATACCATATATACAAGTAATAACGATAATATTTAAACAACAAAACCCGCTAATTTATAGCGGGTTGTAATTATTAGTTGTTTTTTATAGTTTTGACTATCAGCTATTTACTTGCCTATACAAAAATTAGTGAAAATATTTTCAAGTATATCGTTAGTAGTAATTTCTCCTAAAATAGATGAAAGATGATATAAAGAATCTCTTATATCAATAGAAATTAAATCAGTAGGTATATTATCAGAAAATGATTGCTTAGCAGATTCTACTGATACCAAGGCTTTTTGCATAGCTTCTACATGGCGTACATTTGTTATCACAAAATCATTTTTAATTTCCATATCCTTAACTATACTGCAAATTTTATCTACTATTAAATGGATATTCTCCCTTCTTTTTGCAGATATATAAATAGGATTTAATGAAGATAATTGATTATACCATTTGGGAAGATGATCTACTTCGTCTATTTTATTACAAATTAATAAAAAATGTTTATTCGGTTTTTCAGCGTATTTTGCTTTAAAATCATTAATTTCGTTCAATAACTCATTTTCATTTTCGTTAGATAAATCTATTAAATACAAAATTATTTTTGCATTATTAATTTTATCTATAGTTCTTTCTATACCCATTGTTTCTATAGGGTTGTCAGTATCTCTTAATCCTGCAGTATCGATAAATCTAAATAAAAAACCGTTAATATTAATCGTATCTTCAATTACATCTCTGGTTGTGCCGGGGATATTAGATACTATTGCTTTATCTTCATTTAATAAAATATTTAACAAAGTAGATTTTCCAACATTAGGTTTACCAATAATGGCCACAGGTATTCCATTACGTATAACATTGCCTAATTCAAACGAGCTAATCATAAACTTTAATTCATACTCAATAGTATTCAAGAGCTCTATCATTTGCTCTCTATTAGCGAATTCAACATCTTGATCAGAAAAATCCAATTCCAATTCTAATAATGAAGCAAAGTTTAGTAATTTATCTTTTAACTCCTTAATATTGGAAGAATAATTTCCTTTTAATTGTGAGACAGCAATATCATGTGCTTGCTTATTTTCAGAAATAATTAAATCTGAAACTGCTTCTGCCTGAGATAAATCTAATTTCCCATTCTTAAATGCTCTGTATGTAAATTCTCCAGGCAATGCCTGATAAGCCCCTACTCTAATTAATAACTCCAAAATTTTTTGTTGAATATAATTAGAACCATGGCATGCAATTTCAATTAAATCTTCTCCTGTATAACTTTTAGGTGACTTAAAATACGTTACAACAACTTCATCTATTATTTCATTATTAGTATCTGAAATAGTTCCAACACTACAATAAGAATGTTTTAAGGGTTGCTTATTATAAGGGATAAATATTTTTTCAATTATATCTTTAGATTTTTCACCGGACATCCTTATAATGGCAATTGCACCTGTTCCAGCAGGTGTAGAGATTGCACAAATAGTATTTTGATTAATATAACTTTTCATTTTTAATATGTTTTTTGAAACTCATATGCACCTAAATCCGGTTTTCCATCTAACAATCTATTTTTATTATCTAAATCGTTAGTTAAGTCAATAATCGGTGAGTCCGAAATAATATTTAAATTGCCGGCATCTATTGCAACTGATGTTATGGTATCTAATCTAAAATTATATTCTAAGGAATCTACAAAATACGGATATTGATTAAAAATACAATTATTAATATATTTAATATCATTTTCAGTTTCTACAGCTTTTACCAAACAATTATCAATTAAACAGTTAAACATTGTTTGCAATTGAGAATCATCTATCTTTAGCTCATTATCTTTACTGCCAAAAATAATGCAATTACCAAAGTAGGCATTTTCTAAATCCGATAAATACATTGTATTATCAAAATTGTTTAAATAATAATTACTAATAAAAACAGATGGGTAATCTCTGAAGGATTTATTCCAGTAATTAGCAAATGTACAATGTCTGAAATCGTAGTATCCTCCTTGAGTTAAAGCAGCTAAATAATTTCCACAATTGCTGATCACACAATTTCCGGCAATGATCCCATATCTACGAGAATAAATTCCCATTCCGGACATGTTTTGGATATTTACATTCTCAAGAATTAAAAAATTACCCATTGGCTCATCTAAAGTTTCTGCCTGAATACCTATAAATCCATTTTTGATATCTACATTATAAAATTCATTATTTTGTGAGCCTTCGTTTAACCAAATTCTTTCCCATTGTCCGGGAACATCTTTATACTCAGGTTCTAATCTATCACCTGCAAAGACCACTTTATTTTCCGGTGTTCCATAAACTTTAATAGATCCTCCTTTATATACCCACAACCCTCCTTTACTATGAAAATACACTTTAGTTCCCGGAGCTATTTCTAAGGTAGCTGTTGAATCAACAACAGCATATCCATAAATAACATAAGGCTTTTCGGAATTCCAAACAACAGTTTCACCTTCTTTTGCAACTATTTTATAAGGAGGTAAATTCTCGACAAACTTATCAGCAACTATATAATTTGCATCTTGCCCCCAAGCAAGTAGTTTAATATATTTATAATTTTGATCAACATTAAAAACAATAGAATCTTCAACAACTAATGGAGATGATAAATTATTAGGATCTATCCTAACCTTAGCAAATATAAAAATACTATCATTACTCGGTATTGTAATATCGGAAACAAAATTAGAAGCTAACCCATCAATATTTATTGAAAAATTAGAATTAGTACCACCGGCAACTTTTATATTAGTAATAGTTATATCTTGATTACTTGTATTATAAACTTTTAATATCCTGGTAGACGATCCTATTGTAGTAAATACGGTATCAAACATTAAAGTATCTGTAGAAAAACTTAAGTCGGAAAATTCAGCATTTATATCATTTTTATTACATGAAAATAAGAATGATAACAGAAATAATACTGAGGATACTATAAAAATTATACTATTATATTGTTTTTTCATTTTTTTCTATGATTAAAGTAGCTATAATTCAATTGCAAAATTAATTATATATTTACAAAAAATAAAATAAATAAGTAAATAAATACTTTTTATTAAAAAAACATTACAAAAATGTATCGTAATTAGATTTTTTTTTATATTTTTGCACTCTATTTAACTAAAAGTAGTTATAAACAAAAGAAAAATGGTTCCGTAGCTCAGTTGGATTAGAGCAACAGCCTTCTAAGCTGTGGGTCGCGCGTTCGAGTCGCGCCGGGATCACTCACATAATAATTTTATTTAAAAGGTTAACACTAGTATTTTAGTAATACTTATCTAAAAGGGACTTTTTTTAAAGTCCCTTTTTTGTTTAAAAAATATTTATGATTAACTTTGCAAATAAATAAAAACTCAATGAGTACAGAGGATATTAATAAAGTTAAAGATTTATTAGATTATTATTACAATTTTTTTGATAAGAAACAATTTATAGAAACAGATCCCATATCTATCCCTCATAAGTTTACTAAAAAAGAAGACATAGAAATTGCAGGTTTTTTTGCTGCAACTATTGCATGGGGAAACAGAACTTCTATTATTAAAACCGCAAATAATTTCTGTGAGAGACTAGATAATTCCCCTTTCGATTTTATTACTAATTCTTCAGAAAAGGAAATTTATAACGCAATTAAAGGCTTTTACTATAGAACTTTCAAAGAAGAAGATGCATTAGGCTTTATGCATTCCATTCAAAACATTTATAAGAACCTGGGCGGATTGGAAAAAGTATTTACTGACGGTTACAATTTATATGAGACAGATAAAATAAAAAATTCAATTATTTATTTTAGAAATTCATTTTTAAAAGTAGATATTTTAGAAAGAACTAAGAAACATATAGCCAACCCTTCAAAAGGATCTGCTGCCAAACGTATTAATATGTTTTTAAGATGGATGGTTCGAAAAGATAATAATGGTGTAGATTTTGGTTTATGGAATAACATTAACACGAAGGATTTAATTATTCCGTTAGATGTACACGTTGGAAATACTGTTAGAAAGCTAAATATATTGAATAGAAAAGCTAATGATTGGAGAGCTGCTGAAGAAGTTACTTCTGTTTTAAGAACATTTGATGAAAACGATCCAATAAAATATGATTTTGCACTTTTCGGTATAAGTAACTCTAAAATCAATATATAGTTTTATGAAAAAACCTATTATATATATAGCAGCTATCAATGACTTAAAAACTCAATCTAAAAATATTTCTCAAGATAACATTAAGAAAATTGATGATATCAATAAAATAAGTTTCAATAGTGAAAATATTAAAATTGATAAGGTATTTAATATAAGAGAAAAAGATATTAATTTGCTAAAAGACAACTTATTAGAGGAAGATTTAGAATACTTAAAAAAGTATAGCAATCAAAATGCATATTTCTTATCTTTAACGGGGAGGTTTTTAATTAGAAAAATTCTAAAAAATAATTTTCCAAATAATTCCAACGATCTACATATTTCTGTTTTAGAAAATGGAAAACCATATATTAAAAATTATCAAGATAAAGATATAAATATAAATATTTCACACTCTAAAGAATTAGTAACTGCTATTGTATATAATAAAAAATGCGGAATAGATATTCAAGTAGTAAGTAGTTATAAAAAAGAAATTGCAGAAAGATATTTTCATAAAAAAGAAAAAGATCATATTAATAGAATAAATAATAATACCTCTATAAATCAGATTAATAATAAGTTAGTAAATGATAATTACAATAAAGATTTAGAATTTACTCAAATTTGGTCATACAAAGAGGCTTTTATTAAGATGGAAGGTGAAAATTTAACTAAAAAAACTAAGAATTTTTATTTAGATAATAACAATATGTTTATTTTTGAGAATAAAATAAATAATAATATTATAATCAAAAGTGAATTAATAGATTATAATAATGAAAAATATTTTTTATCTTTTTGTATTAATAATTAATTTTTTTATAAAAATCTTTTAATAAATATTGCAACATTTAAGTTAAAAATCATTATCTTCGCAAAAAGATAATATAGATTATTTTAATTATAAAATAATGATTATAAATTTTTAAATTTTTAAATTATGAATAATATAGATTGGCGTAATTTACCATTCGGTTATTACAAAACCGATTACAATGTAAGATGTTTTTACAGAGATGGCAAATGGGGTGAATTAGAAGTTTGTTCTTCTGAATATATACCTATGCACATGGCTGCAACTTGCCTTCATTATGGTCAAGAAGCTTTTGAAGGTATGAAAGCTTATATGGGAAAAGACGGTAAAATTAGATTATTTAGATGGGAAGAAAACTGGAAACGTATCAATAGTTCCGCTCGTGGAATTATGATGGCAGAAATTCCTGAAGAGCTTTTCTTTGAAGCTTTACGTAAAGTAATTTTATTAAATAAAAAATTTATACCTCCTCATGGAACAGGTGCATCACTTTATGTTAGACCTTTATTAATTGGTACAAGTGCACAAGTTGGTGTAAGCCCTGCAAAAGAATATTGCCTAATTATCTTTGTGACTCCGGTAGGTCCTTACTTTAAAGAAGGTTTTAAACCTGTAAAAGTTCAAGTAGTTCGTGATTATGATAGAGCTGCTCCACTTGGAACCGGTCACATTAAAGTTGGTGGTCTAACTACGCTGCAAGTTTAGCATCTGCAGTTAGAGCTTCTAAAGAAGGTTATTCAACCGTATTATTCTTAGATGCTAAGGAAAAGAAATACATAGACGAAGCAGGTCCGGCAAACTTCTTTGGTATTAAAAATAATACCTACGTTACTCCAAAATCTCACTCAATTTTACCTTCAATTACTAACTTAAGTTTAAAACAAATCGCTAAGGATTTAGGATTAGAAGTAGAAGAACGTCGTGTTCCATTCGAAGAAGTTGGTACTTTTGAAGAAGCAGGTGCTTGCGGTACAGCTGCTGTAATTTCTCCTATCGGTGAGTTATATGATAGAGATGAAGATAAAACCTATGTATTTAGTAAAGATGGTAAAGCAGGTCCTATTTGTACAAAAAATGTACGAAAGACTTACTTCAATCCAATATGGTGATTATAAAGATGAACACAATTGGATTACAATAATCGAAGAATAAAATTTGTTCTCACAATTTCACAAATAAATTAATAAAATGAAAAAATTTAATTTAATTATTAAACCTAAGGAAGGCATTGGGGATTTAAAGTTTGGAACTACTATAGAAGAAGTTATCAAAAAAGTTGGTGAAGCCGATGAGTTAGAAGACTTTAACGATGAAGATTGCTTTAACACTAAACTCTTATCTTATTTAGATGATGAAGTTGACTTATTTTTTGAAGGAAATAACAACTTTGTTTTTTCTGCTATAAGTGTAGATAATAAAGAAGCATCTCTTTACGGTAAAAAGATTTTTGAACTTTCAGAAAAAGAAATTATCGAATTAATGAAAGAAAACGGCTTCAATTTATCTGATACTACTATAGATGAAGAGTTCTGCGAAAAATGTTTATCTTTTGAAGACGCTTATTTAGATTTTTATTTTAATAAAGATAACGAACTTATTTCGTTAAATTTTGGAGTATTAGTTTCTGATGATGGTAAAATTTTAGATATTTAATATTCTTTCAACTTTAGATAAATTGTACTTTTAGTGTTTATGCTTAAAAAATCTTTTTAAGTTTGTTTTTCATTTTTTTAATTTTTATTTTATAAAAAGAGGATTTATATGAATAAATCCTCTTTTTTTTTGAATGATATCAATCATATTGATAAATTTTTCTTATATAATGGATGACATTTATCTATCACCTTCTTAAGATAAGTTTTATCTATATGAGTATAAATTTCTGTAGTAATAATAGATTCATGACCTAACATATCCTGAACTATTCTAATATCTGCACCATTTTGAATTAAATGCGTTGCAAATGAATGACGAAAAGTATGTGGACTAACGTTTTTATTTATACCTGCATTATAAACACATTCTTTTACTATTAGAAATATCATTTCTCTGGAAAGTTTTCCCCCTCTCCTATTTAAAAAAACAATATCAGAATATTCACTTTTAATTTTTCCTACAGATCTTATTTGATTTATGTAGATAGAAAGTTGATTTTGTGCTATGGAGCCTATGGGAACTAATCTTTCTTTATTGCCTTTGCCAATAACTCTGATATAAGATTCTTTAAAATCAATGTTAGATATTTTTAAATTTACTAATTCGGAAACTCTTAATCCGCAACCGTATAAAACTTCTATTATAGCTCTGTTTCTTGCACCATTAGGCTCACTTAAGTCTATAGATTTTAATATTTGCTCTATTTCTTCTACACTTAAAACATCAGGCAATTCCATACTAATCTTAGGAAGATCAATATCATTACAAGGAAGTTCGGTTACTAAATCTTCTATTTGCAAATATTTATAGAAAGATTTTAATGATGATAAGAATCTTGCTTGAGACCTGGCAGAAATATTTTTTTGATGTAGATATTTAATATAATCTATAATATGCTCCTTAGTTATTTTATCTATTGTAGTGATATCTTCGTAATGTTCATCTATAAACAACAAAAAAAACTTAATGTCTCTACAATAAGAATTAACTGTATTTTCAGACATACCTCGCTCTATACGAAGATAGTAATTATAGTTTTTTAAATATACGTAGAATTTCAAAGCACTATTATTATTTTTCGATTCGAAAAAAATAAATCTAACCCTTTAGATTCCAACTTATTTTAACATATCTGCTAAATCATCCAAAATATTCCCATCATGATCTTTATCTATAAAAGATGATAGCATCCCGCCTAAACCGCCTTTTTTAGCCTTTCCTTTAGGAGCGCTAACACCTGTTAGTAATCCACCTAATAAATCTTCAATACCACCGGCTCCTGTATTAGATTTACGTTTTTGTTTTCCAAGCATTCCCATAGCAATAGGAGCTAAAATTGCCATGAGTTTTTTGGTATTAGCAGAATCTAAACCTGTTTTTGTAGAAACTTCTTTATTAATAACATTTAATTTCTCACCAAAAATATGTCCTAAAATACCATTTCCATCTTTTTCTAATTCTTGTGTATTAGAATTTAAGTTAACTAAATTATCTAAAATACTGCCATCGTGTTTAGTTTCCAAGGCATTATTTAAACTTTCTGCACCTTTCGAAGATTCAGCGTTTTTTTTCATACCTGCTAAAATTAATGGTAACGCAGTTAACACTGCATTATTTGCAGTTTTTTTGTCTATATTCAATTGGGATGACACGCTGGATATTAATTTGTCACCTCCAGCACCATTTAATAAATCCATTATATTCATAACCTTAAATTTTTATTTTATTCAATATTAAAATATATTCAAAGGTAATAAAATAAAATAAGATTTAATTGATAAAAATAATTTTTTACATATGAAACAAAAAAAGTTATCTATTAAAAACAGATAACTCCTTTTTATAGCTTTCCAAGCTACAATTTTATGTTAATATTTGTTAAAAAGAATTGACAATTTAGCCATTTAAAGATTAAAGATTGAGAATTCAATAAAGTATTAATCTTAAATTTTTTATTATGGCAAATAATAATAAATGTTGTCAATTAATGAAGCCGGGTTATGATTATCATGTTTATAATCAGGGAAATAACGGCGAAAATATCTTCAAAAGAAGAGATGATCGAATCAGATTTGAGGTGTATTTATATGGCTATATGCAAGATGTAGTCAACTTTTACACAATCTCATTGCAAAAGAACCACTTCCATCTTGTAATTCAGATAAAATCTGTAGAGGAAATTTTAGCAAAAGTAGATGAAGATGAATTACTTCAAGATTTTGTAGAACGTCTTGATAGTGAAGATGAAGAGTACATTGCAAGTAGAGTTGTGAGTGAATTATTCCGCAGGTTTTTTATGAGCTTTGCAATTTTCTTTAATCTTAAATATAAACGCACAGGAAGTTTATTTAGAAAAAGCTTTAAGAGGATCTGGTTACATGACTTACAGTATTTACGTGATTGCATAGTTTATGTAAATCGGAACGTCACGCATCATAATCCTCGACTTAGCTATAAGACCTATGAATGGTGCTATTACAGCAGATTTTTAGACGATGATTACATCGAAAGTTTAAAAGGTACTTTTTTTGATTTTGAAAGAATCTTTGGCAGCAAAAAGAATTTTATCTATTTGCATGAACGCAAAGATTTATACGATGCCAATTACTCGATAGAGTAGTTGAAATCGGCCCTATCTCCGGGAAAAGAGAACTTATTATCCGTGTATACTCAGTATGTATTTTTTAACATACAGCCCTCCGTATGCCCAAAACAACCAAAAAAATCCTCAAAAAATATTTTCCACAATTATTTTTCTAAAATTTCCAATTTATTCGAAAAAAATGTCTAAAAAAATGATTTTTTTGATGAAAAAAGTCAAAAAAATGCGAAAAAATTTCAATGAAATTAGAAAATTTCGTTTTTAAATAATCAGCTTAGAAAGCTATAAAAAAATAAAATTTTACAAATGATGCAAAAAAAAAAGAGTTACCTATTAAAAACAGATAACTCTTAATCTTAAAGTACCCGGGGCGGGAATTGAACCCGCACGGCCGCAATGGCCAAGGGATTTTAAGTCCCTCGTGTCTACCAATTCCACCACCTGGGCAACCTTGATACAAAAAAACTTTTAAAAAAACACTATTATTACTTGAGCGGAAGACGAGACTCGAACTCGCGACCCCAACCTTGGCAAGGTTGTGCTCTACCAACTGAGCTACTTCCGCTTAATATTGAAAAGGAAATATCATATCCGTTTCAAAAATGCGATGCAAAGATAATAATATTTTTAATATACCACCTACTTTTTTAAAACTTTTTTGTGTTTTTTTTATATAAATTGTAATTTATTCACTTACATTTAAACAAATAATATAGCAATTGTTTGTATATTAATAATATACATTATATATTCATGATATTTAAATTTTTAAGATTCTTGATAGATTTTTATTAATTTAGAGTAGAATAAATCAAATTTTAAATTTTTATTAAAAAATAATTGTGCTTTTAACCCAATTTCATTAGACAATTCCTCGTTTGTTAATAATAAAGATATCTTTTTACTCAATTCTTCAGAATTATTAGGATTTATTAAAATTCCATTAACCATATTGGTTATATATTCCGGTTGGGCACCATTATTTGTAGTAATTACAGCTTTGCCACACTTCATAAATTCTATATTAGATAAACCAAATGCCTCTTTAACTATTGTTGGTGTTACACCAAAACTACATTGCTTTATTATAGGTTCAATGTTTTCTTGAAAACCAAGAAATACAACTTTATCTTGTAATTTATTATCTTTTACAATATTTTGAAGTTTATTAACGTAATCAGTATTCCCTGTTCCTGCTAATATTAACATAAAATTCTTATTCTCAACTTTATTTATTGCTTCTAATAAGATTTCCAAGCCATTTTCCTGATGTAATCTTCCACTATAAAGTATTATTTTATTATTACTTGGAATATTAAACCGTTCTTTAAGATTTACGGTATCAAATGTGTTATCATTATTTAATTTTTCATCTAGTACACTGTTAAATAAAACTTTACACTTAGATTTATCTATTTTGGAATTGGTTGATAAGAACTCGTTTTTTGCTAAATTGGAAACGAAAATTATAGTGTCCAAAGATTTGTAGAGATTGTTGTATATATGGTTATTCCTTGCTTTTTTCACTAAGTGTCTGGTAAGAATTATTTTTACATCTCGACCTGATATTTTTTTAGCATAAATTGCTGTAAAAGAAGTTTTAAAATTATGGATGTGAATTATTTCAATATTATGTCTAACTATAATATCTTTTAATTGATATGCTGATTTAATATCGTAAATTCCATTTAAATTTAAAATGTAATGGGTTACATTTAAACTGGACAATTTGTTACTAATTATTGCACTTTCCCTTGAAACACAAATTACATTATTATTTTCTGACAATAGTTTTTTAGTAATATTGTAAACGTATTGTTCGCCTCCACCCCACTCACTTGAAGCAAAAATTTGTAAAATGTTTTTATTTTTCATTTCTAAGATTTTTCCTTAATTCTTTTAATTTTGCATATTTAAGAAAAGTTGCAAATGAAGAAATTTTACAAATTTGATACCCTGCATATCCATCTAAGAATCCTAATTTTAATAAGTAATCTCTAAAAAACCTCCATTGGGGACGTATTGATATGTCAAAATAATTAACCTTTTTACCTTTATTAAATAATTCTTTAGAAGCTATTGTAGTAAATTTATCTAATTGTTTTAAATGATCCACGGTATTATAAACTGTGTAATGATTTAAATCGCCTTTTAGTTTAATAACTTTTATATCGGGAGGTAATTCAAGTATTTCGTGAATGTCGCCTTTCCACTTGATATTTTTAGGAAAAAATCTAATTTTTTTATCTGGGTACCATCCACTATGGTGTATCCATTTTCCGCAATAATTTGTCAGTCTATTTACAGAAAAAACCGTATTGAGAATTTCTAAACTCTCATATTGTTTTTTTAGGTAACAAATACTATCTTTTAATTTCTCAGATACTTCTTCATCTGCATCAATTGAAAACACATTATCAAAGGAGGCTAAGGAATTTGCATAGTTTTTCTGTTCAGAATAACCAAGCCATTTATTTTGATAAAACTTAACCTGAGGAAAACTTCTACAGATTTCTTCAGTTTTATCAGTAGAAAAACTATCTACAACGATTATTTCATCAGCAAATAATAATAAGGACTTAATACATCTTTCGATGTTTTTCTCTTCATTAAATGTTATTATTACGGCTGATATTCGCATTACGGTTGTTTTCTTAAATATAGAGCTTTATTGCTATTAAAACAATAAAGCTCTATCATTAGTTATAAATATAGAAAAAACTTATAAACCTAATTTTTTACGGATATGTTTTGGAATTCCATTTTTATTCACCATAATAGAAGTAGTATTCATTTTATAAAATGGAACTGATGTAAATAAATATCCATCATATTTTCCCACAGAACCCCATGAGTTTTTAACTTTATAAAATTTATTACCTCTTTGATCTTTATAGATTCCACAAAGTAACATTCCATGGTCATCAGTTGTTGTCCAGTTATCAAAATCTTTTTGACGCATTTTTGCATCAACTTCTTTTTCTATTACGTTTCCATCAAATGAATATAAATCTTTTGGTGTATTTTTTTTCTCATCTTTTGTCCAGCGTTCGGCATCTGAACCGGAAGTAGATTCTACTACTCTATCAGGTAAAATTGCCACTCCGTTTTTCCATGAAAATCCTTTAGAACTAACATCTGTACCCCAGTTAACCGTATAACCGTTTTCTAATGCATAATCTGCTATTTCTGCAAGTTCGTCAACAGTGACGTTATAAACTGTTCTATGTAACCAGTTATCAGGAAGTTCTAACACAAACTCTGTATAATAAGGATGATGAGTAAATGATGAAATGCATACATAATCATCAACGTTCAATTTTGTACTTTCTAAAAAAGATTTTGGATTATAGTTTACACCTTCGTATGTAAATGTTGTTGGAGGTTCTTGCATATAAGAGTTTAAAATTGCAGTGTAAGCAACTAACCAATTATCGGATAATTTCGAATCGGGGGTTTTCAATAATGCATCTAAATATCCTTTAGTAACTGCATATAGCTCTCCATGGATAAATAGTGTATCTGGAGGTACTAATCCTGAATAAGCTTCTTCAGGCATTAATCCGTAATTTTCCATATACCATAATAAGTCGTGAGCTGCTCCACCGGGACCATAATTTACATCTCCATGAAAACGTAAATATCTTTTTGCTTTAGCTAAGTATGTATAATATACTAAATGACCTTCAGATAAATCATATTCTTTACCTGTTTCACGTAATAATTCGGCTTCCATTAGAGCTAAAGCTGAAAAGCCCCAACAAGTACTGGAACGATATTGATTTTTTACTGAAGTCACAGGAACGTCAACTATTTTTTCGAAAATATAACCTTCCTGATCTTTACTTGTAGATAATTTATCTGACTGAGCATTAACATTAAACGAAAATATTAATACTAAGATTAAGAATAAAAAATTTTTTTTCATATTAAAATATTTTTAATTATTTATTTAAAATTTCTTTTACTATTCTTGCTATTAATTTATTATCAGCCCTACCAGCCAATTCTTTAGTACTAGCACCCATTACTTTACCCATATCTTTCATACTTGTAGCTCCTAATTTTTCTACAATATCACTTATTATCTCCTTAACTTTTTCTTCTGAAAGCTGTTCAGGTAAAAATTCTTCAATTACATTTGCTTGGAAAACTTCGTCATTGTATAAATCTTCTCTCTTTTGCTCTAAATAAAGTTGTGCGGAATCTTTTCGTTGTTTTACAAGTTTTTGAAGAATAGAAATCTCAATTTCAGGACTTATCTCTCCTGATCCTTTACTTGTTTTTTGTAATAAAATTTCTGATTTAATAGCTCGCAAAGCGCTTAATCTCTCTTGATTTTTAGCTAACATTGCTTTTTTAATTTCATCATTAATCTTTTGTTCTAAACTCATAATCTAAAATTTATAATTGCAAATTTAATGATTATTTTTATAAAAAAAAATCTTTTTGTATTACTCTTTTATAACAACTACGATGGCACCATAACCATACTTGTTAAACGGAGCATCGTAAAAATCCAATTCAGGATAATCCGTTTTTAAAATATCTGTAATAATGTCTTTTAAGGTACCATTACCTATACCATGAATAAAGATAACTTCTTTATAATTATTTACTATTGCACTTTCTAAGGTATCTATAAAATATTTTCTTTGAATAGATATTATTTCACCTGCTTTAAGCTCTGAAAAATCTTTACGTAAAGCAGATATATGCAAATCAACCTCAGCTTTATGCATAGCAATTTTATGATTATCTATTAACTGCTTAGGTTTTTTAGGAGCACTTTCCAATTTTTTTTCTAATGCAATTTTATAGTCTTTTTTAGCTTCTTCTTCAGGTGCTATTAATTCATCATTTTTAAAAACGTCATTTAAATACACAAGTATAGCTTTCTCGCTTAGAATATTTGAGGATTTATAATTTTCTTTTATATCAAAATATGATAACTTTAAATTAATATCAGAATTAATTGAAGGAGGAATTATTTTAGCTTTATCTACTACAAAAAATGCTTGAAAATTTCCGATTAACCAACCTAATAATTCTTTTCGTTCTATAGAACATAAGTTTAATCTGGAATATGGTGAAATTTTACCTACACCGGCATTTTCAAAATATCTACTGGATTTTTTGAAAAACAAATGGTAATAAACAATGTTTTCAGTATAATTAATAATACTTATAGTAATATCGTCTTGTTTTAGATTTTCTTGATTTTGAGGGATATAAGCTAAAAAAAGACCTTTATTTAATTTATTATTATTTTCGTTTATAATTAATTTTAATTCACCAAAAAAAGTAGTAGAATCCATTTTTTCTTTTTCTTTGAGATTACTCTCAATCTCATTTGAAAAACTACTACTTTGGGCTATATTCCTCCTTTGGTTTAATTCACTAATTTTATCTTTAGGAATATTAAAATCTTCATCAAAATATTTTTCTAAGGAAGATTTTGGTTCTATCAAAATAAGTTCTTTAGCCTGATAGCGGAATTCAAAACCGGTTTCCGTTAATACTTTAACTATATTATCTGCTAAAACTTCCGTAACATAACCGCCACCCTTTTTATTTAAAAATTTTACTTTATCTCCTGTTTTAAATTTCATTATATAGTTCTTTTATTTTGTACTTTATTATTATTTCAAAATTATAGAAAAAATAATAAAACAAATAATTCTATGCAAATATAATAAAAATTTATTTTCAAAAATTATTTAAATCCAAAGGCTCCGGGAATTACCCCAACTTTAAATTGATCTTTTAAATCTCCCTTAGGTGAATATCTGTAAACAATTCCGGGTTGTACGTAATCTATAGCATCAGCAACATAAACTTCAGATGAGTAAGGATCTACTCCTAAGCCGTAAAACCCTCCAAAAAACCCCACCTCATCTTCGTAAGGGCTTTTGATAAACACTTCAGGTTCTCCTGTGGAATTTACAGGCATTCTATAAACGTCTTTACATAAAAAATAAATTGTATCCAACGTTCTATTAATAGTAATTTCTGAAGCTGTCAACCCTTTTGTGAATTTATATACCTTTTCTATTTTTAAGGATGGTGCATCTATTTTAACTAATGACGGTTCTTCGTATCCATAAGGAGATCCTGAGAAACCGCCATCTGTTACAGTCCATAACTTTTTGTTTTTATCTAAGACTAAAGATGTTGGTTGAATAGGAACTTCAACGGAATCAACTACCATATCAGTATTGGTATCTATAACTAAGATTTTATTATCGTAACTCCAACAATTAACATAAACAAAGTTATCTAACTGCACCATTTGTTCTGTTGGGTGTTGATAAAAATCCGAGGTGTGATTATTTACATCTATATGACCTATAATTTTATTGTTAGGAACATCTACTATTGAGATTGCTTTGGCATATAAGTCGGAGACATAAGCCTTTTTATCATTTACAAAGTGGATATATCTTGGAGAAGTAAAACCTGTAATTTTTGCTTTTAACTTAAAAGTATTAATATCAATAACATAAATTTTTCCGCTATTATTTACAACTATATATGCTAAACTATCTCTAACATTTATAGATTGAGCCACATCACCCAAAGGAACATTATTTACATTAAAAAACACATCATTTATAACTTCTTTTTTTTCTATATCATAATAAGATAAAGCAGCATTGTCATACATAAAATTACCTTCGTTAGTAATAAAAACACCTTTTGTAGGTTTATATATTTCTAAATTATTATCCCATATATCATCATCCCGCATACAACTACCAACCAATAGAGTAATTATGCTAAGGATGGTTAGTAATTGAAATTTAAATAAGTTGTTAATTTTGAATTTTATTTTCATTTCTGTTTATTTTTAAAATTTAATTTCTAATTGTAATAAATAGTTTTGTTTAGGCATCGGTCTATATAAGATAGAATGATAAGATTCATTTAATAAATTATAAATTTTAAATTCTAAAGTCAATTCTATTTTTTTTAGATTAAAAGATTTTCCTAAGAACAAATCACTCATAAAATAAGGATAAAGCCAATCTCGTTTACTTACGTCGTTACTACTTGTTGTATATCGTTCACTATAAGAGTTAAACTGATAAGTAATAAAATAACCTTTATAATCTAAACTTGCTATAATATTACCGGAATGCAACGGTACATAAACTAATTGTTTTCCATAAGATTCGTCTCCCCACACTAAGGTATCACCATAATTTAACGATTTTGTTAAAGAATAATTTCCTTTAAACTTGTAACCTACTTTATTAATATTTCCGCTTATGCCTACAGAATACTCAAGACCTGTCGATAGTACTCTTTTAATATTCATAGGTTGCCAATATCCTTTATATGTAGGAATCCAAATAATCCAATTATCAATATCAGATCTATAAAATGTAAGTTCACTATTAATTTTATGTTTACTATTGTTTACTTCAAACTTTTTTTCGTATTCTAACCCAAGCTCAAAACTATAACCGCTTTCTGGCAATAAATCAGGATTACCTCCCGGTTGCCAATATAAATCATTTAAAGACGGTTGATGATAGTTTTTTGCTATATTCCCTTTGAACAATAGATTTTCTTTTTTAAGCAGTTTCACATCAAATCCAAAGTAAGGAATAAACGGATTTATTTTCCAATCTGTAAAATCTTGACGCAACATTACAGTTGTATTTATTCTATCAAAAAATCTTTTTGAGATTGAAAAAAACGCGGACATTTCCGTTCTATTAACATTGTATCCTGTAAGTTTTATTGAATCGTACGTATTAACTTTATGATAATTAAAATCCAAACTCGCAGTTAAAGATAATGTGTTTGTAATATCGTAATTATACTTTAAGGTATTAATATTAGATATTTGACTGCTTACGGAGTATACTGCCGGTAATAATCCGGCACCAGGCACTTGATTTTTTAAGATATAATCTATAAAATTTATATTTAAACCACTTCGAGCAGTTAATGTAGATTTTTTAAAATAATGAGAATATTCTGTTAATATTTTATGATCCTCATCATTTTGATTATTTAAATTGGCATTTTCTTCCCCTTCGTAACTTGTTGGTCTTGGAATAGTTCTTTTAGAGTTTTGTCCCCAATATCTCACAGAAAAAACATTGCTATTATTTGGCACATAATAAATCTCTTGTAAGATGCCATATCTTTTAAAATCTGCATTTTTATTAGTATCTATTGGGTTAATAAATTCTCCTGTAACCGGATCTATATCGACTATGGATCTATTTATATATTTATAATCGTTTTTTGAATAGTTATGATATAACCTTGTTTTTAGTTTTAACTTTGGTTGTCCGTAACTTAATTGCAAATACTCATCAAATGTTTTATAACTCCCTACCCCCTGAATATACTTAAAACTAAAACCGCTATCTACTACCATTTTATTATCAATGTTGATAGAACCTCCCAATCCTCCGCTTTTATCTGCAATGGAAGAAGTACCGTGTTTTAACGAAATATCATCTATAATAAAAACCGGAATTAGCGAAAAATCTACCATTCCTGTCATTTGAGAGTTTATATCCATTCCATTCCATTTAACTTGCGTATGAGATGATGCAGTACCTCTAAAAGAAGCTGTAGCAAGTGCACCGCGTCCGTGACTTTTAATAAAAACTGCTGTGTTTTCAGATAACAAATCCGATAAAGATAAGTTAACTTTATTTATCATTACTAATGAATCTACCAATGTTTCACGCATTCCTGCTTCTTCTTTCTTGAAAATGCGACTTGCTACAACTTCTATCCCTGAAATATTTTTAATACTATCGGAAACATCCTTATCTGCAGAAATATACACAGGTGTTTTATTCTGACAATTAGCAATTTTATTACTAAAAACAAGAAATGAAAAAACAATTAAAATAAAAAAATTAATATTATTTTTTTTCATATAATATTAAAATAATTAAGGGTACAAATATTTATCAATATTATTAGGATAAACTATTTATTAATCATAATTAGTTAAGGAAAAAGTTTACATATTATGAATTAATGTATTATTAGTTTTATGCATTTCTTATCTTTTAACTAATTTTTGTTTTAAGATTTTATAGTTTCGTTTATCGTCAGAATTATATTTTCCACTACTATTATCCATAATCTTACAATTTACAATATATACTCCTTTTTCTAAAGTAGTAATATCTAAGTTATCTCCATTATTACAACGTGTTTGTAAGACTTTATGCCCAATTATGGAATAAATAAATACTTCTATTTCTTTATCTGATACATCGCCACAATCTATTGTAATATAATCGCTTGAAGGATTTGGATAAATAGATAAAATATCTTTATTTGTCTTGCTTGTATAATAATCATTAATTGATGCAATATCTAAAATTTTAGTAGTAATAGTATGTTTTATTTCGGGATTGTTTTCCCAATAAACAGTTATTTTTATTGTTTCATTATCTACATTAGAATCGTAAGTTATTACTCCATCATTTGATAAACTCACGGAAGAATCATCTGATTCCAATTTCCAAACTAAAGGTTCATCAATTATTCTTCCATTTCTAAAGGCTACTGCTTCTAATTGATAAGGAGAATAATTAATATATGGTACATCTTGAATATAAGCCATATCCATTACTCCTGATATAGAACTATTAGGTTCTACTACTACTGCACCTCTTAATTCGGTAGAAACTTCTCCTAACCATCCGGCATCTGCCAGCATTCCACATTGAACTTTAATAAAGTCTATTTTATCTAAATTTACATAATTTCCATCTTTATCAATTGCCCAACTTATATCTATTCCATCAGCACCTGAATTTTCCAATGTATCAATTGTATATGGATTATCCGGAACGTTATCTTCGAGTACGGAGGGTGCTTTAGGAGTATTATCTGCATATCCGAAAGTTCTTCTGCTGGATGTAATACCAATAGGGTCGGTTTTATCTAAACAACCTTGTATTTTAGTTCCTGTTAACGTATATCTTTCTTGATTGATATTAAGGAAGTATTTTGGTAATGGATAATATGGTTGATTATGATATTCATTAGCATAAATATAACCTTCGTTCCAAAAAATATCTGCCCAAGGAACATCATGTGCTTCATAGCCATATGGATTAGCATAAGTAACGGAATAATCTTTAATAGTATTACTAAAATAATAATCGCTACCTGCAATTTCATACCATGTATCATCGGGTAAACCGTTGTTGTTTTCGTCTTTCATAACGTAAACTATACCCGGCTCTGACCATGTGGATAAAGGATTTCCATAAATAATAAAATCTATTCCGTAAGGATTGTCAGGATGATTAATTACAGAATTTTCAAACCCAAAAACAATATAGCCTCCAAATGCTCCTAAAGAAACTGCACCTTTTAAAGTTCCTATTAAACTTTCTGCGGATTCCATGGTACCCATTGTTGGATTATTAGTAAACTGGCCGGGGGCAGGTACATACTCATATATTTTATTTATATACTGTGCATTTAAATTAATAAAACTGAAAATTAATATATTTAGCACTAAGAATAACTTTTTCATATTTACGATTTTTATAAATTATTATTTAATTATCAATTTTTTATTGATAGTTTTAATGCCACTTTTTACATTTACTATATAAGTACCTTTTTCTAAATTGTTTAATGTAAAATTGTTAGTACCTATTGCTAAATTATTCTTATAAACTAATTTACCTACAATATCGTAAATATATACAACTGACGGTTCGCTAACTTCTACGGCAAAATTACCATTTGTAGGATTAGGATATATTTTGAATTGATTAGCATAATCGCCTATATCTAATGAAACGGTAACCGTAAAGCTATCTGTGGCAAATAATCCGTGAGCTTCCGCTTTAAGTTCAATAAATATATCTAAATTTAAGTTTTTAATAACTTTTAATGTAAGGATAGAACCATCTATAGATGTTTCTATTACTTCAGGAAAAGTGTTTTGAATTACGGAAAAACTTAACATATCTCCATTAGGATCTTCAAATACATTATTTAAATCTATAGTGTATTCATTTTCAGTTAAAATAATATCTTCTATGGGATTAACAACTACCGGAGGATTATCTATAACTTCATCTCCGTCTAAATATGCTAAGTTATCTATAGCGAAATAAGCAGGAGTATTCATTCCAAACTCAGATACATCTGAAGATTCTAATGTAAATTGTAATTTTTTAACTCTCCCTAATTCCACCAAATCTACCCAAACCCATCTGTCTATAATATAATCTAAAGAATTGTCATCGAATCTATAATCTGCCAAGTAAAATTCTACTGTTCCCGTTTCGTTATTGTGATAGTCTATACCTGTAATAATGAGTTTAAACCAATCAGGATCATCTCCTGTTACTCCACCAAATTTTTTACTAAAATCATCTCCATATAACATGGATAAATATGCAAAAGTTGTATTAGTTACATAAAAACCTGAGACTATGTATTCTTTATCTCCTTCTATTTCCAATTCTATTTGTATGGGTGTATAGGTACCACTAATATAATCTAATGGAACAAAACCAATACCATAATTAGTTCCTCCTTCCGGACCTGCGTCCATTCCTCCACCTGTAATGGCACTGTATTGATTTAAAAAACCCGGTGTTTCAGTATCAGTTGTATTAGAATAAGCAAAACCGCTCCATGAATGATATTGAGGATCATAATTGTTATAATAAGTAACTCCACCTGATGTAAAAGATCCACTTTCATCACTTCCATTCCAATAGCTATTATCATCTAAAGTTAAATCTTCAAAATTACAGTTATTATATGGTGTTCCTCCATTTATTACACAAACTGCATCTAAATCAAAACCGCCTGAATAAAATGGTGTTGGCCATGGGTCATTAACTATATTCCCTTCGGAATCATATGAAGCATATTCCGGTTGAATACAACCAACTACATCTATTATTTTTACAAATCGAATATTATTAATGTCAATACCTGTACTATCTGCTAAATCTTCCAAATCAAACGGAGTTCCGTATCCTTGACGATATTTTCCAGCTAAATTATGGATATTGGTTGGATCTAATGAGCCAAATCCGTCTACTTGTTCATCGGTAGGTGTTAATGATACGGATGGAAATCTAACAAATCTTTCACCATCTGTACTTACTTCCACAAAAGCTAATTCCAAAAAATTATCAGAAAAACTATTTTCGAAAACTGCAAAATCGAAACCTTCACCATTTACTATTGGTCTATCAAAAGTTAATATGGCATATCCCGCATCTCCAAAACTTACCACCTCCATAGAATTACCTTCTGCTTTATGCAATGCATTTGAAGGAACTCCAAAATAAGCTAAGGAGTCTTGAGTAGAAATATCCATAAACCCTCTATATAAGGTGATACCTGTAACCCAACTAACAATATCGGGCGAATCCATATGGATTGCTGTAGAACCTTCTTGACCTGCTGCAGGAGGGAAAGGTCCTTTAGGGTTTTGAGCAAATAAATTACTAAACATTAAAGTAAATGCTACCAATAGTGTAAAAATTTTCTTCATAATTTTATAAATTTAAATTAAACAATCGCAATTAAATAAAACAAGTTACATATTAAGAGTAACCTATTAATAATTAATTGCATTAATATGGTAGCGGGGAAAAAAGTAGAAAATCTTAGCTTTTTCACCCGAAAGCCATTGAAAATAGATGTCGGCAGGTCTTCTGACTTGTTCTAAACATTATGTCTTCCCATTTATTAAAAAACAGTGACTTTTTTATAATGTTCGTTATAGAACTTACAGCTACGGGGATAGTCTTGGATTTTCACCAAATTCCCTTTTAATCTTTTGAACCAATATCTACTGCGAAAATATAAAAAAGATTTAAATTAAACTACAGAAAAACAAAGAATTTATAAAAATGTAAGGTCAAGAAAATATTTATTTATTTTGATATTTTATACTAAATCGATAAAAATCCTAAGAATTTTTCACTAAATTATTTTATTGGCTTTTAAATATTCTATTATATCATCTGAAGTTTGAATGGGGATATAATTTTTATCGCGTTTAATCCATGTTAGCTGACGTTTTGCGTATCTGCGCGAATTAGTTTTGATCTTTTCTATCGCTTGTTCCAAGGTATATTCATTTTCTAAATATTTAAATATTTCCGAATACCCTACTGTTTTTAATGAATTGTAATTTTTATACTCATATAATTTAGTAGCTTCCGAGACTAATCCGTCTGAGATCATTAAATCGACTCTTCTATTTATTCTATCATAGATTAACTCTCGGGGCATATCAATAAAAAACTTATAAGTATTAAAATTACGTTTCTTATTTTCACCTTTTCTTAAATCCGAAAATTTTTCACCTGTTGATTGATAGACTTCTAACCCTCTCATTACTCTTGTAGGGTTTTTCTTATCTACTATATTGTAATATTCCAGATCTATTTCTTTTAGTTCATCTAATAATTCGGATAATTTTCCTTCTTTAATTTTATTCTTTAGGAATTTTCTGTAAGTTAAATCAGGATCAGGAAGCTCATCTATACCATTTACTACGGCATCTATATATAAACCCGAGCCACCACATAAAACTACATTATCAAATTCTAAAAACAATTTATCCAATAGTTCTATTACATCCAGTTCATATTTATATATATCGTATTTATCGGTAATTGATTTATTACCTACGAAATGATGTTTTACTTCAGATAATTCTTTTAAAGTGGGAGCTGCAGTCCCTATTTTCATTTCCGAATAAAACTGACGAGAATCTGCTGAAATAATCTGAGTATTTAGTTTTTTAGCTAATTCTATAGCAAGCGTAGTTTTCCCTGATGCAGTTGGACCTGATACTACTATTAAGTTTTTATTTTTCTGATGACTAAAGGGCATCGTCATCATCTATTAAATCGTCAAAATCGTCAGAAAACTCTTTGAATAAGTCATCTATATCGTCTAAACTTTCAAATTTCACACCTTCACTTTCCGAATATAATGAATCCATATAATCAAATTTTTTATTGTTTCGATATTCAGGATTACTTACATATTCTAAAATCCCAACTTCATCTAACAATATAGGATATTCATCGCTTTCTGTTTCTTCTATTTTAGTACATTCGATATTTAAAACTACAGGAGCAAAAAAATCATATTGATATAATAGTTTTTGACCTACTTTTTTTACTATGCCACCAATATACGTATTTTCCATTAACTTCATAGGTAAGTTAACGTTAAAATCAGTATCTTCGAATTCATCATCCTGCTTTATTGATTCCTTTTTGTGTTTTGTTCCTTTAATATTAACTTCATCTAATTCTAAATCATTAATATCATCAAATTCATCTTCTAAATCGTCTTCAAAATCAAATTCATCTTCTAAATCGTCTTCCGAATAATCTGAATAAAATTTGCTTGCTTTTTTGTAATCATGACCTACTTCATTATCATCATCTTCGTCATCTATTGACATATCTATTAATGATATTTCCGATTGTACAACCCAATCATTGTCACAGGTGTAAAAGGATGCTAATTCATCGCCCGAAAAACCGCATATTTCTACTAAAAAATCATGGAAATCTATAAAAAACTGATCTCCTAAAATTTGAATTTCACGTAAAAAATCTTTATCTTCTACAGATGTAATACGAAATGTAAGTGCTTTCATTAGAATTTAATTAATATTAAATAATAGATTTAGTTGTTAATATTAAAACATACAAATGTACACTTTTATTTTTAATATAAAATAAAACTTAAAAAATAAATAATCTATCTAATAGAAATCATTTTTTTATGTTTTTATGCAATTTAAGTCCTAACGATAATCCTTTTTGAATCATATATTCATAAGCATCTTCAAAAGTATTTTTACATTCACCATCTAAAATAGCATCTTTTACTGCATTTTTTATTTCTCCTACTTCGCGCGAAGGTTTGATGTCAAATACTTCCATAATATGCTCGCCCGTTATAGGTGGCTGCCACGTACGTAAAAAATCTTTTTCCTCTATCTCTACTAACTTTTGACGAACTAATTTAAAGTTGTCTAAGTATTTTTTCACTTTGGCTTCGTTCCCTGAAGTAATATCTGCTTCACAAAGTAACATTAAATCGTCTAAATCTTCACCGGCTTCAAATAATAATCTTCTAATTGCAGAGTCTGTAACACAATCTTCCGACAATACTTGCGGTCTTAAATGTAAAAATATTAGTTTTTGTACATATTTTAATTTTTCATTTAAAGGTAATTTAAACCTAAAAAATATATTACGAGCCATTTTAGAGCCAATTGCCTCGTGATTATGAAACGACCATCCATTTTGTTCACAAAACCTTTTTGTTTCCGGTTTGGCAATATCATGAAGCAGTGCTGCCCATCTTAACCATAAATTTTCAGACTTTTCAGCAACGTTATCTAAAACTTTTAAAGTGTGAATAAATACATCTTTATGACCACATCCGTTAATTCTTTCTACCCCTTTGAGTTTAATTAACTCAGGGAAAAATCTTTCTAATAAACCGCTTTCGTCTAATAATTTTATTCCTATTGAAGGCTTATCACTTAATAATATTTTATTAAACTCATCAGTAATTCGTTCTTGTGATATAATATCCAATCGATAAGCATTTTCCTTAATAGCATCAAAGGATTTTTTTTCTATAGCAAAATTCAATTGAGAGGCAAATCTTATTGCACGCATCATACGTAATGGATCATCGGAATAAGTTATCATAGGATCTAATGGAGTTCTAATAATTCCTTTATGTAAATCTACAATGCCATAAAACGGATCCGACAATTCACCGAAAGTATCTGTATTCAATGATAAAGCTAATGCGTTAATAGTAAAATCTCTTCTATTTTGATCGTCTTCTAAAGTTCCTTGTTCAACTATAGGTTTTCTTGAATCTTTCCGATACGATTCTTTGCGAGCACCAACAAACTCAATAGTTAAATTAGGCTTTGTATTTCGAACCTTAACCATTGCGGTCCCGAAATTTTTATAAACACTAATCTCATTACTATTAACTAAATGTGCAAATTTTTTAGCAAATTCAATTCCGCTCCCTAAACAAACAACATCAATATCGTTTGACTCACGTTCTAAGAAAATATCACGAACATAACCTCCAATAACATATGCTCTAACCCCTAACTCCTCTGCAGCTTGATTAAGCGTACCAAAAATTTTATGTATTTCCAATAAGTCTACTACCACTTTAATATTTCTTAACAAATCATTTTTTGCTTATAGCAAATCTTGCAAAGATACTATTTTTAACAAGAATGTTAAACTTAAATAAAAAAACTAATAATTTGCTTTAATATTCCAGATACTCAAATCTACATTGTTTTTTAAATCATATATAATACTATCTGGCATATTGGGGAAAAATCTAATTCCTGTAATCTCTTGTAAATCACTAACACTCATTACGTAAGAAGATAATGGTTCATTGCCTGCCTCATTAGGAAAAACAAAAGCAATGGAATGCCAATTTCCTTTATGTTTACACAATAAAACTTTAAAAAAGGCATCCGGTACAAAAACAAAACTATCTCCTATAGTTCTAACTTTATCTTCGTTATTAATAATAGGACCACATATAATAAAAATTTGCTTTTTCTGTATAGCTAAATCTCTTACTTGCTTTTCTAAATTATGCCATACTCCATTATTTAAATTTCTGTTTTGCGGACAAATGTTACTAAAGTAAAAGGTTTCGTACATTGCTTGCTCAGACCACTTCATATCACCAGCCGGAACCATATGCCCCCTATCCCATCCGGAATGAGTGTAATCGCTTTGTTTTGCAGAATATCTCGCAGGAATATTAGGATCTTTGCTAAAACTATCTCTTCGTTTTACAGTTCCTTGCATTTTCTCTTTAGTTAACTCGTAAGCAACCCAATTTGGGATTTTCCACATCTTATTGTAACTTACTATATATCCCGTATGGTTTATTATCTTTTCGGTCTCCCATAAATCTTATCCGGAATAACTAAACTATCTATAATATTGGGAGATACTTCTACATTATTAACAGCAAAACTACAGTTAGTAGTAAAACTGGAAATAGAAAATGTAAATATGATAAAGATACATGCAAGAGTAAATAGCTTAAAATTTTTACTTTTCTTATATTTTAACATAAAAATAATTCTTATTTGGATGTGATAGAATGTGCTTTCAATATAGCTTACATTAAATAATTCAATCTTGCAAAGTTACAAAATCGTTTAGATTTATCATATTAATCAATTTCTCATTAAATAATATTATAAAAGTAAGTTTTACACTCAAGAATACGGAATTTTTTTTATATTTGTAAAGTATTTTTAATAAAAAGGAGGTAAAATGAATTATATTAAAGAAGCAGTAACAAAAAAATATGCACAATTTTCCGGAAGAGCCAGGAGAAAAGAATATTGGACTTATACTTTAGTAGTATTTATTATTAGTTTAATTGCAGGATTAATCGATGATTTCATAATAAAAAAGGCTATAATTTCAACAATTATAACATTAGCATTGATTGTTCCGTCTTTTGCAATTGCTGTTAGAAGATTACACGATATAGGTAAGGGGGGAGGTTGGGTATTTATTTGCCTTATTCCTATTGTTGGAGCTATTTGGTTCTTGGTATTAATGGCAACACCGGGTGAAGTTGGAGAAAACAGATTTGGAGAAGACCCAAAAGCTGATGAAAGATTTGAGAATACTGAAAATACTGAGAATACCGAAAGTAACTAATTTCAGACTTATTTTCAAATATTGATTAAATAAAAAACTGTCTAACAACAAAGTTAAACAGTTTTTTTTATCATAGTATTAAATAATTTTTGATGAAAAGGCTATTTCCACATATAAAAACAATACTTTTATTGTTTACTTTGTTATTTTGCCTTTTAATATTTGGTTGCCATCCTAACAAAAACACTCTTAAGTTTTCTGATTTTGTTTGCGAAAGCGATACTATTAGAATTATTGAAAACGGAAAACCTTCAACACAAATAAATTTCAGTATTGCTGCACGAAGATTAATTGATTACTTACATCAAAGAGCTGACACTTCCAATCTTACTATTGTTTTTGATAGTGTGAAATACGACTATTATTTAGATTCGACTTTTATTCGCCAATATTTTATCTCTAATCACGATCACTTGGATAAAAGACATGTCTGTTTTGCTTTTGAAAACTTAAATAATCTTACAATTGATGCAAATGGTGCTGAATTTGTATTTCACGGAAGAATGATTCCGATTTCTCTTGTTAATTGCAGGAATATCGAGTTGAAGAACTTTTCCATTGATGCTGCAATTCCTGCACTAAGACAGATAAATATCATAGAGAAAAAGGACAATTCGGAGATTATAGCTGAAATATTTCCACCTAATAACTATACAGTTAGTAATAATAAATTAATTTTCCACGGTGAAAATTTTGACATTACTCCATATGTTTGCATGGCATTCTCTGAAAACAAACATCTAACTTACAAACGACGAGATATAGAATTCAATCCGCAAACAATTGAAGAAATAAAAGATAATATTCTTAAAATATCCAATTGGTCTCAAATAAATGAAACATCAGAGTTTGAACGTTTTGTGCTAAGAACATATTACAGGCCAACTCCTGCCATTTTTGTAAGTGAATGTTTAAATACAACTTTTAAGGACATCAACATTCATTATGCAGAAGGTATGGGATTAATTGCCCAAATGAGTGAGAATATTACTTTAAACAACTTTAAAGTTGGGTTCAAGGATAAATCTGATCCGCGTTATTTTACGACACAAGCAGATGCCACACATTTTTCGGGTTGCAAAGGTACAATTCTATCCGAGAACGGTTCTTATGAAAATATGGCTGACGATGCAATAAACGTACACGGAACTTATTTAAAAATACTTGAACAAGTTAACTCAAACACTGTTTTAGCAGGGTATATGCATTATCAAACTTACGATTTTAAATGGGGCGATGTAAATGATACTGTACAGTTTATTTATTCTAAAACGATGGATTTAATTCAAAAAAATGATAGTACAACTTTTACAACTACTATTAAATCCATTATTCCATACGACACTTCTTCATTAAATGGAGTAAAAATTTTTAAAATTTCATTTAATGAGAACTTACCTTTTAATTTGGATACGGAAAATATAGGTATTGAAAATCTGACATGGACACCTAAAGTTATTTTTACAAACAATATTATTAAAAACAATAGAGCCAGAGGTGCATTATTTAGTACTCCCAAAACTGTAATCTGCATGAATAATACTTTTGACCATACACACGGAACTGCAATATTATTATGCGGCGATTGTAACGGTTGGTACGAAACTGGAGCTTGTAAAAACGTAATAATAAAAAACAATACTTTTATTAATGCACTAACAACCAACTATCAATTTACAAATGCAATTATTTCCATATATCCCGAAATTCTCGATTTAGATAATCAAAAAACATATTTTCACTCTAATATCATTATTGAAGATAATTTATTCAACACCTTTGATTGTCCTATTCTTTATGCTAAATCCGTTTCCAATTTGATATTTAGAGGCAATACTATTATTCATAATGATGATTTTTTACCGTTTCATTGGAATAACAATAAATTTTATTTCGAAAGAGTGAAAAATGTATCTATTGAAGACAATCATTTTGATGATGAAATGTATGAGGATATTTATATAGAAAACTCTGAAAAGATAACTATAACTCTTAAATAAAAAACTCCTATAAATATATAGGAGTTTTATATAATATACCTGAAAATCTTTTCCTAATGTTTTTGACAAATCAAAATTAAAAACTATCTTTGCAAAAAACTCATTAATTATTAATATTTATGAAAATAGCAGTACTTATTCCTTGTTATAATGAAGCTCAAACCATATCAAAAGTAGTAAAAGATTTTAAAGAAGTTTTACCTTTAGCAGATATTTATGTTTATGATAATAATTCAACTGACGAAACATCTCGGATTGCTAAAGAAGCCGGTGCTATAGTTCGTTATGAACGAAAACAAGGAAAAGGTAATGTTATAAGACGGATGTTTAGGGAAATAAATGCTGATTGTTATCTTATGATAGATGGTGATGACACTTACCCCGCAAAACATGCTCCGGAACTTGTAAATAAACTCATTCAAGAAGATGCAGACATGGTTATTGGAGATAGATTATCATCTACATATTTTGATGAAAACAAAAGACCGTTTCATAATAGCGGGAATAAATTGGTTAGAGGATTAATTCGGAATTTTTGGGAAACAGATATCCATGATATAATGACAGGTTATAGAGCATTTAGTAAACGTTTTGTTAAATTATTTCCTGTTATGTCACCAAATTTTGAAATAGAAACTGAAATGACGATTCATGCTTTAGACAAAAGATTTACTATCGTAGAAGTTCCTATAGAATACCAAGACAGACCAGATGGAAGTGAATCTAAATTAAATACCTTTTCAGATGGCTTTAAAGTATTAAACACCATCTTTAAGTTATTTAAAACATATCGTCCATTAATATTTTTTGGATATTTTGCCTTACTTTTATTTATCGTCTCAATAATATTATTTATTCCTATTTTAATAGATTATTTTAACACAGGCTTAGTGCCTCGTTTCCCTACACTTTTTGTGTCATTATTTTTAGCATTAGCAGCCTTAATATCATTTTTTACAGGTTTATTTTTAGATGTTTTAGTATCTATTGATAGAAAAAACTTCGAGCTAAAGGTTATTGATTTCGATATTAAAAACAATTAAACAAAATTACTATATAACATGAAAAAAACTTTCTTAAAATATATTTATGTTTTTTTTATATTAATAGGATCTTACTTATTGTTTGCAATTTTTTCATGCATGCTTCCCAATAAAATTATCAGAAAAAACATTGCTAATTCTGTTGAAACATTAGTGGAGGCAAAAGAATATCCTAGAGTAATTATTAACGACCACAAATTTCGATTAGATAATTTTACCGATGCATTAATTTTAAATCAAGCTTATAATTCTGATAGGAAAAACTTAATAGAATCGGTGCTATTAGTTCCTCGTTCTACAAAACACAATATGTCTTCAACATTATCGTTACAATATTTAGTTACAGAACAAGATTTTGAACCCATATTGTACTATCCTCGATATTGGCACGGAAATACGTTTTTAGTAAGATATCTATTGTTAATTGGTAATTACGATAAGATTAGGGTACTTCTTTATTTAATATCATCATTAATGATTATTTTCTTAGGTGCAAAATTATATCAAAGGACTAATCTACTCTCAACATTATTGTTTTTCTTAGGATTTTTTTCGACAAATATATTTATAAGTCAATTTTCCATACAGTTTTTCCCTGTATTAATGTTAACATTAATTTTTTCAATATTTTTATGTAAACCTACTGAAAACCATAAACAAATATTGCTTTTGTTTTTCATTTTTGGTTCTTTAACTTCTTATTTTGATTTGCTTACTACACCAATTCTTACATTATGCATTCCACTTATTGTTTATTTTATGGTAAATCAAAACAAACAAAATGATGAACCAATTTTTTTAGGAATAAAAAAAATTTTTTCCTCATCTATACTATGGGCAATGGGATATGCTTTTACTTGGTTTAGTAAATGGGTAATAACAAATATATTTACATCATATAATGCTATTAAAAATGGATTTAATAGTGTCTTAATAAGATCAAGCGGAAGTGTTAATAATGATTTTAGTAGAATTGATGCTATTAAAATAAATTTAGAATTGTTTGATTCTAACTATATATTAATTGTAACTATTTTTGTAATAATAATTGCAACATTATACTTTAACAAAAAAGGACTAAAAACATCATTAATGTATGTATTAATAGGACTTATACCTTTGGTTTGGTATTTTGTATTAGCTAACCATTCATATATACATTTTTGGTATACATATCGCTCGCTTATGGTAACTTTCATTTGTATCCCTTTAATATTTAATAGTTTAATAGACTTTAACAAGCCAACATTTAGTTCTATTATAACTAAGAAGTCTGCCAAATACAAAAAATAATTTTGTACCTATTTTGCAAGTTTAATGGAATTCTGCAATGGAACTTCGCAATGATTTCTTTCTGATTATTTCAATCCTTTTGCTGAAATAAAGCAGCATTATTGAGTACATGAATTCTAAAATTCAATAAAAAATAAAAAAATCAAAACATACGCCCCAATATTACATATGTTAGTATTATATTTGCATAAAACTTAAAAGATATGGCTATAAATCTTATTAATAAATACGTTTGGTTAGTTGAAACCATATATAAGGCAGGTCGCATCACGCTTGATGAAATCAACGAAAAGTGGCTTGAACAAGGTATGGATAATCAACCTATACCACCGCGCACTTTCCATAAATGGAGAATTGCAGCAGAGGAAATGTTCAATCTAAATATCGAATGTGAACGCAAAGGCGGGTATCATTACTACATCGAGAACCCCGAAGAGTTAAAGCGTAACAGTATTCGTAACTGGATCCTGAATTCAGTATCCGTAAGCAATTTACTTTTGGACAATCAGTCACTCAAAAACAGGATCTTGCTTGAAGATATTCCATCCGGACATAACAATCTGGTAACTACTCTTGATGCGATGAAAACAAATACTCAAATCAGCATTACATATCAAAGTTACTGGAAGGAAGATAACTACACATTTACAGTTCATCCATACTGCATAAAGTTGTTTAAACAACGCTGGTATATGCCAACTTTCAATCCATATTACAATAAGATGATGATCTACGCCCTCGACCGCATCAGTAATATTCAGAAGCTCGACGGTGAAACATTTAATATACCTGAGGATTTTGACGCAGAAAGTTTCTTCTACAACTACTATGGTATTATTGTTAATTCAGATAGTAAATTAGAAACCGTAAAACTGAAAGTGTCGGCAGATCAGGCCAATTATCTTCGATCTCTTCCGCTCCACGACACACAAAAAGAAATAGAGCGGAATGATGAATACAGCATTTTTTCGCTTCGTATCTGTCCCCAATTCGATTTTTATCAAGAGATTCTCTCGAACGGAGAAGACATAGAAGTGTTAGAGCCTGCTTGGCTAAGAGAGACAATTGCAGGAATAGTTAAACGTATGTGGAATAAATATAAAGAATAAAATGGAAAATTTTGCAGCAATAGATTTTGAAACAGCTAACTATAATCGTTCATCCGTATGCTCAGTAGGCATCGTTATAGTACGTGAAGGAAAAATTGTAGATTATTTTTACTCACCAATTCGACCCGTGCCAAATTACTATTATTATAGGTGTACGCAGGTACATGGCATGGATTACTACGACACCATCAATGGTCCTATTTTTCCCGAAGTATGGCAAAAAGTAGAACCATTGATATGGAAATTACCACTTGTAGCTCACAACAAATCATTTGACGAAAGTTGCTTAAGGGCTGTTTTCAGCGTTTATCGGATGTATTATCCCGAATACGAATTTTACGATACCCTCCGTGCTGCCCGCAAAGTTCTTCCTGAATTGGAAAATCATCAACTTCAAACAGTGGCAGCAGCTTGTGGCTATCATTTAAAAAATCATCATCATGCTCTTGCCGATGCAGAAGCATGTGCATGGATTGCAAGAAAAATACTATAACTGACATATCCATACGTCAGCAGCAGATGCAATAAGTACGTCAGAAGTTATAACAAAATACTCGATAAAATTTGGAATATTAATGGGAAGAAAATTTTGTAGACTTCTATACAGTACTCCCTCACAATCAACTCGTTAAAAACAAATATTGAGTTGACCTTAAAAATATTAGTTTCATCAATTAGTCAAACTTAATTTTTGATAAAAAAATAATATGCTGAAATATATCTCCGACATAGATCATTACAAGGAAGTTCTGTCACGGGTTAAGACCGTAAAACGAACACTTTGGATAGGCACAGCCGACATAAAAGACCTATATGTAGATTTTGGCAAAGAGAAAAAGCCTTTTCTTGCCATCATTGCCCAGCTTGCTCAGCGTGGTGTGGAAGTTCGACTAATTCACGCAAAGGAGCCGGGTCCTACCTTTCGAAAAGACTTTGACCGATACCCTGTTCTCTTCGACAGTTTAGAACGATTGCTTTGTGTACGCGTTCATTTTAAGATGCTTATTTTTGACTGTAAGGAAGTATACATCGGCAGTGCAAACCTTACTGGTGCCGGAATTGGAATGAAAAGTGAAAATAGACGTAATTTTGAAGCAGGCATTTTGACCGACGAACCTGAAATTGTAAATGGAGCAATGAATCATTTTGATGAAGTGTGGATAGGTCGTCATTGTAAAAAATGTATGCGAAGAAACTATTGCATAGATCCTATCGTATAAAAAATCACCAGCAGAAAATTATTTTAGAAAAATTATTTAACATATGCCCCTGTTCTGCATATGCTAGATATATCTTTGTATTGAAATGATATTACTAACAATATAATTTTAATACAACTATGAAAAAAGATACTATTTGCTTGTTACCTTGTCAATCTTAATAGTTATTACTCTTTCTATGAATTGTTACACAAATAAGGAGTAAAATGACACCCAAGAATAAAGCCTAAAAGGCAAAGTAAAACCTACACACAAAATGTATATGTAGCAAAAACAAGGATTGGAGAAATAGTAAAATGAGAAAAAATATTAATATATAAGAATTAAATAATTTAAGAAAAACTCTAAAAACAAAAGCCATGAATTACAACAAAGGAAATTTATTAGAAGAATGCAAATATGATTTAGATAGATCATTTGCTTATAAAGAAAAATATGAGTACGACGATAACGGAAAATTACTAGGAACAGGTTATTATTATTCAGATGGATCTCTTTGGTATCAAGAGAAATATACGTACGACGATAACGGGCAATTACTGGAAGAAAGAGAGTACGGTCCGGATGGTACACTTAATAATCAAAAACTACATACTTACGATGATGAAGGAAAATTACTGGGAAAAAGCGTTTACGATTCAGAGGGAGTACTTTTTTATGAAGAGAAATATGTATATGATAATGAAGGGAATTTAATAAAAGAAAATCACTTCGATTCTGATGGAACACTTAATTTTAGTAAAACGTATGATAATAAAAGAAATTTATTAAAAATAAGCAGGTTTGATTCGGATGGATCACTTGCGAATAAAGAGAAATTTGTGTACAATAATAAAGGAAAGTTAGTAGAAAAAAGTGTGTATGATAAGGACGGATCACTTATTGAGAAAAGTGTGTACGATAATAAAGGAAATGTAATCGGAGAATTAAGTTATGATTTATACGGAACAATCATTCTTCTAAAAATATACAATAATAATGGAAAGTTAGTGGAAAAATTCAAGTATAATTTAAAAGAATCTGAAGGCACAAGAGTGAAATATGAGTATAGTAATAAAGGGAAAATGGTAGAAGAAAGCCACTATTATTCAGATGGATCAATTTATCGTAGATATAAAAATAAATATGACAATCAAGGTGATTGATTATTGAATATTGTATTCAGTGAAGATGGTATCTTAAAAATAAAAATTAATAATAGTATAAATTCAAAATATTAAAAAACAAAAGGCAATGGTTAAAAATAAAGGAAAATTAATAGAAGAAAGCGATTTTTACCCAGATGGATCACTTGAGGAAAAAACTATATATACGTACAATAACAAAGGAATTTTAGTAAAAGATATGAGGTATTGGTGGGGAACAACACTTATTGAAAAAAATTTGTACGATAATAAAGGTAATATAGTAGATGAATTCTTTTCGTTTGAACTTGGATCACCCTGGGTTCATACAAAATACATATACAATAATGAAGGGAGGTTAGTAGAAGAATGGGATTATGGTGTATATGGCCCACCTTCGTTGCTTTATAAACACGAATATACTTACAATAATAAAGGGAAGTTAGTAGAAGAAAGAGTATATAATTCGAATGGGACACTTTATAAGAAAAATGTGTACGATAATAAAGAAAATTTAATAGAAAAAAATTTTTATAAGTTAGAGGGTACACTTGAATGTAAACGCGAGTATAAGTATGACAACCAAGGAAATTGGATACGTTATACATACTTCAATGCTGATGGAACCATTGGTCTAATCACTGAAAGAAAATACGAATATAGCTAAATTTAGCATTGAAAATAAATTTGGTTGTAAAAGACAACTTTTTATTAACGTTTTAAAAGATTAGAAACTAAATATTAACATTAAAATACTAAAACAATGAAAAAACAATTAATTTATCCGGAGTCTGAGCAAAATTTAAAACATCAGATTGAAAAATTAAACGATGAATGGTTATCATTTTTGAAATTACAATTCAAAGATAAACCGTTCGATGTTCAACAATTATTTGTAAAGGATGGATTTTATCCATACTATACCTATCAAAAAAGAAAGATATTGTTTATTGGACGGGAAGCATTAGAGATTGGTGGAGCTAACTACATGGAGCTTTTATATGAAGCTTACTTAGAAGATAATATAGGAGGTATAACTTTAAACCGGTATAAGTTTCATTATACTATGCTTTATATAACTTATGCTATTGAGCATGGCGAATATAAGTGGAATAATATTCCATATGCCAGTGACTTTATTTCAGAATTTGCCCAACCGAATGGTATAAGCAATGCTTTTATGAACTTATCAAAATTTTCAAATGAAAGTGGTGAATGGCCTGCTGACAATGATCTTATACAAACATTTTTAGAAGCCAGTAGCAAATCCCAAGTAAATTTCTTTGCAAAAGAGATAGACTTACTATCACCAGGCATCATTATAGGAATGAATCATGGAGAAAGAATGAAATATTTAGGTACTTTTAGTTCTCAAAAGATGTACAATGGAAAGGATGTGTGTTTTCAATATCTACATACTCCTTCAGGCAAAAGTTATCCATATTTAGACTGTTGGCATTTCTCCAGCAGAAAAACTTTTGAAACTGACATCTTTAATCCTATTATTGAAGCTTTATTAGACAATAACATTATTACTTCTTCATAACAAAATAAAGTAATAATCTTCAATAATACAAGCAGGAAACGGAAATTTTTTATAAATTTTTGGAAATATTTGTTATATATAAATATAATACAAGCTAGGGATAGAAACTTTATTTTAGATGAAATAAAAGGAGTAAAATGGCCGGCAAAACAAAACCTAAAAGGCATAGCAAAACCTACGCACAAAATAAATATGATACAAAAGCTTAAATTGTAGAGATAGTAAAATGAAAAATACTATTCATTATAGTATTAATTCAGAAAAATATAAAAAAATGGTTATAAATAAAGGAAGATTAATAGAAGAAAGCACGTATGAGTCAGATGGTCGTTTGAGTCTATAGATAAATATGCGTATGATAATAAAGGAAATTTAATAGAAAAAAGATCGTGTTGTCGTTTTCATCTGATGATGATTTATCAGATGGAGAGATATGGAAATTTGTATACGATGAAAAAGGAAATTTAATAGAAAAAGTCAAATGTTCTCTAGATGGATCATTTGGTTATAAACATAAATTAACGTACAATAATAACGGAAAATTAATAGAAGAAAGAATTTGTGCAGCAGATGATGATTATGAATTTGCTGAAGAGAGATGGAAATTAGTTTACGATAACAATGGAAATTTATTAGAAAAAAGATATCATTGTCATGATGGAACTAATGAAAGAACAAGATATGCATACGATAATAAGGGAAATTTAATACAAGGAATCATTGATTTTTCTAATAAATCTATTGCGATTTATGAGTACGACAATCAAGGTAATGTAATAGAATATATAACATATGATTCAGAGGGATCTCTTAAGTATATAGAGAAATCTTCGTATGATGATAAAGGAAATTTAATAGAAAAAAACACATATGATTCAGAAGGATTAATTAAGTATAAAGAGAAAAATGTATACGATAATAACGGAAATTTAATAGAAAATAGCAAATATGATTCAAATGGTTCTCCTGAGTATATAGTGAAATATTCATATGATGATAAAGGAAATTTAATAGAAAAAAACACGTATGATTCAGAGGGATTAATTAAATATAAAGAAAAAAAATTGTATGACAATCAAGGTAATATAGTAGAAGTAAGCAGGAGTGATTCAGATAATATTAAGTGTCCCCTTTTATTAGGACAGTTTTTTTAATTTGTTAATACTTTATTTTTCAAAGAACTTAAATCTTTAACTTTGCAAAAGTTAGAGATCTTTTTGAAACTTTCAAGTGTTTTACACATTTTTTTAAATAATTTTTCAGGTGTTTGATAATCAAGTGATTGGTGTTTCCTTTCGCAATTATAAAACTTAAAATATTGCTCTAATCCCTGGTATAGTTGAACTCCATTTTCAAATGCATTGAGGTAAATACATTCGTATTTAACGCTTCTCCACAATCTTTCAATAAATATATTATCCAAAGCTCTTCCTACAGAGTCCATGCTAATCATAACACCTTGATCTTCAAGAATATTTGTGAAGTTAGGAGAAGTAAATTGACTCCCTTGATCAGAATTGAATATTTTTGGTTTACCGTGATGTTGTAGTGCATCCTTTAAGACTCCTATACAAAGTGCTGTATCCATGGTGTTTGAAATATTCCAGGAAAGGACATATCGAGAATACAGGTCTATAATCGCGCAAAGGTACATGTGTCCTTTGGGCATTGGAATGAATGTAATATCTGTTGCCCAAACATGATTTTTACGCTCTATTTTCAAGTTTCTTAATAGATATGAATAAACCTTATGTTCTTTATTAGGTTCACTTGTATTGGGCTTCTTTTTGGGATAAATTGCCCCTATTCCCATCTTAATGTAATAGGATCTTATCGCTTTTCTTCCCACATGATAGCCCTTTTCCTTTAAATGGTCTGACATTCTCCTAGTCCCATAAAATGGATATAAAGTGAAATATTTATCTATCTCTAACATGATCTGTAAATCTAACTCGCTCTCACTAGCAGGCTGATAATAAACCCCTGATCGACTAATAAATAACAAAATACATTGCTTAACAATGCTTAATGTTGGGTCCTTGGGATCCACCATCGCTCTGCGCTCTTTTACAGATAGGGTTTTAATTTTTTTTTATAGAAATCATTATCAACCTTTAAACTGCCAATGATTTTCAATAATTCCTCCTTCTCTTTTTCAAAATGTTTCTCCCTAGACTGACTTTTCCTCTCAAACAGTTCCGGCATATTTTCTATAAGAACTCGCTTCCATTCTGATACTTGAGACGGCTGTAATCCGTACTCGGAAGCAATCTCGTTAATCGTTTTTAACCCCTTAACAGCTTCTAATGCCACTTTTGATTTAAAAGAGGAGCTAAACTTTTTTCTTGAACTTCTTTCCATAAGACAACTTTTAATTATTTATACGTTAAGTTTTTAATTTTGTTGTCCTAAAAAAGGGGACCATTATAATTATGAATATAAAGAAAAATTTGTATATGATAATAAAGGAAACTTAATAGAAGAAAGCAGCAGCATTAATTCAGGTTATGCAAATAAAACAAAATATGTTTACGATAATATCGGAAATTTAATTGAAGAAAACCGTTATAATTCAGACGAATCACTTGATTATAAAATTCAATCTGAGTATAAATATGACAACCAAGGAAATTTGATACAATCTACAGATTTCAATGAAGATGGCACACCTAAGCGAATCTCTAAAAGAAAGTACAAGTATTAGAGAGTATCAACACTTAGAAATTAATAAACAAAAAAATGTGTAGGACTAATATGATGATATTTTCATATTAAGCTATTGGTGATATCCGATGTCCCCCTTAACCATAGGTGTCTGGGGGACATTTAGCATTTATTGTGTTTGGAACAAGTACCGACTTTCAAAATCTTTCACTTGTAAATTAAACACTTCCCCATCAGAAAATTTTCCTTGAAAATTTCTGAATAGCAAAAAAACAAAACTATATCTCCCAATTTTATTCATATTATTTTTAATTGAAATATGAATAATCCAACTACCCCATCTCTTTGTTAATTTTATAACAGAAATTTTACTTTTTGGTATCATTTCATCTAATAAATAATTCCAATCAAATACAAATAATATTAAACAAGATGTTTATATAATTAAAGATAAAATAAATATTATTAAACTTAACATTCAATTTATTAAAATATATTATTATATTTGCAAAAAAATAAAGAATTATTGATTAATATAAATTAAAAAATCATGTTACCTATTTCATGTCCGAGTTGTAAAGCTCAATTAAAAGTTAAACTGTTACAATGTGAAAATTGTGAAACCGAGGTTAGCGGTTTATATGAACTTCCAGTATTAGCACAACTATCTGATGAAGATCAGAAATTTATTTTACAATTTGTCAAAAATAGCGGCAGTATAAAGGATATGGCTGCTGAACTAAAATTAAGCTACCCTACAGTAAGAAACATGTTGAATGAAATAATAGAAAGGATCAAGAATTATGAAAAATAAATTTAATCTTATTTGGAATCCATTTGTAAAAATTGCAGGTTGGCATTCGTTTTTTATTGGGATTATTATAGTAATTATATCCGGTATTTTAGGTTGGTTTGGTGAGTTGGTTTTTGATGGCGTTCTTGACGCACACTTTTATGAACATTCCATATCACAAGCATTTATAATTCTTGCCATTGATTTGATATCAATAGTAATAATAATGTATTTAGGCAGTTTGTTGATTGCAAGAAAAACTCGTTTTGTAGATATCTTAGGAACAATGACATTAGCACGAGCTCCATATTTAATACTTGCAATTTTTTCATTATTTATTCAATATCCGTCAACTGAAGAAATTTTATCAAATCCCATGATCGTTTTTTCATCTATTCCTCTAATTATCTTTGCTATAATATCCATACCTATTACAATATGGTTTATTGCCTTGATGTTTAACGGATTTAAGGTTTCTACCGGTGGTAAGGGTTCCAAAGTTGGTTTTGTGTTTACAATTGCATTAATACTTGCAGAAATTTTTTCTAAAATATTGATTAAGCATATAATAAATTAAATAATTATGAGAAAAAATATTTTCCTTATTTTGATAGCAAGTTTATTAATATTTGCTTCCTCATTTGCACAAGATATTACCGGAAAATGGAATGGTATTCTTGAAATACCCGGTATGCAGTTAAGAATAATATTCAATATAGAACAAAACGATGATGACTATTCAGCAAAACTTGACAGCCCAGATCAAGGAGTAGAAGGCATTCCATGTGATGAAACATTGTTTAGAGAAAATGAACTTACGATTAAAATCAATTCAATAGGAGCAGAATACAAAGGAGTATTTAAAAATGATACTATAAAAGGTGTTTTCAATCAAATGGGAGTAGAAATTCCGCTTAAGCTTACACGAAATGAAGTTATTAAAGCTGAAATCAAACGACCTCAAGAGCCAACACCTCCATTTCCATACTATTCGGAAGATGTAGTTTTTACAAATAATAGGGATAATGTTACTCTTGCAGGGACGTTAACTTTACCTTCAAAAAACGGTAAGTATCCGGTAGCAGTAATGATAAGCGGAAGCGGTCCACAAAACAGAGATGAAGAATTATTAGGACATAAACCGTTTTTAGTTATTGCAGATTATCTTACACGTAATGGAATCGGAGTTTTACGTTTTGATGACAGAGGAACTGCAGAATCTTCGGGAGATTTTAATTCAGCAACAACAGAAGATTTATCATATGATGTAGAAGCTGCCGTAAATTATCTACTTACTCGAAATGATATAAACAAAAATAAGATAGGCTTAATTGGACATAGCGAAGGAGGAATTATTGCTCCTATGGTTGCAGTGCGAAATAAAAATGTTTCATATATAGTTTTAATGGCAGGAACAGGTGTTCCGGGCTATGAATTGATTTTAATGCAGTCTTACGCAATAAATAAAGCTTCCGGGTACAGCGATGAAGAATTGGCAAAAAAAGAAGAAATTAACCGAAAGGCAATTGAATTAATTATCCACAATAAAAATGCAGATTCATTAGAAACTATACTAGATGACTATTTTGAGAAAGTGTTTTCTGAAGACACATCTCTTACTGCAGATCAAAAAGAAGTTCAAAAAAACATGATAATATCTCAATTAACAAGTCCATGGATGAGATATTTTATCAATCACGACCCAAGCACAGTACTTGAAAAGGTTGATATTCCTGTTTTAGCAATTAACGGTTCAAAAGACTTACAAGTTCCTGCCAAAGAAAATCTTTCCGCAATTAAATCTGCATTAAATAAAAGGAGAAATAAGAACTTTAAAATTGTAGAAATAAAAGGTTTAAACCATTTATTTCAAGAATCTGAAACTGGATTACCGGCAGAATATGCAATTATAGAACAAACTATTTCTCCAAAAGCTTTAAAGGTTATGTTGGATTGGATTAAAAAAAGATAAGAATTTTCCTTCAGACATATCAATGTTAAAGCAAAATTAAAAAATCATCAAAAACAATCTAAAAAATTAGTAACTTCGCATTAATTAGTTTTTTAATTAATGCAAATATGAATTTATCAGATAGAATAAAAAACATAGAAGAAATGGAGCGAATTTTTGATAAAATGCATTCAATAATTCAAACCTTAGATAAAGCTTGTCAGGAATGGGACGAAACTATTTCGGACTTTAAGCGATTGATGGATTACTATAGCAGTCCCGAATGGCATGAGGATGTAAAAGACAGTAATGAAAACGTTTTTCCGCAAGATTTAAAATGCGGTGTCCTTAGTGAAGACGGAATATATAACCTCTACGCCGATCATCGAAATACAGCACTACAAGTTGCAAAAACTGCGATAAAAGCATTGGAGTAGCGATATATTGATTCGTTTTAACAAATAATATATACTGATTTTCTTAGATTATTAGTTGAAAAACACCAAATATGATTTCCAACTAATAATCTATTTTTTAGAAGATTTCTTAGTATTTTTTGATTCGTTAACTCTTATGGCTAAATCCGATACTACATTCATAAAATTAATATATGCGTTGTAAGGAGTATCGTACGGGCTATCTATCATTCTTTTATTTTGTGCTGAAAATAGTTTTGTACACATAAATAGCCAATTATTAGCATCTTGTAAAAAGTTAAAATCTTTGATTATTTCATCATCATTACTTTTGCTAACTTTATCAGCCAAGACAAATAACTTTTCGAATGCATCTTTTTGTAAATCATTACCAAGCCAAGAGTTAATGTCTTTTTCTTCATCCGACCATGTAATAGGATCAGGAATAAATAACTGACCTGTCGGATTGCTTGTTGACAAAATTTCTGATGGTGTAACTAATTTAGTATCCTGACTTTTTGCTATATTTATAATAAAATATTTGAAAAATTCTTGTATTCCAGAATTTACTGTATGAATATTTCCAAGTACTTCATACTCCATCCCCAATAAAACAAATTCGCCTTTATCGTTATTGAAGTTTACATTTAACCAATGTAAATATTTTTCTGCTGTTAACGGATATTGATCCCAATTAGAATCCGTAAATCTAAATGCAATATCGTCACTTAAATTGGAATTTCTATTCAATAATTTTAATCTTGGATTTTTGCCGCTACAGTATAAGAAATCAGGAGATTTCCATCCTAAAACGTGTTTAGCACCTTCTATTATTTGAGCTTCGAAACCTAATTCTTCTACTACATCAGCAATATCATCAGAAAATAATAATTCCGTGTTTTTAAACACTTTTGGTTTAACGTTAAATAGGTCTTTCAATAATTTGTTTTGCTTTTTAATAGATTGTTTGAATAAATTTTTATTTTCCAATAAACTATTTAAACTATTATTATAAGGCTCGCTAATTATCTCTACATTACCTGTATCTACCAATTTCTTAAAACTTTCTATAGTTTCCGGAGAAGACCACTTTAATTGCTCCAATAATAAACCGGAAATAGATAAAGATATTTTTACTTTATCGCCATACTCCTCAATTAAGTTTAATAGCATATTGTTTACAGGTAAATAACAATTACTGATTGTTTTTTTTAGTAAAGATTTATTTAAAAAATCATCGTAATAGTTATGGTTTACTCCCATATCAAAAAAACGATATGTTCTTAATCTTAATGGTTGATGAGCACTTAAATACAAACAAATTTGTTTCATAATTTAATTTTTTTCTGTTAATACATCACTGTAAACTTTTTTTATTTTTGCCGATGCGTTTTCCCACTTTAGGTTGATAACTTCTATTTTACCTTGCTCTTTATACATGTTTATTAAAGGTTGATAATGAAGTAATGCATAGATAGAATCGGCAATGGCATTTACATCCCAAAAATCTACTTTTAATGCATGTTCTAAAACTTCGGCTACACCCGATTGTTTCGAAATTACTACCGGTAAATTAATATTCATAGCCTCTAAGGGAACTATTCCAAAAGGTTCCGATACGGATGGCATCACAAAAACATCACTCATAGCAAACATTTTATCTACATCGCCGCCTTTTAAAAAGCCCGTGAAGTGAAATTTATCAGATATTCCTAAAGTTGCTACATAATCTACTAACTTTTCCATTAAATCGCCGGATCCTGCCATTACAAATCTGACATTTTCATCTTTTTCCAAGATTAATTTTGCAGCATCTATAAAATATTCAGGACCTTTTTGGAATGTTAATCTACCTAAAAAGGTAACAACTTTTTCTTTAACATTCTTTTTTACATCTTCTATGTTTTTATTATCTGCAGGTTCCACGGCATTATGTACAGTTACTACTTTATCCGGATTAATTCCGTATTTGTTGATAATAATATTTCGAGTTAAATTGCTAACTGCTATAACTTTATCGGCAGCTTGCATTCCATTTTTTTCCAGATTGTACACTAAGCTGTTTACGTTTTCGCCTGAGCGATCAAACTCTGTAGCATGAGTGTGAACTACTAACGGTTTCCCTGATGCCTTTTTTGCAGCAATTCCTGCAGAATAAGTAAGCCAATCATGTGCATGAATAATATCAAAATCTTCAGTTTGGGCTATTTCCGTTGCAACCAATGCATATCGAGCAACTTCGTCATATAAATTTGCACCATATTTCCCTGAAAACTCATATTTAGGATTATAAATACTACTTTCTTTCTGAATATTACCGGAAGATAGTTTTTCTAAATAAGATTCGTACTCTCTAGGACCTATATAAGGAATTAACGACGATTTAACTTGTATATACGTAAATTTATCAATTTGATCTAAAAACATAGAATTGCGTACATCTATTTCCACATCACTCGCATTAACTAATTTAATTGAGGATGTATCTTCATCGTTATAAGCTTTAGGAACTACAAAAGTAACTTTTACATCATTTTTATACAAACCTTTAACCATTCCATAACATGCAGTACCTAAACCACCGGTAATATGCGGAGGAAATTCCCATCCAAACATTAAAACTCTCATATTTTTTCCTTTAAGTTTTTAAATCCATAAATATGCATTAACCACAGTAATGCAGAAACATTTACTGCTTGAGAAATAGTTCCGCCACCTTCATAAGGAGGATCTCCATTATACACTTCCGATATTGCACCTAAACCACCATATGCCATTTCAGGTTCAAAATCTTGGATAATTTTTTTCACTTTAGCTTTAGTACTCTTTTCATCATACAATTTAGAGTATGCATCTATATAAAACATAAATAACCATGGATATGCCACTCCGTTATGTTGTGCCAATCCCCTATTATTATGGCTCCCTTCGTATTTCGGTTTATAATAACTGTATCGAGGAGATAAAGTTCTTATACCTCTTGGAGTCAATAATTCCGCCTCTACATTTTTAATTACTTTTAAAATGATATCATCATTAAAAGGAGAATAAGGTAATGCAACTGCAATTAACTGATTAGGTCGAATAGTCCAATCCTTAATATCTTTATTAAAATAATCGCATAAACAAACTTCTTCTTCATTGTAAAAATTATTTACAATTGCATTTCCTAATTTATTTTTATAATCTTCCCACTCATCAATAAATTTTTGATCATTCCTTGTTTTTGCAATATCTAAAGCAAAACAAATGGCATTATACCACAAAGCATTTATTTCTACAGCATATCCTCCACGTTGAGTTACACACTTATTATCTACTATTGCATCCATCCAAGTTAAAGGTGAGTCTTTTTTATACTGATATAATAAGCTATTCTTATCTATAAATATATCATTATTCCCTTTTTTGTAAATATTTAATATTTGTTTAATATACTTCCACCAATATTTACTAATATAATCTTTTGCTTTAGCTTTATAATGAATAGCATATCTTTGAATTGCCCAAATAAACCATAGTGATTCATCTGCGGAAGATGTATGTTGAGAAGTAATATAATATTGCTCAAAATTGTTGTCTTTCATATCTTTAAGCATATCATTTAATACTTTTCTAAAACTATCTTCTCTTTTTTGAGCAAATGTTAAACCGGGTAAAGATATAAAAGTTTCTCTTGGGATTTCTCCTAACCACTGATATCCGGCAATAACTTTTAAGTTTCCATTGTTATTTACTATAAATTGTTGGGCACAATTTATTAAACAATTAAAAAAACTATCCCTTGGGACTCTAATGGAATTTTCTCTATTGAATTTACTATTTAAAGTTTTAATATTACATTCCGAAGTAGCTACAGATACTATTACGCTTTTACCAACTTCTAAAGGGATATCAAAAAAACCCGGATTAAATAAGTCTTCTAAATAATCGTATCCTCTTTCTTTATCTTTTTCGTACTCAAAATTATAGTACCAATCCGGTACATGAACGTATTCAAATGGCTTGTTTATTTGAAAAAACAATTCTGAATAATTCTCATACATTTTAAATTTAACACCACCTTCTACTTCCCAATAATTTTTATTTACATAAAAATTAGCCTTAGATAAACTATGACGACTTCTAAAAGCCAATAAAGGCCTAATCCTTAAAGTTGTTTTCGAATGAGCTTTCAAAAGTGTGTATCTTATCATGCATTGAGTATCGTTAACAGTATTCATACGCTCCTTTTTAAGCACTACACCACCAACACTATAAGTAATAGAAGGAACAGGATTTAAATTAAATTCACTGATATATTTATGTCCTTTAGGAAAATAACAACCTCCTTTATCGTCGGAATATCTGTGTACAGATAAATTAAATTCCTTTTTATGCTGAATTATAGTATCGTCTAACGATGATAGCAAAACGTGCAAATCGTTATCAACATTAGGTTGAGGAGCAACCAAATAACCGTGATATTTCCGAGTATTACAATCTATTATAGTACTCGACCCGTAAGCACCTGCTCTATTAGTACGTAAAACCTCTCTGTTTAAACCAAATGATAGGTTTACCATCGATGATTTATCAAAAGTAATATATCCCATTTTAGATTATTATTATAATTTTATAAAGATACAATAAAAATTTCTATTTAAATTATATCTTTGTAAAAATTTTATTAAAAATTTAAAAACTAATTGTTATGAAATTATTACGATTTCCCATGCTAACAGTAATTTTAGTAATTTTTTTATTGGGATGTAAAAATAATATATCAGAAGAAAATAACTTAAAATTTGAAACAAAATATGCTAAGGGATTTGTAATTTATGATGCGGATTCTATTTATAATGTAATAATTAGAGATCCTGCAGACACTGCCAAACTACTAAGTAAGATTACTTTACCTAAAAAAGAGCTAAATAACAAAAACAAAATAGCTTGTTTTTCAACTACCCACATAGCATTTATGGAAAAAGTTGGGTTTATAGATAAAATAATTGGAATTCCGGATATAAATTATTATAAAGATGCTGACATATTAAATAGAATGAATTTAGATAATGTAGAGCAAATAACATTAGGAGTTAATGCTAAAAACGAAATAATAATTAATTTAAGCCCGGATTTTATTACTATTACCGGTTTTGAATATCAAAACAACAACGGTTTAGCTGCTGCAGGTTTAAAAATAATCCCTATAGTAGAGTATTTAGAACAAACTGCCTTAGGTAGAGCTGAATGGATAAAAATTTTTGGTTTATTATTAGGTGAATATAAAAAAGCAAGTGATGTATTTAATGAAATAGAACATAACTATTTAACATTAATAGAAAAATATTCTCTTGAAGTAGATGAAAATGCTACTATTTGCGACTTTATGGAATATCAAGGCTATTGGTATTCTTCCGGTGGACAGAGCTACATTGCCAATTTATACAAAGATGCAGGTTTTAACTATATCTATAAAGATAATGAAAATAGTGGAAGCTTTTCCGTTGATTTAGAAACTGCAATTACTAAAGGTTCCGAAACAGAATATTGGAGAGTTATGACATCTTCCCCGCATAAGGTGAAATTATCTGATATTACATCTCAAAACGATTATTATCAATATTTTAAAGCAGTAAAAAACAACAAAATTATTTATTGTAATACTTCTAAATCTCCATATTATATTGAAGATGTTGTTGAACCGGAAATAATCCTCCAAGATTTAATTAATGCCAGGTTGCACAAAAATATCGGCGAAGGAAAATACTATAATTTAATCGAGATGTTTGGGATGGCTTCCCATGATTAACAAAATTAATCCAAAATTAAACTATCCGCAGTTTGTTTGTTAAAATATTTTTCTAATAGATTGTGTGTGATTGCATCTCGAGAAGTTTGTGCAAAGTTTCCTTTCTTATCCATTAACCAAATAATATCGCAAACGTCTAATGCCATCTCCAGGTTGTGAGTGGAAAAAAGGACTCCTTTATTGTGGTTTTTAGCCAGATTTTTTAGGAGTGTCATTATATCTAAACGTGACGGATAATCCAAAAATGCTAATGGCTCATCTAAGACTATATATGGTGTTTCTTGAGCTAACGTTTTAGCAATCATTACTTTTTGTTTTTCGCCGTCGCTCATTTGATTAAAATACAAATTATAGAGTTTGGAAATTCCTACAGCTTGCACTGCCTGGTCTATTATAGCATTATCGTGTTCGTTTAGTTTTCCGAACATTCCACAATACGGATATCGTCCCATAGCAATTACTTCACTGCTTTTAATATTATCTATTGTAGGGAAAGTTGCTAATACTACACCTATTTTTTTTGCTAAATCGTTTGGATTGATTTTGTTAAGATTTATTCCATCTATTTGTATATTACCTTTTAAAGGTTTTAAACTCCCATTTAACGTTTTAATTAATGTGGACTTACCTGAGCCATTGGCTCCTATTAAACAAATTAATTCTCCTTTTTTAATTTCCAGATTTAAATTAGAATGAATTGCTTTATCTTTACCTTTTCGTCTAAGACTTTTATATCCGGTAGTAATATTCTCTATCTTAATCATGTTTTTGAAATTGTAGGAGTAAATAAAATCTTAATCAAAATAGGAGCTCCTACTAATGATGTTATTACATTTATAGGCAAAGCTCCATCTAAACCCGGCAGTCTGGTAATAAACAAGGAAAACATTGCAAATAAACCTCCAAAAACCATCGTATAAGGTAAAAGAATTTTATGATTTGCTTGTTTTGTAGACATTTTAACTATGTGAGGGGCTGCTAATCCGATAAAACTAATTGGGCCACAATAAGCAGTAGTTAACCCTATTATTATTCCTGATATTAAAATACAAAAAAAGTTTAAGTTAGTTATATTGATTCCTAAGTTTTTAGCATAATCAGTTCCTAATAAAATTGCATTTAAGGGCTTTATTAAAAATAACGATGATAACGTTACCAGTATTAATGGAATACTATACCAACCTATTAAATTCGTAGGGATGTTCGAAAAACTTCCCATACCCCACAACATATAAGATTGTAAACTTTCGCGTCTGCTAAAAAACTGCAATACAGCTATTAATGATGAATTAATAAATGCTATCATAATTCCTGTAATCAATATTACTAAATTATTGTTAGTTCTTTTAGAAACTGCTAAAAGTATTAATAAGATAGGAATAGTTCCCAATAAAGATGCAATAGTAACTATTGTTTTATTTGTAAGAGTTGAAGATACCGACATATAAGCTATTGGATTAGATCCTAAGAATAGTATAACTAATGCCACCCCCAAACTTGCTCCTGATCCTATACCTAATATGGAAGAATCTGCTAACGGATTTTTAAATAAAGTTTGAAGCAATAGCCCTGATACCGCTAACGCAGCTCCGGTCACGAATGCAGTAATAGTACTATTTAGTCTGGAAGATACTATTACGCTTTTAATTATATCTATTTTTTCAGGGTTAAATAAAAAGGCGAGAAAGTCAGAAAAACTTACATTTACTTTTCCAATAAATATATTTAAATAAAATAATATTATCAAAATAATTAATGTTACAATCGTAAATGTACTTTTTTTCATACCTAAAACATGACGTTCAATAATAATTTAAATTTCTATATTATCGTTAAATATTGCTCGTCCTACTCTAACAATTGTTGAACCTTCTTCGATAGCAATGTGATAATCGTTAGTCATACCCATAGAAATTTCCTTAAAATCTTCTTTAGTACTAAAGAATTCTTCTTTTAAAGAATTAAAAATATTTTTTAAGTTTTTAAATTCTGTTCTAACGTGATTTATATCATCTGTATTAGTTGCCATACCCATTACTCCAACAATATTGACGTTTTTTAGATCGTTTAACCCATCGTTTTTAATAAACTCTTGGATTTCGGTCAACTGAAATCCTTGTTTGGTAGTTTCGTCTGCTATATGGAATTGTAACAATACATCTACTACTCTATTATGTTTTTGAGCAGAATTATTTACATTTTTTAAAAGCTTAATAGAGTCGATGCTATGTATTAGCTTTACAAAGGGTATAATATATTTTATTTTGTTGGTTTGTAAATGACCTATAAAATGCCAATCAATGTCTTTTGGCAATGCTTCGTATCTATCACGTAAATCTAAAGGTCTGTTTTCGCCAAAGATACGTTGTCCCGAATTATATATTGCTAAAATGTTCTCTAAGGGTTGAGTTTTTGAAACTGCAACTAATTTAACATTACTCGGAATCTGATTTACTATTTTCTGATAATTTTTTGTGTTCATTTCTGTATTTTAAATCTAAAGATACAATAATTGCTACATATAACCAAAATAAAACAGCAGCTTTATCAATATCTAAAAAATTATTTAAAAATCCATGAACAAAATATGTGACTAAAGCCAACATACATGTTAAACTCATGTACCTGTCAAATTTATTTTTAGATTTCCAAAACACTTTATTCGCTGTATAAATCATAGTTATATATAAAATCACTATTATTATCAATCCAATTATCCCTTGTTCAGATAATGTACCTAAGTATTCGCTATGTGCATTTCCGCCATCTCCGGCATTAGTACTAATAATGGTCTTTTCTTGAGAACGTTGGAACGGAGAATATACAAACTGATATGTTCCCGGTCCCCATCCAACCAGCGGACGTTCTTTAAACATCCTGATTGCCGATTGCCATCTATTGATACGCTCTAAATTAGATGCATCCGTGGAGATGTTACTCATAGACTGCACGTGCTCTATAAAATTTTGACTGGAATCTTGTGAGTTCTTTTTTAAGGCAACTATGATTTGTTCTTGGAAAGCAAAAAACAAAACAAAAAATAAAATTCCTACACTTAAAATATATCGTAATTTAACCTTAAAAAGATATAAAATAATAATTATTAAAGCTATTATCCCTCCTAACCATGCAGCTCTGGTAAAAGAAAAAATTAATCCTGCTAGTACTAACACTAATACACAAGCAGTTATTATTTTATAAATAGGTTTTTTGCCAGTTCTAAATAACGAAAACACTAAAAATGGAACTACAAATACTAGCATTGCACCATAAGAAGTGTGTTCCGGAAATAATGGCCTCATTATCAATACGCTTGAAGATTGAGAAAATCCTCTTGCAGAGTGTCTTATTAAAGTATAAACTATTACAATACACAAAGAAAATATATATGCCCAATTATATTTTTCTATGTTCTTTTGATCTTTAAAGATTTCTACTCCAACAAAATAACATGGAATTACAAACCACAACCTCGCTAAAAAGTATTTAAATGAAACTAAAAACATTTCGCTGGTTAATGTTGTAATAAACATCCAAATCAGGTTCAGAATTATTAATATAGTAATTGGATGCTTAAGAAATTGCTTGTCGATTTTTCTGTCGGATAGGAATTTTAAAAACACCATAATTACCATTTGAATCAGCAATACTTCGGAAGGGAAACTTATAGTAAACCCAAATTCCTTACTTCCTAATTCAATGGAAATTGGTGTAAGTAAAGCTATTAATAATAAAACCTTATCGTATGCAAAAAAGTATAATGCAAATCCAATAATAATTAATGGTATTGCTAATGGTACAAAAGGAATGTTCTTAGCTATACAATATGCTACAATTAAAACAAAAATTGTACTTATACCGTAAATATAATATAATTTATTTTTTTCTTTCAATTAATTAATCGTTCTTTTTTTCTGAATTACTATCTAAAACAATAAATGTTGCATATGATACAAAAAACATAACAACTCCAGCAGCTAATACTATTAACCATCTGACCGGGTATGATTTTTTGTCTGCAGGATAAGGCTTTTGAACTAATGAATAGTGAGTAAACTCTCTATTGTATTCAGATAAAGCTCTTGTATATTCAAGAATAAATTCCTCTAAACCTGCAGTATACGATTTCACTTTAAATAGTTTAGTTAAATAATCCGATGTTATAGTATCTTCACTTGATCCACCTTTGCCGGAAAAAATATTTTTTAAAATACTACCATTTTTATCAAATTCCTTTAAATCTTTTCCTAAACTATCAATAATATAATTTTGCTCTTTTAAAGTTTTCTCATAAGTTTTAATTACCTCTGCAAATAAAAAATTATGAGTTGAATCAATAATTCTACTTGTTATTTCTACTATTGAGTTAGCAATATCACATGCTAATTGGGGATCTTTATCTAAAGCTATAACTTTAATAGCCTGATTAGACGTTTGCTCAATTTTAATATTGCTATTATACTCTTTAAGCACATATGCTAAAGATTTAGGACTACCCTTTTTAATTTTATAATGATCGTATAAATTATATTTTTCTATAATTTCTAATTTGATGTCATCGGAGTTAAACCATTGCATTAACTGCTCTGTTTCGCTTTCTTCTGCATATGATTGAATATTGGAAGGAAACACTATAGCCGTAGATTTAAATTTTGGTACAATAAATTTAGGTCCCGAAAATATAACACCTATAATTAATCCAATAAATGTAATTATAGCAATATGCACTTTTCGTTTAAGTAATACATCTAAAAGTTTTTTCCCAGATAAATTGTTTTCCATAACTTTACTTTATTTATATCTTTTTTTTATTATTTTGTTGTTCAAACTATACTTCATTTAAATATTATTCTCTATTATTTGCATTAATATCTAAATTTTCAAAAATTATCACTACTATCAAAGTAAATAAAAACGTTGCAATTACAGAAGTAAAAACGATTAACCATCTGATTGGATACGATTTTTTTTCTGCGATAAATGCATCAGACACAATAAATTTTTGAGTTAATTGCTGTTCTGCATCTATTTTAGCTTCTTCAAGTTTAGATTTTAGCAAACTCAATTGCATTTTATCGTGCTCTAATTGATTGGAAATAGATACGTACGGAGTACCATATTTTGCTAAGGTGTCCAGTTTTTCTTGAATTAGCTTAACTCCTTTAGTGTTCATCTTAGCTAACTCTATAGCCAATTGCTGATTTAACACTTCCGATTGAGATTCATAATCGTTTACTCCTAATTTTCTTAATTGAGCTAACGAATCTTCCATAACCTTAATATTATGAGTAGAAGCTCTTAAAGCTTCTTCTACAATATATAAAGCTTGATTAGCTCTATCTTTTTGCATTAATACGCAAGCTGTATCATATAATCTTCCTATATCATTAGCAATATTTGCTGCATACTCAGGATCAGTATCTAAAACGACTACCGAAACTGCCATGTATTCGGTACGTTTAAATTTGATATTCTTTTTATACTTCTTATAGAGTTTTGTGTATTTATATTTGTGATTTATTAGATTGTAATGATTTAATAAATCATACTTTTCTATTATTCTATCTCTGATTAAATTGGAATTTAATATCTGAAGCATTCTATCTATTTGTTCATCTTCTCCGTATTGTAACACATCTTGACTTACATCTACCTGATCTGTAAGCAAAGCCTTAGAAATTGAACTGCTGGCAGATGGAAACATAATTAATGTAGATTTATATTTTGATTTAATAAATAGAGGAGAAGAAAATACTACTGCACACAGTACTGTTAAAACAAAAATAAATAAAAATAATTTTATGTATTTTTTTAAAATACATAAAATAAAAGATGAATTATATTTTAATTTTATTTTATCTTCCATCAATCAATAACTATCAAAATTTTTTAAAAAAAAGTTATGATAAAAATTTTGTAAAAATACAAAATTTATACAATTAATTTGCAAAGATAATCAAAATTATTCTTCATCAGATTTTATTAATTTAACTAAACCTTTTAAATTAACTAATTTGAAAATTAGAGATAGAAAAATTGCAACAAAAATATGCAATAACAGTTTATAGTACCATTCAAAAGGTACATATTTTAGAATTAAGAAGCCTATAATATATAGAGAAATAATAAACAACAGTTTATTGCTAATTACTTTTAAATTAATATTAAAATCAAACATTTTGACAACAGTTATTATTTGAATGGTAATTACTGTTGTATGTGCAACTACACTGGAAATTGCCGATCCTATTACATTATATTTTCTAATTAATAATAAATTTAAAGATACGTTTAAAATCATCCCAATAAAAGCAATTGTATTTAATTTTTTTAAGCTCCCGTTTGCAGTTAATAAAGTTCCATAAACATAGGATAAAGCCATTCCCGGCAAGCTAAATATCAAAATATTAAATACTTTAGCAGATAATTCTATTTCTTCTTTATATAATACATCTATGATTGGTAATGCATAATAAAAAATAATCGTTACAAACGTAAAAACAAAAACTACCAAAAAGTTTGTACTTAGTCGTACGTATTCGTGTACACTTTCATTTTCACTTATTAACCTTGCAAATAACGGTAATAGTAAGACTGCAAATAAATATGCAAAGTTATTTAAAGCTTCTATTATTCTAAATGAATGTGCATAAACACCCACATAAGTTTCTCCTGTTGCACCAGGTATTAAATTAGATAATAATACCATATCTATTCTATAATAAAACGACATTAATATAGGTAATATAGCATATGGTAAACTTTTTATTAAGACTTTTTTAAATAATTTTGTATCCCATTCCAATTTTTTAAAGCTGGAATCTTTTGCAACTATTATAAAAGCAATTAAGGCAGTAATTAAATATGATATAGTTTGAGCATAGACAAACCATTCTATTTTAAAATTTAGTTTTAGCCTAGTATTTAAAAACATTACCGTACAAATAACACATAAAATAAGTTTGTCTATAACAGATATTATACTATCTGTAGTAAACTTCATCAATCCAGATATATTAGATCTTAAATATAGGATAAACGATAAGAGGAACTGATTAAATAATAGTATTCCCAACATTTGAAATTGACGAGTTCTATACCCCATAAGAACAGCAATAAAAAACCCTACTAAGCAATATATTACACCTAATACAAGCCGAAGGGTAACTAAAGGAGGAAATACTTGTTTTAACAATGTAGGATTTTGGGCTATGTACCTATTATTATAGTTTACAAGACCCATATCTAAAATTATATTTATGACAAATGTAAAATTTAATATAGCAAAGTAAAAGCCATACTCTTGTGCACCAACTAAGTTTTGTGCCGTTCTATCGATAAAGAAAACATAGTAGGGCTTAATTAAAATATTTAATATTATTAAAAGAATTAAATTTAAAATAAATTTTTTCTTCATCGAATATAAATTTAGTTGCAAAGATAGTTATAAAAATTTATCTTTGCAGAAAAAAGATATGAATATACTTATTATTGGCTCCGGTGGAAGAGAACATGCAATAGCATTAAATGTTTCCAAAAGTATTTTAACATCAAAGGTTTACATTGCACCCGGAAATGGCGGTACTGCAAGCTTAGGGGAAAATGTTAATATAGATGTAAACGATTTCGCAAATATCAGTAATTTTATATCTGAAAAAAATATAGAAATGGTTGTTGTAGGTCCTGAAGTCCCATTATCTTATGGAATTACAGACTACTTAAATAAAAAACATGAAAATTTAAAAATCATCGGCCCTAATGCTAAAGCAGCCCTCTTAGAAAGCAGTAAAAATTTTTCTAAAAACTTTATGGTAAAATATGATATTCCTACTGCTAAATTTAAATCATTTACTAAAAATGAAATAGAAGAGGCAATATCTTTTCTAAAAAAAATGAACCCACCATACGTCTTAAAAGCAGATGGATTAGCAGCAGGAAAAGGAGTTTTAATCTTAGACGATTTTGACGATGCTGTAAAAGAACTAAAAAACATGCTTTTAAATGAGAAGTTTGGGAATGCAAGTAAACAAGTGTTAATAGAAGAATTTTTAGATGGTATAGAATTATCTGTTTTCATAATTACAGATGGAGAAGATTATGTTTTATTACCGGAAGCTAAAGATTATAAACGAATTGGAGAAAACGATACAGGATTAAATACGGGAGGTATGGGTTCTATTTCACCAGTTCCGTTTGTTACTGATGAATTTATAGCAAAAGTAAAGGATAAAATTATTGAACCTACTCTTAAAGGTTTACAAGCAGAGGAAATCAAGTACGTTGGTTTTATCTTTTTTGGATTAATAAATTGTAACGGAAATCCTTATGTAATTGAATATAATTGTAGAATGGGTGATCCTGAAACAGAATCAGTATTCCCCAGAATAAAATCCGATATTGTACAATTATTTTTAGATACTGCAAATAATAACTTAAGAGGCAAAACTATAGAAATAGATAAGAGAAATGTTGCAACAGTAATGCTAACTGCTAAAGGATACCCTCAAAGTTATAATAAGGGCATGGAAATTCTTATTGATAATGAGAACATTGATGAAAATAATGATATTATTTTCCATGCCGGAACTAAGTTGTCAGATAACAAATTGGTTACTAATGGCGGTAGAGTGATAACTGCTACAGCTTACGGGAACAATGTTAAAGATGCTTTTGATAATGCTTATAAACTCTCAGAAAAAATTACATTTGATCAAAAATATTTACGTAAAGATTTAGGAAAAGATTTATTATAAATTATAATATTTATTAATAAAATAAAAAACTATGCTTGTTAAGCAATTTAAATTTTCATATCCAAAAAATATACTAATACTAATATTCTTAGCATTGGCAGTTCAAATTCCGTGCTTTATTTTTCCTAATATAAACGTTGAAATAAATTCTTCTGCACCAATAATGAGATTAGTTAGCTCTTTGTTTAACTTTTCCCCATTACTTACCGGAATCTTATTTAGTGTTTTTTTAGGTGTTACTATCTTAATAATAGATAAAACGAATAAAGACAATATTTTGATTTCAAAAACATCCTTATTGCCACCGGCAGTTTATTCAATTTTATTTGGATTAAGTTTATATAATTCCAATATTATCTTAGGGTTATTACTATCTGCTTGTATTTGCAGACTTTTAGAAATAGCAACTAAAGAAGGAAGTTTTGAAAATTATTATATGTCTTCCGGGGTATTTGCCGGTATAGCATTTTTAATGGATATAAATGCATATATCGTATTATTAATCATAATTATTTCTTTATTTATAACTAAAAGGTTTAATCTTAGATATTTACTAATAATATTAACAGGTTTTATTTTACCTATATTAATTTGGGTAATAATTTTATTTTTTCAAAATAGATTAGAAGAATTAATATTTTTCTTACAAACATTAAAAATAAACTTTGCATTTTTTCATTTTGAATATTCTACATCTAAACTAATCTATTTAATTGCGTTTGTTATTATCATTTTATTTTCGTCTATTTTTGTATTTCTCAAATTTAATACGATGAATAACCCTACAAAAACTAAATATTCATTACTTATTTTTGTTACACTTTCATGTTTATTACTTGTATTTATATCTAATAATCCTTTATTTTATATAATGTTATCGTTCCCGGCATTAAGTATATTGATATCGTTTGTTCTAAACAATTTGAAATTACTATATGCGGATATATTTTTTAGCTTATTATTGTTACTACCAATATTACTTTTATTTTAAATAAGTTCAATTAATCGTTAGTATAACGTTATTTCTTATTTATTCTAACTTTAATAAAATGATTAACTACTTTGAAGATTATAAATTAATTGCCGGGTGCGACGAGGCTGGCAGAGGTTGCTTGGCAGGTCCTGTTTTTGCTGCAGCTGTAATTTTGCCAATTGATTGTAAAATAAATGATATTAACGATTCAAAACAATTGTCAGAAAAAAAACGTTATGAAATTCGAGACATTATTTTAGAGAAAGCAATTGCAACCGGTGTTGCTTTTGTAGATAATAATCAAATAGATGAAATAAACATATTAAATGCATCTATTTTAGCTATGCATATGGCTTTAGATAAATTAATTAAAACTCCGGAATTTATTTTAGTTGACGGAAATAAATTTAAAAATTATAAAAATATCAAACATAAATGTGTTGTAAAAGGAGATAGTATTTATGAAAATATTGCAGCTGCATCTATTTTAGCTAAAACTTATAGAGACGATTTTATGCTTAGGATTGATAAAGAATTTCCTATGTATAATTGGAAACAAAATAAAGGATATCCTACTAAACAACATATAGATGCAATATTTATGCATGGTAAAACTAAATATCACAGACAAACTTTTAGTGTTAAAAAACAAACGAAACTATTTTAGTACTAAATAAAACTTTAAAATTTTTATACTATATTTGCAAAACAACTCATAATTTTATGAAACAAAGTAATAACTTAAGACTTACGATAACAATTCTTTTAATTTTATTATTAGTTGCAAGTGTTTTATTTGCATTATATAAAATAAACACAAAGAAGAATTACGATATAATCTCAAATATCATTAAAAATGACTCGGAATATGTTATAGAGTCAGCATCTTTAGGTGATATGATTAATTATCTATTTGCTGATGATTTTAAAAAATTCAATCAAGAAAGATTAAAAAATTACAGTCAAATACAAAATAGTTTATATGCATTGTATGCTGATACTGTTGTTTTTGAAAAGATTAAACAAGCACCAACAGTTATTGCCACTTATTCTAATGGAGATTGGATATTGTTAATTAAACAAAACTTTAAAGCATCACAATATACTGATTTTATCACAGGATCATTATTAGGTTATACTTATATTTCACCTAAAAAAATTAATAAAAAAATCTTAGGTTTGCAAAGCGATGAAATTTCAACTGCTATTTTCTCTATGTCCAATACATCTATTTTTAAGATCTTGGAAAAATCCGAATTAGATGGAAAAACTCAATGGATAAGTCATGATTTTTATTTTTCCAATACTACTTTAGAAATTATTTCGTTTTATATTCCTGCTTCTAAAGACAGAAAAAAATTATCTGAGAATACATCGTCTATAATTAAAACATTTGCACAACAAGCATCTACATATAATTACAAATATAAAAATGATAAAGCTATTAGTAAACTTACAAGAAAAGCAAATATAGAAAATAAAATATCTGTAGAAGAAATTGGAGATATTCAAGAAACAACTGAAGCAATAACACAGCAAGAGTTAAATGACGTAACTGATGAGAGTACAGGAGTTACAGAAATTAGTAATATTAATAATGCTAATCAGATATCTTTTTTCTCTACAAATAGCAATATTGTTTTTGGACCTCAACACGTTCAGAATCACACTAATACACAAGGCAATATTATTTTACAAGATGCTGATAACGAAATTAGCTATATTACTACAGATGGCAATAAAAAGTGGAGTTTTAAAGCTGATGGCAGGATTATTGGAGATATTACAGAAGTAGACTTTTATAACAATGATAAAATCCAATATATGTTTAATACAACTACTCGTTTGTATTTATTGGATATAAATGGAAATCACGTTAAAGGATTCCCTATTATTATTCCTGTGAAAGCTAAAAATCAAATCTGTATGCTAATTAGCAATTCTAATAAATTTGACCTTTTTTACATTGGGATTGATGATGTTCTATATATGCTAAGCAACTCTAATAACGATTTAAAACTCAATAAAAAGATTCAAGACGTTAAGCCTACAGTGAAACCTGTACAAATAATAGATATTAATAAAAACACTTACATTGCTTACTTAAACAACAAAAATAATATTACTTTTTTATATAGCAATGGGAACGCTTATTTTACTGCAGATAATGCTTTTACACCTTCCAACAATTTTATTGTTTACGAAAATAAAACTAACTCAAAGGGGATGTTTTTAACTAATGATAAAACAGGTAGAGTTTCTTATATAAATAAAGGTAAAAGTACTGTTTATACAGAATTTAATAAGTATGATCAAAACAACTATTTCTTTTATGAAGATGTAGATAAAGATAATAAAAACGATTTTATTTTTATTAATAACGGAAAAGTTGAATGTTTTGATAGATTTAAAAAAACTATATTTTCTGAAACGGTTGATATTGCAGATATTTCTAATGTTAAATGTAATAATACTAATAATGAAGTAGTTTTAATTATTTCTTCAAACATTAAATCTTCAATTGTAATATTTAATAAAAAATCTAAAAAGGTTACTAAAAAAACTTATAACGCTTCTACTCCACCGGCTGTAACTAATATTGGAACTTTAGTGGCAGAACAAAATAGATTAATTTTAAAATAAATAGCAGTCTGAAAAAATTGAATTACAAAAAACCTGGAAATTTTTATACTTTGTAAAATAAAGCTACGTTTGTAAGTAGAAATTACTTGTTTGCACAGAATTAATATTTATGCTAACTTTGCATTATGGAGACAATTAGACAAAAGAAAATAGAATCGCTTATATTACAAGAAATAAGTGAAGTTTTTAGAGAAGAAGGTGCAGCTCTTGCGCCAAATACTATGTTAACAGTAACAAAAGTAAGTATTACTAAAGATTTTTCAATAGCTTATGTATATATAAGTATGTTTGGAAATACCGATCACGACCAAATCTTAGAAAATATCAGAAATAATCATAATCAGATTAGGTATAAATTAGGGCTAAGAATTGGAAAACAAGTTAGAATAATACCAGAACTAAAATTTTTTGAAGACGATTCATTAGATTATATAGAAAAAATAGAAAGCTTAATAAAAGAATGAACCTACCGCTTTATATAGGTTTTAGGTATGTTAAATCTAAGAAAAAGCATAATATTATCAACTTAATATCTTGGATTGCAATTGTAGGTATTAGTGTTACTACGGCCGCGCTAATTGTTGTATTATCTGTATTTAACGGTTTTAATGAGTTAATAGACTCTTTATATACATCGTTTAGCCCGGATATAAAAATTTACCCTAAACAAGGTAAAACTTTTGACCTTGATTCTACATCTTTAATTTTAATTAATAATTTAGAGAATGTTGCCCTAACATCATCTGTTTTAGAAGATAATGTATTACTTAAACATAACGAAAATCAGATAGTTGCTACAGCTAAGGGTATAGAAAACAACTATTTTGATAATGGGAAACTAACAGATTTTATAGCAGCCGGAACAGATTTTAATCCTCAAGCAGGTTTTGCGTCTATCGGATATGGAATTTCATATTTTTTAGGTATTAATTTAAGTATGTTACCTCAAAAGCTTACTATTGTTTCACCTAAAAGGACATCAAAATTACTGCTTAATCCGTCAAAATCATTAATAATAAAAAACATTTATGTTGCAACTATTTTTTCTATTCAACAAGAAATAGACGATAAATATTTATTTATTCCTATGGTAACGGCTCAGGAATTATTTGAAACTGATAAAATTAGTTCAATTGAAGTTACATTAAAGGATAGAGAAAATTACAAAAAAACTCAAAAAAATATAGAAAAAATTGTCGGAGAATCGTTCTACGTAAAAAATATTTATCAGCAAAACGAATCTTTATACAAGGTTATGAAATCTGAAAAGTTAGCTATTTTTTTACTTTTATCACTGATTATTTTTATTTCAGCTTTTAATATAATAAGCTCATTATCAATACTAATTCTAAATAAAAAACAAGATATTGCAATACTTAATGCTTTAGGAGCAAATGTAAAAACAATAAAAAAAATATTTTTGACTCAAGGTATGGTATTAGCGCTTATAGGTTGTGTATCCGGTATGATATTAGGCTATATTATTTGTTTTTTACAAGCAACCTTTGGGTTAGTTAAATTTGGCGATGGTACATCTTTTATAGTAAATACTTACCCGGTAAAAATATTAGGAATGGACTTTGTAATAGTTTTATTTACTATTTTGTTAATCGGTTTTATTACAACTTATATTCCAGTTTCAAAAATTAAAGTAAATTTGTCTTTTAATAGAAAATAAGAAAAGTAAAAAATGGGATTAATAAAAACATTAAATAAATATTTAAAGCATTACAAGGGTAATATTGTTTTGATATTTTTGTTTTCAATTCTATCAACAATTTTTTCACTTTTCTCATTTGCATTTTTCATTCCAATATTAAATATATTATTTCTGGAAGAAGAAGTTTTAATTGTAAAACCCGACCCAATCACTTTTGAAAATTTATTTAATAGCAATATATTAAAAGATCATTTTTACTATAACCTAAACAATCTTGTAGACTTATCTAAACCGGAAAGTGCTATAGTTTACGTTTCTTTAATTATTATTGCTTTGTTTTTTTTAAAAAACTTATTTAGATATTTACAATTGTTTTTTATTGCCCCAGTACGTAATGGAGTTATTGAGAGCATTAGAAATGATTTATATCACAAAACATTAATACTTCCGCTATCTTACTATTCTAATCATAAAAAGGGAGATTTATTAACTAGGATAACTTCAGATGTCCAAGAAATCGAACATTCCGTAATGGGGACATTAATGTTTTTTGTAAGTGAGCCTATTACAATCATTCTTTATGTTATTACATTAATAATTCTAAGTCCGAAACTAATGTTATTCTCATTAATATTAATTCCGATAAGTGGATATGTAATAGGAATTATTAGTAGGACTCTAAAACAAACTGCTAAAAAAGGGCAATCTAATTTAGGTAATATTATATCGTTAGTAGAAGAAAGTATAGACGGATTGCGTATTATTAAAGCATTTAATGCTATAAATTTTGCTGATAGGGAATTTAGAAAAAGCAATAGAGTTTACACTAAATTAATGACTAAAATATATAGAATTAGAGATATTGCATCACCATTAACAGAAGTTTTAGGAGTTGGTGTAACTGTACTTGCTATATTATATGGGGGAAGATTAGTCTTAACGGAAAATAGTTTATCAGCATCTGTTCTAATAGTTTTTATAATAATACTATCTCAGCTTTTACCCCCCATTAAATCATTAACACAAGCATATTACGACATTAAACGAGGTGCTGCTTCTATGGATAGAATTGAAGAAATATTCAATGCCGATGAAGTTATTGAAGAAAAAGAAGATGCTCAACCCATTAAAGAGTTTAAATACGCTATTGAATTTAAAGATGTATCTTTCAAATACGAAGAAACATTTGTATTAAATAATATCAATTTAAAAATAGAAAAAGGCAAAAAAATAGCAATTGTAGGACCATCAGGAACCGGAAAAACAACTTTAATGAATTTAATTCCAAGGTTTTATGATTGCACAACCGGCGAAGTATTAATAGATAACATCAATATAAAAGATTTAAAGATCGATGATTTACGTGGATTATCAGGAATAGTAACACAGGATTCTATCTTGTTTAATAATACTGTTTTGTATAATATTTCATTTGGAATGGAAGACTATAGTTTAGAAGATGTAATAAGAGTTGCTAAAATTGCTAATGCCCACAACTTTATTATGGATTTACCTAATGGATACAATACAATAATAGGAGATAGAGGAACTAAGCTTTCCGGAGGTCAAAAACAACGTTTAAGTATAGCAAGAGCATTACTTAAAAACCCACCAATCTTACTTTTAGATGAAGCTACATCTGCATTAGACACAGAATCAGAAAAAATAGTTCATGAAGCCTTAGAAAAATTAATGCAATCAAGAACATCATTGGTAATTGCACATAGATTATCTACTATTATGAATGCAGATGAAATAATTGTAATGGACGAAGGTAGAATTGTGGAACGAGGAACACATCAACAACTATATCAAAATAAAGATGGACTTTACCATCGTTTATGCAATATGCAAGCATTATAAGTTAGTATCGGAGCGATTGACTTTATCCTCGGGGCGATTGACTCTAATAACAGATTGCACTCCATCTATTTTTTTTACTGCTTCAATTAAATCATTTAATGTTTGAGAGTCACTAATATAAATACTAAAGGTTCCTTTAAAAATTCCATCTTTAGCCTCCATTTTCATTTCACGAATATTTATCTTATAATCAGTAATAAAAATATTAGTAATATTGGCTAAGATACCTTTTCTATCTAATCCTGTAATTTCTATTCTAGTTAAAAATCCAACTTGTAAATCTTCTTTACGCCATTTTGCTTTAAAAATTTTATTGCCGTGTTTAGATGCAAAATTAATAGCATTCGGGCAATTAGTTCTATGAATTATCATATTTTCTTTTTCATCTGTAACACCAATAACTTTATCTCCGGGAATCGGATTACAAAAATCGCAAAGAGTATATGACAAATTACTTATGTCTTTATCTAACAATAGATTTTTGGCATTTTTCTTAACAATTTCATTAATAGTTTTTTCATTATCTTTATTACGACCAAATGGAAATATTGTAGAGTACCATTTTGATTTTTCTTGAAATTTTAAGTACCTCTTGATATTTTCAAACCCTATCTTATTGATAGCAATATTGTTGAATAAATCAAGTAAATTTTCCTCTCCACTGGCTGTTAATATTTTATCTAATATTTTATCATTTATTTCTTTATTTAATTTATCCAACCAACCCTTTAAGATATTTAAACCTTTATCGTAATTTTCCTTTTTATCATTTTTTAATGCAGCTCTAATTCTAGTTTTAGCTCGTTGTGTTTGAACTTTCTCTAACCAATCCTCAGAAGGTTTTTGATTCTTAGAGGTTAAGATCTCAATCTGATCTCCGGAATGTAAAATTGTAAATTTTGAAACCAAACTATTATTTACTTTAGCTGCAATACATGTATTACCTAACTCAGTGTGAACAGCATAAGCAAAATCTAAAACTGTTGAATTTGCCGGCAAAGTTCTTAGTTCTCCTTTAGGTGTAAAAACAAAAATTTCATCAGTAAATAAATTATTTTTAAAATCATCAATAAAACCTATAGAGTCATTATCTAAAACATCTAATTTTTGTGTCTCAATAATTTGACGCATTACATTTATCCATTGGTCTAACTTACCATCAGGAGCATTTGCAGATTTATCTTTGTACTTCCAATGGGCAGCTAATCCCTTCTCGGCAATCTCATCCATTCGTTTACTTCTAATTTGAACTTCTACCCAATTACCGGTATTGCTCATTACTGTAGCATGTAATGCCTCATAACCGTTAACTTTAGGTGTAGATATCCAATCTCGTAATCTATCTTGTTTGGGATTGTAAAAATTAGTTACAACTGCATAAACCTTCCAACAATCAAACTTCTCATTTTTTTCGTCAGAATTTATCACAATTCTTACTGCAAATAGATCATCAATATCTTCGAAAGAAACTTTTTTCTCTATCATTTTTCTCCAGATAGAATGAACTGTTTTAAACCTGGTAGTTATTTCGAAATCCATTCCTAATGCAGTAAGTTCTTTAGAAATAGGTTCTATAAAACTATTAATCATTTCATGATAAAGCTCTTTTTTACTCGCTATTTTATCATAAAGCATTTCGTAAAGCTCAGGTTCTAGATATTTTAAGGATAAATCCTCTAACTCATCTTTTACAGCAAAATATCCTAATCTATGAGCAAGTTTGGAATATATAAATTCTGTTTCAGATGCTATTTTTATCTGCTTTTCACGCGACATAAATTCTAAAGTTCGCATATTATGCAGCCTATCCGCTAACTTAATTAAAATAACTCTAATGTCATAAGCAAAGGATAGTATAATTTTTTTAAATGTTTCTACTTGAGGAGTTGTGTTTTTGCTTTTATCAGTAATATTTTGAATTTTAGTTAACCCATCTATAATATTGGCTACCTTATCACCAAACAAAGCTTCAAATTCATCTAAAGTGTAATCGGTATCTTCAACAACATCATGTAACAAAGCACAAATGATAGAAGTTTTCCCTAATCCTAATTCTTTTGCAGTAATTATAGCAACCTCAATAGGATGGTAAATGTAAGGCTCACCACTTTTTCTACGCATATCGCTATGAGCCTCAACGGCTATATCAAAGGCTTTCCTAACTAACTTAATGCTTTCCTCATCCTTTTTATCGGAATCCCAAGCATCAAGTATTCGTTGAAATCCTTCTTCAATAGTTTTAGCTTCTTTTTCTAAATCGATTTCATACATAATATTTCTCTAAAACAAAAACACTATAAATTTCTTTACTATGACTTAACATATAAAGAATAAAAAAATATTAATGATATTATTTTTTCTACAAATTAAGTTAATTTATTTAAATTTTTCAACTTTATTCATACATTTTATCTAATATATTACAATATTAGAGTAAATTGTCAAAAAACTCATACCCTTTATCAAGAATTACTATAAATAACATAAAAAAAGCTGTCTAAAAAAATAGACAGCTCCTTTATCTTAAATATTAAAATATTAATAAATTTTTTTGTTATTTATTTCCTAAAACTTAACAGTTATTCCTCCAAATATATTTATTCCTGCTTGTGGAAAATATCCTGACGAAAAACCTTCTTCTCCATCAGAATAGTAACGATACAACCAAGCTCTTGTTTCATATTTAGTATTAAATATGTTATTTACAGACACAAATAAATTGATATCTTTAGCAAACTTAATATTATTTAATGTATAATCTAACTTAAAGTCTGTAACAAAATATGCATTTAATTTTTGATTTTCATCTGAACAGTTATCTATATATTGTTTACCAACGTATTTAGAAATTAAACTTGCAGATAATCCTTTATAAATACGGCCTGTAATATTATTAAAACCGATTATTGACGGTGAAAACGATATATCTGTGGATTTAAATTCTTTTTTTATCTGTAGTTCGCTATTATCTGGGTCATCCCAGTAATTCCAATTATCTACATATTGAACATAATCTAAAATTTTGTTTCTACTTAAAGTTAAGTTAGCATTCCACCATAACCACCCTGGAATAATTTCTGCAGCACCTTCCAATTCTATACCCATTCTATAACTTTTATCTACATTAACCATAATAGGATCTCCTACATGATTAATTTCCCCCGTTAATACCAATTGGTCTTTATAATCCATATAGTATAGAGAAATTCCGGCAAATGCACGTTTGAAGTTATATTTATATCCTAATTCATAGTCATATAAACGTTCAGGTCTTGGGGTTGCATCCGGATATGCATCGCAAAAATTATCTCTATTTGGTTCTCTGTTTGCAATACCAAAGGAAGCATAAGCTCTATGATTATTATTATTCCATACTAAACCAGCTTTTGGGTTAATAAAATTAAAGTTATGATCTTGATCTAAGTTTTGTAAATCGTCTCTTATACCTCTAATTTTGTATTCTATATTACGATATTGAACATCTCCAAAAATATTTAATTGCTTTGTTATTGCAAAATTTATTTTATAGTAAATATTAAAATCGTTTTTAACAGCATCACTAAAATAATAGTTTTTATCTTTATCAACAACTAAAGCGTCTTTTGCCCAAGGAATTTTGCCAAAGTGATCTCCAAGATATTTGTTATAACCGCCACCTAATATCATATTAAATCTATCTTTATCAAAACTTAAAGAATAAACTAAACCATAAAAGTCATTATCTAACCATTTTTGACGAATTAAATTTGTTCGTTTATTCTCACCTAATTGTATTAAGATTTCTCCCGGATTTTCTTGATATTTAGATAATTTTTGATCGTTTTTATAGTTTTCATAAAAACCTTTACCGTAAGTATAATGAAATGCTAAGTTAGCTTTTAAATAATCGTTAATTTTGTAAGCTGTCGTTAAGTGGGTAGTACTTTGTAAATAATTATCTGTTTCATTATCGTAATAACCTAACAAAACATATTCTCCATCAGCATTATATCCATAAATTTCGCCTGCCGGATTATATGTTCTACTCTCTAGCATCATTTCAGGATCTACACCGTTCCATGCTTGGTAAGTTCTTTGTTTCCCTGTATAATTCATAATTTTAGCATAGAATTTTTTCCCTATATATGCTCCATCAAAATAAAACGATTTCATATCAGCAAATGCTCTATCAACGTAGCCATCTGTATTTAAAATAGATGCGCCAACATTGAAAGTAAAATTATTATCCATTAAACCGCTTCCTACTTGAACATTTGTTTTAAAGGTATTAAATGAACCGCCCCCTAATGAAATTAATCCATATGGATCACTTTCTATTTCTTTAGTTTTAAAGTTTACTGTTGCACCAAACGCTGCAGTTCCATCTGTAGAAGTTCCAACTCCTCTTTGAATTTGCACATTGTCAACAGAAGAAATGAAATCCGGCATATTAGAAAAGAATACATTTTGAGATTCCGCATCATTTAAAGGTATTCCGTTAATAGTAATATTAATTCTATTCATATCCGTACCTCTAATAGTAAAATTAGTTGCACCAATACCGGCACCATTGTCAGACATAGATATTAGTGATGGTGTTGATTGTAATAACATAGGTAAATCTTTACCGGATACTATTTTATTTATGGTTTTTTTATCTAAATTAGAATAAGTAATAGGTGAATTATCATCTACTCTGGAGGCATTAATGTTAAATTTATCTAATTGAACTATCGAAGGTTTTAAATAAGATACAATTGATGCTGATATTTTACCATCGGTAGCATCTACTACAATAACTTTAGTTTCATATCCAACATACGAATATTCTACAGTATAACTGTCTAATTTTGTAATATTTACGCTGTAATTACCGTTTCGATCAGTAGTAGTTGCCGTATTCGTTTCTTTTACGAAAATAGTTGCACCAATTAAAGCTTCGTTAGTTTCTGAATTTAACACGGAACCGTTTAAGTTAAATTTTTCAGTTTGAGCTTGAATAGTAAGAATACACAAAAAGGCAAAGAATGCCAAAGAAATAATTTTTTTCATTTTAGTTTTACGCTATTTTTTTGTTAAACATTCAAAAGATAAGGGGATATCTTTTGTTTAATTTAACCTCTTTTCCTACGTCGGTATTAGCCGAATCAGGTTCGAGGGTTTGATCTCAGCCTGTAATTTAATCTAGGCACCCCTAATTTTGGCGCTAAATTAACAATTTATTTTAAATAATATGTATATCTTTGACAGAATAATAAAAAAATAATATCAGAAATGAGGTCAATAGCTAACTACAATTTAAAAATTTTAGTTGCTTTAGAAGAAACTTTTGTAGGGAATAAAGCAATTTGTGATTGGCTATTAAATAACGGATATCCTGAACTTGCTGCATTTTCACATGCAATTCGTGGGAGTACGGAAGCTAATGAATGGTTATTAAAAAATGGATTCCCGGAATTATCCGCATTGGATTATGCTATAGACAAAGACAATAAGGCTATAAATTGGCTTATTAAATACGGATTTTATTTAGAAGTACAGTTTGCAAATTGTTGTAACATGGATAAAGAAGCCACAGATTGGCTTATTAGAAATAATTACAAGGTATTTGTACGTTTAGCTGAAAAAATTAATCAATTTAGAGACAGCATGATCTATAACCCGCACAAATTACATTTTTAATATTAAATTAATACAAATTGGAAAAAAAAGTTTTAACTAATAGAGCAACATCTTATTGTTTTAATGAAATCCCTGAATATAAAACATATGTATATACTATTAAAACTCAAAATAAATGTTTTATAATAGATACATTTTGTGGTCCTAGCGCTATGGAGCAAATAGTAGATGATTTAAATTTAGATAGTGATCAGGAAATTATCATTGTAAATACTCACTTCCATTGGGATCATATTTGGGGAAATTGTTTTTTTAGAAAAAATACTATTATTGCTCATAAACTTTGTAAAGACCTTATTCAACAAGAATGGCAAAATATGATGAAAGGTAATAGTTATTTAACTATGGGAGATGTTTTAATGAAACTCCCCAATAAAACATTTTCAAAAAAATTAAATATTAAAAGCGAAAATATTAATATTATTTATACTCCGGGACATACAAACGATTGTATAACAGTAATAGATACTCATGATAATTTTTTATATGTAGGAGACAATTTAGAAAGACCGGAAATAATAATAGAATCGCCGGATATAGTTACATATATTAAAACATTGAAATATTACCTAACACTTAACCCAAAAGGAATCCACGCCGGACATACATTAGATATTACTATAGACGATGTAAAGAAAACTATTGAATATTTAAAAAATTTCTTATAATAATGGCTTCAAACAATTCTAATAGCACATTTAATCTAATGAATCAAGAATCTAATAATAACTTTTTTTATAAATATTATTTCTCTAAGATAGGTATTTTAAAAATAACTGCTAATGAGAATTATCTATTAAAAATTGAATTTATCACCTACCCTTATTCTACAAATGAACAACTTTTAATAGACATTAAAAGTAAAAATAACATTAAAGATATTAATAGTTATACAGACTATTTAAACTCTAAGGTAAATTTTAACAATATTTGTTTGTTAACTGTAAAGCAATTGGATGAGTATTTTGATAAGAAACGCACTATTTTTGATATTCCGATATATCAAAAAGGAACTGATTTTCAAAATAAAGTATGGAACGAAGTAGCAAAAATACCTTACGGACAAACTTGTAGCTATAAAGATATAGCAATAAAAATTGGAAAACCAACTGCATATAGAGCTGTTGGCAATGCCAATAACAAAAATAATATCCCTATTATAATTCCTTGTCATAGAGTTATAGGTTCTAATAAGAAATTAGTCGGATATGCCGGTGGATTAAATATAAAAAAATCACTATTAGGACTTGAAAAAAACAATAAACAACAAAATTATTAGAAAAAAAGATTGCACAAAAGATTATTTCAAATAAAGAGTTAACAATCATCTTTTTAGATTATCTTTGCCTCCTAATTTAATTATATGAAATTTACAGAACTAAATCTACAATCAGAGATTTTACAGGCGATTTCTGATTTAGAATTTGAAAATTTAATGCCTGTTCAAGAAGAAGTAATTCCAATCTTATTAAATAAAAATATAGATATTATTGCATTAGCTCAAACAGGTACTGGAAAAACTGCTACTTTTGGAATTCCAATAATCCAAAATTTAGACTATTCCAAGAAAGAAACAGAAGCCTTAATTTTAGCTCCAACTCGTGAATTATGTGTACAAATTGCTAACGATTTAATAAGTTATGCTAAATATATTCCACAAGCTACTATAGTTGCCGTTTACGGTGGGGCTAATATAGAAACTCAAATAAAAAAGATAAAAAAAGGTGCAAAAATAATAGTTGCAACTCCGGGCAGAATGTTAGATTTAATAAACAGAAATGTTATAGATATTTCTAACATTAACGTTGCAGTTTTAGATGAAGCTGACGAAATGTTAACTATGGGGTTTCAAGAAAGTTTAAATGCAATTTTAGCAGAAACTCCCAAGAATAAAAACACTTGGTTATTTTCTGCAACTATGCCTACAGAAGTAGAAAATATTGCACATACCTACATGACTGATCCTACTACTATTACTATTGGCAGTAGAAATGCAGGTGCCGAAAATGTAGAACATTACTATTA
>JBMNMG010000005.1:0-499056 GCA_050953245.1 Bacteroidales bacterium | reverse complement strand
CTGTAAAAAGCAATTATTTAAAATAATTAATGAGATGCAAAATGTAGATGTTTCTTCGTATAGCCATGAAATTGAAGAATTTCTGCCTATAATCTACAACCAACTGGAGTGGTTTTCTAAAGAAGAAATAATAAAACGTTTTGTTGCTATAGAATTCAATAGGTTTTTAAAATATTATAAAGATGCTGAGGATATTAATGTTAGTGAAAAGGAAATTGAAAACAATTCATTAAAACCCAAAAAAGAAGATTTTCGCAACTTACTAAAAAACAGTAAAAAAGAAACTAAAAATAAAAACAATAAAAAAGACTTTGACAATTTTAATGGTGATTTCGTTACTCTTGTTATTAATATAGGTAGAAATACGGGTACAGTCCCTCAACGGATTATAGGAATTATTAACGACACCGTTAAAAAAAGAAATATTAAAATAGGTCATATAGATATTTTCGACAGATTTTCTACAATAGAAGTTGATGCAAATTATGCTCAAGATATTATAGAAGCATTTTATTATAGAGATGATGGACGCTATATTGTAGATTATTATAACGAACAAAATTTTCCTAAAAGTAGTAAAGAAAAATCTAAAAAATCAAAACAAAAATCTACTAAAGGAAAATCTAAAAAGAAAAAAAGAAGATAAAAAAAAATAATTGAAATGTTAATTTCATAAACAGTTTAAAACAAAAAAAGGGTGAAGTCTAAACTTCAACCCTTTTTTGTTTTTATTAATTTTACAAATTATCTGTACTTATTTTAATTTTACCTCTACTGCTTGTAAGATTTCTAATGTAGAAGAATTATACACGTAGGCAATTATTGAACAATTGTCTAAGTTCCATTCTGGATTAATATATAAGTTAAGTGATTTGCTATCGGCACCTATACCTGAAACAGGCGTACCCCATGCACCTGCAAATGCGCCTCTTAACATATGATTATGTTCAAATTCTTCATCTACAATATCACCACTTGCTTGAGGAGCAATTATGTTGCTTTCTAATAAAAAGGCACAAACTTTTGCATTGATAGAATTTTCTGAATTAATCTTTGTGTCAACTTTAATATTAATAGAACTTTCATCATAGTTTACCTCTTTTATCTCTACACTTGCAATTGCATCTTGAGTAATAACTTCTTCGACAAGTTTTTCCCAATCTTGATATGCAACTAAGTAATTTCCATTTACTTGCATCCTGCAAAATGTGCTATTGGGAAATGAAGAAGGATTGAAGTAATTACAAATAGAGTCGCCTTCCACAGTTCTAAAATCGTTAGTAAACTCTCCTATTGGCATTGCATAAAAACCGGAATGAATACACATTACTAAAACCTTACCCGGATATAATTGTTGTAATTTATGGGCTTCTGCTGCTGCACCGGGGCAGTTCGGACATCTGTGACCAGTAAACTCTTCTATTAATACTATCCTTTTATTATCCAAAACTTCTGTAGTATCTACTTCTATATCTATAGGAACCATATATTCATTAGGATCTATAACGTCACAAGAAAAAACAGAAACAGCTATTATTCCGAAAAATATATATTTTAAAAAATTTCCTTTTAACAAACCTTTCATCATATTGTTATTTTACTTATAATTATTATTATTGAATTTATTTAAATCAAAATTTTGATTAATTAAAATGAAGTGCTAACAGAAAATGATATACCTGTTGATGCAGGTACATATCTACAAATTCCACCTATGCAAAGTAAACCTTCTCTTTGACGTCCCCAAGAAACTGAGAATCTGGAAGCTCTATATACATATCCTGCGGAAAAATTATAATAATGTAGCCTTTCTGCTTCATTTTTATTACCATAGTTATACTCGTCGCTAACGGAGAAAAACCAATTTGGAGCAATTGAATATTCTAATAACATAGTGGCCCAATGACCTTTATCTGCTCTGTCCTTAGTAAATAATAATTGTGTTTCCATACGTAACGAGTTTTGAGAGTTGATATTCCAAGTAACATCGGCAATACCTGTATGGGCATTTACCACTCCAAATTCGCCTATTGGATGACTTTCTACCCTATCTTTATCATAATATAAGTAAATGTATGAGAATATACCTTTCCACGATTTATTAAATTTTTTAGTAACTGTTAAGTTAAAATCTGTAAATAAACGATTTTCACCTAATTTAAAGAAAGAAGATTCATAACCTTTAGTTCCGGGTTGATTGATAGGAATTCCTTCAGCAATAGGTTGTCTATCTATATCATATACTATGGAGAAATCCGCCTCTATAGACATTCCGTATTTACCTCCTAATTTTGTTTTTTTAGGAATAGAATAAATTACATTTCCTTTTAAAGACATCTCGCCGTTAAGTTGAGATGCATAAGGATAAATAGAAGGTAAACTGTATAGATGTTGTTTAGTTAATGGAGGAATAAAGTTTATATCTAATGCGTTATCAGTAGCATCCATTTTAGATTTAAAACTCATATTATCTACCCTTTTTGCAGCCAAACTAACTCCAAAACCTTTCATGGAATAGGAAGTATTAATGAAAAATGCTTGTCCCGGTCTATAGATATAATTGTTATATGCAGATGGATTATTTATTTTATATGCATATTCCGAATATAAACTAAAACCTCCCCAACTCATATTAAACCTTGCAGCTGTAGTAGCAACATTATCCGGGAGATTAAGTTTTCGTAATGTATCGTTAAAAATAACTGTTTTGCTTAAGTCTTTTTCATTTTTAGTAACGAAACTTCCACCAAATGTAAATTGTGGATCTATTTCTAAATCAAAGATATCATTAATAAAAAAGTTACCATCAAAACCTGTAACTAAACCTTTATTCTTATTACCTAACCAATTGTCCTTAGTATCCCAAAACCATCTTTGGTATCCGGTTAAACCGGTTACCTTAATACCTTTATATGGCATAACGGAAATTTTAGCTCCTCTGATTGCATTATCGTAGCCTAAATTCCACTCCTGATAGCTTCTAAGGGCAAAGCCTGCTCCAAACTGTTCGTAAAAATCGCCTAAGGTTACATCGATATATTTATTACTATAGGCTGCATAAAAATAAGGAATTCCCAGACCTTTAGCTTTAGTATCAAAACCTTTTAATGGAGGTGTATAAGCCTCGAATCGCATCCCTGCTCTAAAATTATTTACAGAATAATTTAATTCACCAAAGGTATTCATTCCATACCTATTACCTTTTAATATAGAATCTGTAATACCCATTGCTTTATCCGATAAATAAAGCTGTCCGTCGGACTGGAAACTTCCATTCACGTAAGAATTATCAAAAGTGTTTTGAGCTGATAAAAAATTTGAAACTACGAGAAAAATTCCTACGGTTAAAATTATCTTCTTAAAATTCATAAAAGATTAAATTAAAAAAAATATCTATTGCTATTAAAATATTTTACAATTTAATAGACAATAAATTAAATAATAATAATTAATGGTTATTTTATGGGTTTGCCACTGGCAACTTTTTTCACTACTTCAAAAATTTCATTTTCGGAACCTGCAAAATAAGAAGTATGTTGCCAAACAACTTCTCCCTTACCATTTAAAACAACTATATGTGGAATATTTCCAACATTCATAGCTCTTTTAAAATCTTGGTTAGGGTCTAGCAATAATTCGTATTCCCATTCTTTGGCATTAGCAAACGATTTAACATTTGAATTACGTTGTGCATCATCTATGGAAACAGCATATAATACTACTCCCGTTTCGTCTTGCCAATCTTCGTAAACTTCATTTATGGCATTTAATTCTTTAATACAATTTTTACACCATAAAGCCCAAAAACTGATAATTACAGGTTTATCACCATTTTTGATATCCTTAGTATTAAAAGTTTTACCATCAATAGTTTTAATATTAACTGAAGGTATCGTTTTACCTTCTGATTGCGCTGATGCTGCTAGAATAAAACAAAAAACTGCAGCAATTAATGTTATTGTTTTTTTCATATCAAAATAATTTATTTGTTGCAAAGATAATTTTTTTAACATATTATTAGTGTATTATTTAATATAAAATCGTGCCAAACTTGTTTTTATTTTTTTTAACAGTAATTTAAATAAATTTTAACAATATTTCCATCTCTTTGGACAATTAAATATTCATTTGCAAAAACCATAATCTTAACAAAAACGTAACACATCAATAATTATTACGCAACACATTAACAATACATTTGCACTGAAAAAAAATAATTAATAATTATGAAAAAGTTTTTAGGAATTTTAGTATTTGCAACTATTTTACTTTTTAGTTGCAACAGTAACAAAAGTGTTAACCTTTCCGGTGCAGGAGCAACATTCCCACTCCCTTATTATAACATGGTTTTTAAAACATACCGCGATAGTACCAACATTAACGTAAATTATGGTGGTATTGGTAGCGGTGGAGGTATTAGAAGTTTAAAAGAAGGGATTGTGGATTTTGCTGGTAGCGATGCATTTATCACAGACGATGAAGCAAAAGAAATGGATGAAACTATTCATATTCCTACATGCTTAGGTGCTGTAGTAATTGCTTACAATTTACCTGAAGTTTACGATTTAAAATTAACAGGTGATATTATTGCAGAAATTTTCTTAGGTAAAATAACAAGTTGGGATGATAAAAAAATAGCAGAAATTAATCCTGACATAAATCTACCCAATAAACCAATAACACCCGTTTACAGATCAGACGGAAGTGGAACTACCTTTGTTTTTAGCGATTATTTATCTAAGGTTCATGAAGAATGGAATAGCACAATCGGTTTTGGAAAATCAATTTCGTTTCCAACAGGTTTAGGTGCTAAAGGAAATCCTGGCGTTGCCGGTACTATTGGTCAAACCGAAGGGACTATAGGATATATTGGATCTGAGTATGCATTTGCTCAAAATATTCCTATCGCTATAATACAAAATTCAAGTGGTAATTTTATTAAGCCTTCTGTTGAATCTATCTCGGCTTCCGCAGAATTGGATTTTCCTGCAGATTCAAGAGCTATGATTACAAACTCTCCTATTGAAAATGCATATCCAATTAGTTGCTTGACTTGGATTATTATTTATAAAGAACAAAATTACAGTAAAAGAACTTTAGAACAAGCTCAAGAAACTATAGCATTATTAGATTATTTGTTAAGCGATAATGCTCAAAATCAAACTATTAAAGTACATTATGCCCCATTACCAAACAATGTAATAAATAATGCTAAGAATGCTTTAAAAACAGTTACTTACAACGGCGTAAATATAGTTCAATAGTAAGATAAGTTTAAAATAATTTAGGACAATAGATGCGTGATAAAGTTTTTAAGATAGTATTATTCATTTCTGCATTAATAATTTTATTTATATGCGGCGGAATGATTCTATCTTTAACCGTTAGAGCAATACCTGCTTTTGAAGAGTTTGGCTTTTTTAAGTTTATCATTTCTAAAAATTGGATATATACAAAAGGAAGTGAATCTTATGGAGCATTGCCTTTTATTACGGGAACTATTATTACATCTTTATTAGCTCTACTATTTTGCATCCCTTTTTCTATTCCGGTTTCTATTTTTATCGGTGAATATTTTAAGGGAAAACCCATAGCAAATATCTTAAGTACTATAGTAGATTTACTAGCAGGAATTCCGTCAATAGTGTACGGATTATGGGGGTTTTACGTTTTGAGACCTATTATGGTAAATTTAAACTTATCCGATCAAGGATTTGGAATTCTTACATCATCATTAGTATTGGCAATAATGATAATCCCTTACGCATCATCGTTAAGCGCTGAGTTTATAAGAATGGTATCTTCTGAATTAAAAGAAGGTGCTTATAGTTTAGGAGCTACTAGGGCTGAAGTTATTAAAACTATAGTATTTAAAAATGCAGGATCAGGTATTTTTAGTGCTTATATATTGGCCTTAGGAAGAGCATTAGGTGAAACTATGGCTGTTACCATGTTAATAGGAAATAGTAACATTATTCCTACATCGTTAAAAGATACCGGTAATACCATGGCCAGCATTATTGCAAATCAGTTTGGAGAAGCTGATGGAGTTAAATTGGCTTCGTTAATTGCTATTGGACTAATTCTATTTTTAATTACCGCAATAATTAATTTTATAGGTAAATTAATAATGAACAAACAAAAGGTTTAATGACTAAGAAGGGTAAAATAAAAGGTTTAAGAAAACGAAAAGTAGTAGATAAAGGACTATTTGTTATAGTTTGTATTATGTCTGCATTAACTGCTGTACCTCTGATTGCTATATTAACAAAAGTACTTATTAAGGGTATCGGACAAATAAATTGGAGTTTTTTCACAAAATCCACTCCAAATACTTTAGATGCAATGTTAGCAATTCAAGCAGGAAATAAAATACCTGGAGGTATTGCTAACGGCATTGTAGGTACTTTAATTATGGTAATTATTGCATCAATAATTTCCATACCTATTGGAATATTATGTGGTATTTATTTATCAGAAAAAAAGCAAAAAAAATTTGCTAATATTATTAGATTCTTATCTGATTTATTACAAGGAACGCCATCAATAGTAATAGGTATCATTATTTATTTATGGATAGTAGTTCCAACTAAAAGTTATTCTGCACTTGCTGGTGGTATATCTTTAGCTGTAATGATGATTCCATTGATTATAAGATCAACTGAAGAAACTTTAAATATGCTTCCTTCTAGTTTAAAGGAAGCAGGATTAGCACTTGGAGCATCTTACACAACTACTATCTCAAAAATTTTATTACCTTCGGGGTTTGGAGGTATATTTACAGGTATATTATTAGCAGTTTCGCGTGTTATTGGAGAAACAGCACCTTTAATGCTAACTGCATTAGGAAGTACTATGATAAGTTGGAGTCTTACTAAACCTAGTTCATCAGTATCATTACTTATCTGGGAGTTTTATAACGATCCTAACTTACAAAATATGATTTGGAGTGCATCGTTATTTTTATTGATATTTGTATTATCTCTGAATTTAATTGCTAAAAGAATTACTAAAAAATGGAGAATATCATAACCAATCCTATACTTGAATTTAAGAATGTAAGTGTTTCTTACACACCAGGAAAATATGCCGTCTCTAATGTTTCGGCAGTACTTGAAAAAAATGCGATTACAGCTATCATGGGACCATCCGGTTGTGGAAAAAGCACATTATTACGTGCAGTAAATAGAATGCATGAATTATATAGAGGGATAGAAGTTAAAGGCGAAATTTTAATAGAAGGAGAAAATTTATTAAAAATGAATCCCATAGAAGTTCGAAGAGATGCCGGAATGGTGTTTCAACGCCCAAACCCTTTTCCTACCATGAGTATTTACGATAATGTAATATCGGGATATAAATTTAATAAAATAAAATTATCTAAGAAACAAAAAGATCAAATTGTAGAAGAATCTTTAACTAATGTAGGTTTATGGGATGAAGTAAAAGATTCGTTGACCAAAAGAGGTACGTTTTTATCTGGTGGACAGCAACAACGTCTATGTATTGCAAGGGCTTTAGCTTTAAAGCCTAAGATTTTATTAATGGATGAACCTACTTCTGCTTTAGATCCTATAGCTACAAAACGAATAGAAGAATTGTTAACTTTATTAAAAAAGGAAGTCTCTATTTTGATAGTTACTCACAATATGTCACAAGCAGCAAGAATTTCCGATTATTCTATGTTTATGTATTTAGGTGAGTTAATTGAATATTCCCCAACTGATATTATGTTTAAAAATCCTAAGGATAAGCGAACAGAAGAATATTTAACAGGTCAATTTGGATAATATATTGTTTTTTTAATCTAAAGTGAAATATTATATATAAATTTGAAAATAATTCGATAGTAAGGTTAATTTTGAATGATAATTAATTAGATAAAAAGTACAATATTAAATAAATTTTATAATACTACTAAAATGTCGATTATTACAGCAGAATATTTAAATGAAATAAATGAGCAGTTCAAAAAAATGTGCGACTTAATTTTTAAGCAATTTGAGAACTTAAAAATACAATTCGAAAACAATAACGAAATGGTTATTGAAGAAATAGTAAAAAACGAAAAAGAAATAGATAAATACGAAGTTAACTTACGTGATGAACTAATTTCTATTTTAGGTTTACATGCACCTAAAGCGCGAGTTTTAAGAAAAATCATTTCTTATTTTGATATTATACCAAATTTAGAACGAATCGGAGATAAACTTTATGGAATATCTAAAATATTGATAGTGTTAAATACTTCAGATTCAATTTTTCCTATTTTTAAAAATGACTTGAAAAAACTTTTAGATTTAACTAACAATATGATTCAAAATGCTTTATTTGCCTTCGAAACTGAAGATCAAAAAATGGCTTTCGATGTTATTGATAGCGATGATGTAGTTGATGACTTAAATTATGAAATATTAAAAAATATATTTTTACTTAATAAAAACACATCTACAGATGCTAATATTACAAGAGATATTTTAGATTTAGGATACATTTTAAACAATTTGGAACGAATCGGCGATCATGCAACTAATATAGCAGAAGCTATAATTTATGTTACAAAAGGTGAAGACATTAAACATGTCAAAATGAATTTTGAAGATTTAGAGAATTGATAATAAATTAGTTAAGAGTTTGAATTAATAATTAGAAAATGGAAAAGAAAAGAATTTTAGTAGTAGACGACGAAAAAGATATATGTGAAATATTAAAGTTCAATTTAGAGAACGAAGGATATATTGTAGATACTGCTTACTCTGCTGAGCAAGCATTAAAAGTATTAACAGAAAAACACAATTTAATTTTATTAGACGTTATGATGGGAGGAATATCCGGTTTTCAACTTGCAAATAAGCTAAAAACAGATTTAAAATTAAATATTCCAATAATATTTTTAACTGCTAAAACTACAGAAAACGATCTATTAACAGGCTTTAGCCTTGGTGCAGATGATTATATTAAAAAACCTTTTTCTATACAAGAAATTATGGCAAGAGTTAAAGCTGTTTTCAGAAGAACTGAAAGTATAGAAAAAACAACATTAAATAATCAAGAAAGTCTTACAATAGGAGATATTACTATTGATTATAAATCTAAAACAGTATCAATTGATAATGAAATTATTGAACTTACTAAAAAAGAGTTTTTAATTTTATCATTATTATGTCAATCTCCTGAAACATTATTTTCGAGAGAACAAATAATAGATAATGTTTGGTCCGGAGAAGCTTATATTTTAGAACGTAGTGTTGATGTTCATATAGCAAGGTTACGTAAAAAACTAGGTAAGTATGGCGAAAATATAGTTAATCGACCCGGTTTTGGTTATGGCTTTAAAATATAATTACAAAAATGAATTACAAAAAGAAAATTTTTAGATATGCACTAATAATTTGTATTATTTTTATTATTGCAATATTAGTAGCACAATTATATAAAGAGAAAAGATCTCAAACAGAATATCAAAAGGCAAAGTTAGAGTCATATACAAATGTAGTTGAAGATTACTTAAAACATTCTTCCGATACGGCATCTGTTTTAAACTTACTTCCTAATGATATTAGATTAACTATTATTGATAAAAATGGAAATGTTTTATTTGATAATGATGTAGATCCACAACAAACTCATGATCATTTAAATAGACCTGAAATTTCCGGTGCAACAGCATATGGTACAGGTTCAGCAGTTCGTCATTCCGCTACTACAAAAAAAGATTATTTGTATTTCGCAAAAATAACTGAGGATGGAAATTATATTAGAACTGCAATCCCCTATGTAATCAAGCTTGTTCATACTTTTGATATCAGTAATTTAATTACTTATATTGCTGTATTATTTTTTATCATATCGATTATTGCTTTAGTGTATTTTACAGACAAAACATATCAAGTTATTAAAACATTAAAAGATTTTACAACGGATGTTGAAGAAGGAAATATAGACTACGAAAAGGTACACTTCCCTGATACTGAATCCGGTGAAATCGGCAATAAAATAATATCTTTATATAAACAATTAGAAGAGAGTAAACTGCAAACTCTTACAGAACGTAGCAAAAATCAAACTTTAAAACAGGAAATGACAAATAATATTGCTCACGAACTTAAAACTCCTGTTAGTTCTATCAGAGGATATTTAGAAACTATGATTATGAATGATAATATCTCTGAAGAAAAACAAAAGTTTTTTATTAATAGAGCATACGATCAAACTTTGAGATTAACTAAAATTATTGATGATGTTGCCATTATTAATAAGTTAGAATCGGCTCCTGATTTATTTAAACACGAAAAGGTATCTATGAAAAAAGTTTTTGATGAAGTTATTGAAGACTTTAATAATTGCATAGAAGAAAAAACTTTCAAGTTTGAAAATAAGATTGGTGAAGATGTAGAAATTCCAGGTAACCACACTTTAATATATGCAATTTTCAGAAATTTATCTGAAAATGCTATTAGGTATGCAGGAAAAGATATTACAATTACAGCAGAAGTTTACGATTCTGACGAGTATTTTTACTATTTTAAATTTTATGATAATGGAAAAGGAGTTAACGAAAAGTATCTAGATAAGATTTTTGATAGGTTTTTAAGAATAGATGAAGGTAGAACAAGAGAATTAGGTGGATCTGGATTAGGATTATCTATAGTCAAACATTCTGTAAATTTTCATGATGGCGATATCAAAGCAAAAAACAGAAAACCTAGTGGTTTAGAATTTGATTTTAGCTTAAGAAGATCTTACTAATTTTTGGAAAAATTTTAATACAAATAGTAATAGTTTTTAATAAATAACTTCAGATTAATTTTTCAGATTTATACAAAAAATAATAGCTTAATAGTAAATTTATAGTTAATCATTTTGTTTTTCTTATATATTTACTATTAAGCTTTTTTTATTAAAACTAAATCTTTGCAATTACTTATTATTAGCATTAATGTAACTTCATTTTCACTATCATTAAAATAATATCTTAAAAAAATTGCTATTTTTGCATTAAAAATTATAACCAATAGTTACTTTGTTTAATATGAAAAATAATATTTTGCATCCGGATTTTTTATTTGAAATAAGTTGGGAAGTTTGTAATAAAATTGGTGGGATATATACAGTTTTATCTACAAAATCTAATTTACTTAATAACGTTTTTTCTGATAAACATATCTATATAGGACCTGATGTTTGGATGGAAACATCTGAAACTCCCGGTTTTATTACTGATGAAAATATATATGCACCATGGGTGAAAAAAGCTCATGATGATGGCTTAAAGTTTAGGATTGGAAGATGGAATATCCCAGGCAATCCTATTGCTATTTTGGTAGAGTTAAATCAGTATTTTGCTAAAAAAAATAATATTTTTGCTGAATATTGGGAAAAATATAAATTAGATTCCATATCCGGTCAATGGGATTATATTGAACCTGCAATTTTTGGTTATGCTTCGGGTAAAATAATTGAAAGTTTTTATAATTTTTATGTTTCAGCTGAAGATAATATTGTAGCACAGTTTCATGAATGGATGAGTGGAATGGGTGTACTATATTTAAAAGATAAAATCCCTCAAATTGCAACTGTTTTTACTTCACATGCAACTATCTTAGGAAGAAGTATTGCAAGTAACGGAAATGCTTTATATAACGAATTATCTAACAATAATATAAATTCTCAAAAAATTGCAAATAATTTAAATTTAACAGCTAAATTTTCCTTAGAAAGACTATCTATACTACATTCTGATGAGTTTACTACTGTAAGTGAACTCACAGCTTCTGAAGCAAACAAATTTTACGGGAGACAAGCTAACTCTCCTTTGTTATACAATGGTTTTAACAGAGTGCTTGCTCCAAGTTTAGAAGATTGTAAAGATAAACGTAAAGTTGCTAGAGATATTATTTTAAAAGTTGCCTCAGAAAAGTTAAACACTAACTTTGACGACAATACCAACATTGCGCTAACTTCTGGCAGATATGAGTTTAGAAACAAAGGTATTGATCTATTTTTAGATAGTTTAAATAAAATTGATAAATCGGATGGCGACACTAATATTTTAGCTTTATTTGCCATACCGGCTGATAGCGGAAATCCCACAAAAGAATATAATAACAAATTATTGACTCACACTATACGTCATCCGGAGAATGACAAAATATTGAATAGTTGTAAGAGATTAGGGTTAAATAATGACGAAAACAATAAAGTTAAGGTACTATTTATTCCCGTATATTTAAACGGGAATGATGGCGTTTTTAATCTTGAATATTATGATTTTTTATTAGGTGCAGACTTAACTGTTTTTGTTTCTTATTATGAACCTTGGGGTTATACTCCATTAGAAAGCATTGCGCATGGCATCCCATCTGTAACAACTACTTTAGCCGGTTTTGGTCTTTATGCCAAACGTTTTTGTAATAATATTTTAGAGGGGTTAGAAGTTATAGAACGTAACGATAATAATTACAACGAAGCTTTAGATAATTTATACAATGTTATTTTAAAATATTTTAACTCTTCTAAAGATCAAAAAGAAAATGCCACTAAAAAGGCTTTCGAATTGTCTAATAACTTTTTATGGGATAAATTATTGGACAACTATTATGAAATATATAATCAAGCTATTAAAGAGAGTGAAAAGCGAGCTAACTTATATAAAAATAAGATCCAAACTCCTTCCATTTCTGATACTGATGTTTACATTTCAGAAAGTGATTGCACTCCTTTGTGGCGTAAAATTTATGTAAATCAAGAACTTCCTAAAAGTTTATCGGCTCTAAAGGAAATTAGCAATAATTTGTGGTGGTCATGGAATTATAATGCAATAGAATTATTTGAATCTATTAATAAAGAAAAATGGGAAAAATATAATAAAAACCCTATCACGCTACTCAATTCTTTATCTTCTAAAGAATTTGAAAAATTAGAAAAAGACAAAAACTTTATCTCAAAATTAAATGTTGTTTATACAGAGTTTCAAGAATATATAAACCAACCTAAAAAATCAGAAAACAGCATTGCTTATTTTAGCATGGAATACGGTTTAGAAAATAACTTAAAGATTTATTCCGGTGGATTAGGCGTTTTAGCAGGTGATTATTTAAAAGAAATGAGTGATCAAAACCAAAATGTAATTGCTATAGGTTTACTTTATAAATATGGTTATTTGAGCCAAAAGCTTAGCCCTTTCGGAGATCAAATTAATATAAATGAACTTCAAAACTATAATCAATTACCTGTTAATCAGGTGAAGAATAAAGATGGAGAACAAGTTTATATTAAAATTGCATTACCTGCCAGAACTATGTATGCAAAAGCTTGGGTAGTAAATGTAGGCAGAATTCCTCTTTATTTATTAGATACGGATATAGAATTAAATAGAGATGATGATAGAAACGTTACTTATCAACTCTATGGTGGAGATAACGAAAATAGATTTAAACAAGAACTATTATTAGGAGTTGGCGGTGTTAGATTGCTTCGTCAAATTAATTTATACCCTACTATTTACCACTTAAATGAAGGGCATGCAGCATTTGCAGGCTTAGAAAGATTAAGAGAATATGTTCAAGATAAAAGATTGACTTTCCATCAATCTATGGAATTAGTAAGAAGCTCTGCTTTATTTACTACTCATACTTCCGTTCCTGCAGGTCATGATGCATTTCCGGAAGATTTATTAAGAACTTATATTCCGCATTATCCTGCAAGGATAGGATGTACATGGGAAAAATTAATGTCATTAGGAAAAGTAAATCCCAATAATAAAAACGAAAAAATTTCTATGAGTTTACTTGCAATTAGAACTTGTCAAGAAGTTAATGGTGTAAGTAAAGATCATTGTAAAGTAACTCAAAATATGTTTTCTAATTTATATAAAGGTTTTTATCCTAATGAACTTTATATAAGTTACGTAACTAATGGTGTTCATTATCCTACATGGACAGCTAAAGAATGGCAAAAATTACATAAAAATACTTTTGGAAGTAGCTTTATTAATAATCAATCAGACGAATATTATTGGAATAATATCTATAGTGTTAATGATGCCGAAATATGGCAGACAAAGAATGTTTTACGTAAAAAATTAATTGACTATTTAAAAGTTCGCTTGCAATCGGAAATGCAATCAAGATCGGAAAGTCCAAAATATATCTTAAAAGTTAATAAAACTTTATCCGAGAATAAATTAACTATTGGATTTGCCCGCAGGTTTGCAACGTATAAAAGAGCTCACTTATTATTTAAAAATTTAGACCGATTAAGTAAAATAGTAAATAATCCTGATTTCCCGGTTCAATTTTTATTTTCCGGAAAAGCTCATCCGGCTGATAAAGCAGGTCAAGATTTAATTAAAAAAATAATTGAAATCTCACGTAAAGAAGAATTTATAGGAAAAATAGTTTTTATAGAAAACTACGACATGGAACTATCTAAAATCTTAATTCCAGGATGTGATGTTTGGCTAAATACCCCAACCAGACCTCTTGAGGCTTCGGGGACTAGTGGTATGAAAGCTGTTATGAACGGCACATTAAATTTATCTGTATTAGATGGTTGGTGGATTGAAGGGTACCAAAGGGATAGCGGTTGGGCTTTGATGAAAGAAAAAACTTATACTAATCAGGAGTATCAAGACATTTTAGATAGCGAAACTATTTATTTACTTTTAGAAAACGAAATTATCCCATCTTTTTACGAACGTGATAATAACAATATCCCTAATAAATGGACTTATTATATAAAAAATAATTTTGCAAAGATTGCACCTCATTTTACAATGAGCAGAATGGGTAACGATTATTTCAGAAAATTTTATAATAAACTTATAGAAAGAACTATTTTATTTAATAAAGACAATTTTAGTAAGGCTGAAGAGTATGCTATCTGGAAAAAACAAATTAAATACTCTTGGAATAACATAGAAGTTGTAAATATAAATATTCCTCATAACAAAGTATTCAAAACAGGTGATAAATTTGAAGTTTCAATCACTTTACAAATTAATGGTTATAAACCTGATAATTTGGCTATTGATGTAATATTAAACAATAATAAAAACAAAGATTCAGAAAACAACTATTCGTACAAATACAAGATGAAATTTTGTGAACAAATAGGAAATACTGTTAAATACAAAATATCAGAAATTATCCAAAATCCGGGCGTTTTTGATATTGCTATTAGAGTAAGACCTAATAATGAATTAATGCCATATATACAAGATTTATCTTTAGTTAAATACATCTAAATAAACATTTTATATAATTTTTAGAATAATAAAAAAAAATAAAAATTACATATTATTATTTTTGTAAGTTTAATGATGAAAAAACCAAATATATTTATTGATGAAAATGCCGGATTTTGTTTTGGTGTAACGAAAGCAATAAATACTGCCGAAGATTTTTTAAAAAAAGATAGTTTGTTTTGTTTAGGTGAGTTACTTCATAACGAAACTGAAATGAATATTTTAAAAAATAAGGGGTTAAAGGTTATTTCATATTCTAATATAGAAAATCTTAGTAACTCCCCCATTTTATTTAGAGCCCACGGTGAACCAAAAAGCACTTACGACAAAGTAAAAAAAAATAATAATGTTATTATAGATGCGACTTGCCCTATAGTAAAACAACTGCAAAAAAACGTTATTAAATCATATAATAACGGGGAAAATATTTTTATTTTTGGTAAAGAATCGCATCCTGAAATTATAGGAATTGTTGGAAATATTAATAATGATGCTGTTGTTTTTAACTCCTTGGAAGAACTAAAAAAAATTGAACTCCCTGAAAGTATTACTTTATATAGTCAAACAACATTAAATCCTAAAAAATTTAACGAAGTTATAGAATATTTGAAATCTAAAAACGTTAAATTAAACGCTATAGATAGTATATGCAATTCCGTTAAGAAAAGATTATTGACTATAGAAGAATTTTGTTTAAATCATGATTTAATAATTTTTATTTCCGGAAAAAATTCCTCAAATGGAAAATCTTTATTTAGAATTTGTGAAAGTATTAATAAAAATTCTTTTCATATCGCAAGTACAGAGGAAATAAAAAGGGAGTGGTTTAATGAGAATTTAAATAGCGTTGGAATATCCGGTGCCACTTCAACTCCTAAAAGATTATTAAACGAAGTTAAAGATTTTATATTAAATTTGCTAAATTATTAATTTTTATATTATTTTATATATTTAAGTGATTTTTAATTATTTAAGTTTTTTTATTACTTAAATAAATAAAAAAAATGACAGAATTTTTTATTTATTTAATTTTATTTGCCTTTTCAAAAATATTATAAATATAAAAAAACTTAAAAACTATGACAATTAATACTTTTTCGTATTAATAATTATAAACTAACTTTACTTAGGTAAAAAAATGGATTTTAGAAAAGAATTAAACGAATCTCAATATAAAGCCGTTGTAGAAACAGAAGGCCCAATGATGGTAATTGCCGGAGCAGGATCAGGTAAAACAAGAGTTTTAACTTTCAAGATAGCCTATTTATTAAAAAATAATATAGATCCATTTAATATATTGGCTTTAACTTTCACTAATAAAGCTGCTCGGGAAATGAGGGACAGGGTTGAAAAAATAGTTAATGGATCAGAAGCTAAAAGCGTTTGGATGGGAACCTTCCACTCTGTTTTTGCAAGATTATTACGTAAAGATGGTAATTTATTGGGGTATAATCCAAATTATTCTATTTATGATACTGAAGATTCTAAAAAATTATTAAAAAATATTGTTAAAGACTTTAAATTAGATACTAAACTATATGATTCTAAAACATTACTAAATAGAATTTCTGCAGTAAAATCTAACTTAATTTCAGCAAAAGAATATCTGGAAACTCCTGAGTATTTAGAGTTAGACAAAACTTATCAACGTCCGGAAATTGGCAGGATTTATCAAGAGTATCAATTACAACTTTTCAGATCAAATGCAATGGATTTTGATGATATATTATTTAACTTTTATCTACTAATTAAAAATTTCCCGGAAGTTCTACAAAAATATCAAAACCAGTTTAAATATATATTAATTGATGAGTTTCAGGACACTAATAAAGCGCAATATTTAATAATAAAGTTATTGTCGAAGCCTGAAAACAACTTATGTGTTGTAGGTGATGATGCTCAAAGTATTTATGCATTTAGAGGGGCTAATATAGAAAATATACTGGGATTTACAAAAGATTTCCCGAATCATAAAGTTTTTAAATTAGAACAAAATTATAGATCTACTAACCATATAGTTCAAATTTCCAACTCTATCATTAGTAAAAACACAAAGCAAATTAAGAAAAAATTATGGACAGACAATAATGATGGAGAAAAAATAAAGATAATAAAAGCTATTACGGATTCTGATGAAGCGACTAAGGTGGTGGGCAGTATTTTTGAAAGAAAGATGAACTATCATCTTAATAATAAAGATTTTGCTATATTATATAGAACTAATGCTCAATCAAGAGTATTAGAGGATCAATTAAGAAAAATGAACATTGATTACCAAATTTTTGGTGGTCTATCGTTTTATCAACGTAAAGAAATTAAAGATGTTTTAGCATATTTTAGAGTTATCATAAATCAAAATGATATAGAAGCCTTAAATAGAATTATTAACTATCCTACTCGTGGAATTGGAACTACAAGTATGATGAGAGTTCAGAATAAAGCAACAGAAAAACAAATAACTGTTTGGGAGGTTTTAAATGATTTTGAATTATTAAGAGAAGCAAATTTAAATAGTGGAATTATTAAGAGAATTGGTGACTTTGTGTCTATGATAATTTATTTTAATAATAAATTAAATACTACTCCTGCTAATAAGCTAGCAAGAGAAATTGTAAACAAATCCGGTCTTATTAAACAATTAAACGATTCTAACTCTCCGGACGAAGTTGCAAGAATAGAAAACATAGAAGAGTTAATTAACGCAATTTCTGATGCTTGCGAAAAAAAGGAAACTTTAATCGCAGTAGAAAATGAGGGGATTTTAGATGATGATATTTTTACTTTAGACATGTATATGCAAGATGTTGCATTACTCACTGATAGAGACTCTGAAGATAATACAAATAAAGATTGTGTTCAACTAATGACTATACATTCTGCAAAAGGGTTGGAGTTTAAAAACGTTTACGTAGTAGGATTAGAAGAAAATTTATTTCCGAGTCAACTTTCTCTATTTTCCAAAGAAGATTTAGAAGAAGAAAGACGATTATTTTATGTTGCATGTACCAGAGCTGAAGAAAATCTAACAATATCTTATGCAGAAAATAGATATCAATGGGGAATTATACAACCTACAGATCCAAGTAGATTTTTAAGAGACTTAGATTATAATTATGTAGAAAATGCTCCAAATCTTAGAAAAAGCGGATTTGGTATTAGTTCTATACATGGATTTAGCACCGATTCGGGCCCAAAAATAAAATCTGGCAATAAAAGAATTTCTAATGTCATTAATGATTTTAGCCGATCTGATAATAATTCTAACATTGTTAATTTTTCTAATAGTAATACTAAAAGAAATTTAAAACCTATTAGTAGTTTAAATAATATCCACGATAATATTCAATCTATTTCAATAAAAATTAATGATTTAGTTGAACATGATAAATTTGGAAAAGGTAAAGTTATTGCAATAGAAGGAGTTGGAGGAAATAAAAAAGCTCACATTATTTTTAATGATATAGGAAAAAAAGTTTTATATTTGCAGTATGCTAAACTAAAAGTAATTAATAGTTAAGAAAACTTAAAGTTCTAAGAAATATTATTTTTTTATATAACAATTAACTATTAATTATCGTTAAGGGAATAATAATTGTTACTTTTGTTATTTTTATAGTTTAGTTTAAAGTTAATTAACTATCTTTGCAAACCTTGTAAAATTATTAAAACAATTCAAGTTTCATGGGGCATTAGCTCACTTGGCTAGAGCGTTTGACTGGCAGTCAAAAGGTAATCGGTTCGATTCCGATATGCTCCACATCATTTTTATTCAATCTTTATTGTTACTTTGATAAAACATTTACACTAAAAAATGATTTAATTATATGGAATATAATACTCAACGGTCTAAGTTAATTTTACCTGAATTTGGAAGAAATGTTCAAAAGGTAATAGAAAGTATTACCAATGTAGAGGATAAACAACTTAGAACTCAACTTGCTAATAATTTCATTGAAACTTTATCCCAAATGTATCAAGAAGAAAAGGAAGGAGACTTTATACACAAATTATGGGATCAAATGTATATCATGTCTGATTATCAGCTAGATGTAGACTCTAAGTATCCAAAACCTACACCCGAAGAGGTAAATGTAAAACCTCGTAGAATTTCTTATAAAAATAATAAAATTAGATATAGACACTTTGGCAATAATGTTCAAATGTTGATAGATAATATTATTGAAATGGAAGATTCTGAAGAAAAAGATAAATCCATTAAATTACTTATTTTACAAATGAAAAAACTCTATCTAACATGGAACAGAGACAGTATAGACGACGAGTTAATTTATGAAAATATAGAAGAACTATCAAATGGACAGATAAAAATTACAGATGAAATAATTTCAGATTTATCTGTTAATAAAAACCTTTCTAAAAGTTCTACTAATAAAAGAAAACAATCTTCTAATAAGTCAAAATCATCTAAAAACAAAAGCAAAAAAAAATAAATAACCTTAAAAATGCCAACAAAATTTAAAATTATCGGAGGAAAACAGTTACACGGTAATATAATACCTCAAGGAGCAAAAAACGAAGCTCTTCAAATATTATGTGCTACTTTGTTAACTGACGAACCTGTTACTATCAATAACTTACCGGATATCATAGATGTTAATAGATTAATAAAGCTAATAGAATATTTAGGTGCAGATGTTATAAGAAATGGTAATAGCGTTACTATTCAGGCAAATAATATAGATATTAAGAAAATGCTTGAACCTGATTTTGCTAAATATTCTAAAAAAATTAGAGGCTCTGTTATGCTTACAGGTCCTATAATCAGTAGGTTTAAAAAGGCATATATATATAAACCGGGTGGTGATAAAATTGGAAGACGCAGATTAGATACACACTTTTTAGGATTTCAAAAATTAGGTGCAACTTTTAAAGTTTCAGAAAATAATTGTATAGAACTCAATGCAGAAAAACTTCACGGTACGTACATGTTGTTAGATGAAGCTTCTGTTACCGGAACTGCTAATATTATTATGGCTGCCGTAATGGCAAAAGGTACTACTACTATTTTTAATGCTGCTTGTGAACCCTATTTAGTTCAACTTTGCAAAATGCTAAATAATATGGGTGCAAAAATATCTGGCGTTGGCTCAAATTTATTAACTATTGAAGGAGTAACAAAATTAAAAGGATGTGAACACACGTTATTACCTGATATGATTGAAATTGGATCTTTTATAGGTTTGGCAGCTTTAACCAATTCTGATATAACTATAAAAGATGTTCACTATAATGAATTAGGCTTAATTCCTACTGTTTTTAAACGTTTAGGGGTTAAAATGGAATTAATTGGAGATGATTTGCATATTCCACCTCAAGACACTTACGAAGTAGAATCTTTTATGGATGGTTCTATTATGACTATTGCAGATGCTCCTTGGCCCGGTTTTTCTCCCGATTTAATTAGTATCGCATTAGTAACTGCAATACAAGCTAAAGGAAGCGTATTAATACATCAAAAAATGTTCGAAAGCAGATTATTCTTCGTTGATAAATTAATAGACATGGGTGCACAAATCATATTATGTGACCCGCATAGAGCTACTGTCATAGGACATAATCGTAAAGTACAATTAAGAGGTATAGAAATGGTTTCTCCTGATATTAGAGCTGGTGTATCTTTATTATTAGCTGCTTTATCAGCAAATGGAACTAGTATTATTCATAATGTTGAACAAATAGATAGAGGTTATCAAAATATCGATAAACGATTAAATGCTATAGGTGCTAACATAGAAAGAATTGAAGATTAAATTTACTATTCTAATAAAAATTAATAATTTAAAAATTTAAAAAATAATTTATGAAAAAGACATTTTTATTAATCTGTATATCAATGTTTTTTACTTGTATTGTTTACAGTAATGGAGATTATTTACAAAACTTAGAAGATGATAATGAAACTGTAATCGATTCTACTAAGCCTAAAAACTGGAAAGTTGGTCTTACTACATCTGTTAATTTTTCCCAAATGTCGTTTACTAACTGGGCAGCAGGGGGTACCGGTAATATTGCTTTAAATGGTTACATAAATGCATTTGCTAATTTTCACAAAGACAAACATAATTGGGATAATATTCTTCAATTAGGTTATGGAGTTCTTAAGGAAAAAGAAAGAGAAGTTCGTAAAACAGATGACAAAATTATTTTTTACAGTAAATATGGTTATGCTTTTACAAAAAGATTCAGAGCTACTGCTGCTGCAGGATTTAGATCTCAATTTACTAAAGGCTACGATTATAAAAATATAGATAACCCTGTTTATGTATCTAATTTTATGGCTCCCGGTTATGTTACTTTTGGGGTGGGTTTAGATTATTTACCTTGGGACTGGTTAACTATTAACTACTCCCCACTATTGAGTAAATTTACATTTGTGACAGAACCTGAATTAAGAGTTCAATATGGTAACGACGATAGTACTCAACTATGTAAAACTAGGTTAGGTAGTCAATTAACGGTTGGAATGAACAAAGAAATATTAAAAAATGTAACTCTAACCAGTATGTCATCGTTTTTTACAGATTATTTAGCAGATGAATTTACAGTTGTTGTAAACTGGGATTTTATGTTATTATTTAAAATCAACAGTTTTTTATCTGCTAATTTAACTACTAATTTAATTTGGGACAAAAATATATTGACTTCAGATACAGACGGAGACGAGATTAAAGACACCGCAAAAGTTCAATTTAAAGAAGTGTTTGGAATTGGATTAACGTTTTCTTTTTAAACGCTAATCCAATTTAGTCCAATGCATTATTTTGTTATTAACGAAGTCTATCTAGACTTTTAACTAACTTTTCATCTTTATTAACACCCCTATACGAGAAAATTAACATAATAATCGAAAACAATAAAAGATAAAGGCTTATACACTTATGATATTCTGCCTTAACGTTAAACAAACTTTCAATTTTAGGAGTGTAAAATAAAAACAAGAATAATAATAAAACTGATAATAATATTATTGAAATACTAATCAATCTCATTTGTAATTTTCTCTTTTTAAATAAAAAGATAGTTACAATAGATAATATTAATGGAAGTGACCATAATATTATAATTGGCAAGTTATTAGTAATGCTGTAAGCATAAGTTTGTGTTTTACTCATATCATCAAAGCTAAAAACTTTTAATATATATGAGAAATCGCCGTAAAATTTAACTATTGGAAAAAATGCAACTAATATTAATGCTACTACAGCAAATAATAAAAATAATGTTTGTTTTCTTTGAATCATAATTTATAATTAATTATTTAAAATGCAAAAATATAATATTTTTTAATAAAAACACTGTATATTTATTTTTTTATATATCTTTGCAGCTGATTTAACGGATGATTAAAGGGATTTAATATACATTATAAATCACATTCATATCCTAATTATTTCGTTTAAAAGATATTCAAAAAAAATCCAATTTTATATACTTTTTGTTAAAAGAATATTTCAAAATTTCAATATTTTATGTACGACTTAAAAGAACTAAACAGCAAGCTTTTACCTGAATTAAGAGTTATTGCTAAAGAAATGGGAATTAAAAGGGCAAATTATCTAAAAAAACAAGAATTAATTTTTAAAATCTTAGATCAGCAAGCTGTTCAAGCAAGTAATAAAAAAAATTCTATTAATGATAATGGCAAAAAGGAAGAAGTGAAAGATAATAATTCATCATATTCTAAACAAAAAAACGAAGATATTCCTAATGATTCTGATTCACAATCTGAAAGAAAAACTAAACAACGTAAAAGAATTCCTTCTCAAAGTAAATTAGCAAGTAGTACAACTAATGGTCAAACAAATATTGTAAAGGAAAGTAGCCCTTTATCCAACAAAGTTGCAGCTCCTACTATAACTAAACCTAATAATCCTGTTAAAAGTTCAATTAAACAAGAAGACAAAACAAATAATCATTCTAATAAAGATAATAAACAATCAAAGTTCGAAAAAGATAAAAAAGATAATAAATCAAAAGATAAAGATTTTGAAAACAAGAATTTAGCTGAAAACAAAAAAGAGAACAAGCATAAAAACAAAGAAAAAAACAACAATCAAGAGGATAATTCTAATAGCCAACAAAATAAAGACGATAATAATAATCAAAATAAGGATAAAGATAAAGGTAAAGAAAAAGATAATAATGATCAATTATTTGATTTTTCTTTAACTATTGATGCTGAAGGTGTTTTAGAGATTCTAAATGAAGGCTATGGCTTTTTAAGAAGCTCCGATTATAATTATCTAAATTCTCCGGATGATATTTATATTTCACAATCTCAAATTAAGTTATTTGGGTTAAAAACAGGTGATACTATTTCAGGCCAAATTAGACCTCCTAAAGATGGTGAAAAATATTTTCCTTTAGTAAAAGTAGAACTAATTAATGGCAAAACACCCGAAGAAGTTAGAGATAGAGTTCCTTTTGACTTTTTAACTCCCCTATTCCCTGAAAAGAAATTTAAATTAACAGGTCATCCTCATGAAACTTTATCATCGAGAGTAATAGATTTATTTGCCCCTATAGGAAAGGGTCAAAGGGGATTAATTGTTTCTCAACCTAAAACCGGTAAAACTATGTTATTAAAGGAAATAGCCAATGCTATTTCGTTTAATCATCCTGAAGCTTATTTAATAATTTTATTAATAGATGAACGACCGGAAGAAGTTACCGATATGCAACGTAGCGTTAATGCCGAAGTTATTGCATCAACTTTTGATGAACCTGCAGAACGACATGTTAAAATTGCAAATATAGTGTTAGAAAAAGCTAAAAGAATGGTTGAATGCGGTCATGATGTAGTAGTTCTATTAGATTCTATTACCAGACTTGCTAGGGCGTATAATACAGTATCTCCATCGTCCGGAAAAGTATTATCAGGTGGTGTTGAAGCCAATGCTTTACAAAAGCCTAAAAGATTTTTTGGTGCAGCACGTCAAATTGAAAACGGTGGTTCTTTAACAATATTAGCAACTGCCTTAATAGATACAGGTTCAAAAATGGATGAAGTAATTTTTGAAGAGTTTAAAGGTACAGGTAATATGGAGTTACAGTTAGACAGACGCTTATCTAACAAACGAGTTTATCCTGCAGTAGATATTCTTGCATCCGGTACACGTAAAGAAGAGTTATTAGTAGAAAATAACATCCTACAACGTGTATGGATTATAAGAAAGTATATTTCCGATATGAACCCTGTTGAAGCTATGGAGTTTGTAAAAGATAAAATGCAATTTACTAAAGATAACATAGAGTTTTTAGCCTCAATTAATGGCTAAAAGGTAGTATTTCAAAAATAAAAAAATACAGATATGCTTTTTACTATCTGTATTTTTTTTTGCAATTTTTTTTATTATTCATAATTAATTTTTAACACTTCAATAATTTTACGATTAAGTGCATAATTATAACGAGTAGTATATTGTTCGCATAAAGAATTATTTTCATTATATTTTCTTGTACTATCAACAATTAATAAACCATTTCCATCGTATATTTTATGATTGGCAATCATATTAGTATCGTTAAGATATTCGTAAATTGTTGTTAAGTGCACATCTGGCTCAGTATGAACAGCTTTAATCAGTCTGTTAAGATTATCAAAAGTATTAGTATCAGTTTCTTGGATACTATTGAATTCGTTAATCACCTCTCTATAAACTAATCTTGAATTATAATATTCCATATTAGTTACAATTTCTTTTTCTTCTAAGGTATAGTAAATAGTTTTGGTAACGTTTTGATTTTCATCGTATTCATGCTTAATTTCCAAGTTTCGTTCACCATCATCATAAACATTTTCTATGCTTTTTAATGTATTATCATTATTATAATGATATATTTTTTGCTCATCTAACTCTCCAAATTCATCTAATGAATCAGACTTAACTTTATTGCCAAACTCATCATAATGGTGAACTAAGTGTTCTTGAAAATATCCATCAAAAAAATGTTTTTCTTCTAATAATAAATTAGAATCATAAACAAACTCAGATTCTTGAGAAGCTTCTAACGACCCATAACTAACTTCTTTAATAATTTTATTATTACTATTATAAGTTAAATCTCTACCCATCTCTATTTCTCCTGTTTCTAGGTTATAAGTCTTTTCTGATATAACATTACCGGAATCATCATAAGTATTTTCTTGAAATAGAGTTTCGGGTACAGATTCTACTAATACATCATCAATATATATTTCTTCTGATTTAAATATTTTTACTTTATTCATACTTTAATTAATTTCTTTTTAGTACTTTAGCAAGTTAATTTGCAAATATAACAATAAAAAAAATTTAATATGAAGTATTTGATTTTTCCAACAACAGTTTTATGTTCAATTCTGTTTTTTAACTCATGTGGAACAAAACAAGTGAAGATTGAATATCCCGAAACTAAAAAAATTGAACACACCGACAATTATTTTGGCACTGAAGTAGCAGATCCTTATCGTTGGTTAGAAGATGATAATTCTGCCGAAACAGCTGAATGGGTAAAAGCACAAAATAAGGTAACTTTTGATTATTTAAATAATATCCCATTTAGGAGCAAAATGAAAGAAAGATTATTATCGCAATGGGATTATCCCAAAAACTCTGCTCCATTTAAAATTAATGAGAGATATATGATGTTTAAAAATAGCGGGTTACAAAACCAAAGTGTTTTATATCTCTTAGAAAATATGGATGATAAAGAAGGTTCTATTTTATTAGATCCTAATACTTTATCAGACGATGGAACAGTTGCTTTAACAGGATATACAATATCTAAAGACAATAAAACTTTAATTTATAGTATAGCTCGCGGTGGAAGCGATTGGAACGAAATTTTCTTTTTAGATATAGATTCCAGAAATCATTTAGATGATCATATCAAATGGATAAAATTCTCAGGTTTAACACCTTATAAAGATGGTGTTATATATAGCAGATATCCTGAGCCTAAAAAAGGTGATGAATTAAGTGGATCTAACGAAAATGGTATGGTTTACTATCATAAAATTGGGACTGATCAGTCAGAAGATATTTTACTTTATTCTGATCCGAAAAACCCATTACGTTCTTTTGGAATTGATATTTCAGATGATGATAAATATGCATTTTTATATACATCCGAATCTACATCCGGAAATGCCTTAGCTTTTAAAAAAGTAGGAGATAAAGATTATAAAAACATTTCCAATCTGGAATTTAAAAATGATTATTACATCATTGATGTTATTGATGATGTCTTTTATATGATGACTAATGAGAATGCATCTAACTATAAAATAGTTGCCTTAGACCCTAAGAATCCAACTACTAATTGGAAAGATATTATTCCTGAAAAAGATTATTCATTAAGCGGTGCAAATATATTACAAAACAAAATTTTTGCTCAATATATTAAAGATGCTTATTCTAAAGTAGAAGTATACGATTTAAACGGTAATTATTTATATGATGTTGATATAGCAATAGGCTCTGTTGGTGGGTTTGGAGGTAAAAATTCCGATTCTACTACATTCTATTCATATACATCATACTATACCCCATCTATTACTTACAAATATGATGTTATTAATAATAAATCAGAAGAATTCGATAGATCAAAAGTAAAATTTGATTCTGAAAATTATACTACGGAACAAGTATTCTTTACTTCAAAAGACGGTACTAAAGTTCCAATGTTTATTACGTATAATAAAAATATTAAGTTAGATGGTAAAAATCCAACTCTACTTTATGGTTACGGTGGGTTTAACATTAGCTTAGGGCCTCGTTTTTCCATTTCCAGAATCCCTTTATTGGAAAATAATGGTATTTTAGTTGAAGTAAACTTAAGAGGAGGTGGTGAATATGGTAAAAATTGGCATGAGCAAGGTACGCTGATGAATAAACAAAATGTATTTGACGATTGTATTGCTGCAGCAGAATATTTAATAGATAATAATTATACATCTCCTGAATATTTAGCACTCCAAGGAGGTTCTAACGGTGGTTTATTAGTAGGTGCAGTAGTTAATCAACGTCCTGATTTATTCAAAGTTGCTTTACCTGCAGTAGGTGTAATGGATATGCTAAGGTATCACTTGTTTACTATTGGTAGATACTGGGCTACTGATTATGGTACCAGTAATGATAGTAAAGAAATGTTTGAATATCTATATTCATACTCACCTTTACATAACATTAAACCTGATGTTGAATATCCGGCAGTACTAGTAACTACGGGTGATCATGACGATAGAGTTGTTCCTGCACATTCATTTAAGTATGCAGCAACATTACAAAACACTTATAAAGGTGATAATCCTGTACTAATTAGAATAGAAACTATGGCAGGACATGGTGCTGGTAAACCTACAGAAAAGATAATTGAAGAAATTACCGATGAGTGGGCATTCATGTTTTATAATATGGGGATTACTCCTAAATATTAATTATTAAAATATACTAGTAAGATGGTGATTAGTTGATTAAATTAATCACCATCTTTTTATATTTAAAAACTATATGAAAAAACTTATTTCTTATCTTACCTCAAATATATCCAGACAAAACTTAATTAAATTAAGTTATGTATTTGGATTTTTTGTTCGTCCTTTTTATTTTGGAAATAATGTTGAATGTCCTATTTGTGGTAAAAAGTTTCGCAAATTTTTGCCTTACGGATATGGCGAAGCTAAGGAAAATAGATTGTGTCCTAAATGTTTATCTTTAGAACGTCATAGATTGATGTATCTTTATCTAAAAAATAAAACAAATTTCTTTAATGGCAATTATGATGTTTTACATATAGCTCCTGAACAACCTTTTCTCAAACGTTTTAAAAAACTTCAAAATTTAAATTATACTACTGCAGACTTAAATTCTCCGATTGCAGACATAAAGTTGGATTTGATGAATGCCACTGATATTCCGGATAATTCCTATGATGTTATTATATGCAACCATGTTCTAGAACATGTAGATGATGCTAATGTCGCACTCTCGGAAATATATAGAATGTTAAAAAAAGGAGGATGGTGCATTTTATTAGTTCCTCTAAATATGGAAATAAAAACTTTTGAAGACCCATCTATTACAGATCCTAAAGAAAGAGAAAAATTATTTGGCCAATACGACCACGTTCGCCAATTCGGATACGATTACCCTGATTATATCAAAAATGCCGGTTTTAAAGTAATTAAAGATGATATTTATTATACTATTCCTGAGATTCAACGTAAGAAAATGAAATTAGCAAGACCAGGAGAAGAATATATTTATGGTGGTGTCAAATAAAGTAAAGTTAGTATAATTTTTCTAATTTTGAAATATAATAAACTAATCCTACATTTGTATATAAATTTCTAAATTTTCCTTCTAATCCTTTAAAATCTTCTTTCATCATTGTTTTAACAGAACAAGAAATTCCTGCGGATAAGTGTAAATTTCTATATATTTTTCTTTCGAATCTACCTTCTAAACAAATTTCAAATTTTTTTATATTATCATTAAACTCATAGGTGGATAAATCAACTTCTGTTTTTGGACCTGTTGGCTCACCTATTCTAATATACCCATCTTTAACTTCTCCCTTAAAATTACCCATTAATAAATAATTAAAGGATGCACCAAAATCTATTTTATAATTGATTTTATTATATGTAAACATCATAGGTAGAGAAACATAAATATTATCCACTATGGTTTTATTTCTACCTGTAAAATAACCTTCTACATTTACATTATCAACTATAACATTAGTATATATTTGATAAACATCTGCTTCTGCTTTCATTCCCTTTTTAGAAAAAACTACTCCAGCAGTAAAACCTATATACTTGTTGTCATATAAAGAAAACTCCCAACCTAAATATGGTGTAAAAGTCGGTTCCCAAACAAAGTTACTAAACTTATTAGGGATTGGAAATGGAGCAGTTGCACCTACATTAAAACCTCCAATTATTTTATGTTCAAACAACATATCACTTATATCTAACATTTTTTTATACCAAATATCGGTACTATCTGCCATATCACAATTAGTTATTTCAGCATTTGTTACATATGAATTAGATATATTATTATCTTTTAAATATGAAAAATCTAAAGATGTGTTTAATGAAGATGTTTGAGATTTAAGGTTATTTACATCAACTAAACTGAGAATAATTAATGATATTAATAAAATCGTTCTTTTCATTCTATATTATGCGTTATTATGAAAAAATAATAAATTTATTCAAATACTATTTCAATATCATCAATAATCAATGTGCTACCAACAGCACCTCTATAATAATCTCCTTCCTTACTGGAAGCGGCACTAATGAATAATTGTAGTGGTTTATCTAAAGGGATAGGTTGAAAATATTCAAATGGAACTTCAAATAGCGTATATTCGGAAATTTGTTCACTTTTCTCTAAATATGCCTTTGCTATTATTCTGCTGTCATTATTTAAATTGTCTACATTTAAAGGTTTAGTTCCATAAAATAAAATTGCCTGAAAGTTAAACATATCCTTTTTATCCGGAATTACATCACCATTTTCATTAATAAATATATTTCCTGGGGTATATTTTAAATATCCTTTTAACATTTTAGGTTTATTATCTCCATCATATACAAACGGGATACCAAATTCCGGACATTTCAATGGATTACTCATTAAATAATCTGTATTAAATTCACCATTAAATAATGAACCTGAAATAATATTAGGTACAATAGATAATTGTCCTCCTTCTCTTGTAGTAATTCCTACAGCGTAATTCCCAGTATATGAGTCGGATGTTCTATATACTGCATATTCTATTTTATTATTTGAAGATAACATTTTATTTAATGTGTATGTAGCAATATTAGAAGAAGTCCATCCTTTTGGATTAAAAGCCTCAATACTCCCATAAGGAATCCAATTTTCAAAATCAAATTGCCATGATAAATCTGAAAAAGAAATAGTATATCTTTGTTTCCATTCTTTATCTTCTGAAACAACAATAAATTTTATTGGAAAAGTAAAATCAAAGTATTCTTTAGTATCAGGATAAACTTTTGCACCGGAAGAAACTTGAAAAATAGGTTTTAGTTTTTTTAGGTTTACATCATTCGTAGTAATTAAAACAATATCTGTAGAAATAACATTATCTGATTTTGCGACTAAATTACCTTTTTCATCTAATATCATAACTGACAATATATCTGCCTCATTACTAAGAGGTTTTCCTCTTTCACAAGATGAAAATAATATTATAAAAACTCCTATTAATGGGAAAAGTATTTCTCTCATATATTTTTTATGAACAAATAACATATTGCAAAGATAAAAATATTTGTAAAATACAATAAAAAAAACAATATAATTAGATTTATTAAAATAAAATTTGTATTTTTGCATGTTTAATAGGAAATTTATTAAAAGTTATTTAAACAATTTTAAAAATATAAGTTATGTCAAAAAGAAATGTTATTATTATCGGTGCAGCCGGTAGAGATTTTCACAATTTCAACACTTTTTTCAGAGGTAACGCTAACTACAATGTTGTAGCTTTCACAGCAGCGCAAATTCCTGATATTGATGATAAAATGTATCCAGCAGTTTTAGCTGGCGATTTATATCCTGAAGGAATTCCAATTTTACCAGAAGAACAATTACCAGAATTAATTAAAAAATATAACGTTCACGATTGTGTATTTGCATACAGTGATGTTTATTACCAAAAATTAATGAATTTAGCAGCTAAAATTAATGCTTTAGGAGCTAACTTTATTTTATTAGGTGCAAATGAAACAATGATAAAATCTACAAAACCTGTTATTGCAACTGGTGCTGTTAGAACTGGTGGTGGAAAGAGTGAAGCATCTCGTAGAATTGTTGACGAAATTAAAGCATTAGGCTTAAAAGTTATTGCTATTCGTCACCCAATGCCTTACGGTGATTTAGCTAAACAAGCTGTTCAAAGATTTGCTACAGTAGAAGATCTTAAAAAACATGAATGTACTATTGAAGAAATGGAAGAATACGAACCACACGTAGTACGTGGTGATGTTATTTATTCAGGTATCGACTACGAAGCAATTTTACGTGAAGCAGAAAAAGAAAATCCGGATATTATTTTATGGGATGGTGGAAATAATGACTTCCCATTTATTAAACCTGATTTAATGATAACTATGGTTGATGGTCAACGCGGTGGTGACGAAGTTTGGTACTATCCAGGCGAAACAACATTACGTTTAGCAGACGTTGTAGTAATCAATAAAATTGAAAGCTCTGACGTTTTAGATACTCAAGCTGTTATCGATAATGTACATAGATTAGTTCCAAATGCAACTTTAATGGAAGCTTGTTGTCCTACATTTGTAGATGATCCTGAAAAAATTAGAGGAAAACGCGTTTTAGTTATAGAAGAAGGTCCTACAGTAACTCACGGAGAAGTTAAGTATAACTATGGTGCTTTAACAGCTCTAAAATATGGTGCAGCTGAATTAGTAGATCCAAAACCTTATGCAGTAGGTAAATTAAAAGAAACTTTCGAAAATTATCCTGATTTAGGTCCAATTTTACCTTCAATGGGTTATAGTGATCAACAAAAAATTGACTTGGAAAAAACTATCGAAAACACACCATGCGACTTAGTTTTAATTGCTACTCCTATTGATATTAATAGAGTTATTAAAATTAACAAACCTTCAATGAAAGTTGGTTATGAAATGGAAGAATTTGGTTATCCTACATTTAAAGATGTAATTACCAAATTTGCCAAAGAGCATAAATTAATCAAATAATTTATTTTTAATAAAAGCGACCTTTTATTAGGGTCGCTTTTTTTTTGCCCTAACTAATTATTACAACCAAACAATAGTATTTTATTATGAATAAAAGAAGTTTAATATCTATTAAAGATTACGGCAGAGAAGAGATTTTAGAACTTATTGAATTAGCAGATTATTTTGGACACAATCCTGAACCAACCTTATTAAGTGACAAATTAATTGCAACTTTGTTTTTTGAACCTTCAACCAGAACTAGATTAAGTTTCGAAACAGCAATACAACGTTTAGGAGGAAGAATTATCGGGTTTACAGACCCAAATGTATCCAGCACCAGAAAAGGAGAATCGTTACGTGATACTATACACAACGTAAGCTTATACGTAGATTTAATTGTCTTACGTCATCCTTTAGAAGGAGCTGCAAAATTTGCTAATGAAATATCTGAAGTTCCTATCATTAACGCAGGAGATGGGGCTAATCAACACCCCACACAATGTATGTTGGATTTATTTTCAATAATGAAAACACAAGGCACCCTAGACAATTTAAAAATTGCATTAGTTGGAGACTTAAAATATGGAAGAACAACACATTCGTTAGTACAAGCAATGTCTTTATTTAATGCTACTTTCTATCTAGTTTCACCAGAAGAACTAAAATTACCTTCATCTTCAATACAAATTATTAAAGATGCCAAATTACAATATGTAGAAACTACTGATTTATTAAGTGTAATACCGGAGGTAGACATTTTATATATGACTAGGATACAACGTGAAAGATTTGCAGATCCTATGGAATACGAACGTGTAAAAAACAGTTATATCCTAAAAAATAGTATGTTAGATGATTCAAAGGAGAATTTTAAAGTTTTACATCCATTACCGAGGGTAAACGAAATTAATATAGATGTAGATAATAATCCAAAAGCATATTATTTCCAACAAGCACTTAACGGTGTTTATATGAGAGAAGCTTTACTTGCACATACATTAAACCTTAAATAATAAATAACTCTAAAACAAATCAATCATGCCTCAAAGAAAAGAACTTATAGTTTCTGCAATCGAAAATGGAACAGTATTGGATCATTTACCTGCAGATAGCGTTTTTACAGTGGTTAGAATATTAAAATTAGAAGAATTACATGAACAAATAACTATTGGATTCAATTTAAATAGTAAAAAATACGGTAAAAAGGGTATTATTAAAGTTGCTAATAAATTTTTTGAACCTAATCAAATTAATAAAATTGCATTAGTTGCTCCTACAGCAACTATTATTACTATTAAAAATTTTGAAATAATAGAAAAAAAGAATGTGGAGATACCTGAACATATTGGAAGTATAATAAAATGTATCAATCCAAAGTGCATAACTAATAATCAAGAAGTAGGACAAAAATTTAAAGTGATTGATATTCCAGGAGAAGAAACAGTATTTCAATGTGAATATTGTGATAAATTTACTACAAAAAGCAATATTGAGTTTATTTAATAGATTAGGAAATAATATTTAATAATATCTAATTATATCTATTAATATCTATTAATATCTAATTACATCAAATTATATCTAATTATATTTGATAATATTTGATAATATTTGATAATATCTAATGATATTTAATGATAAATTATTAATATTATTTTTTTGCCTATACACAATTTACTAAAATATCAAAATAATACATGCAATGTAGCATTAAACATATTAAACAACTTCAGAAACAAAAATTTAGAAATAGTTATAATCAATTTGTTGCCGAAGGAATAAAAACTATTTCGGATATTGTTTCATTTGGATATAAACCGGTTGATTTACTATATTTTGATGAAGGTGATAACAACATTCCAAAAAATTTAAAAAAATTAGGAAGAAATGTTCCCTTTTCTACATTACAAAAAGTATCTTCTCTAAAAACTCCTCCACCAATATTAGCAGTATTTGAAAAATTTTATAACGAAAACGAAGCTATAAATAATACTATCTTTAAGAAAATAACTAATGATTATGTGTTATTTTTAGATGATATCTCCGATCCAGGAAACTTTGGCACTATCATAAGAACTACTGATTGGATGGGATTTCGAAATATTGTATGTACAAAAAACACTGTTGAATTATATAATTCCAAGGTAGTACAGGCAACTATGGGAGCAATTACAAATGTTAGGGTTTACTATCTTCAGGATGACACCTTCTTTAAGTTATGCAAACAAGATAATATTCCAATTTATGGACTGGATATGAATGGTGAGGACATTAATTCTATAAAATTTGGCACCAAGGGAATATTTGTGATAGGAAGTGAGTCTAATGGTCTGTCAACAGAAATTCAAAGCATTATTACAAATAAGATATCAATTAAACCCTATAAAAACGATAGAATAACTCCAAACGTTAGTGAATCGTTGAATGCTGCAATTGCTTGTGCTATATTATGCTTTAAACTTCGATCGTAATACATTTTAATAAATAAGATTGTTGGAGCCATCAATCCTTCCCTTATTGATCCCTAAAGGAATTCCCTAAAGGGATTCAATCTAGTTAGAAGAGACTGATTGCTCCTAAAAAAATGACTGTTTTTCAATTCAAAAGAATAAAAAACCACTTCAATTTCAAACAAATTATTTCCTTAGCATATATTATTCTAAATATATAGCTTTTTTAAGCAGAAAATTCTTTTAAATGGAAGAGATTTCTTTAATATTTTTTGTCTTTTTCCATCTGTTTTTGATATTAGGCATACGGATAGCTGTTCGGCAATCAAGCGAATTTGGAGGTTTGAGTAGAGTAATTTTAGATATAATAGATATTAATTATATCAATAATTTATATTTTCTTGTTACTATTAATTAGCTGATATTAAGCCTACTCAGTACTTTTATTTTATCAACTTGTTTTTGTTATATCAACTAATCAATTTGATATAGGTTATGATCTATATCTTTGCGTTCATGTAAATAGATAAAGTTCTCTATATCACCGAATAAGCCATAAAAATCAAAAAAGCGCTTATTAAGATCCTTGATGTAATTTGGGTTTAAGAAATCGTTATAAGAACACCATTCATAATCTTTATAGCTTATCCGGGGATTGTGGTGGGTGACATTAGTGTTTACATAGATGATACAATTACGCAAATATACTGGTGATGTAATCCTTCTGCGCTTATAATTTTTTCTAAATAAACTTCCCGATCTATCATATTTTATATTAAAGTAACTTGCGTATTTAGAAAAGAAAATTCTAAGTTTTTCACTTACAATACGTGCTGCAATATAAGCCTTAGACTTACCTGCTTCAATAAATTTTTGAGCGAATTTAGCTACATCTTTATCCGTCTCTATTAGTTTAAGAATTTTACTTGGACTTTTAATCTTTATAACAAAATGAAAATGATTAAACAATAAAGCATGGCAATACACATATGCCACCGGTTCCAGATAATGTTTGATTTCATTAATAAATTTCTGCCGATCTTGTCTGTCATGAAAAATCATTTCACCGTTGTTTCCTTGATTATAGATGTGAAAATCTTCAAGTGGGAACATAAGCTCTGTCTTGCTATTGCCCTGATCCTTATGGATCCTTTTCTTGTACTTTTTAGGATTTGTATTAATGATTTTCTCGTAAAGTTCATTAAACTTCCTCTTTTTAATAACATTGATTTGCATAATAATAAAGTTTTAAAAATTAAACATTAAAGCATTCGATGCTTTCCTTTATTATTAATCTCGGAAGGATAGAGAAGTCAGTACGATTTAATAATATTTAACATTATTTGTGTTAAAAATTTCATTTTTATTAAAATATCATTTGTTTTGAGTAAAATTTTAGTAATAGATTTTTTAATAAGTATATGATTATAATTTTCTTAAAGAAAATTATTGAAAATTGAAAATTCAGTTGATTTTAGATAGTTTTAAAGGAAAAATAAAAATATTTCACTCGAAAAGTTGTATGAAATTGCTTGCTTTCAACTACATATTGCGGAAAACAAACCTGATAGAATCCCTTTAGGGAGAATCCCTTTAGGGAAACGGGATAGGATCACTTTAAGACCTAAGAGAGGACGTGTTCGTGAGATGTAAGCGCACAAAAAAAGGACTCCATAATAATTTATAGAGTCCTTTAAAATTATTTAAGATGTAATTTATTATTTACACTCAATTACTTTTTCGCCTCCTGTTAAAATAGCGTTTTCGTTTAGAGGTAATAATTTATGATGACGTTCTGGTAATGATTTCTTTAAACCTTCCATCACGTTTTCAAGTTTTAATATAGGTCTTAATTTTAAGTATGCACCTAAAACGATCATATTAAAAATTTTAACATTACCCATTTCAGCAGCTATTTCAGTAGCATCTATCTTGTAAACTTTTATATCTTTACGAGTAGGCTCTTTAGTAATTCCGTTTGGATCATACAATAATATACCTCCTGGTTTTACATGCGATTCAAATTTATCTAATGAAGGTTGGTTTAAAACTATAGCTGTATCATAAGTATTTAAAATAGGTGAACTAATTTTTTTATCACTTACAATAACAGTAACGTTAGCTGTTCCACCTCTCATTTCTGGACCATATGATGGCATCCAACAAACTTCTAAATCTTGCATAATACCGGAATAGGCAATTATTTTCCCCATTGACAATACACCTTGTCCGCCAAAGCCGGCAATTATAATTTCTTCTGTCATAATATTAATATTTTTCCGGTTATTTTTTTAATGAATCTATTTCGTAATCACTTAGTGAATTCTTAGATGAATCTTTTAAATCACCTAATGGATAAAATTTAAACATATGTTCTTTCATCCATTCATTAGCTTTAACAGGATTAATTTTCCATCCTGAGTTACATGTAGAAACTACTTCAATAAAGGATGTACCTTTATTATTTTTTTGGTTTTCAAAGCCTTTTAGAATGGCTTTTTTAGTTTTCCTTACTGCAGATGCAGTTTCTACAGATTGACGTGTTACATATGCTGTTCCTGGTAATTGAGCTATTAATTCGGTTATTTTTAATGGATAGCCGTTTAAATCAATATTTCTACCATAAGGTGTTGTAGCTGTTTCCATACCTACCAATGTGGTTGGAGCCATTTGTCCGCCGGTCATACCATAAATAGCATTGTTAATGAAAATACACACAATATTTTCTCCTCTATTACAAGCATGAAGAATTTCTGCTGCACCAATAGATGCTAAATCACCATCGCCTTGATAAGTGAATACATATTTATCCGGTAATAAACGTTTTATGGCTGTAGCTACTGCAGGAGCTCTACCATGAGCGGCTTCTTGCCAATCTACATCTATATAATTATATGCAAATACTGAACAACCTACTGGTGATACTGCAATAGTTTGATCTTGTATTCCCATTTCTTCAATAACTTCAGCAATAATTTTATGAACAACTCCATGGCTACAACCAGGACAGTAGTGCATAACATTATTTGTAAGAAGACTAGATTTTTTATAAACAATATTTTCTTCTTGTATTATATCTTTTATATCCATGTCTGCCATATTATTATCCTCCTATAATTTTTGTTTCTAAAGCTTCAACTATTTCGTTTGGTGAAGGAATGATACCGCCATTACGACCGAAAAATTCTACTGGAATTTTGCAATCTACAGCTAATTTAACATCTTCAACCATTTGACCTGCATTAAGTTCAACTGTTAAAATACCTTTAACTTTATTACTTAATTCATTTAAAATATTATTTGGGAATGGATATAAAGTGATAGGACGAAGTAATCCTACTTTTATACCTTTTTCTCTTGCTATTTCTATAGATTTCATGCAAATTCTGGAAGCAGAGCCATAAGCTACAAATAAGTAATCTGCATCTTCTGTCATATACTCTTCAAATCTAACTTCTTTTTGCATAGCTTCATATTTAGCTTGAAGATGTAAATTACGTTTTTCCATAATATTGGATTCTAACTCTAATGACGTAATTACTCTGTGATTTTTACTTCCTAATGTGCACCAATCGCCACATTCTTTTCTGATTTCTTCTTCTGTTCTACGTGGTACATATTCGTTTAAATAAACTTTCTCCATCATTTGTCCTATAGCACCATCACTTAAAATAACTGCAGGGTTGCGGTATTTAAATGCTAAATCAAATGCTAAGGTTACGAAATCGTTCATTTCTTGAACTGAATTTGGAGCTAATACAATTAAACGATAGTCACCGTGACCACCACCTTTAGTTGTTTGGAAATAATCTGCTTGAGAAGGTTGGATAGTACCTAATCCAGGGCCACCACGAACTACGTTTACTACAACGCATGGAAGTTCTGCACCTGCTAAGTATGACATACCTTCTTGCATTAAACTAAATCCTGGACTTGATGATGATGTCATTACTTTTTTACCGCAAGCAGCACCACCATAAACCATATTAATAGAAGCAATTTCACTTTCTGCTTGTAAGACTACCATACCTGTTTCTTCCCATGGTTTTCTGAGCATTAATGTTTCCATTACTTCTGATTGAGGTGTAATAGGATAACCAAAATAACCGTCTACTCCGGCTCTAATGGCTGCCTCTGCTATTACCTCATTTCCTTTCATTAATCTTAATTCTCTCATTATAGATTTTTTTAATTGTTAATACTAATTAATTCTTTTTCCTGTAAACTGTTATAACACTATCAGGACAAACAGTTGCACAAGCAGCACATCCTATACAATTTTCAGGATTAATCATTTTCATATAATCGTATCCTTTTCCATTTACTTCGCCAGAGTGTCCTATTGTGTCTGTAGGGCATGCTGTAATACATACTCCACAACCTTTACAACGTTCAATATCAAACACTACGGCGCCTCTAACTTTTGCCATATCAATTTATTTTAATAATTTTTATTTATTTTTTTTTATTTTCTTTCAATACAGTGAAAGAAATCAAATATCATTATTACAGAATATATATAACAACAAATTTACAAAATTTTATTGTAATTATTACTTAAAAAACCTTAAATTAACTAAAATCTTTATGGAATGCTTCTGCTCTAGATTTTAGATCATCAAATTGATTTCTATTTACTTTAGATACACATGCGCGTAATCCTTCGGTACGCTCACTACCTGTAATATACAAGCCAATTGCACTTATACCGTAACATAGTAAATTTCTAAGCAATTCATGTCCTCCCATTCCAGGATAAGATAATGTAAAATAAAAACCGTCTGCAATAGGTGTATCACCATCTTTATTGTAAACTATTTCAAATCCATTATCTAGAAATATTTGTTTCATTATTTTAGCTTTTTCTCCATATTCTCTAACATCTTTAATAAAGTTGTGTGTCCCATCGTTTGCAGCTTTTAACATTGCGGCAAAACCATATTGCACGGAATGAGTAGTACCGGAGCTTAAAGCATATAAAGATCCATAAATTAAACAACGACTTAGTGATGTCCAATTGTAATATCTTAATAAATCATCCGAATGTTTATCTGATAATGTATTAGACATTGCAATAAATCCTATTCTTTGACCTGCATAACTAAAAAGTTTTGAACTAGAAATAAGTAATACATAGTCGTTAGTATATCTTGCAATTGTTGGTGGATAAGGAGGTTGTCCCGGTATGGAAAAGTCTTCTCTGAAGTCCATTCCAAAATAAGCTAAATCTTCTACAACAACTACATCATACTTTTTAGCTAATTCTGCTATTATTTGTAATTCTTCTTCAGTAAAACAAATCCATGAAGGATTGTTAGGATTAGAGTATAATAGACAAGCAATGTCACCGGCAGATAAATATTCTTCTAATTTAGCACGTAATTTTTCTCCTCTGTAACTATATACATCAAAAGCTTTAAAAGGTGCACCCATAACCTTTGCTTGTTGTTTATGTACAGGAAAACCCGGATCTAAAAATAAGATTGTATCTTTCCCTTTTTTAAATCTTGTTAAAGTTAAAAATGTTGCAAATCCTCCTTGCATAGAACCAACACATGGAACGCAATTTTGAGGTTTTATATCAATGTCTAAAAATAATTTTAAAAAACGAGATGCTTCGTTTTTTAACTCAGGAATACCGTTAATATTAGGATATATGGATCCAACACCTGCTTTAAGTGCTTTTGTTTCTGCTTCTATTGCTAAATCTGCAATAGGAATCCCAGGAACTCCTAATTCCATCCTAATATATCTTTGACCTGTTTCTTTTTCTAAGGCATCTGCCAATCCTGTTATTTCTCTGATAGATGTTTTAGTAAGATCAGTTATTCCTAATTCTTTCATTTTTGCATCTACCACTTTATAATCTGTTACTTTTCCCATACTATATTTTTTATAAATTATACTATATTATTTTTCTATTCTAATTCTTGCATCCACTGCAACTACACCTTTTTTGTTCCCTAATAACGGATTTAAATCCATTTCCACAATTTCCGGTGCATATTTAACTAATAAAGATAAACGTACTACGGTATCTATAAAAGAATCTATATTAACTCCTTCCTGACCTCTAACACCTTCTAATATCTTTTTACCTTTTAAATTGTTTATCATAAATTTTACTTCTTCAACAGATAATGGTGCTAATCCTGATTGAACATCCTTTAATACTTCTATAAATATACCACCTAAACCACATAAAACTAAATGACCGAATTTAGGCTCAAATTTAGCTCCTGCAAATAATTCTATTCCCGATAACATAGGTTGCATTAGTATAGATGTTGTATCTTTAATTTTCATCATTCTTTCGAACTCACTACATACCATGCTTTCATCAGATACATTTAATACAACACCACCTACATCGGATTTATGAACAGGTCCAACAACTTTCATTACAATAGGGAAACCTAATTCATTTGCCGATTTTATTGCATCATTTAAATTATTTACTACAGCTTCTTTTGCTCTATTTATTTTAACGGCATCTAATAAGATCTGGATTTCGTTTGGAGAAATATAACCATTTGAAGCATTATCTATCACATTTCTGATAGCTTTAACATCTATATCATAATCTTTAGTTTCATCTTTTACCGGTAACGAAGTATTCATTACTCTACCTAATGCATTTGCCAAAATAACTTCATCCGGAAAATAAACTCTATCTTTTGCTATAAAACTATCAATATTTTCTTTTGAGTTAATTATTGATGGAAATACAGGATAAATTGGCTTAGAGCATGTTTTCATTTTTTGATCTACTAAATCAAAAACTTCTTGAACATCAAATAGTTTAGGATCTCCGTAAATTATTGTCATACCATCCATTTCATCGCAATTTTCGCAATAATCTATGATAGCTTCCAAATGTTCTGCAGTACCTGTAACTAAATAATCTATTGGATTACCTACAGATGAACCAGGCAATAATTTTTCTAATAATTCGTCTGCTTCTAAATGTGGAACATTGATATTATTGTTAGATAAAGCATCTGTCATCATAACTCCAGGACCACCAGCGTGAGTAATAACGGCCATATTTCTTCCTTTCATCTCACCAACTTTAAAAACAGTTCCCACAGTAGCTAACTCATTTCTGCCATAGCACCTAACTATACCAGCTTTTCTGAATAATGCATCCACAGCAGTATCAGAACCGGCTAAAGCACCTGTATGAGATGTAGCAGCTCTACTTCCAGCTGCAGAACTTCCAGCTTTTACAGCTGCGATCTTACAACCCTTTGAAATTAAGCTTTTAGCATGTTTTAATAACTTATCCGGCTTTTTAATAGATTCAATATACAACAATTTAATATTGGAACTTTTCCCGTGTTCGTATGTTTCATCCATATATTCCAACCACTCTTCAACACCTATTTGAGCACTATTACCAACTGATGCAATACTGTTCATACTAAGCCCTAAGGACATTCCTGTTTCTAAAATAAATAATGCTGTTGAGCCTGAACCTGAAATTAAATCTGCACCTTTAGGAGACATTGTTGGTATAGGATCAGATAATACAAATGAGCCTGCATAGTTCACGTTTATATATCCTATACAATTAGGACCTAATAAACTACCTCCAACGCTATTAACTACTCCTAATATTTCTTTTTCTAATTTAGCTCCTTCTTCACTTTCTTCACTAAATCCGGCAGTTAATATTATAAAAGCTTTAGTGTTCTTCTGCTTTGCTAAAACATTAATTGTTTGTAAACAATATTTTGCAGCAATAGCAATAATTGCTAAATCGCAATTAGGAATATCTTCTACATTATTGTAGGATTTTACTCCTTGAACTTCAGAAAGCTTTGGATTTACCACATAAAGGTCACCTTTATATTTACCTTCTAATAAATTTTTAATAGCTCTTCCACCTGGTTTGGAAGTGTTATTAGAACCTCCAATAACTACAATACTTTTAGGATCAATTAACTGTTTATTTATCATATTATTTATTATTTAATTAAAACCAATTCGACAATTTAGTTTTTATACTAAAATAATTAGGACCTCTACCAACAGCATAAATAGAATGAGAATAGTCTATTTCAAACTTATAGATATTTACTCCTAATCCAAAAGAAAAACCTGCTAAACTTTTTATTTCTTCTATTCTTAATTCTTTTCCTCTTTGATAATTATAACCTAATCTTAAATTAACAATGTTTGCAATAGTAAACTCCCCTCCAATAGCAATGTGTCTTAATAAATTATCTCCAAATATTGCCGCATTAGATTTTTTTATTGGGGCATTAGTTTCTGTATTTACAGGAGCATAAGGAGAATTTACATCATAATTACTTAAATTCCATTTTTGTAAATCTTGGAATAATATAACATATCTAAATGGCAAATGTTTAACTTTTTGAGATATAGCCAATTGAATTTCAAAAGGAAGTTTACTTCTATTTCCTGCATAACTTTTTAATTCCGCACCTATATTACGAGCAGCTAATGACACATCCAAGTTTTTTTGAGTATTTCGATATGTACCGGCAATGTCGACAGCCAAACCAAAAGACTTATATGCTTCCAGCATTGAGTAAAACATTTTTAGATTAGCTCCAATACTCCAATTTGGAGTTAATTGTCTACCCCAACCTGTAGTTAATGCCAAATCGTTACAAGTAAACTCTCCACCTGTTACACCTGCTTCATCTGCATATATAAACTTATCGTAGTTTACATATTGCATAGTTAAAGCAAATGATCCTACTTTATTAAAAGTGTGAGAATAAGATAAATAACCCATGTTTACATCAGCTAAATAATCTATATAAGAAAGCGAAATATCTGTATGCATTTCAGGGTTAATAAGTGATGGATTTGTCACTACTAAATTAAGGTCATTTTCATAGATAGAAGTAAAATCCACTCCCATTCCGGAAAGCCGAGGGGAAATTAGTGAATTAATAAATTTATAAGTGCTTGTACCTCCAGTTTGAGCAATTACGTTTGTAACTATAAAAAAACTGAGTATTAGTATATTTAGGATTTTTTTTATCACAACAATAACATTCTTGAAATATAACTACAAAATTAACGAATTATTTTATATTTCAGTATGTTTTTGAATGTTTTATTTAATAATTAGCCTTAATTCCGCAGAATATTTTTTATTGTTAATAAAAGATAAGTCATTGTTAAAATATTTATGAACAATGGCTTGAATCTTTCGTGATTTTATCCTATTCGTTGAAACGAATAATAAAAAAAGTAATAATCATAGATATAAAGATACAATTAAAAAATAGGGAAATAGGAACTTGTGGCAGACTTTTTTAATTTAGATTTTTTTTATCAATTCAAATGGGTTCCCGGGAGCAGGGAGTGGGTACTTTTTGTTAAAAATTGTCTGAAAATAGATAAAAAACCATTACAAATATTTTTTGACTTAGAATAACTTTTTAGCTGTGGAATTTGGGTTATAATTTATACTACCCAATAATATTAAATTCTCAAACACAAAACCAAAATAATTCATATATTAATTAATTTTAGTTATGTTTACTATGTAGTGAAATAATTATGGTTGTAATTTAGATTTTAGTAAAATTGTTAAATCTAAACAATTTGTGACAAATTTAGTAAATGGTTCTGTTTGCTTCTTTTAATGGTAAATGTTCAATATATGCTACTCCATTTTGATTTTCAATTATTTTTAAAGCTCCCGAATTAGAAAAGGTATGCATAAATGCATGATGTGTAGTTAATATTAAATCTTGTAATTTATCGTCTGATTCTAATTCAACAATTTTTAACCCCATTTCTTTACAAGTTGCAAGGGATATATGTCGTGCATGAGTTTTTGAATTATCGTGGCTTGAAAAGTGGTCGATTACCTTTTGTGTCTTATCTTTTTCATTTTCAAACATATTACTGTTGAGCCAATCTTTTACAAGTTGAACAGACATATCTATTGCGTGCTGGCAAGAACTTAAAAATGTTGGGTGATACTTTGAAATAATGAATTGCCATAAAGCTGATTTTTAGGGTTACTTATTATCTCCATTCTTGCTCTATCAAATTCTGCGATAACTGCCTGACATGGAATGTTTCCCATTTGAGGGTCAATAGGTCCTAAACTTGAGTGTTTTCCTAACACAATTTCTTTACATGAAAAAACAATCATTGTTCCAGCCGACATTGAAAGTTGGGGAACAATTGCACGAATATTCTTTCCAAACATAGATTTCAAATACGTAACAAGTGCTTCTGCTGCAACAAGGCTTCCTCCAGGAGTATGTAAAATTAAGTCTAACCCTTTGTTCCTGTCCATTTTATGAATGTTTAACATAAAGCCAGAAATATCCTTGTCGTTAACAATAACATCTGGGGAATTTGGTCTTTGAAGCCATCCTGAATAATATGCAATTACATTTCGATTTGTGTATTGAAAAATCTCTTTTAAATACTTTCTCCTTACAACATCAAGAGCTTGATTGCCTTGCATGTTTACCTTTGCAACTTCTTCTAATACTTCTTTCCAATTAGGCATATTAGTAATTTACAGAATGAGTGTTTGGTGTTAATATTGGTGTAGGATGATCTTCATAAAGATTAAATTCTTTAATATTATCACCTTCTTTATTCCATTCATGCATAATGTTGTTTGCATTAATGCCTAGAATTGAGAAGATTTCTGAATATTCTTTTTCAAAGTCTTTTTCCACAACTGTTTTCACTTTTTTTCTTTAGGCATAATTATAAATTTTAATTTCTTTACAAAAATAATAATTTTTTAAATTCAAAACCAATTATTAAACATAATATTTACTCCACAGCTGAAATATACTATTTTTTGAGACGCAAAATTAAAAAACAAAGTTTTTCAGCTTTTATTTTGCTTAGTTTTCTTTTATTAATACTTTTCCAATAAGAGCCTTTATTTCAAGCAGTTGACTTAAAGCTTTATAATATCCAGAGTCATTTTTGTCAAGCATTAGTATTGCATAATTAAAATATTTTTCTGCCATTTCTTGCTGATGATTTTGCAAACTTGACAACTATCTTATGCTGATAAACTAATACCCTATTCGTTTGGCTTAGGGAAGTTGTATCCTTTTGGTGAAAATTAAGCTTTATTATTATGATTTTGTTAAAAATTGTCTAAAAACAGATAAAAAGCCATTTCAAAAAACTTTTGACATATCATAACTTCTTAGCTGCAGAGTTTGAGATTAGCTAACATTTAATTTCTTAAATAAAAACAAGGAATATTCTTAAGAACTAAATCAACTCTAAAAATGATTTACTGATTTGATCTATTAAATTATCTGCTTCTCGGTAACTTTCACCTTGAATTAAATTGATTTTTAAGACATCTATAGATGTACCCGTTAAAAAGGCTCCATCGATGTTTTTAATATCTTCAACTTTTATAGGTTGGAAAACTATGGGAATATTAATATTTTTTATAGCTTCTATTACTTTTAATCTGGTAATTCCTTTCAATACTAAATCATCCGGTGCAGTATAAACAACATTATTTTTAATAAAAAACACATTTGATCTACTTCCTTCTGTAATAAAACCATCTTTATTAACTATTAATGTTTCAAATACATTGTTTTCCTCTATAATCGCATCTGCTTTGTCTCTAAAACTTCTATTTATTTGTTTAACATTAGGATCTTCTCTAGTTAAAGTTACAACTGACACATCTGCACCTTTTTTATAGAATTCTTGAGTTGGATATTTACTTTTTATTAAAATAAAATACGTATCTTTAAAATCAGCTACAATCTTTACATTATTGTTGTAAATACCATTTTCTGATGATAAAGTCTTGATATTGTTATAAAAATTTTCATAAGAGCAAATATTAGCATCTTCTATATTTTTGCTTTTCAAAGAAAACACCATTCTCTCATAATGTTCTTTAGAAAACCTAGGTTCACCATTTACTAACCTAATAACTTCGTAAATGAATTTATTATTTGGCAAATATTCGTTTAATTTACAAATTTGATTATTCTTAATTATTTTATGACCTAAAAGTTGAATAGAATTTAATGCATTTATATGTTTATATATATCAATAACTTGCTCTAATAAAGCTTTATGCTCACTGTTATTTATCACAAAATCAGCCAACTCTAATTTTTTTTCATCATCTAATTGATATGTTATTCTCTTAATATAATCATCAGCATCTGCACCATTTCTGGATCTTATTCGTTCTATTCTAATATCTTTATCAGCATAGACACATATTGTTAAGTCAACTTTTTTATCAAATCCACTCTCAAATAACATTGCAGCCTCAATCATTAAAATATTTTCATCTGCATTACTTTTTACCCATTCATCAAATCTTTCATCTAAATATTTGTATAAAATATCTGTAACTTTTTTACTATTTTCAGAAGATTCAAAGACAAAATCGGAAATCTTTTTGAAATCAGGAGTATCTTCTGTGCCATCTACAATAAAATTTGTATTTGTTGCTTCACTAATTTGACTCAGAATATTCTTATCGTAATATAATTTTTTTGCTTCTTCGTCTGAATAAAAAACTTTACATCCCAATATCTCAAATATTTTTGCGACAGTAGTTTTACCCGAAGCAATTGAGCCTGTTAAACCTATGATCATTACTTTACTGTTTTTTATTTTCGAATAAAATTGTATCGTTTACTATATAATATTCAAATTTAGTTGGAAAACAATCAATTAACTTTATAAAGTTTGGATAATCTGTTAAATGCACATAACATATATTAGAATTATCTACAAATTCTATTTTGTATTTGAACATATAACTTTTAACTTTAAAAAAGTCTTTTACTAATACGTTGTACTTAATTAGTAGATTATTCGGGAAAAACTTATAATTTAACCCATTTGCTACTTGTATTGGGATACTTATTTCGTTTTCGGTAAATAAGTCCATATCAATGTTATATTCCAACATATTAGGAGTTACTTTTATATTGTTTAAGTTTTTTTCCGGATAAACTGTCATTTGAAGGTTTTTTCTGATATAACCTAATTTTTTATTTCCTAAAACTAAAGAATCTATTTTATCTATATCTTTTTGTAATCCGGTAATTGTAACTGAATCAACATTAAAGCCTGAAGTAGTTAATTTCATATAACTACTTGGGATGGTATATGAAAATCCATCTACAATGGGTATTTTTTTAGATGCTGATTTTTGAAGTAATATTGTTATTGAATCTGTTAATATTTCAAAAGCAACGTTACTTTTATGATAAGATAATAATTGATTTTTTACGACAGAAGAAGGTGAAAAGGAAAATGATATTATACTGCTATCCTCTTTAATAGGTTGATAACTTAATTTGTTTAAATCTACATATAAATTTAGATTAGAATAATAATTTCTAATATCATTTACTTCATTTCCTTTAATATTAAACGATAAATTAATTTTTTTATTCTCACCTTCTGTTATTACGTATCCGTCCGGAATATTTTTATAATTTAAACCTAATTTTACATTAAAGTTCATAGGTTTTAACAAATAAAAAATAAACCATGAAAACAAAGAAATTACAACACATGTCCAAAAATGGTAAGATTTAATCCATTTCATTTTCATATGTGTAAATCACGCCTATTGTTTATTGGCAAACTCTGCATTTACAGCAGATTTTTCTATTCTCAATTTACTACCACCTTCTGTTTCGATTACGAAGGTTGTGCCATCTTTTTCTAAAATTTTTCCGTGAATTCCGCCAATAGTAACAATTTTAGCACCTTTATCTAAATTATTTTGATATTCTCTTTGTTTTTTTTGTCTTTTGGATGCAGGACGTATTAAGAAAAAATAAAAAACTAAGATTAATAAAACTAAAAATAATATTGACATATAATTTCCTGATTGAGCTTGCCCTCCGCTGTTAGAAGCTTGAAGCAATATTAATAATTGATACATAAAATATTTTTTTTAATTAATACTTGTGCAAAGTTAATCATTTTTATGTATTATCATCATATCTTTTAAGATTTTTATCACCTCCGGATCATTTATATTAATATCTTCTAATACCTTTTTAACTTCGCGAGTATCAAATTCAACTTCCCCATAATCGGTAGTATATTTATAATAGTAATCCACTTGGGGATCAGAGGCAATTAACATTAATATGATATCAGGAACATCTCCTAAGGGTTGGCGGTCCGGATGGTTATATAGAAAGGAAGCAAAAACAGTAGTTCCTACATTTTCTGTACTTTCAATTGCAAAATTACCACCTGCTAATTCTGCATGTAATTTTAAAAAGGGAATTCCTAAACCAATATGGCGTGTTTTTCGAGTGGAATAAAATGGATCGGTTACTCTCTTTAAAGTTTCGGCACTCATACCACAACCATTATCTTTAATTTCAATAGTTAATATGTTATTATTTTCACTTTCTTCTATTATTATTTCTAACAATGTGCATTTCGCTCTAATAGAATTATTTGCAATATCTAAAATGTTTAAAGCAAGCTCTTTCATACTTGATTTTATGTGTATTTTTTAGTTAATTCTTTTTTTATATTTTCAAAACTTAATTCCTTCATTTCAAACAAATTACAAACACATCCGATATCATCTATAAAATGAGCATCGGAATCTTGAATAATATTGAATTGTTTTATATAAGGGAATTGTTTTAATATCAAGATTCGTGATGAATATTTTGACACTTCAAATGCATCAGGATTTAATGTAGGAGGAATAAATCCCAATTGGCTAGATATACTAAAAGTTGGTCTATCTATATGGGCTGGTATAAAAATACCATTATTTTTCTCAACTTCATTTTTGACCTGATCAATACTTTGATCGATACCGGATAAAAGTGTATAAGGAAGTTGATCAACTATATTTTCGTTTTCATCTACTATTAATTGATAACCTAATTTATCCACATTATTAGGTATGTGTGGTAAATATTTATCTATATATTTTTGAAATTCATCTAGTTCAGATTTCCTCTCAAAAAAAGCTAAACAATGAATTTCCTCTTTAGTGCAAACTTCCACACCTAAAAGTACAAAAACACCTTCCTTTTCTCCAATTTTTTGTGTTACATAGGCATTTTGTGTAGCATTATGATCTGTAATTCCAATAATATGTAATCTCTTATTTTTAGCTTGTTTTACAACATTAATTGGACTCATATCCAAACTCCCACATGGTGATAATACAGTGTGTATATGTAGGTCTGCTCTAAAATTATTCATTTTATAAATCTACTTTAAGATTTATTCTTTTAAGATTTTATAAATTTTCCCGGAAATATCAAAACTGGAATTCTCAGTAGAAAGCAAAACTATTTCTTCATCGTTTGCAGCTTCTATGGTATCCTCATCAGGTACATTTCCATTAGAAATAATGATTGCTGGTAACTCCTTTAAAGATGCTACTGCAACAATATTTTTATGTGTTTGCATAGTAATCCATATTTCGCCTTCGGTTGAATTACCCATTACATCACTTAATAAATCCGAAGTATAGCCACCTGATACTTCTTTATCTGTAGATACGTTATTATGAGTTTTTAATTTTAATTCATCAATAATTTTGCTTAATATCATTCTTGTACTCCTTTCTTATTACAATCTTTTTCGAGTCTGTTTTTACCCCAAATATTTTCTATTAATTTTTTACCATGTTTTTTATCTATTGTTCCGGTACTCACTTGCATAAATACACAATTAGATAGTTGTGCTTCTTTATTTACTACATCTCTTGCAAATGAATGACAATCCGGAGCCCCACATGCGCCACAATCAAATCCTGGTAAAAAGCAAGTATATTTATGGATTTTTTCCATCTTTTTCAGGGCTACAGATAAATCTCCATCTAAACCTAAATGTTTACGAGGTTTAACCGGATTTACTTGTATTTCTTCGTACTTGTGTGTTATTATTGGTTTCTTATATAATTTTGTTGTTCCCTCATAAGTGCTATTGGCTCTCATACCCATTTTTTCCACAGTTAAGAACCTATTACTCGGACATAATACTCCACCCGGACAACCTTGATCGCATGCTCTTAATTCTAAAAAGTCAATATCATCTATAGCTTCATTATCTACTTTATCTAAAAACTCAGTAACATTATCTATGCCGTCTATTGACAAACTTCTACCTGAGGCATATTTTGCCTCTCCACCGGTTATACTCCATAAAATATCAGATGCATCCAAATTAATTCTACTTTCTAATTCTATATCTTTTTTATCTATAGTTATCAACTCTTTGCTTATTAAGTTGTATATTAAATCTAAATTGATTGTATCTGTAATACATGAATTATAACCGCCAACAGGGCTATAAACAGCAACCATCTTTGCAGAACAAGGCGTTATGTAAAAAATACCTATATCTTTTTCATCTACACCTTTCTTTTTAAAATCATCTAAGATTGTCATTGCTGTAATATCGATTAATGACTTAATTAATACTAAGTTATCTACTAACATAGGGAATCTAACTTGTATTAATCTAACTATGGCCGGACAAAACGTAGATATTATCGGATTTGTATCTGTTTCTTTTTGGAATCTTTTTATTGCTTCTATTTGAAAATCTACACTTTGTTCTTCTTCGTATACATGTGTAAATCCAATTGATAATAAAGCTTTGTAAATTTTATCTGTAGAAACATCTAAAGCAAATTGACCTGTTAAAACTGTTGGAATTAAAGCAACTCTATATTTATACTTAAATATAGAATCTATATTTCCTTGTTCTATTTTAACGGCTTTAACAAGACACACTCTATAACAATCGCCACAATCTATACATCTCCGATTGTCTATAGTTGCCACACCATTACGTATACGTATTGCCCGTGTTGGACATACTTTTAAGCAACGCGTACAACCAGTACATATATTTGAATCTATATATATGGCATGATAAATATTATCGTCTATCTTATTATTCACTAAATTAATTTAAGTTTACAGTTAATTCTAAAGTTGTTCCTTGGCCTATTACACTTTTTATTTTTAAATCATCAACATTCTTTTTAATATTGGGCAATCCCATCCCAGCACCAAAACCCATTTCTCTAACTTCATCCGAAGCAGTTGAAAATCCTTTTTCCATTGCTCGATCTATATCAGGAATTCCAGGTCCTTTATCTTCTAATAAAACTTTAACAAAATCTTCATTAATATCTATAGATATTTTTCCTGAATAGGCATGTGCTACTATGTTCACTTCTGCTTCGTAAACTGCAATTACAATTTTTTTAATTATTGCAGGATTTACGTCTAATTGTTTTAAAATCTTTTTAAGCTCACTGGATGCATGCCCTGCAGTGGAAAAATCTCCACCCTGTATAAGAAATTGAAAATGCATATTAATTAAAATATAGGTTCTATTCCTTCTTTAAATAAAATTCCACTGATATGATACAATGAATATGGACTTGAAACAAGATTTATTTCTAAATTTTTTGCCAATTCTATCATATCCGGAGTTATAACTTTACATCTGCCGATTACTACATTTTTTATTTCAGCCATATCTGCAGTTCGTATTGTTTGAGTATTTGCTAAGCCTGTTATAAGTAATAAATTGTTTTCATCTATAGTTAACACATCACTCATTAAATCAGAAGCAAAGGCTTTATTTATCTCTAAATTAAGATTTTTCTCACATGTAACTACAAACGTTCCATTTATTAATTCAACTATTTCTGAAATTGTCATATAAGTTTTTATTTATTCATTCTTAATAAGACTCAAAATTACTATATTTATTTCTATTAAACAAATAAATCTTTTATTTTTTATTATTTAAACGCATAGAGAAAACATTTTTTCCATTTTGATGAAGTAAAGTTTGAAAAACTTGATTTGTAGTAACATCTACATCCAAATAATCAGAAAAATCAATAATATTTGGATCTGCAAACCAATCATCAAAATCTAAAGTGATGATAAACTCTTTTTTAGAGTCTTCTTTAATTTTGAATGGAATTGAAAATTCATTGTTGAAATAAAATTCATCAAATAATAAATTGGTACCATGTTCGGTCCCTAAAATAGGACATTTGCATAAATAACATTTAAAATCTTTATAAGATGAATCTGTATGATCACTTGAATTATCTTTTACCAACAAATCTAACTTCATATAAAAAAATCCAAATTCATCAAAATTATTGACTTTCATTACATCAAAAGCTTTATACGGTTCCAATGCATCAAAGTTATTTACATTCTCATCTAATCCAAAATTAAAACCGATTTTTTTATATACTCCTTGATTTATTTTAGGTAAAGTCCAGTTAAGAGTAGATTTATCTTTTATATCTACTAAATGAACAAAACTTGGGATATCAAATTCTAAAAAAGTTTCATCCGATCTTTGTAAAGTTATATTTGAAATAAAAAACTTTAAGTCTGTGATAATAAAATCGTTCCCTGCAGAATTAGTATAAACCTTATTTAATTCAAGTTCTTCCTGATTCATTAACAATCTAAACTTAAAGGATAATTCCATTTCTTTATCATTCTTGTTACATCCAAATAATAATAAAGTAAGACTCAACAATAAAACATGTATTTTTCCAATCATATATTATAATTAAAAAACTTAAAATTTAGTAAGTACAAAGATAACTATTTAATTATACAATTTTATGTGTATTTTGAACATTCAATGTGTTAAACAAACTATCATATTTGTGTACAAACTTTTGATAAGAATTTCTTAAACTATCCGGAACCGGTTCTGCAGGTACATTTTCCATTTTTAATGGATCTATAGCTTTGCCATTTTTATACACTCTAAAATCTAAATGCGGACCTGTTGACATACCTGTACTTCCAACATATCCTATTAATTCGCCTTGAGAAACTCGTTTCCCTTTATTCAACCCATTTGCAAAGCCTTTTAAATGCATATATAAAGTTGTGTAAACACTATTGTGTTTTATTTTAACATAATTTCCTCCGCCTTTACTATCCCAACCTTTTGCAATAACAACACCCTTTCCAATAGCATATACAGGAGTTCCTGATGGTGCAGCGTAATCTACACCAAGATGTGGGCGAACTTTTTTAGTAATTGGATGACATCGAGCATTAGAAAACTTAGAACTAATCCTTTTATAACTTAATGGAGCTTTTAGGAATTGACTTCTTAAATTTTCACCATCTTCATCAAAATATTCAATTTTCTCATCGATAATAAATCCGTAAGCATTGAATTGTTTACCTGAATTAGTGAATTTAGAAGCTAAAATGTTTCCAATTCCAACAAACTTATCTTCAACATAAATTTCTTCATAAATTACATCGAAACTATCTCCTTGTTGAATACCAAAAAAATCTATTGTCCATGCATAAATATCCGATAATTGACAAGATAACTCAGGGGAGGCTCCTGCATCTGCCATGGCATTCCATAAAGATGAATATATAGTTCCATTTATTTGCTTTACTATTGTATCTGTAGGAAGCACACCTTTATATGCATATACGCTATCTTGTAAACAATAAACCACATAATCAACTTTAGAAATATCGTATACTAAATAATGTAAGTTGTTTATAGAATCTCTAGAAAACAACAATCGATACGGGTTTCCACTTTTTAATTTCCTAACATCATAAATTTCTTTTGATTTTTCACTAAGTAGATGAATAATATTAGAGGAAATATTATAATTAGATAAGATATTTGATAAACATTGATTAGGTTGTATTACATCTTCAGTAATGTCATAATTATCTATACAAATCCCATATTTGTACACACTACTAATTATTTCATCTTCAATAAATTTAACTGTTTTTGAATTATTATTACAACTAGTGCAACTATTAAATAAAAATCCGAAAAGAATTAATATAATTATATATAAGTTAACTTTAAAAACTAAATTTCTATACTTAAACATAATTGTATTTTTTTAATGCATTTAAGATCTGATTTAATGCTTGTTTTACTATGCTTAATGGACAACCAACATTCATTCTAAAACAACATTCATTTTGATCACCAAAATCTAAGCCGTCATTCATTCCTACTTTAGCTTCATTAATTAATAAATTTTTTAATGTTGGATGTTCAATATTTAACCCTTTAAAATCTATCCAAACTAAAAATGATGCTTCAGGTTTAATATATTTTACATTTGGCATATTTTCGTCTATAAAATCACATACAAATTCTACATTTTTCCAAACATATTCATTTAGCTGTTCTAGCCATTCATCAGCTTCATCAGAAAAGGCTGCAGTTGCAGCTACATATGCAAAAATATTTCCAAATGCCACATGGGTACTTTCTAAATATCCATAAAAAACTTCTCTTAAATGATTGTTAGGTACATAAGCAATTGAACTTGATAATCCGGCTATATTAAAAGTTTTACTTGGAGCTATAAAAGTTACTGAAATATCTGAAGCATTTTGTGAAATTGTAGAAAATGAAGTGTGATTAAATTGCTTGAAAGTTAAATCTGCATGTATTTCATCAGAAATAACTAAAACATTGTATTTGAAGCAAATTTCAGCAATCTTAACTAATTCTTGTTTTGTCCACACTGTACCTCCCGGATTATGAGGATTTGACATAATAAAAACCTTAGAGTTTTTTGCTTTTTCTTCAAAATCATCAAAATCTATTTCAAATCTACCATTAACTATTTTTAATTTACTAATAATTAAATTTCTGCCTGTATCTTTTGGTAAATTGATGAATGGAGGATAAACGGGTGTAGTTATTAAAACGTTATCTCCTACTTTAGTAAAAGCTTGTAAACAATATGCAATTCCTGCAACTATTCCTGGAATAAAATGAAATTCATTTTTTTTGGCATTTATATTATATCTCTTTTTTAGCCAATTAAGAACTGAATAAAAATATTCTTTTGGGGGAGCAGTATAACCAAAAACTTCGTGATTGCATCTTTCTTTTAAAGCATTTACAATAACTTCCGGAGATTTGAAATCCATATCGGCAACCCACATAGGAATTATTTCTTCAGATGTATTAAAAACCTGCTTGGCAAGATCATGCTTTAAACAAGAAGTGTTTTTTCTATCAATTATTTCATCAAAATTATACTTCATAATAATATCAACAAAAAACAAAAGTAAGTAATTAGTAATATAATTGCAACTATTTTATAAATAATTAACTAACATTTAGTTTTTTTATTGTTGTTATTTTTAGATCTTCATTATTAACTGCAATGTAAACTTGTAATTTTTATTTACAAATTGTTTTTGGCTTGTTTTGGAGTAAATTTTAAACCATAATTGTATATTTCTGTTAATTCTGTATCTACAAAGAGCAAAATATGAATATCCTCTCCCATAATACATCGATGATGAATAATTGTATAATACATCATTTTCATAACAATATATTCTTCCGTCGAAACTGTTAATATCATAAGTTGTAAACCTAAATGAAAGAAATAAATTATCGGTAAAAATAAATTTTATATCCTCGTACATTAAGAATCCCCTACCAAACTTATTAAAATTTGCTTCTACTCTAGTTCTTAAAACTACTTTATCTGAAGGTGTTAAGTTTAACTGAAACCTAAGATTATGATGATGATTATTTATATAGTTTGTAATTTTTGGAGATGATTTTGTTTTGATATTTAGTTTATAAGTGTATCTTATGATAAGGTTTATTCTTTTATTAAAATAAAAATTTAGATTAATTGTATTATTAACCCTTGCTCTTAAATTATAACTATTAAAAGACACCCACGTAGGTAGATATAAATTTAATAAATAATTTAATTGTATATTTTTATTTAAATAAGATGTATTTTTAAATAGTATTCCGTATTCGCCCTCAGGAGATTTAAAATTTATATACTTTCCGTAAGCAGCATATTTAGGACTCATGTATCTTATTGATAGATCAACATTTACCAATGATGATATATAATTATACCAACCAAATAAAAATGCTATTCCTTTAATTTTATTAATTGCAAATTCATGATACAAAACAGACGATTTAAGAGGTAATATGGAATTAGTATATATAATAAACATATCTTTTCCAAAATTTTTATATATATTTTCCAGTTTAATTTTAGGTTGATAATACATATTATAAGCAATATATTCTCCACCTATGGAAAATCTTAAACTATTATATTTATACTCTATATTAACACCTGCAACATACTCTTTTAACATGTCTCTTTTTGATATTTCCGTATCTGTTCTATGTAATCCTGTAGTACTTATAGACGAAAACACATTAGCATTTAAGATAGAATCGAATGTAACGCTTGCATCTTTTTTTCTGTAAGAAAGATATGAAGTAATACTAAAGTTGTTAAAGTTTATTTCGGATGCAATTCCTCTTAAAAAAAGGCATTCATCTGCAGAAGACTTTCTTTTAATTTTATTTGCGAACAAAATATTAGAAGATGATTCTACACCTCCTGTAAAAGTTAATCCTCTCCACACTCCAACACCTTGTCCAAATTGCACATAATAATCGCCTATTAAAAAATATAAATATTTAGTTTTATATTGCAAATAACTTGAAAGATGTTCCGGAAAGTTATTTTTGACATTTAGGAATCGTTCGCCTTGGTCTTTTTCGTATAATAATCCAACATAGAGTTTTTCCGGAACTTCCAACTTAGATTTTAATAAAGTATTAATACCCAGCATACCATTACGCTTAAAATTAGCATCGGATGATACCCTTATTACGTTTTCATTTTTGATGTTTTTCAATAATTTGGATAACGTGTATTTTTCAATTTGTTCTTTAGGAGCAAAGTTTATTAAAGTACTATATTTTTCTACATCAAAATTTTCAAAACCATCAATTAGGATTAGTTCAGTATAAGATAAAACTTCTCCCCAACTATTTAAATATTTTATTAAGTTTTGTTTTTGGATAGGGTTAAATATTTTAGATTTTAGTATTTCATCATCTGAACAATTATTAATAGAGATAGTATTTATGAGTAAATCGTCTATATCAGAAATAACATAATCATTATCCTTATCAATATTTTCGTTAATATAATTATCTATATAGTTTTCTGAAAAGTCATCTATTTGAGAAAACAGTAAAAGATTACTTAATAAAAAAATTCCTACTACAATACCCTTTTTTGCCATATTAATATTTTTTAAAATAAAACACTTAATTCTGGCGAAAAACCTAAGTTTAGATTATATAAAGATGTAATTGCAATTGTGAACTTATTTAATTTTATGTTTACATTTACAAATACTTCATTATTATTGATATTATATCCAACAGAAGAAATTAATTTTTTATTTAGTTTAATGATCGATAAAAAAGTGAAATCTACTTTATTGTCTATATTCTTTGTAACAGAAACACTTAAAGCTGATTTTTTAGCAAAAACATATAAACAAGATAATTCTAAAATAATTTGTGTAAATGAAGTATTGCTTTGCTTAGTAAATTGAATTAAATAAGGACAATTTAATGAAAATCCAAAATTTATTTTATTATTATGCTTATAATTTGCATTAAATTGAAATCCTAATAATGGTTTATCCTTATTGTTTTTTATTAGAAAATATGATGGTAATATATTTAAACCAACGTAAACACATTTAAAAACTTGTAGATTATATCCAAGTAAGAAATTAATTTTACAAAATTCCGATGGTCCTACGACAGATAAACTTAATGGCATAACTCCTATTTTTTGTTTACTTACATAGGATACATTAGTACTCCATAACTGAGGTATGGAGTATAAATTAGAATAAGAAAATAATAATGTTGATTTTTCTATCTCGCACAATCCACTACCTTTATTGTAGAGTGCAGAAGTTCCTAAGAATGAATTGTTAGAATATTTTCCTAACGACATTTTATGGGATGTAAGAGAATTTTGACAAAAAATATTAACCGAAGTCAAGATTGTAATTAGTATAATAAAATAATTCTTCTTCATTTTAACCTCCCCATACTTCTCTATCTAAACTTCTAAATGTAATTGCCTCAGAAATATGACTTTCTAAGATAGACTCTTGATTTTCTAAATCTGCAATAGTACGTGCAACTTTTATTATTCTATTATATGCTCTTGCCGATAATTGAAGTTTATTCATTGAAGCATTTAATAACTTTCGACTACCGCTATTCAATTTGCAAAACTTATTAATTAGTTTTACTGTTAATTGAGCATTAGTATATATACCTTTTATGTCTTTATATCTATTTTCTTGAATATTCCTCGCTTCGCTTACCCTTTTGCGAATATCCGCACTTTCTTCTCCGGGTGATAATGAACTGATTTCTTTATATGAAACAGGAACTACTTCTACATGCATATCAATCCTATCCAATAAAGGACCGGATATTTTATTTAAATATCTTTGTATAGAATATTGAGTGCATTTACATTCTATATTTGGATGATTAAAATATCCGCACGGACAAGGATTCATTGCTGCTACCAGCATAAAATTAGAAGGAAAGGTTAAAGACAAATTAGATCTTGTTACTGTTATTTGCATGTCTTCTAATGGTTGTCGTAAAGCTTCCAGGACTGTTCTTTTAAATTCCGGTAATTCGTCTAAAAACAATACGCCGTTATGCGATAATGATATTTCGCCCGGTTGAGGAAAAGATCCACCTCCAACTAATCCCACATCACTTATAGTATGATGCGGAGATCTAAAAGGACGTAAAGTGATAAGTGAGTTTCGGTACGGTAATAATCCTTTAACTGAATGTATTTTAGTAGTTTCCAAAGATTCTTCCAAACTCAATGGTGGTAAAATAGTTGGAATTCTTTTAGCCAGCATTGTTTTACCACTTCCAGGAGAACCTATCATCAAAATATTATGGTTTCCGGAAGCGGCTATTTCTAATGCCCTTTTAACAGAAAATTGTCCTTTTACATCCGAAAAATCTAAATTATAATCTGTGTTTTTAGATAAAAACTTAGAATTTACATCTACAGAAATTGGAACTAATACTTCATCATTATTAAAAAAATCTATTACTTGAGTGATATTTTCCACACCATACACTTCGATTCCTTCCACAATAGATGCTTCATCTGCATTTTGCATTGGAAGTATCACTCCTTTAAATCCTTTCTGTTTTGCTGCTAATGTAATGGGTAAGGCTCCTTTTATAGGACATACGTTTCCATCTAAGGACAACTCCCCCATTATTATATATTTCTCACAATAATCTGCATTAATTTGTTCAGAAGCTGCTAATATTCCTATGGCTAAAGGCAAATCATAAGCTGCTCCTACTTTTTTTATATCGGCCGGAGCCATATTAATTACTATTTTTTTCCCAGGGAGTTTATATCCTACTTCATGTAATGCAGTTTCAATTCTTTGATGACTTTCTTTAATTGCATTATCAGGTAAGCCAACCAAGAAAAATTGCACACCAATTTCTACACTTACTTCAATAGTAATTATTATTGCTTCAATTCCGTAAATAGCACTGCCAAAAACTTTTACTAACATAATGTTGTTTTATTTTTAAATCTTCAAACAACAAAAATGTCTTCTGTTTTTAACGTTTTTTAACTTTTTGTTCTGAAAATAAAAAAAATCCTAATAACAATTATTTTGTAATTAGGATGTATCAACTAATAAATATATCCGATTAATTATTTCCGCAATTCAAAGTTTTGACCTAAATAAACTTTTCTCACTAATTCGTCTTCGGCTAATTCTTCTGCTGTACCGGATTTTAAAACACTTCCTTCAAATAACAAATAAGCCCTATCTGTAATGCTTAAAGTTTCGTGAACGTTATGATCTGTAATTAATATCCCAATATTTTTATGTTTTAAATTACTTACAATATTTTGAATATCTTCTACTGCAATAGGATCTATACCTGCAAAAGGTTCATCTAATAATATAAACTTAGGGTTTATCGCTAATGCTCTGGCAATTTCAGTTCTTCTTCTTTCTCCACCGGATAAGGATATTCCTTTAGTTTTTCTAACGTGTTGTAATCCAAATTCATCTAACAAATTTTCTAAACGTTCTTTACGTTTACTTTTAGATTTTTCTGAAAATTGAAGTATGGAATAAATATTATCTTCTATGCTCATATGTCTAAAAACAGATACTTCTTGAGGTAAGTAACCTATTCCCAATTGTGCTCTTTTATACATAGGCATATCAGTAATATTTCTATCATCTAAAAACACTTTTCCACTTAAAGGTTTAATTAATCCTACTATCATATAAAAAGACGTAGTTTTTCCTGCTCCGTTAGGACCAAGTAATCCTACAATTTCACCTTGTTTTAAATGAAGTGAAACTTTATTTACTACTGCTCTTTTTTTGTATACCTTAACTAAATCTTTAGTGCTTAAAATCATATTATTCCATTATTTGCTCTACTATATTATCGTGTGTAATACCTTCAGCTTCGGCCACATAGTTTTTCACTAATCTGTGACGTAAAATAGGCTTGGCAACAGCATTTACATCTTCATAATCAGGAGATGGCTTCCCATTTATTGCAGCATTACATTTAGCACCTAAAATTAAATATTGCGATGCTCTGGGACCAGCACCCCACGATAAATATTTCTTAACAATTTCCGGGGCTTCAGCTGAATTAGGGCGTGTACGTGCAACTAATTTAACAGCATAATTATATACATTATCCGGAACAGGTATTATTCTAACCAGATTTTGATATTTTAAAATCTCCTCTTTGCTTAAGATAATATTAGTTTCCGGTTCTATATTAGTAGTAGTTCTTTTAATAATATCAACTTCTTCTGTAAAAGACGGATAATCTAAATTAATATTAAACATAAATCTATCTAATTGAGCTTCAGGTAATGGGTAAGTTCCTTCTTGTTCAATAGGATTTTGGGTTGCTAAAACAAAGAACGGTTCATCCAACTTATATGTTAAGGTAGAAATTGTTACTGACTTTTCTTGCATAGCTTCCAACAGCGCCGATTGAGTTTTGGGAGGGGTTCTATTAATCTCATCAGCTAAAATAATATTGGAAAAAATAGGACCTTTTACTAATTTAAACTCTCTGTTTTTATCTAAAATTTCAGCACCTGTGATATCGGAAGGCATTAAATCCGGAGTAAATTGGATTCTGCTAAAAGTTAATCCTAAGGATTTAGCTATTGTACTTACTAATAAAGTTTTCGCCAATCCGGGAACACCAACTAATAATGCATGACCTTTACTAAATATAGCAATTAGTAAATCGTTAACAACATCTGTTTGACCTACAATAGTTTTTGCTATTTCTTGCTTTAACTTATTAATATCTTCTACAAAGTTTCTTAAATCTGCTACGTTATCTGACATAAAATTATTTATTAATCCACTTTTGCATTAAATCACAATCTAAATATTCATCTTTGATATACACATAAGTCTTTTTAACTTTACGTGATACCCAATCTGCTAATATTGCCTCTTTTTTCTCTTGTTCAGCTAATTGCATAATTTTATTATAATCATCTTTTAAATTAGCTTTATGCGGCTCGGTGCGCGACTTTAAATATAAAATTCTATAAGTATCTGCACCATTATTACCTGTAATAACTACAGGTTTAGAAATTTCTCCTATTCCCATTGAACTTAATATAAAAAAACTTTCAGCATATTCTTGACCGAATTGTCCAACTAATGAAGCATCGAACCAAGTACCTCCACTATATGGATTAACAACTACCCCTCCATTAATTTTTGATTCGTCATCCGAATATTTTTTGGCAGCTTCTTCAAAAGTAATATTTCCATTATTAATTTCTTTTGCTACAGAATCTAAAAAATTGCTTGTTTCTATGATATCAACTTCTAACGGTTTTGGAATTATTAATATATGTTGAACATCTACATAATCTCCTTTACGCTTATTTAGCTTTATGATATGGTATCCTGCTTCTGTTTTAACTACTTCGGAAATTTGTCCTTCTTGCAATGAAAATGCTGCAGCTTCAAATTCCGGAAATGTTTGACCTCTACCTACAGTACCTATTGATCCACTACGAGATGCAGATCCTTTATCCTCTGAATATAACACTGCCAATGCACCAAAATTTTCTCCATTTAAAGCTCTATTACGAATATCAGATATCTTATTATATGCACTCTCCATTTCCTTAGCACTAATTTTGGGAGTTTTAATAATTTGATTATACTCATATTCCATAGGAATTTCCGGAATTTGATCTACAGGAATAGAATTAAAATAAGTTTCAACTTCTTTAGGAGTTACTATTGTATTCATAGTAATTTTTTGCTTTACCTGTTCTACAAGCATTTGCTCTTTTATAGGTTGTCGAAACTCATCTTTTATTTCTGTTATTTTTTTTCCGTAAAATTCTTCAAACTTCTCTTGCGACCCAAATTGGATAATATAATATCTTAATCTGTTTTCTAATTCCATTTCAACCATAGAATCATCTACTTCAATTGAGTCTATTACTGCTTGAGTAACTAAGAGTTTTCTAAATAAAATATCGTCTAATACTTCACATTCTGAAATTTCTATGTTACTTGATATATATTCGTTATATTGAGTTTTTAAGTCTGATAATAAAACAGGTTCTTTCCCAATAATAGCAATAATTTCATCTACTACTAAATTAGGACGTTTAAAATTTTGCGAGTAAGAAAACGCGCAAAACAAAGATGAAAATATTATTAAAGCTTTTTTAAGGTTGTTCATAAGTAATTAATATTTAATTAATAGTACTCTATTTTATTTTTCTTTAATGCCTGATTGTGCAAATCTTGCTCTAATTGCTTAATTATTTGTCTTTTACGTTTATTAATAATGATACTTTTAATATTTTCTTCAACTAATTCTATTGGAGATGTACTTTCTCCTACCCTATAATCTTTTATTGTAACAAAATACCTATAATTGTCATCTGCAAAATCAAACGATTTATTGTTTTTTATAAAACTTTCTTCATTATAAGTTTTTATGGGAATTATTTTTTGTAAATCATTAAAAGACATCCAATTATTCACATCTATATAATAATCAACAATAATATTAGCATCTTCAAGCATTTTAATTTTCTGATAATCTAAAGTGTCTTCCGAAGACATCAAATTTTTAAGTTGGCTTACACTCCTAAAGTTCTTTTCGGTGATTACATACAATACTTGAACTATATTGTTTTTTAATTTAAAATTATTTTTATTTTGCTCATAATAGTTTTCGATCTCTATTTTACGAACTACAGTATCTAACTTTTCTTCTATAATTTTTTGTTCATATTCAAAAACTATTAATGATTTCTTATAATTTTCTATTAATTTTTCTATTTTATGATCTTTTATATCTACTTGTTTTTCAGCTTCATGCAATACTACTTGGCTGTTCACCCACGATGTAATATAAGTTTCTGCTATTTTAATACTATCTTCAATAGAAATATTTTTTGGCACTGCATTCTCTAAATCAGATAATGTTAAATATGTATCATAAACTTTAACTATAGCTTCGCTACTTAGATTGTTTTTTTTATTTGCAGAATTACAACTACTACTAATAATTAAAGCCAAAATAAAAAACAAATATATGAATCTGTTAATCATAAAGTTTTTCTAATTTATCTAACTCTTCCCTATTAATGATGATGTGATATTTATTTTTCAATTCTCTAACCCATTTTTCGTCTAAATAATTTTGATAATCAGCTAACACCAAACCTTTGCACTCTTCAAATTTTTTATCTGTAGGTTGGATTATTTTATGAACTTTTAAGATATAATTCTTACCATCATAGTTTATTATATTTGATAAACCTAAATTATAGCCGACAAAAGACATCAATGGATCATTTTCTAAATCTACAGTATCTCTAACAACATTTAATATTTTAGTATCTTTAGATTTAGAATTTATCTCGTCAATAATGTCATCAAAATCTTTACGTTTGTCTCGTAACATTTTATGAGTTCTTTTGGCATATGATGGGTCTGTAATTTCTATTTTAGTATAATCTGCCCTAACCGGCCATCTATATTTATAAATATTATTTTTATAATAATTTTTTAAACCTACTGTATCTTGAATTGCTTTATTCCAAATTTCTTGTTCATTTATATTATATAATAATATTCCATCATGATATTCTTGAACTAATCGTCTGAATTCAGGGTATTTATTCTCTAAATTTTCACGCTCATTTTGTTTTAAAACCTCATCTACATAATTATTATAATATTTGAAAATAGCTAATGAACTTGCTTTTTCTTTTGGGTTTATTTTTAAATCAACTAAATACTTTAAAAAATCCAATTGTGTTTTTTGTTTTCCATCATAAGTAAACAAAGGTTTGTCTTCAGATGCTTCAACATCTTTTAAAGAGTGATAATTTTCTACTATTTCTTCCACAAAGTCATAATAGTTTTCATCATATTGTTTAAAATTATACTCATCTTTTAATTTATCTACTAAGATTTTATTTTCGATTGCTAATCTATCGGATTGATTTATTTTTTTTATAATTTCCGGTTTTTCTTCTTCAAAAGATTTAATTCCTGATTTAGAGTGAAGTTTTGCTATATGGACTCCATAAGCAGAAACAAAAGGTTGAGTAACTCCTCCTTCTTCTACCTTTGACAAACTTTTAATAAAATTAGGCTCCATCTGAAATGGTAAAAAGGATTTTAAACGTCCACCAGTTTCTTTAGAAGATGGGTCTTCTGTAACTTCTTTAGCAACTTCTGCAAAATCTTCACCTGCCATAATTCTTTCATAAGCCTTTTGAGCTTTTTCTAAGGCTTTTGCGCTATCAGCAGGTGTTTTTTCAGGAATTCTAAAAATTATATGAGATGCTACGCATGTTCCCATTGCAGGAATTTTATCTGTAACTTTTATTATATGATATCCAAAGTTTGTTCTAATAGGCATAGAAATCTCACCTACCGGAGTATTGTATGCAGCTTTTTCAAAATTATATATCATAATAAATGATGTAAAATACCCTAAATCACCATAATTTGGAGGGTATTTCATGCCATACGCATCTCTTTCGCGAGCCGAAGGATCATCTGAATATTTATATGCTAAGTCTCCAAATGACTCTCCATTTATTGCTTTTTCACGAATTTGCATTATTTTATTCCATGCTGCCAAAGTATCCGCAGGTTTTGCATCTGCATCTACCATAATTAGAATATGAGAAGCTCTAAGATCATATTTCATATGTTCATAAGCTTCTTCTATCAAATTATCTTTAATAGTTTCATCAACTAAATATGGAGCTGCTAATTGATTACAATAACCATTAAATTCATTAATAAAACTCGCTTCTTTATCAAGACCTAAATTTTCTGCTTCCTTTACCTTTAATTTAAAAACTACAAATAAATCCATGTAATCAGAAACTGAATTTTTTTCTAAGGACATGTTTTTATCATACATAGCTTTAAAATCTTCAACAGATACGCTTTCATCATCTATTCTTAAAATAGTTTGAGCAATTAAACTATTTGCAAAAACAACACTTAAAAGTATTGTAAAAACAAATTTTATTAAGCAAACTTTTTTATTTTTTTCCATTTTATTTATTATTAACATTTATTCGTCTATATTCAAGTTGTTTCTTATCTAAAGAGGAAACTAATTATTTCTTAAACAATGTAACAGTTCCCTTTTTATTAAAAATTTTATTGTTTGGAAACTCTATAGTAATATTATATAAATAAGTACCTTCTAACAAAGATTCATCTAAATCTGATTTTCCTTCCCAGTATGGCTTGGTATTTACATCTGTACTTTGCCAAACCATTTCGCCCCATGAATTAAAAATTTGAAAATTATAACTTACAACACCTAATGCTAATAATTGATTGATACTCATAGGTCCAAATTTTGAATTTATAGGATTATCAGCATTTAGAACTATAGCATTAGGCATTGAGATTGAATCTACATCTAATAAGGGAATACTAATAATATTGGAATAAGAATGATAAATACTCCTATCAAACCTATCTACTTCATCATTATTAAGTACATTTATATATTTAATCTGAAAACTTTTTACAAAATCCGTTTCTGCTATATCATCGTAACAATAATGCATTATTAAATTACTATTTGATGAATCATTAATAAAATTCTCATTACATTCTGAAGTAAAATAATTTAATTCTTGATTAGTATCACCATCTACAATAATACGATAGTCTTCAAAATTTTCTTCTTCAGAATAACTATGCATATTAGAAAAACATAATTGGATATTATTGTCCTCATTATCAAATGCACCAGTTAAATAAATAGATTGTAAATATGAAGAATCAGGATAATAGACATCACAACTATTCTTTGCTTTTAAAATATAAGTGAAAGGTTTATTATTTTCTACGCTATCTAAAAACGTTGACTCGTTTGGTTCTAAATCTCCTAAATGTATATAATCGCTTGATTTTCGATACAAGCTGTAAGTACCATTATACGTACTATCCAATATAAAATTAATTTTATTAGAAACTTCAGAAATGTACTCTATTCCAACAATTTCAAAAAAAGATGGCAGAGCCGATATATCATCTACTTCCACCTCACTATAACAAGAATGAGATTGTTTATCTTTATCATTATATGCAGAAATACTACATTTCAATTTTCCAATAAAATTTGGATCTGTAATATATAAATCATAAGTGAACAATTCTGATGAAAGTGAAACTGCATCTACTTTTTCTGAAAAAATTGTATCATTTGCATAGTCCAGGATATTTAAAATATATCCTTTTGTTTCTTCTAAACAATAAGAATCGTACCATTTTAAGGTTAACTTATTACAGTGATCATAATCTACAGAAACCAACTTAATTGGTGACATATAATCCTCTGAAAGCTTATACGATTCGTTACCACAACTATCTACACAAAAAACTTTAAATTTAGAATAATCAAAATTCGAAAAATTATTGCAATAAAATGAATCTATTACATAAGATACATAATTGTTTGGGATATCTTTAATAATTTCTTCCCACGTAAAAGCACCATCTTCTTGTTTAGAAATAGTGTAGTATGCTATATCCGGAGATACCGAAGGTTCCCAATTGACTATTAACATGCCATCGTCTACAGATAACCTTAACATTTTAGGGTTTTCCGGCTTATTATTTTCCGTATAATTATTTTTTTCTTTTTCTATAGACTTCGATTTCCCAGTATTAGAAATAATATAATAACTTATTGGCTTATCACAAACACCGTTCATTGTATTGTCTTCAAAAGTTAAATCGCCAATAGAAGTAATATTGATATCTTTAATTTTTACATAATCCTGAGCATCACCGATTTTTCGGTAGATAGAAATGTTTTTTTCCAAATCATCTACTTCTTCAAACCAATATTTATTAAAAGTTAATTCCGGTGGATTGCTAAAAGTCGGATCTGCTTCAGGAATTACATTTAAATTAAAATGAATGGGGCTAACTACATGTGTTGTTACAAGTAAATCTCCTATATCATTATCGCCTATTTTTTCATAAATTTCAAAATAAAAGGCATATCTATTATTTACTATATCCACAAGGATATTTTCACCGTCTTTATTTATGTAATCTAGGAAAAAGGAAGAATTACTGGCAACCGTCTCAGTTTCCCCCAGAAAAAATTCAGTTTCAGGTTCTATTTTACAATAAACCTTAACTATTTTTTCAGTATCATCACCTACTTCGTCAATATAATTAACTTTAATATGATTATTTCCTGATGTATCGGAAATGCTGATGTTTATTGTTTGAGCTGTCGCGTTAAAAACAAACAAAGTAACGGCAATGCAATAACTAATAAAAAATTTAAAACTCTTATTACAATTAAATAAATTAATCTTTACAACTCTTTTCATTACCGTTACTTTAAAATTTATTGTATTATTATTGAACAGTTACTTTAGATACAAAAACCTCATTATTAATAGTTGCACGAATTAAGTAAAATCCGTCATTTAAATTTTCTATATTGATATTCACAGTTTTACTATTTTTATCTTCTCTGATAATAACTTTTCCTGCAACATCCAAAACTTCAACTTTACTGATAATATCATCGGAAGTTATATATACATAGTTGTTTGCAGGATTAGGATAAACTACAAGGTTATTATTAATGTCATTTACTCCTAAAGATACGCTAATAATATCTTCTGCTGTATAAGTATCTGAGCCGAATTCATTAGAAACAGTTAAGGAAACACTGTAAACACCTTCGTCATGATAAACTACAGTTGGATTTTGTTCTGTTGATGTACTTGGAGTTCCACCTTCAAAGGTCCAATTCCAAGATGTAGGTGCATTAGTTGATTTATCAGTAAAATGAACTTCTCCATTTATTTCTATAGATGTATTCTCTACATCAAAATTAGCAATTGGAGCCTCACCGGCAGATTCAACCGTGATATAATTACTTAGTTTTTTAGTATCAGTTCCTGTTTCGTTACTTACTGTTAAGGTAACATCGTAAGTTCCTGCAGTATTATAAACTACTGTTGGATTTTGTGCTGTGGAACTACTTGGTGTACCTCCTTCAAAGGTCCAATTCCAAGATGTAGGATCATTTGCAGATAAATCAGTAAAAGAAACACTTTCACCTTCTATAATAGTAGTGTTATTTGCTGAAAAATTTGCAACAGGAGCAGAACCTGCAGCCTCTACTGTAATATAATCTGTAATTTTTTTAGTATCAGTTCCTGCTTCATTACTTACTATTAAGGTAACATCATAAGTTCCTGAAGTATTATAGACTACTGTTGGATTTTGTGAATTGGAGCTACTTGGTGTTCCACCTTCAAAGGTCCAATTCCAAGATGTAGGCCCATTTGTAGATAAATCTGTAAAAGAAACACTTTCACCTTCTGTTATAGTAGTATTGTTTGCTGAAAAATTTGCAACAGGAGCTAATATCTCTACCCCATCACAGGAAATTATTGCTTTCCATCCTTCATAACTCAAACTGTAATCTGAAGTAAACTTAAATGTTAATGCACCATCATTAGCAGTTGAAACAATTGTTCCAGGTGAATTAGATCCGCTATATGAGCCAATTAACGGACTGCTTGTAGTTGCACCATCATAAATTTTTAGGATATCGTAATTATTTTCCGTATTAAACGATAAAAATTCAGCCTTAATTGATGCTCCTTCTGTTCCAGGGAAAATTGTCAGAGTATAATTCTCATTATTACTATAATTATTATCATTTCCACCACTATCATAAAATACTCCACTACAAGTTGTAACTGTTCCGCTATTCATATAATATTCTTCAGTTACAATTATATAATTTTCTTTTGTGATGGATTTTTCAGTTTCACCATCGCTTATAGTTAATTTAACATCAAAGGATCCTTCTGAATTATAAGTTACTGTAGGATTTTGTTCTGTTGATGTACTTGGAGATCCACCCTCAAATTCCCAATTCCAAGATGTAATCATACCTTGTGGATAAGAGTTATCAGTAAAATGAACTTGGCCATTAATTGGAATTGCAACATTATCAGCAGAAAAATCTGCATCCATGCCTAAAAAACCCAACTGTACATCTTGAACAACTTTAGATTTATCATTATTTAGAGTTACTGTTTTTTGAGCTTCCTCATATCCTGGAGCTTTATAAGTTATAGTATATGTGCCTGCCTTAATCGGACGAGCATAATATCCCGTTTCGTTAGAAAAAACATATGAAAAATCATCATCGTGAGATTCTATATAAACTTTACATCCTATTACAGGATCGCCTGATTCAATATCAGTAATATTTCCATGAATTCCGTATAATCCTCTTTCAATAAAGTTTAAAAATGAACGATAGTTCCAATTCCAATGTGCAGGCAATTGGGAAGCATTTAACGTTTTTGTATCACTTATCTCTAAGGTAAACTCCCTTATTTGATGAAAAGCTTGGGCATTATCTTGTCTGGATCCGGAAATGGAATACCAATCATATCCGTTAGTAATACCATTATTTAAATATGTCATATAATTACTATTGTAAACATGACAAGTATCTGCATATTCTCTTAAAACTTCTTTCCACCATTGATTGTCGGCAAACAATACTGACTTATTATCCCAAACATAATTACATACTTCAGCACCGCCATGAACATTAAATCCAATAGTAAAAACATAGTCTGTTTCCAAATTCATAAATGCGATAGTTTCAGGTTGCCATGAATTACCATCAGGATGATCGCCATAATGATCATCTTTATAATTTCTGTTTAAATCTTTATTGTTACCATTATAACGTGTAGAGCCCCAAACTGAACTATTTCCTCCGGCATATGTTCCATCAGGGTTGGCTAACGGACAAATCCATATTTCAGCATTATCTAAAATGTTTTTAATTCTATTATCACTACTATAATTAGATAATAAATAATCTATTAAACGTAACATTAAAACATATCCTGTTGTTTCATCACCATGCATTGAACTTGTTAATAAAATTCTGGTTTTGGAATTTGGATTGAGATTACTGGTGATTTTACATAATAATAATTTTCTGTTATGTACGGTTGTACCTATTTCTTCAACACCACACAATGAAGGATTGTTTGTAGCAAAATCGTTCATCATTTGTACATAAGCATCGTATGTTGGATATGAATCCCACTCATAGGTTTCTTTACTTAAATACTGATCTAAAGAATACATTTTATATCCTTTTTCTATCATTGATGGAGCTGTTAAAACTGTAGGTTCAACATTAAATTCTAAAAAGGATAAAAACTCTTGTTCATTCGCATAAGCATAAACAACATCATCTTCTATTTTATCTATAGAAATAATATTATTTAACTTACTTAACTGATCGTTAGCTTCTGTTTTACTAAACGAAAAGAAAACTTCTCCTCTTTTCGAAAAATCAAAATAATTTTGTGTTTGAGCATTTAAAATAAAACAAAGCACAAAAGCTGTGAATATGGTTATTGTCTTTTTCATATTATGATATTTTTTTAATAACTGCAAATATAACTATTTGTAATAAATTGGTAATTTTATATTAAAGAAAATTTATTTTTTACACATTAATATATTTAAATTACAAATATCAATACTTTAACATCAAAATATTGATTTAAACTAATTTATAATAGTTATTTTATTTTCAAATTTCTGAGTTTTAGTAGTAGTTTTTATAATATAAAACCCTTGTGATATATTAGAAACATTTAAAGTTACACTTTTCGAATTAAAGTTTTCGCTTAAGATTTTTTTACCTAACATATCAAATAACTCTACTTTAGTAATAATATTTTCTGCTTTTATTACTACAAAATTATTTGCAGGATTTGGATGTAAATAGATTTCTTCCTCTTTATCTTCTATACCTATACCGGCAATAACATGAATTAAATTTTCTGCGGTGTAAGTATCAGAGCCAAACTCATTATTTACAGTTAAAGATACACTAAAGTCGCCTTCCGACTTATAAGTAACCGTTGGATTTTGTGAAGTTGATGTACTTGGGGTACCGCCTTCAAAGGTCCAATTCCATGAAGTTGGTTCATTTAAAGATAAATCGGTAAAATGAACTTCTTCATTTACTTCAATATTTGTATTATCTACATCAAAATCAGCAATCGGAGCCTCGCCTATTGCATTAACTGTAATGTAATTACTAATTTCTTTTGTATCGGTTCCAGCTTCGTTACTTACAGTTAAAGTAACATCGTATGTGCCTGCAGTATTGTAAACTACTGTTGGATTTTGTGAGGTTGATGTGCTCGGGGTTCCACCTTCAAAGACCCAATTCCATGATGTAGGTTCATTTGTAGATAAGTCTGTAAAATTCACACTGCCACCTTCATCAATAGTAGTTACATCTGCTGTGAAATTTGCAACAGGTGAATCGACTACAGAATTTACTGTAATATAATTAGTTATCTTTTTAGTATCATTTCCTCCTGCATTACTTACTGTTAAAGTAACATCGTATGTGCCTGCAGTATTATAAACTACTGTTGGATTTTGCTCTGTTGATGTACTTGGTGTTCCACCTTCAAAGATCCAATTCCATGATGTAGGTTCATTTGTAGATAAGTCTGTAAAATCCACACTGCCACCTTCATCGATAGTAGTTGCATTTGCTGTAAAATTGGCAACTGGAGAATCGACTACAGGATTTACAGTAATATAATTAGTTTTCTTTTTAGTATCTGTCCCTCCTGCATTACTTACAGTTAAAGTAACATCGTAAGTTCCGGCAGTATTGTAAACTACTGTTGGATTTTGTGCCGTGGAGCTACTTGGGATACCACCTTCAAATGTCCAATTCCAAGATGTAGGTTCGTTTGTAGATAAATCTGTAAAATTCACACTGTCACCTGCATCGAAAGCAGTTACATCTGCAGCGAAATTGGCAACCGGTGAATCGACTACAGAATTTACTGTAATATAATTAGTTATCTTTTTAGTATCTGTACCTCCTGCATTACTTACTATTAAAGTAACATCGTATGTACCGGCAGTATTATAAACTACTGTTGGATTTTGTGAGGTTGATGTACTCGGGGTTCCACCTTCAAAAATCCAATTCCATGATGTAGGTTCATTTGTAGATAAATCTGTAAAACTCACACTGCCACCTTCTTCGATAGTAGTTACATCTGCTGTGAAATTTGCAACAGGTGAATCGACTACAGAATTTACAGTAATATAATTAGTTATCTTTTTAGTATCATTTCCTCCTGCGTTACTTACTGTTAAAGTAACATCGTATGTACCGGCAGTATTATAAACTACTGTTGGATTTTGTAAGGTTGATGTACTTGGAATACCTCCTTCAAAAATCCAATTCCATGATGTAGGTTCATTTGTAGATAAATCAGTAAAATTCACACTACCACCTTCATCAATAGTGGTTGCATTTGCTGTAAAATTGGCAACAGGAGTTTCGACTACGGAATTTACTGTAATATAATTAGTTATTTTTTTAGTATCTGTACCTCCTGCATTACTTACTGTTAAAGTAACATCGTATGTACCGGCAGTATTATAAACTACTGTTGGATTTTGTGAGGTTGATGTACTTGGAGTACCGCCTTCAAAGATCCAACTCCATGATGTAGGTTCGTTCGTAGATAAATCAGTAAAATTCACACTACTACCTTCATCGATAGTAGTTGCATTTGCTGTGAAATTTGCAACAGGAGATTCTATTATTTCACCTCCACCTTCACAAGAAATTATTGCTTTCCACCCTGAATAATTAGTCCAATAATCTGATGAAAATGAAAATGTAAGCGCACCATTGCTTGATGTAGAAATAATAGTCCCCGGTGAATTACTTCCACTGTAAGTCCCAATTAATGGACTGCTTGTACTGGCACCATTATAAATTTTCAATTTATCATAATTATTTTCTGTTTGAAACGAAATAAATTCGACTTTAATTTTAGCATTAGGTGTTTCGGGTAAAAAAGTTAATGTGTAATTCTCATAATTACTATAATTTCCATATTCACCACCACTATCTAAAAAAATTCCACTACAAGTAGTTATGGTCCCATCAGACATTAAATATTGTTCAGTAACAGAAATATAATTTTGTTTTGTAAGGTTTTTTTCTGTAATTCCATCGCTTACAGTTAAAGTAACATCATAAACACCTTCAGAGCTATAAGTTATTTTGGGATTTTGAGATGTTGATGTGCTTGGAATACCTCCTTCAAACGTCCAATTGCGAGATACGATCATATTTTCCGGAAAAGACATATCTGTAAACTGAACTTGTGTATTTGGTGTAATTGACGTATTATCAGCAGAAAAATCTACTTCTATTCCAAGAAAACCTAATTGTACATCTTGAATAACTTTAGATTTATCGTTATTTAAAGTTACTGTTTTTTGAGCTTGCTCATATCCCGGAGCTTTATATGTTATTGTATATGTACCTGCCTTGATAGGACGGGCATAATATCCCGTTTCGTTAGAAAAAACATATGAAAAATTATCATCGTGAGATTGAATATAAACTTTACATCCGGGTATAGCTTCCCCTGTTGCAATATCTGTAATATTTCCATGAATTCCGTATAATCCCCTTTCAATAAAGTTTAAAAATGAACGATAGTTCCAATTCCAATGTGCAGGTAATTGGGAAGCATTTAACGTTTTTGTATCACTTATTTCTAATGTAAACTCCCTTATTTGATGAAAAGCTTGGGCATTATCTTGTCTGGACCCGGAGATGGAATACCAATCATATCCGTTAGTAATACCATTATTTAAATATGTCATATAATTACTGTTGTAAACATGACAAGTATCTGCATATTCTCTTAAAACTTCTTTCCACCATTGATTGTCGGCAAACAATACTGACTTATTATCCCATACATAATTACATACTTCAGCTCCTCCATGAACATTAAATCCAATAGTAAAAACATAGTCTGTTTCCAAATTCATAAATGCGATAGTTTCAGGTTGCCAAGCATTACCATCGGGATGATCGCCATAATAATCATCTTTATAATTTCTGTTTAAATCTTTATTGTTACCATTGTAACGTGTAGAGCCCCAAACTGAACTATTTCCTCCGGCATATGTTCCATCAGGATTGGCTAACGGACAAATCCATATTTCAGCATTGTCTAAAATGTTTTTAATTCTATTATCAGTATTATAGTTAGTTAATAAATAATCTATTAAACGTAACATTAAAACATATCCTGTTGTTTCATCACCATGCATTGAACTTGTTAATAAAATTCTGGTTTTGGAATTTGGATTGAGATTACTGGTGATTTTACATAATAATAATTTTCTGTTATGTATAGTTGTACCTATTTCTTCAACACCACATAATGTAGGATTGTTAGTAGCAAAATCGTTCATCATTTGTACATAAGCTTCGTATGTTGGATATGAATCCCACTCATAGGTTTCTTTGCTTAAATACTGATCTAAAGAATACATTTTATATCCTTTTTCTATCATTGATGGAGCTGTTAAAACTGTAGGTTCAACATTAAATTCTAAGAAGGATAAAAACTCTTGTTCATTCGCATAAGCATAAACAACATCATCTTCTATTTTATCTATAGAAATAATATTATTTAACTTACTTAATTGATTGTTAGCTTCTGTTTTACTAAACGAAAAGAAAACTTCTCCTCTTTTCGAAAAATCAAAATATTCCTGATTTTGACTTTTTGCAACAAAACAAAATAATAATGTCACAAATAATAAAAATATCTTTTTTATATTTTTCATGGTATGTTTGTTTTAATAATATTAAAATAATTATTCTATGATACGTTATTAATCAACGTTTGTTTGTCTAAAAACACTTATAAAATATACCTAAACCAGATTGTATATATTATTGCAGAACTTTGATTTTATACCCTATTTGCAATGTTATTAATATTATCTTTTAGGTCTATAATTTGAATGTTGTAAAATTACAGTTGGATCTGTAAACTCCATTAACTCAGTTAAGGACATATTATTTTTGGTTCTATAACTCGAAACTATTCTCCATCCAATCCACCTTGCTACACATCCGGGAGAACTATTAGAAAAATAAGATGTAAAGGGAGCAGGTTCTATCATTTTGTTAATCAACCTTAAATTATTCGAAAACAGTAAATTTTCGTTCACTAAATATTCCCACATTTCTTTTTCGTTCTCATAACACCACTCCATTTGTTCTAAAGTAAATCCTGTTAAAATAGTATCATGAATGTTTGGCATCATACTTTTAACAAATTCCATATTTTTTCCATAGTATATCATTACTGATAATAAGTTAATATACTCATTTGAAGACTTATTGTAGTACTTAGCTATTTCGTTTACACAATCCGATACTAAATAATTAACATCAAATTTTCTAATAAGATACATTGGGAATCCCATCTTGAAATAATCACTATGGTTACTTCCTAAAAACATGTCAGAAGCAATAATCATAAAAGCTTCGTTATTATTATAAATAACAGGGAATTCAAAGTCGTAACCCGATATATAACTATAAAAATCAGGCACTTGAAAATCTGGATAGTAATATAAAATATGTTTAAAACTATTAGTAAACTCTTTATTTAGTTTATTGTAGTTTTGCTTTAGAATTTCTTCTGACTCTTCAAAAATACGTTGAATGGATGTATCTGTAAGAAAATTTTTAATTTGATAAATTCCGGTTGTATCCTTACGCAAATCACCTAAAAATACATTATATTCATCAGATAAATCTACAATTTCGCTTTCGAAGTTATCTAAATTAATATTCATTAAATCTTTAAAATAATTATGATAGTTAAGGTTAGGGGTACTTACTTCTTTTAAATTAACTTTATAATTGTTTTTATCTTTACAAGAAATAAAGCTAAAAATTATTGATAATATAATTACATTTAAAAAAACCTTTTTTTTAAAAATGGCATTTTTCATATATTTGATTAAAATTATTTTAGTTATTTTTGTAATCTTACAATTGTACAATAAATATTGTACTTTTTTTATATAACTACAAAATTACATATAATATTTGTTTTATGGAAAATACATACAATAAAATTATTGAAAATCTAAAATTATTTTTTCAAAATGCTGGATTCGATAAAGCCGTTATAGGCTTATCCGGAGGAATGGATTCCGCATTAGTAGTAGTTCTGGCTGCAGAAGCATTGGGTACTGAAAATGTATTACCCGTAATAATGCCATCTATATATTCTACTTCTCATTCTGTAACTGACTCTTTAGACTTAGTTAATAATTTAAATATGGAGTACGAAATAATTCCTATAAAAGATATATTTGAAATTGTTAATAAGAGTTTATCAAAAGTATTCGAAGGATACAAAAATGATGTTACAGAAGAAAACATTCAAGCAAGGATTAGAGGCTTATTATTAATGGCTATTTCTAATAAACAAAGAAGATTATTACTGAACACCTCTAACAAAAGCGAATTGAGTGTTGGATACGGAACATTATATGGTGATTTATGTGGAAGTGTTTGTGTGTTAGGTAATTTATACAAAACAGAAGTTTACGACATGGCTCGTTTTATTAATAAAGATAAAGAAATTATACCTTGGCATATCATAAATAAACCTCCATCAGCAGAATTAAGACCTGATCAAAAAGACACGGACTCTTTACCTGACTACTCTATCTTAGACCCAATTTTAATAGAATTAATAGATAAAAAAAGAGAGCCCCAAGATATAATAAGTTCCGGTTTTGAGAAAAAAACAGTAGAACGAATAGTAAAACTACACAATGGAAGCAGATTCAAAATGTCTCAAATACCACCAATTTTGCCTATTAATTGATAAAGAATTCGGTTTAATTCTTAGGTTTTTAGTTTTTTTAAGAAATAATTTTAAAAAAATCATCTTAAAATAACATATAATTAATTTTTTTTTGTATATTTGCAATTCAATTATAAAACCACAATGCGGGGTGGAGCAGAGGTAGCTCGTTGGGCTCATAACCCAAAGGTCATTGGTTCGAATCCAATCCCCGCTACTAAGTAATTATTTTTTATTAAGGCGATTTATACATCGCCTTTTTTTTTCTGTATTCTTAATTATTCTTTTGCATGGAAAATAAACATAAGGCCGGTTTTGTAAATATTATAGGGAAACCTAATACTGGAAAATCTACATTAATGAATGCATTAGTTGGAGAAAAAATTTCCATTATTACTTCTAAGGCTCAAACTACTCGTCATAGAATTATGGGAATTGTTAATGGTGAAGATTTTCAGATAGTTTATTCCGATACTCCCGGAATTATTAATAAACCTGCGTATAAGCTTCAAGAAGCTATGATGAACTATGTACAGGGAGCTTTTATTGATGCTGACGTTTTTTTATTGTTGATAGATGCAACAGACAATACAGAAGTTGATGAAAACTTAATCAATAAAATAAAAAATTTTAATATTCCGGTAATTACAGTTATAAATAAAATTGATTTAATAAATAATGATATAGTTACTAATAAGGTTAACTTTTATAGTAAATTCTTTCCAAACCACCCTATTATTCCTGTATCAGCACTTTTTAATTTTAATTTAACACCTGTATTTAATAATATTTTAGATTTTTTACCTTATCATCCTCCATACTTCCCAAAGGATGAACTTACAGACAAATCTTTAAGATTTTTTGTAAGTGAAATTATTAGAGAAAAGATCTTATTAAATTATAAACAAGAGATTCCCTACTCATGCGAAGTTTATATAGAAGAATACAAAGAAGAAGAAAATATTGATAAGATAAGAGCTATCATTTTTGTAGCAAGAGAATCTCAAAAAGCAATTATTATTGGGAAAAATGGTAGTTCTATTAAAAAACTTGGGATTCAATCCAGAGAAGACATAGAAAATTTTTTAAATAAAAAAGTATATTTAGAAATACATGTTAAAGTACTAAAAAACTGGCGCAACGATAATTTAAAACTAACTAATTTAGGTTACAATCAATAATAAAAAGTAACAAATAAAATTTAGTTTACTAAAACAAGTATCTGATTTTTTATATAAAGCAATTAACAATGTCAAATATTTTAGCTATAGTAGGCAGACCTAATGTTGGAAAATCTACATTATTTAACAGATTAACAGGCACTCAAAAAGCTATAGTAGACTCTGTAAGCGGTGTTACTCGCGACAGACATTATGGAAAATCCGAGTGGAATGGGATTACTTTTTCAGTAATAGACACTGGTGGATATGTAATAAATTCCGATGATGTTTTTCAAGAAGCAATATCTGAACAAGTTCATTTAGCTATTGATGAAGCTGATGTTATACTTTTTATGGTTGATCAAAAAGAAGGATTAAATCCTTTAGATATTGATATGGCAAACTTACTGCGCCGTAGTGATAAACCTGTAATAGTAGCGTCAAACAAAACAGATTCACCAACACATTATTATAATATTGGAGAGTTTTTTGAATTAGGTATTGAAAGGATATTTCCTATATCTGCCATAAATGGTTCAGGTACTGGCGATCTCTTAGACGAAATAGTAAAAAACTTTAAGGATATCTATGACGATTTCGAAACTGACTTACCAAAATTTGCAGTAGTAGGAAAACCTAACGTTGGAAAATCTTCCATCATTAATGCTTTTTTAGATACTGATAGAAACATTGTAACTCCTGTTGCAGGAACAACAAGAGACTCTATTATGAGTAGATATACTAAATTTGGTTTCGATTTTTATCTAGTAGACACGGCAGGATTACGTAAAAAATCAAAAGTTAACGAAAATATAGAGTTCTATTCTAATTTAAGATCTATCAGAGCTATTGAAAATTCTGATGTTGTTATTTTGATGGTAGATGCAACACAAGGTTTTGAAGGACAAGACTTAAATATTTTCTCATTAGCTCAACGCAACAATAAAGGTATTGTCATAGTAGTTAATAAATGGGATTTAATTGAAAAAGACAATAATACAAATGTTCAATTCAAAAAACAAATTCAAGAAAGAATTGCTCCATTTTCTGATGTACCAATTATCTTTACTTCTGTTATCAAAAAACAACGAATTTTTAAAGTTTTAGAGACTGCAATGGAAGTATATAATAATAGAAAACAAACTATTTCTACTTCTAAAATCAATAATACATTACTCCCCATTATCAAGGATACTCCTCCACCAATGATAAAAGGACGTTCTGTAAGAATTAAATATATTACAATGCTCAAAAAAGATTACCCAATCTTTGTATTTTTCTGTAATTCTCCACAATACGTTAAAGAACCTTATAAAAGATTTTTAGAAAATCAAATAAGAAAAAACTTTAATTTCACTGGAGTTCCTATAACTTTATTTTTTAGAAATAAATAATGACAAAAGATAATACTAATACGGATACGAGAGTAGATAAATTTCTATGGTGTATTAGAGCTTACAAAAGCCGTTCTATGGGCACAACTGACTGCAATAATGGAAAAATTACAGTCAACAATTTGGTTGTTAAAGCTTCTAAAAAAATTAATATTGGGGATATAATAACATATAAACAAAATCCTATCAATAAAACAGTCAAAGTTATAGACATTCCTCCTAGTAGAGTTGGTGCCAAACTAGTCCCAAACTATATAGAAGATCTAACATCTGATGAAGAATACGAAAAATTAGAAATGTATCAACTTCAACAAAAGATGTGGCATAGTCAAAATAGAGATATTAAAAAGCCTTCTAAAAAAGATCGTAGAGACTTAGAAAAATTCCTTAATAATTACAGATAATTACGGATGGCTTCCCGAAAAATTTGGGATGGCTTCCCGAAAGTTCAGGGATGGCTTCCCGAAAAACACTATTCTGCTAATAAATCTTTAGCTTTCTCTACTGCGTTGCCGATCTTGTCAATATCTTTTCCTCCCGCAGTTGCAAATACTGCCTGACCGCCTCCACCTCCGTTTATTTCTTTTACTGCTTCTTTTATTACTTTACCTGCATGTTTACCTTTTTCAACTAAATCGTCTGTTAATACAATGCAAATAGAAGCTTTATTCTCATGAGTATTTCCTAAGATTACTGCTAAATTTGATTTACCTTGTTTTAGTTCGAACGATAAATCTTTTAATTGTTTAGGGTCGATATCAACAATATCATGGATTATGTCTACTCCGTTAATATTTTCTACTCTATTAACTAAATTCTTTTTGATAATATTAGCTTTTTCTTTATTTAGATCTTCTATCTCCTTTTTTAATGCTTTATTTTGATCTACTAATTGACAAACTCCTTTTACACTATCTTTTGCTTTTAGCATCTGTTTAATTTCTTGAATTTGCCTGCATTGTTCACTTATATAAGATAAGGCATTTTCTCCGGTAACAGCTTCAATTCTGCGAACGCCTGCAGCTATTACAGATTCAGATAATATTTTAAATACTCCAATATTACCGGTTGCATCTACGTGTGTTCCTCCACATAATTCTATAGAGTTACCAAATCGGATAGTACGTACAACATCTCCATATTTCTCGCCAAATAAAGCCATAGCACCTTTAGAAACTGCTTCTTCTATTGGGACATTACGTTCTTCTTCTCGAGCTACATCTTCTCTAATCAATTTATTTACAAGTTTCTCTACTTTTAACAACTCTTCATCTGTAACTTTTTGATAGTGAGAAAAATCGAATCTTAAATATTCCGGTCCTACAAACGAACCTTTTTGTTCTACATGGTCTCCTAAGGTTTCACGTAATGCATAATGTAGCAAGTGGGTAGCAGTATGATTTGCAGTAATAGCTTTTCTTCTTTCAATACCTACATGAGCTACAAATTGAGCATTAATATTTTCAGGCAATTTTTCCGATATATGAACTATTAAATCATTCTCTTTAATAGTATTAATTATGTTTATTTTTTCAGTTTCACTTTCAATATAACCAATATCTCCGACTTGTCCACCACTCTCTGCATAAAATGGAGTTCTTGAAAATACTAATTGATATAAAGTTTTATTTTTTAATTGAACTTCTCTATATCTCAGAATTTTAATTTTATCATCTAAATGATCATAACCGCAAAATTCAGTCTCACCATTACATCCACATGAAGTGTCGGTATCTACTTCAATCCAATCGGAAACACTTTGTTCTGCAGCTTTTCGGGATCTTTGTTTTTGTTCTTCCAATTTTTTATCAAATCCTTCTTCATCAATACTTTTTCCTAACTCCGAAGCCATCAATTTAGTTAAATCTACAGGGAAGCCAAAAGTATCGAATAATTCAAAAACAAATTCACCCTCAATAATTTTTTTGTCTTGATATTCTTTAATATATGAATTAAATCGTTGAATACCTGTCGATAATGTTTTTAGAAAAGAATTTTCCTCTTCTAAAATAATATTTTTACATAAATAGCTTTGTTTCTCAATTTCCGGATATGCTTTTCCCATCTTTTCTACCAAGGTATCTACTAAGCTATAAATAAAGGGCTCCTTTAAATTCAAGAAAGTATAACCATATCGAACAGTACGTCTTAAAATTCTTCGAATAACATATCCTGCACCGGTGTTGGAAGGCAATTGACCATCAGAGATAGCAAAAACTATTGCCCTAAGATGATCTGCAATTACTCTCATAGCAATATTTGTTTGTTCGTCTTTACCATAAGTAAATCCCGAAATAGCAGATATTTTTTTTATTATAGATTGAAAGATATCCGTATCATAATTAGATTTTACATTCTGAAGGATCATACATAATCTTTCCAGCCCCATACCTGTATCGATATGTTTTTTATCTAAGGGGACCAACTCTCCGTTTGCTTTTCTGTTATATTGGATAAATACCAGATTCCAAATTTCTATTACTGACGGATCATCTTTGTTTACCAATTTGGCACCATCTATTTTTTTACGATCGTCATCGTCTCTTAGATCTATATGTATTTCGGAACAAGGACCACAAGGACCTTGGTCACCCATTTCCCAAAAATTATCTTTTTTATTTCCTAAAATAATTCTACTTTCGGGTACATATTTTTTCCATAAATTTTTAGCTTCTTCATCAACTTCTAAATTGTCGACTTTGTCACCACCAAAAACTGTAACATAAAGCCTATCCTTATCAATTTTATAAACTTCTGTTAATAACTCCCATGCCAAATCTATAGCTTCTTCTTTAAAGTAGTCTCCAAAAGACCAATTTCCAAGCATTTCAAACATAGTATGATGATAAGTATCTAATCCTACTTCTTCTAAATCATTATGTTTTCCGGATACCCTTAAACACTTTTGTGAATTGGCAACTCTACTATGTTGAATAGGTTTATTACCTAAAAAAATATCTTTAAATTGATTCATCCCGGCATTTATAAACATTAAACCCGGATCTGTTTTATTAACTATAGGTGCAGACGACACTATTTTATGATTTTTAGATTTAAAAAACTCTAAAAACTTACTTCTAATTTCTTCTGAAGTCATCATAAAAGCAAATTATTTATACGTTTGAATTATTTTTATCAAAAACTTATGCAAAAATAGAAATTTATTTTTAATTTTGCAGATTAACATATAATAATTTCTAACTATATAACGTTAAATAATTATTATTAAAGAAGTTTCATGAAAAATATTAATAATCTTAGTATCAAAAATAACAAGGACAAAAAAATTAAAAAAAGGCTTTTAATAATAAGTTCATATTTAGCAGTAGGTCTTTTATTTAGCCTTGTCACTATGTATATTGCATTAAACTTTGAATTTCCATCACAAAATGTTTTGAAAAAAGAAATTTCACAATATAAAATTCAATTGGAAAAATTCAATAATAGACTTCTTGAATACGAAAATGTTTTACAAAATTTAGAATATCGTGACGATAATATATATAGATGCTTTTTAGGTATAGAACCTATTTCTAAAGACGTTAGAGTTGCAGGATACGGAGGTACTGAAAGATATGCTAACTTTAACAATTTGACTCATGGAGATATTATGAAAACTATTTCCATGAATTTAGACAATTTTGCTAATAGACTATATACAGAAACTAAATCTTTAGATTTAATTTATGATTTAGCAAAAGAAAAAATAGAGTTTGTTAAATGTGTACCTGCAATCATTCCTGTAAGAGAAACAGATTTACGCCAAATAACTTCATATTATGGCCGTAGAACAGATCCATTTTATAACGTTACTAAATACCACAAAGGCTTAGACTTTGCTTTGCCTATAGGAAATGACGTTATGGCAACAGGTAATGGAATCGTAGAAAAAGTTGTTCAGAATGATCACAATGGTTACGGCAAATATATTATTATTAACCATGGTTTTGGATATAAAACTCTATATGGACACCTAAATAAGACTAATGTTTATAAAGGACAAAAGATTAAACGAGGTGAAAAAATAGGCTGTGTGGGGAACACAGGTAAATCCATAGGGCCACACTTACATTACGAAGTTATAAAAGACGGTAAAAATGTAGATCCTATTGACTATTTTTTCAAAGATATTTCTCCTGAACAATATAATGTTTTAATTAAACTTGCAGAAAAAACCGGTAAAAGTATGGATTAATAATAGCTTTTAAATTTCTAATGATATGGAAAATAAAGTTTATTATTCTATTAGCGAAGTAGCAGAAATGTTTAATGTAAACCAATCATTAATACGTTTTTGGGAGAAAGAATTTTGTGCCTATATTAAACCTAAACGAAATAAAAGAGGAGTTAGATTTTTCACTAAAAAAGATATAGAAAGCATTTCAATTATTTACGATTTAGTTAAAGTTCAAAAATACACTTTAGAAGGTGCAAAAAAAGAGTTATCAAATATAAAAAAATCTTCTACCACTTCTACTCTTGAAAAACAGGAAGAAATAAAACAAGAAAAAATAAAAGAGAAAGAAATTAAACAAATTGAAGATGAACAAAAAACTTTAAAAGAAGAAATAAAAAATCAGAAACAAAAAAATATAGAATTAGAAAATAAACAAATAGAACAACAAAAAGAAAACGAAAAAATAAAAGCAGATAATTCCAAACTAAAAGATAAACTACTTGAAAGTGATAAAAGAATGGAATCATTAAAATACAATCACAGAGCGGTTTATGATAAACTTGTTAAAATCCAGCAATTAGCTGAACAAATATTAAATAAAGAATAATTTAATGAATCCTTTTAAAAAATTAGCGGGCGAAACTGCAATTTACGGATTAAGTACTATTATCGGCAAAACATTAAATTTTCTACTTCTTCCATTATATACAAAACTTTTTCCCCCGGCAGAATATGCTATTATTACAAATTTATATGCACATGTAGCTTTTCTACTTATTTTTTTAACATTTGGGATGGAAACTGCCTTTTTTAGATATTCCAAAATTTACGATAATGATAAAAGGATATATAATACCACAACCACCTCTATATTAATCGTTTGTAGTATTTTCTTATTGTTATTATTAATATTTTTAAAACCGTTAAGTGTAGCGATAGGTTATGCAGGATACGAAAGATTTATTGTTTGGTTAGGAATAATAGTAGTTATAGACTGTATTAATGCTACCCCATTTACATATCTAAGAAGAGAAAACAAACCTATTAGATTTGCTACTTTAAAACTAATAAATATAGGCATTAATATTGGATTGAACTTATTTTTCTTTTTAGTATTAAAACCTATTCATGAAAGTAATCCCGGGAGTTTTTTAGGCTCTATCTATGACCCAAATATTGGTGTTGGCTATGTGTTTATTTCAAACTTAATTGCAAATATTGTAAATTTATTATTAATGTATCCTGAATATAAAGTCTTAAATTTACAAATAGATATTGCAATATTCAAAAAAATGTTTAAATATGCTTTCCCCATTTTAATTGTAGGAATTGCCGGACAGATAAACCAAAATATTGATAAAATACTATTAAAATATTTAATTCCATCAGAAAAAGATGCAATGCACCAACTTGGAATATATGGAGCTAACTACAAATTGGCAGTATTAATGACGATGTTTGTACAAGCATTTAATTATGCGTTTGAACCTTTCTTTTTTGGAAACGATGATAGCAAAGAAAACAGAAAAGATTATGCATCTATAATGAAGTATTTTATTATTTTAGGTTGGCTTATTTTTTTAGGTATTACATTATACATAGACATCTTTAAACATCTGGAAGATAGTGCATATCACGAAGGTTTGAAAGTAGTTCCTTGGATTTTATTTGCAAATTTATTATTAGGAGTTTATTACAACCAATCTATATGGTATAAAGTTACCAATTTAACTAAATATGGTGCATATCAATCTCTTATTGGAGCATCAATAACCTTAGTGATTAATATATTATTAATTCCTTATATAGGCTATATGGCATGTGCAATTGCCTGCGTTTGCTGTTACTTAGTAATGGTTCTTTTATCATATAAATTCAGTCTAAAATATTATAGAATAGATTACGATTTAAAAGCGATAGGAAAATATTCACTATTAGCATTAGCAGTTTATTTTATCTCTTTATTAATTCCAAAAATAATACTATATAAAAACGTATATATAAAGCTATTAGTAAACACTGTTTTAATACTAATATACTTACTAATAATATTTAAAAATGAAATACAACCTTTGCTAAAACAAAGATTGAAAAATAAAAAATAAACAAGAAAAAAGTTAAGAATTAAAAATAATAATTAAATAATAATAACATGAAAATTAATATAATAAACAAATCAAATAATAAATTACCTCAATACGAATCAGAATATTCTGCAGGATTGGATTTGAGAGCTTTTTTAGATGAATCTATAATATTAAAACCCTTAGAACGTAAAATAATTCCTACAGGATTATTTATTTCCATACCTAAAGGATATGAAGCACAAGTTAGGCCCAGAAGCGGCTTAGCTATTAAACACGGAATTAGCGTTCTAAACTCTCCCGGCACAATAGATGCCGATTATAGGGGAGAAATTGGAGTTATTTTGATAAATCTTTCGAATAATAATTTTACTATCAATAATGGGGATAGAATAGCTCAAATGGTTTTTGCCAAACACGAACGCATCGATTGGAATATTGTAGAGTCGTTAGACCAAACTGAACGTGGAGAAGGCGGTTTTGGTTCAACCGGTTTATAACTTTGTACAATATTTTTATTATTAACACGATTAATATATGTATATTTGTTATTTATTTAATACTATTTTTTAGCAGTTTAGTATTAAATTGTTTTATTAATAACTTATTATGATATAACTATTAATATAGTTAAATTATACTAATATTTATTATTTAGATTTTATGAAATCATTACAAAAAATATATTTTGTTTTATTATTTTTATGTTTTTTTGGAATAAACAATACTTTATATTCACAGAAATACAATATTGGTACAACTACTAAATTTATAGAAGCAGTAGGAGCAAAAATTTCCGGAGATACTAATAAAGCAATAGATTTATTTGAAAAATACTTAAAAGATGTCCCTACTGATGATGCTGCTTGGTATCATTTGTCAGAACTATATGCTTCTAAAAATCAGATTGATAAAGCAATAGATGCTGCAAAAAAAATCCATAGAAATTAATGAGGATAATGTTTATTATTTAAAAAATCTGGCAACTTTAATAAGGTCTATACCTGCATCAGATGAATTATTAGATTTATATGAAAAAATAACCATAAAAGATCCTGAAGATATTCAATCTCAAATAGATTTTGCTAATGCACTACTAACTACTACTTATTATGATAGAACATTAAATCAATTATATATTTTAAAAGATATAATAGGAATAAGTGACGATATCAATGCTAAAATAGCAAACATCTATGAAAAACAAAAAAAACCAAAAAAGGCATATGCTGAAATACAAGAACTTATAGACACATATCCAAACGAAACCAGGTACGTTTCGATGTTAGCGGAAATGTATATGCGAAATGGTGATGAAAAAAAAGCTTTAGAATGTTATAATGTTATTGAAGAAAAAAATCCTGATGATCCCTACATTCACATAACAAAAGCAGAATTTTACAGGAAGAAAAATCAAGAAGACAACGTATATCAAGAGTTAACGAAAGGATTTTCATCCGATCAAATAAATGTTAATACCAAAATAACCTTTTTATTGGCGTTTTACAATACAGAAGATATTTTACTGAAAAAAAACAAACATGCAGTAGATCTTTTAAAGTTAATATCTAATATGCATCCGGACGATCCTAGATCTTTATCTATGTTAGCAGATTTCTATATAAATGATAATCAGATAGGTGCTGCACGTCAAGGATATTATAAAGTTTTAGATTTAGGATACGAGAACCCAAATATCTATTTAGCATTGATCTCTATAGAAGCTTACTTAAATAATGTAGACTCAGTATTGTCACTAAGTAATAAAGGGATAGCATCTTATCCAATTATTCCTGAATTTTATTTTTATAAGGGAATAGGATTAAGTATTCAAAAAAATTTTAATGAAGCAATTGATGTATTTAATCAAGGATTACCTTTAGTAGTAAAAAATGATGATTTAAAATCGAGGTTTCACATTTACTTAGGAGATGCTTATCACACTATTAATGAGCCTGAAAAGGCTTATAATTCTTATGACAAAGCCTTAGAATTAATTCCTGATAACCCTTACGTACTAAATAATTATAGCTACTATTTATCTACAAATAAAAATTATGCTAATAACACGGAAATGTTAAATAAAGCAGCTCAGATGGCTAAAAAAGCAGTTGAATTAGACCCAAATAACCCTAATTATTTAGATACTTACGGATGGGCTTTATTTAAACTTAAAAATTATGATACTGCATTGGAATTCTTAGAAAAAGCTTTAAAAACATCTGAAAAAAACAGTAAAAGTGTTATATTAGAGCACATTGGAGATACTTATTGGATGCTAAACGATCAAAAGAAAGCAATAAAATACTGGAACGATGCTTTAAAAGCAGATCCTCAAAATGGTTCAGAAGTACTTAAGAAAAAAATAAACGATAAAAACTACTATGAGTTATAATAATCAAAATATATTATTTAAAAAAAAATCTTCAATAGGAGTTTTTGCCCTATTAATAAGTATTATTTTTGGATTTCAATCTTGTAAGTCTTTAAAACAAATGTCTTATGAGCCCAAACCCATAGAAACTACAGATAATATTGTTCCTGATTTCATTTTTCCATTAATAGATGATTTGTCAGATAGAATACCTCTAATTAACGATTTTCAATGTAAATTTAAATCTAATATTTCTTTAAAAAAAACTAACCAAAACTATAAAATTAATGGTTTGTTTCAGTACGATTCAAATGATAAAATTCTTATCACTGGTACTATGTTAGGTGTTAATTTAGTAACTATTTATATAGACCAAAACAAGTTAATAATAATTAACAAATTAAATAAAACGTATCAAATTTTAGAAATAGATAGTATTATTTTTGGAGAAAATCAAACTTTAAACTTTGAGTTAATTAAAGACTTATTTTTTGGCAGATTGACAGAAAGCTATATAAGTATCAATCCTGAATTCAAACGCTTGATAGGTACTAATAACATTACCGAAATTTTTAGATTTACAAATAAAATAGAAGATGGATTACAATATATCTTTGAGATAAGCGATTTTCAAAATATAGGAAATTATAATTATTATTTAAATAATATTTCTTTTAAACAATTTGATAAATTAAATCAAATGTATAAAGATTTTGTGACTGCAAATTATTATAGCTTTTATAATCTGGATTATGATTTAATTATTCCAAACAATATAAATTTGCATTATAATCCATTAGATTTGTATGCAAACATATTTTTTTCTGATTTTAAAAAGTTAGATAAGCCTATAACTTTTCCATCTATACCAAGTAATTATAAAAAAGTAAACTAATGGGAAATATTAAATACATATTGCTTGTATTGTTAAGTTTATATATAAGTACTCTATCCTTTTCTCAGACTAAAGAAGAGTTAGAAAAGGAAAAAAATAAAATAGAAAATGAATTACGATACACCAGTAGTTTGTTAGATGAAACTATGTCCGGCAAAAAAACATCTTTAAATCAACTACATATTATTAATAATAAGATTAATGCTAGAAAAAAATTAATAAAAAATATTAATAACGAAATTAAATATATTGATAATAGTATTTTAACTACTCAAGATAGCATTATTATCTTACAAAATACTTTAGAAATTCTTAAAGATGAATATGCAAAGATGATTTTAAACACTTGGCATAACAATAACACATACAAAAGGTTATCATTTATTTTTGGTTCAAAAGATTTAAACCAAGCTTTTAAACGAATTGCTTACTTTAAATATTACTCTAACAAACGTAAACAATATAGTAATGAAATTATAGAAATAACAGAAACTCTACAAAATAAAAACAAATCTTTAGAAGAACAAAAAATTAATAAACAAGAACTCGCAAAATCTAAAGAGCAAGAAACTAATAAATTAAATTCAGAGAAAAACGTTCAAAACAAAAAAGTTCAAGAGCTTACGCAAAAAGAAAAAAAATTAAGAAAACAAATTAAGGAACAACAAAATGCTTTAAATAAACTTAGAGCAAGTATAGAGAAGATTATTGCAGAAGAAAAACGTTCCAGAAGTAGTAGCGGCAGATTAGAACTTACTCCTGAAGAAAAACTTATCTCTAATAAATTTGAAGGGAATAAAGGTAAATTGCCTTGGCCTACCGAACGTGGGATTATTGTTGAAACTTTTGGAGAACACCCACACCCACAATTAAAAAATATTACTATTAAATCTAATGGTATAGATATTTTAACGGAATCAAATAGTAAAGCCAGAGCTATTTTTGATGGAACCGTTACTAATATTATGAAAATACCTCAATATAACAACGTTGTAATTATTCGTCATGGAGAATATTTAACAGTTTACTCCAATTTATCAGATATATATGTAAATGTTGGTCAGAAAGTAAAAACCAAACAACCTATAGGATTAATTTTTAACGATCCTACGGAAGGAACTACTAAGATACATTTTGAGGTTTGGAAAGATAATGTTATTCAAAATCCGGAATACTGGATTAGCAAATAATAAAGCAGGGAGTATTTCTCATCGTTTGTGAGATATTTATAGATACTCCCTGAATATGTGACATTAAATAGTCATGATTTCTTTTTCCTTTACATCTAAAATTTCATCTATTTTTTTAGTGAAATCATCTGTTAATTCTTGTACTTTGTCTTCTAGTGTTTTTATCTCATCTTCTGAAACGCCACCGCTTTTTAAGTCTTTTGCCATATCATTAGCGGTTTTACGAACAGAACGAATGCTCACTTTTGCTTGTTCTGCACTTTGACGAGCTTGTTTAACAATATCTTTACGACGCTCTTCAGTTAAAGCTGGTACTATGATTCTTAAAACTTCACCGTTATTTATTGGGTTAAATCCCAAATTAGCATTTCTAATTTCTTTTTCTAATAATGGTAAGTTATTTTTATCCCATGGTTGAACTATAAGTTGTTTTGCATCAGGTGTATTAACATTAGCAACTTGATTAATAGGCATAGTTTGCCCGTAGCATTCAATTTTAATGCCATCCAACATATCCGGGCTTGCCTTTCCCGCTCTTAACTTTTGAAATTCTTTTTGTAAAAAGCTTACAGTAGACTCCATGTTTTCTTGAGTCTCATCTAAAACCATTTTTATTTCTTCTAACATAATATTCTTTTTTATAATAAAATCTTAACTATTGACGATAGTTCCCACACTAAAGTTACCATCTATAATTTTGCTTAAATCTCCCGGATTATTAATATTAAATACTAAAATAGGTAAATTGTTTTCTTTACATAAAGTAAAGGCTGTTTGATCCATAATCTTTAGGTTTTCTTCTATTGCTCTATCAAAAGTAATGATATCATATTTAACAGCATCATTAAACTTTTCCGGATCTTTATCATAAACTCCATTTACCCTTGTACCTTTAATAACAACATCTGCTTTAATTTCTAATGCTCTTAAAACTGCTGCAGTATCTGTTGTGAAAAATGGATTTCCTGACCCACCGGCCATAATTACGACATTACCTTCATTTAAATATTCTATTGCTTTTTGAGCAGAAAATGTATCTGCAACTTTATCTACATAAATCCCCGATAATACTTTTGCTTTAATACCATGTTCAATTAATTCGGATTTGATAGCTATAGAATTAATTAAAGTAGCCAACATACCCATAAAGTCGCCCTCTACTCTATCTATTCCACGTTCTGAGCCTTGTAATCCTCTATAAATATTTCCCCCACCTATTACTATACCTACTTGAATATTTTTTTCTACTACTGATTTTATTTCGTTTACGTAGTAAGTTAACTTCTTACTATCAATACAATATCCATCGTTCCTCATTAACGATTCGCCACTTAATTTCAATAAGATTCTACGCATGTTTAACATAACAATTCATTTAATTAGTCTATTGATTGGATTCGTCCACAACAATTTTTATATTTTTTACCACTTCCACAAGGACATGGATCATTTCTACCAACAGTTTTTTCTACTCTAACAGGACTTTTCTTTATTGGTCCTTGGGTATTAGCATGTGCTTGAGATAACAAATCTTCACGATGCTCTTTCAATTGACGTTTGTTGGCAGTTCTAACTCTTTCTGCATCTTTGATATTTTCTTGAGCAGAAACAGGTAAATTACTACGTAATAAAAAGGATACAACTTCTTTATTAATTCTTTGAATCATTCCTTTAAACAATTCAAATGATTCAAGTTTATAAATTAATAATGGGTCTTTTTGCTCATAAACAACGTTTTGTACAGATTGTTTTAGATCATCCATTTCTCTTAGATGTTCCTTCCATTCTTCGTCTATATAACCTAAAACTGTACTTTTCTCAATTTCTAAAGGTATTTCCGTTAAAGGATTTTCTACACATTTAGCAATATTTGCGATTACATTTCTTTGCTTTTTTCCATCTGTAATTGGAATAATGATGTTTTTATATTGAGGTTGATTTTCCGCAATATTATTAATAACCACAGAAACTTTTTCAGCAATAAATTTACATTTTGCTCTATACTGGTTATATACTTTCTCAAATACTTCATCAGTTAGTTCATCTAAATTTTTATTTTTTAGATCATCATCTGTTATTTCCAGTTGCATACCGGATAATCTAAGAATCTCCAAATTTAAACCTTCTGCATCTCCTACTTGAGAATATTCATCTATTGATGTTTCTAACGAATCGTAGAACATATTAGCTATATCTATAGATAATCGATCACCAAATAAAGCATGACGTCTTTTCTTATAAATAACTTCACGTTGTCCGTTCATGACATCATCATACTCTAATAATCTTTTACGTATTCCAAAATTGTTTTCTTCAACTTTCTTTTGTGCTCTTTCTATAGATTTAGAAATCATTTTATGCTGAATAACTTCCCCTTCCTGAATTCCCATTCTATCCATCACTGAAGCAACTCTATCCGAACCGAACATTCGCATTAAATCGTCTTCCAGAGATACAAAAAATTGAGAACTACCCGGATCTCCCTGACGGCCGGACCTACCTCTTAACTGACGGTCAACCCTACGTGAGTCATGTCTTTCTGTACCTACTATAGCTAAACCTCCTGCATTCCTAACTTCTTCCGATAGCTTAATATCGGTACCTCTACCTGCCATGTTAGTTGCAATAGTAACTGTACCTTTTTTACCGGCTTCAGCAACAATTAAGGCTTCACGTTTGTGCAATTTAGCATTTAATACATTGTGTTTTATATTTCTTCTATTTAATAATCTGCTTAAGATTTCAGAGATTTCCACAGAAGTAGTCCCTACTAATACAGATCTGCCTTCTTTTACAATTTCTTCTACTTTATCGATTACTGCATTATACTTTTCTCTTTTAGTTCTATAAACTAAATCTTCATTATCTTTTCTAATAATAGGTTTATTAGTAGGTATAACAACAACATCTAATTTATAAATATCCCAAAACTCACCGGCTTCTGTTTCAGCAGTACCTGTCATTCCGGAAAGTTTTTCATACATTCTAAAGTAATTTTGTAAAGTAATTGTAGCATAAGTTTGTGTTGCAGCTTCAACTTTTACATTTTCTTTTGCTTCTATAGCTTGGTGCAACCCATCGGAATATCGCCTCCCCTCCATAATACGGCCTGTTTGTTCATCTACAATTTTAACTTTATTGTCGATGATTACATATTCGACATCCTTTTCAAATAATGCATATGCCTTAAGTAATTGGTTTACGGTATGAATACGTTCTGCCTTAATCGTGTAATCTTGCAAAATTTCTTCTTTTCTCTCCATTTTTTCATTTTGAGATAAATTCGATTTCTCTAAATCTGCAATCTCCGATCCCACATCAGGCATTATATAGAAAGTTGGGTCATCTACAGTAGTATTTAACAATTCTATACCTTTTTCCGTAATATCTATAGTATTATTTTTTTCATCTATAACAAAATACAACTCATCATCTATTAAGTGCATATTTTTACCTTGTTCTTGCAAATACAGATTTTCAGCTTTTTGCATAAGAACTTTTTTACCCGGTTCACTTAAAAATTTGATTAAAGGTCTGTATTTTGGTAATCCTCTAAATGCTCTAAATAATTGTTCTGAACCAAATTTTTCATCTTCACTTGATGCACCATCTACTAATAACTTACGAGCATCTACTAATAATTTAGTTACTAATGAACGTTGAGCTTCGTATAATTTTTGAATTGCAGGTTTATAATTATCGTATTCTTGTTTATCACCGTTAGAAGTTGGACCGGCAATAATTAATGGAGTTCTGGCATCGTCGATTAATACAGAGTCAACCTCATCCACAATTGCAAAGATATGTTTACGTTGTACCAATTCATCCGGATTACTAGTCATGTTATCACGTAGATAGTCAAAACCAAACTCATTATTAGTACCGAAAGTAATATCACAATTATAAGCTCTTCTACGCGATTCCGAATTAGGTTCGTGTTTATCAATACAATCTACAGTTAAACCTAAAAATTGATATAAAACCCCCATCCATTCGGAGTCCCTTTTAGCAAGATAATCGTTAACTGTAACAATATGAACCCCTCTACCGGTTAACGCATTTAAATACACAGGCAATGTAGCAACTAAAGTTTTTCCTTCCCCTGTAGCCATCTCGGCAATTTTACCTTGGTGTAAAACTATACCCCCAAACAATTGCACATCATAATGAACCATATTCCAAGTCGTCATGTTGCCACCTGCTTCCCAACTATTGGAATAAATAGCTTTATCTCCATCTATAACTACGTTTGGATGATGTTCTGCTAACTCTTTATCATAATCTGTAGCTTCTACAACAATTTGCTCATTATTTGCAAACAAAGCTGCAGTAGCTTTCATAACAGCAAAAGCTTCAGGAAGAATCTCATTTAAAACATCCTTAATCTTATCTGCTTCATTTTTTTCTATTTTATCTATTTGCTCGTAAATTTCAGTTTTTTTATTAGGATCCATATCAGGATCAGAATTTATTTGATCCGTTAATAATTTAACTTCATTACGATAGGATTGTGTTTGTTCTTTAATATATTCTTGGAAACTTTTTGTTTTTTCTCTTAGTTGATCACCACTATATTTTGAGATTTCAACATATGATTTTTTAATATTTTCGATAATAGGCTTAATAGCTTTTAAGTCTCTATCGGATTTGGTTCCAAAAATTTTTTTAAAAAAATTTGCCATATGTTAATTTATTTATTAATCTTTTACTTAGAAAAACAAAACTAATAGAGATGCAAAAAACATCTCTATTAGTTTTATTAATATTCATCCTCATTAAAAAAGAAATCTTCTTTTGTAGGATAATCGGGCCAGATATCAATTATTGATTCATATGTCTCTCCCTCATCTTCTATTTCTTCTAAATTTTCAATAACTTCTGGCGGTGCACCCATTCTAACACTGTAATCAATTAGTTCTTCCCTTGTACAAGGCCAAGGTGCATCTTCTAATTTAGAAGCCAATTCTAAAGTCCAATACATAATTTGTTATAATTTATAAAAATTTAAATAAATTTGTTTTATAAAACAAGCAAAAACAATGCAATAATATTTGTCTAAGCATTATTATTTATTAAAAACTTGACTCTAATTTATCGGCCACAATTTTAAGCATGTTATTAATTGGTCTGGAAATAATGTTAGACATTAATCCTTCAGCTTGTAAATTAACATTAATTTTAACTTCTGAATTATTGTCAGATATTTCAAATACGTCAAAACCAAACGTCATTTCTACAGGTTTACCATCCACTGTTTCATAAACAACTTTTTTGTTACTTACTAATTCTTTTATTTTTATATCAACTTTTTGTAATCCTTTTACAGTAAAACTGCATGTAGTTGCAGTGCAATCAAAATCCTCCACCTTATCTGCGGGTATCATATCTTTAAAATTATTAAAATCTGATAATTTTTCAAATATTTCAGATGCAGATTTTTGAATTTTAATCGTTCTTGAAGTAAAATTTTTCATAACTATGTTATTTTAACCAATTTTCGGGATCTTTTCGCCATTCAATTAATGCATTATATTCATTTTTTTGAATATAGTCGTTTTCTAAAGCAATATTTACAGTTGTTTCATAATCTGTTAATGTAGTTAAATCACAATTTGCTTTTTTGAAATTTTCTAATGTTACTGGTAAATTATAAGAATATATAGCTAACATACCTACTACATTTAATTCAGCATTTCGTAATGCCTCAACGGCATTAATACTACTACCACCTGTAGAAACTAAATCTTCAATAACCAATACTTTTTGTCCTTTTGTAATTTCACCTTCAATTTTATTTTGTAAACCATGATCTTTTTTAGAAGATCTAACATAAATAAATGGCAATTGTAAAACATCTGCAACTAAAGCCCCTATAGCAATAGCACCGGTTGCGACACCTGCAATAACATCTATATCAGAATATTTTTCTTTGACTATTTCTGCAAACTTATTTTTTATAAAATTTCTTTCTTCAATATAGGATAATATTTTTCTATTATCACAATAAATTGGACTAATAATACCTGATGCCCATGTAAATGGTTGTTTACTGTTTAGTTTAACAGCTTTAATTTTTAACAACTTTCCTGCAATATCTAAAGCAATTTCTTTATTGTAAATCATTTTTTTAACTTTTTCTAAAATGCAAATGTAATATTTTTAATTTTAAATTGCAATAATTAAAATATAATTATATTTTTGCAAAAAACAAAGGAAATTACATACAAATGAAAAGAAAAATAGCTGTTTTCCCAGGTTCTTTTGACCCAATAACTAAAGGGCATGAAAATATTATTCTAAGATCTTTAGAATTATTTGATAAAGTAATTGTAGGTGTTGGTGTAAATATAGACAAAAGATATGTTTTTTCTGTAGATCAAAGAAGAAAATGGATAGAAGAAACTTTTGTAGATTATCCGCAAGTTTCTTCTGAAATATATGAGGGATTAACTGTAGATTTTTGTAAAGCTATGGGTGCTTCTGTTATTATTAGGGGGCTAAGGACAGCTGCAGACTTTGAATTTGAACGTATTGTAGGACAAGTAAATAAGCAGTTATATCCTGAAATAGAAACGGTATTTTTACTCACATCCCCTGAGTACTCATGGTTAAACTCCTCTATCGTAAGAGATATTTTGATAAATGGTGGTGATATTTCTATGTTTATCCCTGACAAAATTAATATTACTGCAGATGACATTCAAGCGTAAGACCTTATATTTTATTATTTCCCTTTTTTTATTATTTAATGGTTATAATGTATTTAGCCAGAATATTAATGTGAAATGTGTATTCAATGAGAATGTAACTAAAACTATTAGGATAAATAAAATATTAGATTACATAACAGAAACCCAAGAAACTGTAGTACAAGAAGATATTGACAATTCTAAAACCATAAATTTAGAATTTAGTGCATATGAAACTAAGGAATATATTTTATATGTAGACTTTGAATATAATTACATCTGGCTAAAACCGGGAGAAAACTATATTATCGAAATTAATCCAAAATCTAATAATAGCATCAATATTAACCCGTTTCAACAAGATTTCTTAGATATCACTTTTTCTGATGACCCATCAAAAATCAATACTCAAATTAAAAACTTTGATGCAAATTATGATTTTTTTATAATAAATAATTTTAACTTCAATCCTAATCACGATATAGCGATTAATAACAAGTATCAAGATAGCATTTTAAATAATATACAAAACTATAATTCCGAGATAGTTAAAAATCACATTATTTACTCTTTTGCAAGTGTAAAAATATTATATGATGATAAACCCTCCAAAGAATTTATTGATAAGTATTTTACTAATAAACCAATACTTTATTATCACCCTACTTATATAAGTTTATTTAAAACAATAAATAAACAAACTAACTATTTTATAAACGATGTTTCTACTCAAAACAACGAATTATCTGAACTTGCAAAACTTGAATTAAATTATAGACGTTTTTTTAATAATCAATACAATAAAAACACTATAATAAACAATATAAAAAAAATAGCTTCTACATCTAAAAGTACTCAAAACAAAGTAATTATTAATAATATTTTATCCGAGTTTTACAATCTAAAAGAAGGAAGTATTATTCCTGATGCTAAAATAATAGTTAATAATTACGAAACCACATTGCATCAAGAAATCAACAATTTAGGGTCAACAAAAAACAAATGCTTATTATTCTATAATTCCTCTTTTGATTTTAGTAAGAATTTTATAAATACTTTATGTGAAAACAAAAATTGGGAAGAAAAATATACAATAATAGCAATAGATCTAAAATTACGAAATACAGACAACTTAACTAAAAATTTCTGTAAATCAAACAATATTGTTTTTTGCAAAGCCAAAGATGTTTTTGACTTGCATAATAGATTTAACATCAGAAATTATCCATATATAATCATCATCGACAAAAACAATAAAATAATTAAAGTAGATTTCCCTTACGATAATTTCTTATAAAACATCCACTTATGAGTTTTTTATTTGATTTTTAAAAAATGAAAAGTTGACTCTACTGTATTTTCTGTGATCTGTAAAGAATTTATTTTCGGAAAAATCGTAAAAATTAGGATGTTCCAAAATAAACAATCCATCTTCTACTAATAAATTATTCTCAAAAATTAAATCAGGAAGTTTTTCTAAATCTTGCATATCGTAAGGGGGATCTGCAAAGATTAAATCAAATTTCGTAGATAATTTAGGTAAAATTTTAAAAACATCAGATGTTATAGTAGAAATATTATTAATATCTAATTTTTCAGCAGATTGTTTAATAAAAGAAGTACACTTATAATTACTTTCAATACAAGTCACATGTTTTACACCTCTCGAAATCATTTCAAAGGTTATACTCCCAATTCCGGCAAATAAATCTAAGACTTGAATTTCCTCAAAATATACAATATTATTTAGAATATTAAATAAAGCTTCCTTAGACATTTCTGTAGTGGGCCTCACATCAATTTTTTGGGGAGGTAATAATATTCTACCTTTAAACTTTCCACTAATTATTCTCATATTAAACTATCAACTATTAATTCTTAAAAGTATTCAATAAAGTTAATATTATTAATATACTTTTCTAGGATTTTAATTTCGGAAGTTAAATTTTGCGTATCGCCACAAATGTTTAAATAGATAGTATTTCCATCTAATTTTAGATCACTAAGTGGCTTTAATAAATAATAAACTAAATCATTATTTGTTTTTAAAATAAAAATATTAGCTATAAAGAGCATATTATCCTTTAAAACCACAACATCCAAATAATTATTAAGAATCTTACAATAAATCATGTAATTATTCTCAGAAATAAAATTCTTACAATCTGAAAGAGCAAAATCTATAAAATCTGAAATTCCGGAAACATATTCTGCATTATCATATTGTGTTTCAAAAAACTCTACAATCTCTTTATTAAATGCAAAAATTGTATATAAATTAGCTTGAGGAGAAAACGAATAATAAATATCTTCGTCTAACTCTTTTACTCCTACATTAAAATTATAATAAGTTTCTAAGTCACCTAAATCAAACAAGGTATTAGGTACAAATGTATATTTCTCTACATTAAAGTTAATTTTAACACTATCAAACTTATTTCCTTGTAATTCATACTTAAAGATCGCATTTTTATAAAAATCCTCTTTATTATCTAACTCCAATGCACTTGTAATATGTACATAATCTGATTGATAAACTGTATATTTATCTTTTGCAATCAGATTGGATTTGGCAAAATAAAATCCGTCTTTTAACAAAAAGACGGATAATTTATGACCTGTAATATTATTCATATATTTATTCCCAATTTCCATCGGTCGAAGATTCTTCCATTGAACCCACATACAAACCCGGGAATAAACCATTAACTTCTAACTTAGCATTATCGTTAATAATAGATTGTTCATCCATTCCTTTAAGGATTTGAGTCCATAATGCTTCTGCTCGAAACACAGGTATCTGAATTTTACTTTTTTCTATAGTACCTGCTTCTAATTTATATTTTTCTCCTCCTGAGTTAGGAATGATAGATAGTTTTGAAGCATCAAAATCCGGTCTATCAGCAAATAAGGTGTCTTTTACAAGAGTATAACCTATAGTGTCTAAAATTGATCTTGTAAAAGTAGTATCTGTTGGATCCGGAATCATTTTTACGATTGCCAACTGACCGTGCTCAATAAAATCAACAAGAGTATCAAATGAGCCTGTATAGCGTTTATTAACAGATCTAAAAGCTATTTGTGCTGCTCTGATATCTTTTAGTTTTTGAACTGATAATTCCTTACGGAATTCTTTTTCTTTATTAAATTTAATAGGTTTTTGAATACTTTTAACTAACAAAACAGCTAAAACAACTATTACCACTATTAAAACAAAATGAACAACTTTTTTCATATTGAAATTTATTTATTATTATCTTCGATTATTTTTCGTGCAAATTTAAAACTTTTTTTTTAATAATACGATAGTAAAACACGTTATTTTTAATAATTTTCTTATTAAAAAATAATTTCATCTATCGAAATCTGCTTAATATTATTATTTATGTTTGCAGCACAAAACCAATGTTCCCCATTTGTCAAAATAAAAAATTTAGAATTCAATGTTAAATTATATCTCAAAGCTTGATAAAATGTTTCATCAGTAATTTTAACTTTTGGTGCTTTACACTCAACTATCAAAAACACATCTCCTGTCGGTTTAAAAACAATAATATCAGGACGTTTAGCTAAATTATTTACCTTAATTTGTTTTTCTACTCCCATTAATGAGTATGGAATCTTTTTCTCCTTATTTAAATAATAAATAACATATTGCCTAACAAACTCTTCCGGAGTTAATTTAACATATTTTTTTCTGACTGGATCAAAAATTTCAGTATTATTATTTCTTGTTTTTGGCTCAAACATCAAATTATAAATAAGATGTACAAATATACTTAATTTTTACATTTAATATATGACTTTAATATAAACAGGTAAATGATCGCTATATCCTCCTAAATATTTCATTCCATTATATGTTCTAAACAATTTTACTCCTCCATATTTTTTATCTTCTACAAATAAAAAACTTTTATTAAACAATTTTGCAGAATTGTCTTCTATTTTAAAATTTTTATTCTTTAACATATTTTCTGAAACAATTACTTGATCAAAGACATTCCATAAAGCTTCATGCTTTAAAGTCCCTATTTTATTGTCTTTTAAAATATTGGTCGACAAATTAATTATTTTCTCATCATAACACAAATAATTTGAGATACTTTCATCAGAAGGGTCATCATTGAAATCTCCAAATATTACAATATTTTTTGAATAGTCATAACAAAAAATAGAATCACAAATCCGCCTTACAGTATTAGAAGCAATATTACGTTTTTCAATTGTAGCACCAATTCCTCCATATCTGGACGGATAATGGCAAACTAAAAAATGTATTGTATCTATGCTGTTAAAAACACCTTTTACATACAAGATATCGCGTGTTTTAGAATTATCTCTTAAATGCAATGTAATTGGACGATGTTCTAATGGTAAGAAGAATTTAGGCATATACAACAATGCAACAGAAATACCTCTATTATCTTTAGATTGATAATGAATATACTTATATCCTAATTTTTGTAAAGGAGTTTCTTCAATTAACTTGTTTAATACAAATTTATTTTCTATTTCACATAATCCTATAATTGGAGCTTTAGATTGATCGTTTAAAGATAAAATAACTTTAAATAAATTATTAATTTTTTTATTAAACTTAAACTTTGTCCATCGTCTTAATCCTTCAGGAGTATACTCATCATCGTGAGTATTAGGATTATTATAAATATCAAATAAGTTTTCTACATTGTAAAAAGCAATTTTAAAAACACTATCCTTATGCCGATATAATGAAACAAATTTATTATTCTTAGAACTTGAATATAATTTATTACTTCCTTCTTTTTGTAAGTTTATCTTATTAAAACTACACAAAAAAAATAATGGTATTAACATTAACACAAATACCATTATTTTATTTCCTTTAAACTTAAAATATGCTTCCATATCTGTGTCTTTATTTCTTAATCTTCAAAAACACAAAATGTCAGCTTATTTTATTCGTTCTTTTTGGCTTCTTTCCAAAACTCTTCTAATTCTGCCAAAGAATAATCATTAAAATGTTTTTTAGATTCTTTAATTTTCTGCTCTATGTAATTAAATCTTGTAATAAATTTTTTATTACTTTTCTCTAATGCGTCATCCGGATTTATATCTAAAAAACGAGAATAATTAATTAAAGCAAAAAGCAAGTCACCAAACTCCAACTCTATTTTTTCTTTATCTCCATTCTTAATCTCTGTTTTTAACTCATCTACTTCCTCTTCAACTTTATCCCATACTTGGTCTATATTATCCCAATCAAACCCGATACCATGTGCCTTGTCCTGTATTCTATAGGCTTTAATAAGTGATGGCATACTAACCGGAACACCTGATAAAACAGATTTTCTGTCTTTTTCTTTCAGTTTTATTTGTTCCCAATTTTGTTTTACATCTTCAGCAGAATTAACTTTTACATCACCAAAGATATGAGGATGCCTGTTAATTAATTTAGTATTTATATTTTCTAAAACATCTACTAACGTAAAATGCTGATCTCCTTTTTGTTCCTCACCTATTTTTGCATAAAAAACTATATGCATTATCAAATCCCCGAGCTCTTTTTGAATATCTTTATAATTTTCATTAATAATGGCATCCGATAACTCGTAAGTTTCCTCTATCGTTAAATATCTTAAACTTTCTATAGTTTGTTTTTTATCCCAAGGACAACCGGAACGTAACTTATCCATTATTTCCAGTAATTCTTGAAATAATTCCAATTCTCTTTTGTACTTCTGACTCATAATAAATTTTTAATATGAACGAGCAAATACTACTCGTCTTTTACTTGGCTTACCGGAAAAAATACATTTTCCTTCTTCTTCAGGAGCATTAATAGGAACTACTCTTATAGTTGCTTTTGTAGCTTCTTTAATAGCTATTTCAGTTTCAGTTGTACCATCCCAATGTGCCAATACAAAACCGCCTTTGTTTTCTATTACATTACAAAACTCATCCCAAGTATCTACAGATGTTGTCATTTCTTCTCTAAACTTTAATGATTTGTCGAATAAATTTTGTTGAATATTTTCTAACAAAGTAATTGTATGCTCTATAGCATTATCTATGGAGATAAAAGATTTTTCTAAAGTATCTCTCCTTGTTATTTCTACAGATCCTTTTTCTAAATCTTTTGGACCTATTGCTATTCTAACAGGTACACCTTTAAATTCATACTCATTAAACTTCCAACCGGGACGATATTTATCAGAATCATCGTATTTAACGGAAACCCCTTTTTGTTGTAATTCAGATTTTATTTTCTTAGCAACATTAGATATTTCTTCAAGTTGTTCTTCATTTTTATAGATAGGGATAATTACTACTTGAATTGGGGCTAATTTCGGAGGTAAAACTAAGCCATTGTCATCTGAGTGTGACATTATTAGAGCACCTATTAAACGAGTAGATACCCCCCATGATGTTGCCCAAACGTACTGTAGCTCATTTTCTTTATCTAAAAACTTAACGTCAAATGCTTTTGCAAAATTTTGACCTAAAAAGTGAGAAGTTCCGGCTTGTAAAGCTTTACCATCTTGCATCAATGCTTCTATACAATAAGTATCAATAGCACCGGCAAATCTCTCATTAGGTGACTTTAACCCTTTTAAAACAGGTACAGCCATAAAATTCTCTACAAAATCCGCATAAACATTTATCATCTTTATAGTTTCTTCAATAGCTTCTTCTGATGTTTCATGAGCAGTATGACCTTCTTGCCATAAAAACTCCGCAGTTCTCAAAAATAAACGTGTTCGCATTTCCCATCTCACTACGTTTGCCCATTGGTTAACTAAAATTGGAAGATCTCTATAAGATTGAATCCAATTTTTATATGAATCCCAAATAATAGTTTCTGATGTAGGTCGTACTATTAATTCTTCTTCCAGCTTTGCTGCCGGATCAACTACAACTCCTCCACTTTGTTCGTCATTTTTTAATCTATAATGTGTAACTACTGCACATTCTTTTGCAAACCCTTCTACATGTTCTGCTTCTCTACTAAAAAAGGATTTAGGAATAAATAAGGGGAAATATGCATTTGAATGACCTGTATCTTTAAACATTTTATCTAATACACTTTGCATTTTCTCCCAAATTGCGTATCCATAAGGTTTTATTACCATACACCCACGCACAGATGAATTTTCTGCTAAATCTGCTTTTTGTACAATTTCGTTGTACCATTGAGAATAATTTTCTTTTCTTGAAGTAAAATTCTTTGCCATTTCTAAAAACTTTGGTATAAATATTGCTTTTATATAAATTGAATAACAATTAATAATTAACTTTTAAATTAACTTTGCAAAAGTAATAAAAATTAAGCAATAAATAAATTTTGGAGGATACAAGATATGAAATCAATTAATTATTTAACTTTGATCTTGTCGTTGGCTTTTTTGGCAAGTTGTTCTACTTTCACTAAAGTAGATTCAAGAAATGACGAGGTTTATTATAACAGAAAAGATAATAAATCTTCTGAATACATAAGAAAGCAAGTTCCTGCATCCTCAGATAATTACAATTATGATTATAATGAGTATGCTTCTGATGAAGACTTTGATGCTAATAACTATAGCGATTACGAATATTCTTCAAGAATAAGACGTTTTAGTTCCGATTACGCATCAGATGGTTATTATGACAATATTTATATAAACAATTATTACTATTCCGGGAATCCTCACCATTACGGTTATTCAATTTATAATAATTGGTGCTGTGGCTCCCCATACTATGGAAATAACTGGCATATCAGCATAGGATTCGGTTATCCTTACTGGGGTTGGTATTATAGTCCATGGTATTATTCATGGTATAGCCCATGGTATTACTCATATTGGTATTACCCGTATTGGGGTTGGGGCGGAGGCTCTTATTGGGCTGGTTACAATCATGGATATTACAATGGTTTCTGGGATGGATACTGGTATGGCTCTAATAATAACGGCAATTATTGGAATAACAACAAACCATATGCATACTATGGAACAAGAAGTGGAAGATCAGGTCACGATGGAGTATATAATGGAAGGAATAATAATTCCACATCGTCTAATAATAACAATGCTACAAGAAACTCCGGAAATATAAATCGTGCTAATAATTCTACCGGAAATGCTCCTTCAAGAGTAAATAATACTACTACTAATAATAATAGTAGAGTGAGTAATTCTACAGGTAACAATACTAATAATTCCAGCAGAATAAACAGTTCTACAGGTAACAATACTAATAATTCCAGCAGAATAAACAGTTCTACAGGTAATAATACTAATAATACCAGCAGAATAAACAGTTCTACAGGTAATAACACAAATAATACCAGTAGAATAAACAGTTCTACAGGTAACAATACTAATAATAACAGTAGAGTAAATAGTTCTACAAATAATTCTAATAGAGTAAACAATGTTAACGGCTCTTCTAATACAAATAACAGAAGATATCAAAAACCTGCTAATTACCAAACTCCAAGAGTAAACGCTACTAGAAGCAGTGAAGATTATAGCAATCCAAGACGCAGTAATAGCAATGTAAATAGGGCTCCGAATTCTAATAATAATAGAGTTAACACTCCTACAAATAATAACAGATCAAGGAATAATAATACCTCTACAAGTAGTAGAAATAATTCTACAAATGCTAATAGAGAGACTATGAATAATAGAAGTAGATCACAATATAGTAGTCCAAACACTTCTAATAGAAATACTCAAAGGTCAAATAATTCTTCCGGCTCAAACTCCAGTAGAAGTTATAGTCCCAAACCGTCAAATTCCAGTAGGAGCAGCTATAGCGGATCATCAAGTAATAGAAGTAGCTATAGTGGATCATCAAGTAGTAGAAGTAGCTATAATGGATCATCAAGTAGTAGAAGTTCCGGTAGTTATGGAGGAAGCTCAAGTTCAGGATCATCTAGAAGTGGAAGTTCTTCAGGAGGAAGAAGATAAACAATAAAATTAATAAAGTTAAATAAATAAAAGATTAATAAATAAAATATTATAATGAAACGAATTTCTTTTAAAATATTACTTGTAACATTAGTTTTTTTCTCAATTAGTTTAAATGTTAAATCTCAAACACCTGAGGAAGCTTTAAGGTATTCAAGGTTAAATTATACTGCATCAACAGCACGTTCAGCAGGAATGGGCGGTGCTTTTGGTGCACTAGGTGGTGATTTCTCAACTTTATCTACAAACCCTGCAGGATTAGGTATTTTTAGAACTTCCGAGTTTAATTTTACACCGTCTGTAACCTTTATGAAATCTGAAACTGATTATTTAGGAAATGTTTATAAAGATGACAAATCTAAATTCAAACTTGGAAATTTCGGTTATATAGCACCAATTAGAACTCCAAACTTAGAAAAAAGTGTAGGAATTAAATATATCAATTTTGGATTAGGTGTAAATAAACATAATGATTTTGGAAATATCTTTAAGATGAAAGGGTTTAATGAAAGTTCCTCCATTACATCAGCATGGGTAAATCAAGCTAATAGTAAAAACCCTAATATTATAATTCCGGATGAGGGAGATCCTGAATTAGTTGGGTTAGACCCTTTTTCAACTGAATTAGGATGGGAGACTTTCTTATTAGACTGGGCTGTAGATGAAAATGGAAATGCATTTATCTTTTCCGATATGGAAGGTGGAAAAGTTGATCAAGAAATAGTGATGGAAACATTAGGTTCTATGAATGAGTTTGTATTATCTACCGGTTTTAACTGGCAAGATAAGATATATGCAGGTATTACACTGGGTATTCCTTATTTTAATTATTACGAATATTTTCAAATTTACGAAGAAGATTCCGAAGATATTAACTTCTTTTTTAATAATATGACTTATAGGACTACCTTAAAAACATCCGGTAACGGAGTTAATTTTAAAGCAGGTTTAATTTATCAACCTACAAATTGGTTAAGAGTAGGTGCTGCTATTCATACCCCTACAAAATATAATATGTTCGATTATTACGAAGCTGAAGTTAACTCCAACTTAACCTTCTTAGATTCTTTAAATATGCCTTACGATGTTAGCAATACTGCATACAAAAATATGCAATTATCTTATACATTAAGAACTCCTATGAGATTATTGTTTAATTCCGCTATTATTTTAGGACAACACGGCGTTTTAAGTGTCGATTATATTTTCCAAGATTACTCAAATGCCGTTTATAAACATTCAAATTATTCTTTTGATGAAACTAACCAACACATAGATTACAAATATAAACCTTCTCATACAGTTAATATTGGAACAGAATGGGTTTTAGGTTTCTTAAGATTAAGAGCCGGTTATGGTTTTGAAACATCTCCTTACAAATCTAATGATGTAAATACTGGTGGAAACCGTCATCATATTAGTACCGGTATAGGTTTGAGATTTAATAGCTTTTATACGGATTTTGCTTATGTATATAATTCAGAAAAATTTGATTTTTATCCATATGACAGAGACAGAACTTTTGTCAATCCTTCACATAATAAATATAATCCTCACATAATAAATATAATATGAATCAAATTCAAATGACATTTGGATTGAAGTTTTAGTTTAAATTTAGTTAATTAAAGAAAAAAGGGCTTTTTTTAAAGCCCTTTTTTTATTGTGTTACTTCTGGTAAAATTTTAATTATTATTTGACCACTGAATACTATAATTTTTTACAATGAATTTAAGAAGTTGGAAAGTTTTTCCAATGCCTTTCCCCTATGACTGATTTTATTTTTTTCAGATAATGGAAGTTCAGCAAATGTTTTGCTATATCCATCAGGTAAAAAAATCGGATCATATCCAAATCCACCTTCTCCACGTATTTCCTTTATTATTTGTCCTTTAACTTCGCCTTCAAAGAAATATGATTTACCGTCTAGAATAAGATATATTACTGTTCTGAATCTGGCATTTCTATTTTCTTTATTTTGCAAATCTTTTAATAGTTTTAAAACATTATCCTTATATGTAGCATTTTCACCTGCATATCTTGAGGAATAAACACCGGGCTTATTATCTAATGTTTCAACTTCGAGTCCGGTATCATCAGAAAATACATTTTTATTAAATTTCTTATAGATAGTTTCAGCTTTAATTTTTGCATTACCTAATAAAGTATTACTGGTTTCTTCTATTTCTTCAAAGAATTCCAAATCACTTAAGGAGATAATATTGAATTTTTCTCCTATTTTAGTTTTAGCTTCTAATAATTTATCTTTGTTATGAGTTGCAAAAATTAATTCCATATATCATATTAAATTTAGTTCACCTACGACACTCTATAAGAATACTAATTATAATGTTTCCAATAAGTTTCCTAAATTAGTATCTGTTATTGCTTCGTCACCTTGATGCCAATTTGCAGGGCATGATTCACCGTGTTTTTCAAAGTGGATTAATGAATCTAACATTCTCAATACTTCGTCTATTGAGCGTCCTAAAGGTAAATCATTTATTACTTGATGGCGAACTACCCCTTGTTTATCTATCAAAAACAGTCCTCTATAAGCCACTGGGGTTCCTTCAAAATCTAATTCATCTTTTTCTTCATCATATTCATATTCGCCTGCTAAAACTCCATAGTTCATAGCAATAGTTTTACTAAAATCAGATACTAATGGATATGTAACCCCTTTAATACCACCTTGTTTACGTTCTGTATTCAACCAGGCTAAATGAGAAAATTCACTATCTACAGAACAGCCAACTACTACGCAACTGCGTTTTTTAAATTCACAAATTTTATTTTGAAATGAAATTATTTCTGTTGGACATACAAAAGTAAAATCCATTGGATAGAAAAAAAACACCACATATTTTTTTCCTAAATACTGCTCTAATGAAAATTTATCTATGATTTCATTACCGTTTATTACGGCATTTGCTTCGAAAATCGGAGCCTTTTTTCCTACTAATGACATAATTATTTATTGATTGTTTGTTTTTATTTATAGTTTGCAAATATATATAATAGTTTATTTTAATTCTAAAATATTAGGAAATATTCTGTTTTTTTATTTTTAAATTAAAAAAGGATATAATAAAATAAAATATAAAAATATATACTAATCCGTCTAATTTTAATATTGTTAATGATATAATAGAAAACAATATTAAAATATATGTAATTAAATTTTTTCTAATACTGAAAGAGTCAAATTTTAATGATAAAAATTTAATATTAGACACCATTAGTGCAGATAATAATATTGTTAAGGAGATTAAAAATATTAAGGCGAAAATTTGATGATTACTAAAAAAATTAGTAAGAGATTCATTCAATAATATGGAAATTACTAAAAATGTGGCACCTGGTGCAGATAAACCGTTAAATACATCTAATTGTTGTTCTTGTGTATTAAACTTCGCTAATCTGAGTGCAGCAAAAGCAGGAAATAAAAACGATAGGTATGCTAAATATTGGCTTATATTGTTCGCTAAATTTAATGATGTGATACTACTATAAATTAAAAAACCCGGCAGCACCCCAAACGAAACTACATCTGCTAATGAATCTAATTCTAATCCAATTTTTGATTTTGCATTTAATAATCTTGCACTTAAACCATCGAACAAATCAAAAAAACCTGATATTAACACCATTAAACAACCTAACTTAATATTATCGAATTTTAATACAAATAATATTCCTATTATTCCGGATAGTAAATTTAAAATTGTAATAAAGTTAGGTATATTTTTATATAAAGGCTTTTGCATTATAAATTTTATTACTATATACTTTTATTATTTAAGGCTTCCGCAATTACTACTTCTAAAAGTTCTGTCATTGTTTTACCGTAATGTTCAAGTTGTTTTGGAATTATACTTTCTGCAGACATCCCTGGAGTAGCATTAACTTCTAAAAAACATATTTTTTTATCATTTGCAATAAAATCTACTCTTACTACTCCTTTGCAATTTAAAGTTTGATAAATTAAATTAGTATATGCATAAATAGTAATTTGCAGATCTTGATTTATATCGGCAGGAGTAATTTCATCCGATTTTGTGGGAGTGTATTTTGCCTCATAATCAAAAAACTCGTTTTTAGAAACTATTTCAGTTATAGGTAAAACTATGATTTGCCCATTATCATTGTAAATTCCACAACTAAATTCTCTGCCCGGGACAAATTCTTCTATTAAAACTTCATTATCTTCTTTAAAAGCATTATCAACAGCATTTAACAAATCTTCCTTAGTTTTTACTTTGGTAACACCCACACTTGAACCGTTTTTGTTAGGTTTTACAAAACATGGTAATCCTATGTTTTCTACTACGTACTCAGGATTAATATTATTGTTTTTCAAGAAAATAGATTTTGCAACAGGGATTCCTGCATTTTCTACTATAGCTTTACAATAGTACTTATTAAAAGTAACGGCAGAAGCAAACATATCACAACCTGTATATGGAATTTTTAACATGTCTAAATATGCTTGTATTTTTCCATCTTCACCCGGAGTTCCATGTATCATTGGCATTACTAAAACAAATTTAACTACTTCGCCATCTACTGTAATAGTAAAATTAGATCTATCTACATTTATTTTTTTATTATTCCATAAACAATACCAATTTTCTTTATCGATTACTATTAAATAAATATTATATTTCTTACTATCTAATGAGTTAGCTATTTGTTGCCCGCTTCTTAAGGATATTTCATGTTCTTTAGAGTATCCACCAACTAATAATGCTAAATTTAGTTTCATGATTTATATTTTTTTTGCAAAATTAATAGTTTTTTTTATATATTATCAATTCCTGATCAATCTGTATTAATGTACTTGGCAGATTGTTCCATTCTATAATATTGTTTACGGTAGTATTATGTTTTTCTGCTATTTTACTCAGATTATCTCCAGGTTCTACTTTATAAATTATTCGATCTAAATCCTTAGTTTCTAAATTAGACTTACTTTTAGGTTGATTGTCTTTATTAGTTGGTTTTATATTATCAACATCTGTATAAATTAAAGCATTTTTTTTAGATAAAATAACTGTCAGAGGCATCTCCTTGCTTCCCGGTACAACCCCTAACCTATATTGTGGATTTAAAAGTCTGATTTCATCTATTGAAGCTCCCGATTTTTTACTTATCGAGGAAAACGTTTGTTTACTTTTCACAATTATTGTATCTGTTAATAAATGTGGAATAATGTTTTCATTAGGTAAAATACCGTAATCTTTGTAATATGTCATTATGTAAACCATAGAAGTAAACGCAGGAACATATGCTCTAGTTTCTTTTGGCAAATAATTCCATATATCCCAAAAATTTCGTTTTCCTCCTGATCTTTTAATTGCTTTATTTATATTGCCTACTCCCGAATTATATGCAGCAATAGCTAACAACCAATCATCATATATGTCATATAAATCTTTTAAGTATTTACAAGCAGCTTCTGTAGATTTATAAGTATCTAATCGTTCATCAATAAATGAAGTTTGTATTAGACCATATACTTTGCCGGTATTATACATAAACTGCCATAAACCTCTTGCTCCAGCACTTGAGCCAGCAAAAGGATCTAATTCAGATTCTACTATAGGAAGGTATTTTAACTCTAAAGGAAGGCCATATTTATCTAAAGTTTCTTCGAATATTGGAAAATAATATTGTGATAAACCTGCTATTTTAGAAATTACATATTTATGTTTAACTAAATATATATTAATATATTCCTTAACTTCTCTATTATATTTTAATTCTATTGGGGAATGTAAATTAAGATATTCCATTCGTCTTTTAACAATATCTTCCGAAAATTTATCAAAGGTGCTAATATTATCGTAAACAGTAGAACCACTGTCATTAAAGTGCTTTATTCTATTGTTGATAATATTATTTGTTTTTAGATTTAAAGTATCAATATTTATTTTTTTGGTTGAGTCTGATAAAGTGTAATTGTCATTAATCTTATTAATACTATTGTATGCATAGTTATTAATGTTGAAAGAACACAATAATAACAATAACAATACAAAGCAATATTTAGTCATAATAAACGATTTGGTAATTATTAATTGCAAATTTATCAAAATAAACAAAATAAGAAATATTTAAATACAAATTTTTAATGTATATTTGCATTTATCAGAAAAATGTCAAAAAATAAATTATATTAAAAAAATAATTAAAAAAAAAAAGAATTATGGCAGAGAAAAAATTTTTAACTTGTGATGGTAATTACGCAGCCGCTCACGTAGCTTATATGTTTAGTGAAGTTGCCGCAATTTATCCTATCACCCCGTCATCTACTATGGCTGAATACATAGATGAATGGTCTGCATTCGGAAGAAAAAATGTATTTGGCGAAAATGTTAAAGTTGTAGAAATGCAGTCTGAAGCCGGTGCTGCAGGTGCAGTTCACGGATCACTTCAAGGAGGCGCTTTAACATCCACTTTTACTGCTTCGCAAGGATTATTACTTATGATTCCAAATATGTACAAAATTGCCGGTGAATTATTACCGGGCGTATTTCATGTTTCAGCTCGTTCATTAGCAGCTCAAGCATTATCAATTTTTGGAGATCATTCTGATGTTATGGCTACACGTCAAACAGGTTTTGCAATGTTATGTACATCTTCAGTACAAGAAATTATGGACATCGCACCTGTTGCACACTTAGCTGCAATAAAATGTAGAGTTCCGTTTTTACACTTTTTTGATGGATTCCGTACTTCTCACGAAATTCAAAAAGTAGAAGCTGCTGATCAAGATCAACTTGCAAAATTATTAGATACAGAAGCTTTACAAAGATTTAGAGACAATTCTTTAAATCCGGAACATTCTTGCACAAGAGGTACAGCACAAAATCCTGATATTTATTTCCAAACTCGTGAAGCACAAAATAAATTTCACGATGCAATTCCTGATGTTGTTGCTGACTATTTAAAACAAATAAGTAAAATAACAGGTAGAGATTATGCTCCTTTCTGTTATTACGGTGCTAAAGATGCTACAGATGTAATAGTAGCTATGGGTTCCGTTACTTCAACTATCAGAACTGTTGTTGAGAAATTAAATAATGAGGGTAAAAAAACAGGTGTAATTGTAGTTCATTTATATCGTCCATTTTCAATCAAGTACTTATTTGATGTAATGCCAAAATCTGTAGAAAGAATTTGTGTATTGGATAGAACTAAAGAAACCGGTGCTAATGGTGACCCATTATACTTAGATGTTTTAGAAGCATTTGCTCAAAATATAGAGTGTGAAGAAATGCCATTAATCATTGGTGGTAGATATGGACTATCTTCAAAAGACACAACTCCATCTCATATTATTTCAGTATTTGAAAATTTAGCATCTGAAAATCCAAAAAATCAATTTACCTTAGGTATTGTTGATGATGTTACACATAAATCATTACCAATTGCTCCGGAAATCTCCGTTCTTCCTAAAGGAACTTTCGAAGCTAAATTTTATGGCTTAGGTGCAGATGGTACTGTAGGTGCTAATAAGAATTCAATTAAAATTATAGGTGATAATACAGATAAATACAGCCAAGCTTATTTTGATTATGATAGTAAAAAATCAGGTGGATATACTTGTTCGCACTTACGTTTCGGCGATAGCCCGATTCAAGCATCTTATTTAGTTAACACACCTGACTTTGTTGCAGTTCACGTTCCATCGTATTTAGAAAAATACGATACATTAAAAGGTTTAAAGAAAGGTGGAACTTTCTTATATAATTCACCATGGGATGTTGAAGAAACTAAAAAACATTTACCTGATTACGTTAAAAAATATTTAGCTGAAAATGATATCAATATGTATATCATAGATGCTACATCTATAGCTCAAGAAATTGGATTAGGTAACAGAACCAATACTATTTTACAATCTGCCTTCTTTAAAATTTCTAACGTAATTCCTTACGATTTAGCTGTAGAACAAATGAAAGAATTTATTGTAAAATCGTATGGAAGAAAAGGTGATAATATTGTAAAAATGAACTATGCAGCAGTAGATCGCGGTTCTGACGTTACTAAAGTTGAAATTCCAAAAGAATGGGCAAATATTGAAGTTAAAAAAGATAAAGGTAACGAAGATGAGCCTGAGTTTATTAGAAACATAGTAAGACCTATACTTGCTCAAAAAGGAAACGATTTACCTGTTAGTGCATTTAACGGTTATGAAGATGGCACTTTCCCTGCCGGTACTACAGAATACGAAAAACGTGGTATTGCAGTATTTGTTCCTGAATGGAATCCAAACAACTGTATCCAATGTAACCAATGTTCATTAGTATGTCCTCATGCTGCTATCAGACCGGTTGTTATGGATGATAAAGAAAAGGAAAATGCTCCTGAAGGAATGACTACTATAGAAGTAAAAGTTCCAAAGGAATTAAATGGAATGCATTTTAGAATTCAAGTATCTCCGTTAGATTGTGCCGGATGCGGTAATTGTGCTGATGTTTGTCCTGCTAAGGAAAAAGCTTTAGTAATGAAACCATTAGAAACTCAAATGGGAGAAGAAGCCCACTGGACATATTCACAAAAGAAAGTTACATATAAAGATCATTTAATTGATAAAGCAGCTAACGTTAAAAACAGCCAATTTGCTCAACCGTTATTTGAATTCTCAGGTGCTTGTGCTGGTTGTGGCGAAACACCTTACATCAAGTGTATAACTCAATTATATGGTGAACAAATGATGATCGCTAATGCTACAGGTTGTTCTTCTATTTATGGTGGTTCAGCTCCTGCTACTCCATATTGTAGAAATTATCGTTCCGGATATGGCCCATCATGGGGTAACTCATTATTCGAAGATAATGCAGAATTTGGTTTAGGAATGTATATAGCAACTCAAAAACTAAGAAACACTCTACAAGAAATCATGGAAGAAGGTTTAAAGAGTGATAAAGTTAGTGCTGAATTAAAAGATCTATTTAAACAATGGATAGAAAATAAAGAAAAAACATTAGAAAGCAAAAAAATTGGAGATCAAATAATTGAATTAGCTGAAAAATGTAATTGTGAATACTGCAAACAAATTTTAAGTCTAAAACATCATTTAGCAAGAAAATCTCAATGGATAATCGGTGGTGACGGTTGGGCTTATGATATTGGTTTTGGTGGTTTAGATCACGTTATTGCTTCCGGTGAAGATGTTAACATTTTAGTATTAGACACAGAAGTTTATTCAAATACAGGTGGTCAATCTTCAAAAGCTACTCCTGCAGGTGCAGTTGCTAAATTTGCAACTTCCGGTAAAAAAGTTCGTAAAAAAGACTTAGGAATGATTGCTCGTACTTATGGTTACGTTTATGTAGCTCAAGTAGCAATGGGGGCAAATCATGCTCAATATTTCAAAGCTATTAAAGAAGCTGAAGAATATCCAGGTCCTTCATTAGTAATTTGTTACTCACCTTGTATTAATCATGGTATTAAATCGGGTATGGGTAAAACACAATTAGAAGAAAAGAAAGCTGTAGAATGCGGTTACTGGCACTTATGGCGTTATAACCCAGCTTTAGAAGGAACAGATAAAAACCCATTTACTTTAGATAGTAAAGAACCTGATTGGGATAAATTCCAAGACTTCTTAATGAACGAAGTTAGATTTAATTCTCTAACAAAAACATTCCCTGAAGAAGCAAAAGTGTTATTTAAAGCAACACAAGAAAATGCTCAATGGAGATATAATCAATATAAAAAGTTAGCAGAAGAAAAATAATAACTTTGAAATCAATTATTTAGCTATATAATAAAATAAATATAGTTATATAAATAAAAGAGCCATTTAACTAAACTTAGATGGCTCTTTTTTTATTATTATTCTATAATATTATACGTGAAAGTATTTTTCATCTATAAGTTACATCACCTTGAATCTCGCGGTTAACATCACACTGCGCGGGAGAATGGAATACGCAGAATAATACCCATAAATCCCGGAATAATAGGAATATATAAAACTATCCGTACCAAGAATATTGTTCACGTCAAGGCTGAATTTGACATTACGGAACGTGTAGCCTAGGCTGCAATCCAAAAGCACAAAATTGTCTTTGCGTCCTTCGGTACGGGTATGATAGTACTCCACTGCAGGCGTAACGGACAAGCCGAAAGGCAGCATCACGTTCAAATTAGCGTTATAGATGAGGCTCACAATAGGCCGGCTGTCTGCTTTGCTTCAGCTTGTTCAGTTTCAAATTGTTTATTACAATTCAAATTTAGATGTTTTACCTTTTTGTTGTTTTTCTTCACATCTTAGGTTGCCTATTCCAATTCGATGGGGTTATAAGGGTTTTCATAATTTCCTGTTCCTCTACTTTTCTTACCATTTCTTTCCCGCAATCCTCTTTTGTTATGGAATACTTGACAATTCCGGGTGTCGTTTTTCATAATCTGCTTTTGCTTTCAGGAGTTCGGAATAGTCGCCTAAATCCCATGTTTCATAAACAATTTGTCTGTCAGGAGAGATGAGATAATAATAATTGAGAAATCGAATACTGATGACATCGCCTATGCCATTCGCATAATAGACAATTTCAGACGTGTTAGTTTTTTCTGCAATGGAGCGAATAAGATCAACATTGTCCGATCGATGATTGATAGCCAATATTTTAATGCCTTTACTTTCCAAGATATATGTCCCCAGTGAATCTTTTTCGTGCCCCAACTCTTTCAGATGAGCCAAACAAGGGGGACAGTTTACACTCCAAAAGTTAAGCAAGACCCAGCCCTTGTTGTCAGCAAGAGTGGTTAGCCCGCTGTCCAGTTTCTGCAAAGGATAGTTGAGCAAGGCTTCAGTCACGCCTTTATTTCTGGAATAAGCTCTGCTCAGTGGCGGATTTTTGCTGTCGTGGCGGCTGTAATTCTTATATTCCGCCTTCTCAAGGTTGAAAACATCATCAATGTACTTTTGGGGGTCAGAAAACACAACATCCCGAATGCTCACAAAGGTCTCCCACTTCTCGTAATCTGAGGGAGTTTGAATAACATAAACACTGTCCAACACTTTCGTTTCTTGATTGACAAAAAAAGCCGCTTTATTCTTGGCCAACATTCGCTTGCCTGTTTTTCCATTTGTAGTAATTAAGGTGTTGGAAATACCGTGAAACTTCGTGTATAATTTGTCATTGACCGTTATAGATTCTTGGTCTTGGATGTTGGAAATCGTGTACATCATCAATCCTCCTCGAATTTTTCCCTTCATGGGATAAAGGTAATAACTCAAATAGTAGAATGCGTGAGGAATAAATTCAAATAGTCCGTAGTCATGATAGTCGTCCCAGGGCATTTTCTTGTTGTCGTATCTGGTGATTTCATAACTGTCATGGTCAATGCAAATGTATTTTTTTGTGTCTAATAGTTGAGATTCCCTAATCCTTCCGCCTTCACTTAAATAATCCACATAGATCGTTGGATTTTTCTCATCATAATCCAGGAAGACATGTTTTTGGGAGGTCCACAGGGTGGAATCATCTTTCCGTTGCTCGACGTCAACGACAAAACTTACAAATGGATGGTCTGTTGCAAATTCTTTTGACATGGACTTATATAAATCAATAGCGTTTTGCGCAAAAGTCGATTTGATAGGTAATGATATTGTAATCATAACCATTACAAACAGCAATAACCTGTTTTGTGATTTTTCTTTTTTCATGATAAATTGTATAAAAACTACAGTATGTCAAAAGTTGTCTTCCATTTGAAGTCCTTTTGGAAAAACATTTCCTATTTTGACATACTGTTGTGACTAAAGATAAGTTAAAGCAGGGCAATTATTAGAGCACCCAAAAAAGAAATCGTAGGAGTAACCCATGGCGCAATTTCTTGACTGCATTGTCCCGGTGGTGTGGGACATGGATTACAGTACCCATGCCAAAATGAGCCTCCTTTTGTGCAAGAGACTTCGCAACCTTTTTGTAAACATACAAAGAACCATCTTATCATATCCTTACACAAAGTGGAGTCAATCTCTGTCGTAGTGATCTCATTGCCGTTCACATTAGCTTTGTAGTAGGTGTCACCAATATGATAGGCAAATTCATATATACCTGTACGTACCTCTGAGTCTACGTAGTAATTGGTTCCGTCTTTGTTCACCTCCTTGTTGGCAAATTTACGCATGTACCACATGGTATATGATACTTCCTCTTCAGTGTCTAATACTGTGATTCGAATTTCAGGAAGGACCCGTATATCAGAGGGAACGCTATCCTCAATAATGATGGATTCAATAATAAATCTGTCTTGGTCGCTTCTTAATGCAAGGTCACTGCTAATTTTTTGTTGAACCTCAGATAAATCGAAAGAATAAGTTATCACTCCTGTTGCATTATCGAATGTTGCGATGGGCTTTCTGCCATCCACCTCATTTAAAGATTGAATATTAATTTGTTCTTTTTCCTTAGTGCAGGCAATGAATGTCACTATAAACACTGCAATACCCAAAATGGCTATCATTATAGTTATGTATTTTTTCATTTTATTATATTTTAATTAGTTTTTATTACATTTGAATTTTTTGTATTTTATGACTATTTTATGTCTTTTCTCAAGCCTTCAGTCAAAACGACTTGCTGTGGCGGTGTTTCCCCGTCGCCTCATGTTTAACTTGGTCTCACAAACGGCAGACACACGTTTATTGCGAGGCCACAAACTAAGTAAACCTGTTCTTGTCCAAAATCCAAATGAAAGACTGCTTACGGATATAGCATCCATTTCCAGTACAAGGCAAAGTACACGTCTTGCCCTCATACAAAGAGGTTGCTATTAAACTATTAATAATAAGCAATTTAGAAAGTTGAAAGGACATGTTTTTTTATTCAGGACAAACGAAACTCCCCTTTGTATCACTTTTTCAATGAACGATATTGGCAGTTTTTCTATCGACAGATTGTACTTCATGACCATGTCCTTTCAAAAAGATTTGACCATACAAAGGTAAAAATTATTTTTTCACTTGTCAAGTGTTTTTGCTACTTTTTTATTAAAAAAATGCAAATTGAATTTATTCAGCAGTAAGATAAGTACTCATGACTTACTCCAACTCTATAGGGTTATACGGAATAGGTTTTTTTGCATGCATGGACCCATCATAAAAAGGAATACCGTTATTAATGCAAACTTGTTTTTCATACAGTTTTTTTGTTCTTATTTACTGATTTAGTAATTCCTATAGCAATACAACCCACAGTAATAACATACATTAAGATAATTAACACATAAGATACTTTATCTGCTTTAAACAATGTAGTAGGATGAAATTTAAAGACTATTTTATGATTTCCCGCAGGGATATTTAATGCCCTTAAAACATAATTTACTCTAAAGTGATCTACAGGATTATCATCTATATATGCTTGCCATCCGTACGGATAATAAATATCCGAAAATACGGCAGTTTTATCTAAATTACTATTAGAAACATATTCTAATTTATTTGGTGCATAACTAGTCAGTATAATTGATGCCGTTGAATCGGTAGTAGCATTAAAGTTTGTTGTAAAATCTTTAAACACCTTATCTGTTACTGCAGTATTAGATGGATTTATTGTATTTAACGCATCCAACTCTTCTTTGGGGGTATTAACTACTAATAACGAATCTATAAACCAACTATTACCTAATGCACTAATATTCAATTGATGAACCGGGATATTATTATTTCCCTTGGTAATAAAATATTTAGTATTTAGCATATTTAAGACATTCATATTGCCTTTAGATAAATGTTGATCTATTAAATCTTGATATCTGCGTAATTTTGCTCCGTGATACCCGCCTATCGAGTTTAAGTAATATGAAGTACGAGAGTCATTAAATGCACTGGTGGTTAAATTGAAAACTCTAAAATACAAATCCGGGTCTGCTAAGATTTGTTCTTCGTATGGAAGTTTTGCAAAGTAACTATCGTATTCTTTTTGAGTTACAAAATTATCATTGTTAAAGAATCGTTTATTTACACCCCACATATCTACTAATATTAAAGCTCCAAGTAAGATAGTAAAATAAACAAATTTTATTTTGCCTTTAACATATAGCCACATTACTGCTACTCCTAAAATAATAAATAGTGCTGATCTAAATGCATCAGTAACTAACATAGATGCACGTTCCGAAACTATTGAAGCTGTTAGCCAATCCGGTAGCTGTGCAAATATCATAGCATCTTGCGGTGAAGTGAATGAGAATAAGGCTTTACCAAATATTGCAAAAAATAGACAGATACCTGCTGTTATACCTCCTGATATCAATATCTTTTTTTGAAGGACTTCTTTTTCTATCTTGTTTTCCATTATTGTTTTAAGAGCTAAAAAGCCTAATAACGGAATTGCTACTTCAGCCACTACTAAAATTGATGAAACAGCTCTAAACTTATCATACATTGGGAAATAATTAAAGAAAAGCTTAGTAAAACCCATAAAATTACTGCCCCATGCTAATAATATCGAAAACAATGTAGATATCAGTAATGCCCACTTATAAGGACCTTTCACTATAAATAATCCCAATACAAATAAAAAGCAAATAATGGCACCTACGTACACAGGACCCGATGTAAAAGGCTGTGTTCCCCAATACATTGGCAACGAACTGCAAAACTGTTCTGCAGATGTTACAGGCATTCCTTTATTAATTAACTCTTTATAGATATCTGATTTTGTTGAAACGGAATAATGAGACGATCCTCCTTTAAAGTTTGGAATCATCAATGTAAAAGTTTCTAACTTCCCGTAACTCCATTGAGTAGCATACTCTAAACTTAGCCCCGACGTATTATCTTTTAATTCGTCTTCTTTAACTATTTCAGAGTGCCCACCCCTCATGGTCTCGGTTAAGTATTCTTGATTCACTTTATATTTACCGTATCCTGTTCCAATTCCTATAGCAAATGACCCGGCAAATATTAAAGTTGCAAATAAAAAATCTTTAATTTTTTTAGTTCTTATATGCTCAACTAATTCTACAAGAAAAAACACTCCCAACATCATACAAAAATAATACGTCATTTGAGGATGAAGTAGCGCTCCTATAGCTGTGCATATTAAAACTAAGGGAATTCCCCATAAATATTTCTTCTGTCTGAAAATTAAAAAGAAGCCTCCTATTACCGGTGCAAAATACCCTATTGTTAATGCTTTAGAGTTATGACCGGCTGCCAATATAATAAAGAAGTATGATGAAAATGAAATTGCAATAGATCCTATAATAGATAGCCATTTATTTATACCAAAAGACCTCATCAAGATATAAAATCCAATAAAGTAACCTAATAAACTTGCTATAACACCACTTAGAAACAAATGAAATAAATTAGATGGAAAATCTAATAAATGAGCTGATGGTGCTAAAGCAGAGATTTGGTAGGCCGGCATACCGGAAAACATAGAGTTTGTCCAATAAGGTTCTTCACCTGTTTGTTCTCTAAAATCAAAGACTTCTTTACTCATGCCCTTGAAGTTGAGCATATCCGGTTGATTAATAACTTTTCCGCTAAAAACAGGTGAACAATAAATCAATACTATTGCTACAAAACAAACTAATGCAACTAATATTGGAACTAATTCCGATAAAAACTTCTTTTTAATGTTCATATTATATATGTTTTTGTAAACTATTAACTATGCAAATTTAAATGATTTTTTTAATTTTAATGTTAAGCTTAGTATTATTTTAAATTGACATCATTTACAGTATATAAAAAAAGGCAACTTACGTTGCCTCATTTTATATATGTTTTTTAAGAATTTTTCTAATTTTTTGTTTATACTGATACTTCTTTTTTCTATTAATTGAATCTGTTGAAACTAATATACTGTAACAATCATCACTAATTTGCTTTGCAATATCAAAAATAACTTTTTCGCTTACCCCCGAAAATTCATCAATAAGAAATTTGTCTTTATCTAAATAATTTATCTCAGGTTCATAAGCCCAAAATAACAAATTTTCAATTTTTACATTACAATCTTTATAAACTTTCTTATCGCTGTTTATACGCCTTAACCACAAATTTCTTGCTATTGCAACAAACAATGTTTTAACTGTACAATTAAAATGATAATCCTTTTTATTTTCTACAATATTTATTAAATTAAGCAATGCATCCTGAAATATGTCTTTAGCATCATTCTTTGTTCCGTTATTAGATAGAACATGATATTCTACAGAAGGATAACATTTTTTGTAAAAATATGATTGGATTATCGTAGTATCAGATTTCCTTAAAGCATTAATAACTTCCTCATTAGTAAATTTACACATAAGATATAAATTGAAAAAAAATTAATACTAATGTAGTAAGGTAGAATGTGTATTAAAGTGTACTACAAAGATAATATTTTTTTACAATTTATGTTAAAAACATATATAAATAACATATATGTTTAAGCTGTTCTCATGGATATTAAATTTTCTGAAATAATTAAATCAGCTTCGGTAGCAGCTTTTACATCTTCTACTGTAAATTCTTTATCATTAATTTCAGTTAAAACTAAGCCTTTAGGTGTAACTTCTATTACTCCCATTTCTGTAATAATTAAGTTTACTTGTCCTGCAGCTGTTAAAGGTAATGTACATTCTTTTAAAATTTTTGGTTTACCTTTTTGTGTATGGCTCATTGCTAATACTACTTTTTTAGTACCAATAATTAAATCCATAGCACCACCCATTCCAGGAGTTAATTTACCCGGTATAATCCAATTTGCTAAATTACCTTTTTCGTCAACTTGAAAAGCACCTAAAAATGTAATATCTACATGACCACCTCTAATTATTCCAAAAGATGTAGCACTATCAAAAGTTGAGGCACCTTCGTTTAAAGTAATATATCCTCCACCGGCATTGATTAAATCTTTATCTTCTTTACCCTCTTCAGGTGTTTCACCCATTCCAATAGCACCATTCTCTGTTTGTAAAACAACTTCTACACCTTCAGGTAAATAGTTAGGTATCATGGTTGGTAAACCAATTCCTAAATTAACAACATCACCATCTTTTAATTCAAGAGCTGCTCTTTTAGCAATAGTCTCTCTTACTTGATATTTATCCATCATAATATATATTATTTATTTAATTTTCTGTCTAATTCTTGAGCTATGTAAGAACCTACATCATCTGCATATGTATTCATACCAAAGCCTGCATCATAACCTAATTCTTTTGCTAATTCGTGTGTAATTCTCGGACCACCGCAAATTAGTATTATTTTATCTCTTAACCCCTCAGCTTCCAACATTTCCACTAATTCTAACATATTTTTAATATGAACATCTTTTTGTGTAACTGTTTGCGAAACTAACAATGCATCTGCCTTATATTCAATAGCTTTTGCTATAAAATCTTCGTTTAAGACTTGGCTTCCCAGATTTAATGCTTCAAACATTTCATATCTTTCCAAACCGTAATGCCCGGCATAGCCTTTCATATTCATAATAGCATCTATGCCAACAGTATGGGCATCCGTACCAGTACTTGCACCTAAAACTCTAATAGGACGACCTATATGAGTTTTAATAAATTCGTCAGTTTCTTCCATACTCCAAGTAGTTGACTCAACTTTAGGTACATGGATAGATGTATAATCTACTGTATGAGTACAACTTCCGTAACAATTAAAAAAAGTATAACCTGGTGTCAATTCTTGAGAAAAAACTACTAACGGATTTTCAAACCCCATCTTTAACATAAGTTGTTTTGCAGCTTCTATAGCCTCGTTACCTGCAGGTAAAGGAAGCGTAAAACTAACTTGAGTTTTTCCATCATTCATTGTATCACCGTATGGCTTTACTTTTTTAAGATCTAAGGTTTTGCTAAATTCCTTAGCTTCCATTGAATATAATCCGCCACTCATATTATCTGTTTTTCATTATGTTAATAAATGGATTTAAATAATTTGCACCTTTTTCAGATACACCTGCCAAACCTTTCCCACCATTTTTAGGTCGTTTGATATCTGCAAACATTCCTTTTTCAATAGCAGTAAATAAACCTTCTTGATTTATATCTTCCAAAAGCATAATAGATTTTTCTAAAACTAATTGAGCTCTTTCTCTAATAATTCCACCCTCTTTATATTCTACCTCATCCCCAATGTCATGAAAATTATTAAATATGTACTTTGCATTTTCTATAGCTAAAAACCTATCACTCATAAAAGGAGTATGAATAGCTTCGGTCATCATTCCAAGAAGCTGTATTCCTTGTTTTGTCCAAATCGAAATAATATTAAATAAAGCATCTTGTACGTGACCTCTAAAAATATTACCTGTCATAAATTTAGTTGGAGGCATATATTTTAAAGTTGCTTTAGGGAATATCTCGCGGGTCATTTGTGCTTGTGACAACTCATATAAGAATCCGTTTTTCAACATTGGATCCATCTCAAAGGCATGTCCCAACCCCATTTGCTCTTCCGGTAAACCGGCCATCAATGCTAATTGTTCATTAATTAAATCTGAAGATAAAACAGTATATGCTTCTTCGTAGGCATCAGCCGTAGTTAAGTAATTATCTTCTCCCGTATTAATAATAACACCGGCAAAACCATTAATTACTCTGGAAAAAAATTGATCTACTAAAGTACGTTGCATATTGATATCTCGGAACAAAATACCGTATAATGCATCGTTAAGCATAACATCTAACCCTTCTAAGGCACCCATTGCTGCAATTTCAGGCATACATAAACCTGAGCAGTAATTACATAATCTGATATATCTTCCGACTTCTTCACCTACTTCGTCTAATGCTTTACGCATTATTCTAAAGTTTTCTTGTGTTGCAAATGTTCCTCCAAAACCTTCTGTTGTTGCTCCATAAGGAACATAATCCAATAAACTTTGACCTGTAGTTCTAATAACGGCAATAATATCAGCTCCCTGACGAGCCGCTGCTTGAGCTTGAACTACGTCTTCGTAAATATTTCCTGTTGCAACAATAACATATAAATAAGGTTGCGGACCGGAACCTATAGTATCCAAATATTTTTCTCTACGATTTTTTCGTTCTTTTATTCTATTTATACTTTTATCTATGTAAGGTTGAACTGCATCTAAAATTTCTTTTTCCGAATGAGCTTTTATTTGAGTTAAATTTAATTCTTCATTGGAAACTTTTTCAGCAATTTCTTGAGGAGATAATTTAGTTTCTATGATAGCATTTCCTAAAAAATAAATAACACCCTCCCCTAACACTTTTGCATTTGCAAGTGAATCTACTACTTTATTAGGCAATGGAACTCCGTGTTCATCTACATCGTCTATGCCTAACAATCTGCATATAGTACGCTCTACAGCAACTGTTGTATAGTTATCAACAAATCCTTGTACTTCTAATGCAATAGATTCTGCTAAACTTTTAGCATAATCAACTCTTTTAAAGTCTATGCCTAATTTACTTTTGCGCATATATTTATCTTGATTTTAATAGATTACAAAGATACTAATTTTTATAGAATTAATTGACTATTTCTGAAACAAAAAATGAAACTAAATAATATTAATCTATTCTTTCACCTTTTAAGGTTGCTGCTGTACATTCAGTTACCTTTACCCGAACATAATCACCAGGTTTTTCATTTTTCCTTTCAAAAATAATAACTTTATTTTGAGAATTTCTTCCAAAAATTTCCTTATCAGATCTTTTAGATACTCCTTCAACTAAAACTTCAAAAACTTTATCAATATCCTTTTTATTACTTTGTAAAGATAATTCTTGTTGTAAATCTATAATTTCTTGAAGTCTTCGGTTTTTCTCTTCTTCCGGAACATTATTTTCATATTTACGCTGTGCTAAGGTATTTGGACGTTCAGAATACTTAAACATATAAGCATAATCGTATCCTACTAATTTCATAACTTCTAATGTTTGGTTATGATCTTCTTCTGTTTCGTCACAAAAACCGGCTATTAAATCTGTAGTAATAGAACAATCAGGAATATATCGCTTTATTGAATTAATTCTTTCTAAATACCACTCCTGAGTATACTTTCTGTTCATTTTTTTAAGCACTTTTGTACTACCGGATTGAAGCGGTAAATGAATATGCTTACATATATTCTTGTATTTCGCAATAGTCAGAATTAGTTCATCAGATAAGTCTTTTGGATGGGAAGTAGCAAATCTTATTCTCAAATTTTCATCTAATTCTGCAATTATAGAAATTAATTTACTAAAGTTAATTTGTTCTCCATCACTATTTGTCCACAAATAAGAATTCACATTTTGTCCTAATAATGTTACTTCTTTATATCCATTTTTCAATAATGATTTAATTTCGTCAACAATACTGTTTGCACTTCTGCTTCTTTCTCTCCCTCGTGTATAAGGGACTACACAGTAGGCACAATAATTTTCGCAACCTCTCATTATAGAAACAAATGCGGAAACTCCATTAGAGTTTATTCTCAAAGGAATTATATCGTCATAAGTTTCCGTTTCCGATAAAACAGTATTAACTTGTGCTTTTCCTTTTAATGCATTCGATATTAAAATTGGTAATTCTCTATAACTATCAGGACCTACTACTACATCAACTATAGAATCATCTGACAGTAAGTTATGTTGTAATCTTCCTGCCATACAACCTATGATTCCGATAATTAAATCTTTATTTTTCTTTTTATAATATTTAAGCTCTCTCAATCTGTTAAAGATCCTTTTTTCCGCATTGTCTCTGATAGAACAAGTATTAATTAATATTATATCTGCATCTTCCGGATTATCAATCAATTCGGAATTATTTTCTCGTAATATGGAATTTACAATTTCCGAATCGGAAAAATTCATCTGACAACCATAAGTTTCTATATATAAACTTTTATTCATTTTTTTATTTTTATGCAAAATTAAATAAATTCGAAAAAAATTGCTTTACTTTGCCAAAATATTTGTATAATTAATACAACTATAATAAAATTATTAAAAAAAAATAGTAAAAGTGAAGAATTTAGTTATTGTAGAATCTCCGGCGAAGGCAAAAACTATAGAAAAATTTTTAGGAGACAACTTTATTGTTAAATCCAGTTATGGTCATGTTAGAGATTTGTTAAAAAAAGGATTAGGTGTAGATATTGAAGGTGGATTTGTTCCTTTGTACGAAGTAAGTTCAGATAAAAAGAAAGTTGTAAACGAATTATCTAAGCTTGCAAAAGAAGCAGATATAGTTTGGTTAGCTTCTGATGAGGACCGTGAGGGAGAAGCTATTTCTTGGCATTTATTTGAAACTTTAGAATTAGATAAAGACAAAACTAAGCGTATTGTTTTTAATGAGATTACTAAAGATGCTATCTTAAACGCTATTGAAAATCCGAGAGACTTAGATAAAAACTTAGTAAATGCGCAACAAGCAAGAAGAGTTTTAGATAGATTAGTAGGTTTTGAAGTATCTCCTATTTTGTGGAAAAAGGTAAAACCTGCGTTATCGGCCGGTAGAGTTCAATCTGTTGCTGTAAAGCTTATAGTAGAGAAGGAAGAAGAAATTAAAAATTTTAAATCGGAAGTATATTATAGAGTTACTGCATTATTTTCTCCAAATGAAAAAGGAGGTAAAAACGATTCTGTAAAAGCTGAGTTATCTACTAGATTAAAATCTTCTAAAGAAGTTATTGATTTTATTAATAAAATAAAAGATGGAACCTTTAAGGTTACGGATATAGAAAAAAAATCAGTATCTAAAAATCCTCCTCCACCTTTTACAACATCATCACTTCAACAAGAAGCTTCAAGAAAATTAGGTTTTTCTGTGAATAAAACTATGAAGGTTGCTCAACAGTTGTATGAATCAGGGAAAATTACTTATATGAGAACAGACTCCGTCAACTTATCTAAATTAGCTTTATCTACAGCGAAAGCAGAGATAGAAAAAGTTTACGGAAAAGAATATTCCAGTCCTCGAAACTATACTACTAAAATTAAAGGTGCACAGGAAGCACACGAAGCTATCAGACCTACTTATATTAGTAATCATGAAATTGATGGAGATACTCAGGAACAAAAGTTATATTCATTAATTTGGAAACGTACTATAGCTTCACAAATGAGTAGCGCAAAAGTAGAAAATACTACTATAAACATATATTCCGATAAGGAAGATAAAAAACATTTTATTGCTAAAGGTGAAGTTTTATTATTTGATGGCTTTTTAAAAGTTTATAATGAATCTAAGGATGATGAAGTAGAAGAAGAAAGTTCAATTATTAATGTTAACCTAAAGAAAAATCAAGAGTTGTTTATGCAACAACTTGAAGCTTTGGAGAAAACCACGAACCCTCCATATAGATATTCTGAAGCCAGCTTAGTAAAAAAGATGGAAGAATTAGGGATTGGGAGGCCATCTACTTATGCACCAACAATTTCTACTATACAAAAAAGAGAATATGTAGAAAAGATAAAGTTATCAGGAGAAAAGGTCACATTAAAGCAAATAATTTATAAATCAGGAAAAATCTCAGAATCAACTTACACTGAAAAACAAGGTGCTGTTAATAATAGATTAGCTCCAACAGATATAGGAACAGTTGTAAATACCTTTTTAAATACTAACTTTAGTGATATTTTAAATTACAACTTCACTGCCGAAATAGAAAAGCAATTTGATGAAATTGCTAAAGGCAAATTAAAATGGCAAGATATGATTAGTGATTTTTACGAGCCGTTTCATAAAGAAGTTGTTAAAGCTGATGAAAATTCAGAAAAAGTAAGAGGTGAACGATTGTTAGGCGTTGATCCCAAATCCGAAAAAAATGTATATGTAAAATTAGGCAGATATGGATTAATGGCTCAAATTGGTGAAGCTGACGATGAAGAAAAACCTCGATTTGCAGGTTTGACTAAAGATATGAAATTAGATACCGTTACTTTTGAAGAAGTGATGGAGTTGTTTAAATTTCCTAAAAAAATTGGAAACTTTGAAGATAAAGAGTTAATTGTTGGATTAGGAAAGTATGGACCATACATACGTCATAACAATAAATTCTATTCTATTCCGGAAGAATTAGAACCTTTGGAAGTAACAGAAGATCAAGCAATCAATATTATTAAAGAAAAGAATAAAGCCGATAAAGCCAATATGATAAATACTTTTACATGTGATGATAACGAGATGAAAGTCTTAAATGGAAGGTATGGTCCTTATATTGCTTACATGAAAAAGAATTATAAAATTCCAAAAAGTATGGACCCTGAAAAACTTTCTAAAGAAGATTGTTTAGATATTATTAATAAGGCTCAAAGCAAAAAGAAGAAAAAATGAAAAAAGAAATACAAGATTATTTAAGTCCGATAGATTTAAACAGTTTTGTTAAGTTTAAAAAAGAAACTTTAGGTAGTAGTATTAATATATACTCTAAAGAAAATGAATTTCCTAAATGCGAATCTGCAGATATTGCTATTGTAGGTATTTCAGAGTATAGAGGTTTAAGTAAATTTAATTTCTCTAAAGCAAAAAATCCTGTTAGGGAAAAATTAAATAAAGCCGCAGATTATATTAGAAATGAGTTTTATAAGTTATATAATCATTTTCCTAAATTAAAAATAATAGATGTTGGCAATATTAAATGTGGAGAAACTGTAAAAGATTCTTACTTTGCTTTAAAAACTGTAGTAGATTATTTTATTTCAAATAATATTTTTGTAATTATTTTAGGTGGAAGCAACGACATTGCCTATGCCAATTATTTGGCATACGAAAGTCTTAATAAGTTGATAAATATAACTTTTATAGATTCTACTATCGATATTAACGAAAAGGATAATTGTTCTTCCGATTCTTACATAAATAATATTATCTTAAAAAAACCTAACTTTTTATTCAACATTACAAATATAGGTTATCAAACGTATTTTAATAATAACAAAATATTAAAAGTTTTTGATTCCATGTTTTTTGATACTTTCAGATTAGGAATTGCCCAAGAAAATATGGATGAAGTAGAACCTTCTATCAGAAATAGCGATATTGTCAATTTTGATGTATCTTGTATTAAAGCATCCGATTCTCCAGGAAGTTTTAAGCTTTCACCGAATGGTTTTACAGGCAACGAAGTTTGCAAACTTTGTAGATTTACAGGAAGTAGCGATAGAGTTTCTTCGTTAGGTATTTATGAATATAACCCTCTTAAAGACAAAAACTTTATAACTGCTAAATTAATTGCACAAATGATGTGGTACTTCTTAGAAGGTTTTGATAATAGAACGAAAGAATCTCCATATAAAAGTGATCATTTTATTAAATATCACGTAAATTCCAGTTTATTTGAAAATGATATTGTTTTCTATAAAAGCAGACTTACATCAAGATGGTGGATGGAAGTTGAATGCCCTGATATATTAAAAAAGAAATTTAACAATTGTTACTTAGTATCGTGCTCGTATAAAGATTATTTAACTGCTTGCAATAATGAATTGCCTGACAGATGGATCCAAGTGTATAAAAAAATTGATATCGAAAGAATATAATAGGATATAAAATAATATAATGCGATATGTATAAATTAAGTATTTTTGATTTGGATGGCACCCTACTAAATACTGTTGGAGGTTTAGGTTATGCATGTAATCATATTATGCAAAAACATAACCATCCAACTTTCCCTATTGAAGATTACAATTTAAAATTAGGTGGTGGTGCTTATAAATTAATCCAAAGGGCTTTACCTGATGAATATAAGGAACACGAATATATACAAAAATTAAAAGAAGAATTTTTTGTTTTTTATAAAGACAATATTTTAGTAGAGACTTTCCCTTACGAGGGAATTACTAAGGTCTTGGAAACTTTACAAGAAAACAATATCTTAATTGCAGTAGCATCTAATAAGTTTCAAGCTGGTGTAGATGAATTGATGAATCATTTTTTCCCTCAAATTAATTTTTCTATCTTGATGGGTGAATCTAAAGATATTCCTACAAAACCAAATCCAACAATGATAGAAAAAATTATAGAACATACTAAAGTAGATAAATCTGAAATAATTTACTTTGGAGATTCTGATGTTGATATGATAACCGGCAATAATGCGGGTATAACACCTGTTGGCGTTTTATGGGGTTATAGATCCAAAGAAAATTTGATAAATAGTGGTGCTTCTAAAACAATAGAAAAAGTTGAAGATATATTAAGTTTCTTTGATTTGTAATTCTTAGAGAATTGATTAACAAAAATTAGAATGGAAAACAAAATAGAAATAATGTCGCCTGTTGGCTCTTGGGAAGCATTAGCAGCAGCAATACAAGCAAAAGCAGGCTCAGTTTACTTTGGAATAGATAAGTTGAACATGAGATCCAGATCTTCATCTCATAACTTCACATTGGATGATTTAAGTAAAATAAGTGAAATCTGTAAAAAAAATAATGTTAAAACTTATCTTGCTCTAAATATAGTAGTATATGATAATGAAATAGAGGAAGTAGAAACTATAATAAAAGCAGCTAAAGAAAATGATATTTCCGCAATAATCGCAACTGATATTTCCGTAATAAAAATAGCTAATAGGCTGGGTGTAGAAGTTCACATCTCAACACAATGCAATATATGCAATTTTGAAGCAGTAAAATTTTATGCTCAATTTGCCGATGTAATTGTTTTAGCACGCGAATTAAACTTAAAGCAAATAAAATACATATCAGACCAAATCAAAAAAAACAATATTTGCGGTCCAAGCGGTAATTTACTTCAAATAGAAGTGTTTGTTCATGGAGCATTATGTATGTCGATCTCCGGAAAATGTTATCTCAGTTTAGACACACACGGTGCCGATGCATCTGCAAACAGAGGTAGTTGCTATCAAATATGCAGAAGACAATACACTGTATTAGACAAAGATAGAGAAGTTGAATTAGAAATTGATAACGAGTATATTATGTCTCCTAAAGACTTAAAAACTATCCATTTTTTAGATCAAATTTTAGAAGCAGGAGTAACTGTCTTAAAAATTGAAGGAAGAGGAAGAGGAGCAGACTATGTAAAAACCGTAACAAAATGTTATAAAGATGCAGTAGATGCCTACTTTAACAATAACTTTACACAAGAGAATATTGATAAGTGGAATAAAGAATTGGAAACTGTTTACAACAGAGGTTTTACAAATGGCTATTACTTAGGGAGAAACCTAATAGAATGGACAGAAATGTACGGCAACAGAGCAACAAAAGTCAAAAAATTAATAGGCACTATAACTAACTACTTTTCTAAAGTTAAAGTTGCTGAAATTGCTTTAGATACGGACAACTTATCTGTAGGTGACGAAATAATGATTATTGGCCCTACAACAGGTGTAGAAACCATGACAGTCACACAAATATACCAAAACGATGAAGAAGTTCAAACTGCAGTGAAAGGAATAAACTGCTCAATAAAATTTCCTGTTTTTTTACGAAAAGCTGACAAAGTTTACAAATTAGTTCGTCCTTCCGAATTCGATTAAAAAAAGTCGGAGTGGTGAGACTCGAACTCACGACCTCTTGACCCCCAGTCAAGCACGCTAACCAACTGCGCCACACCCCGAACTTATCTCTTTATTTAATATAAAATGTCATTTACACTTTCTTGTATCATTTACTCTATCTTGCATTGTATCGCCACATCTCTAATAAATATCTAATATTTGCGACTAATATTTGCGACGTTTTGCATTTTCTCTTGCTTGTTGTTGTTGCATTCTCTGCATTTCTTCCAACTTATGTTGCCATTTAGATTTCTTTTTCTTCTTAGTTTTTATCTCTTCTGCTTTTAATAATAGTTCTTCTCTAAGTTTTTCTTGTGGTTTTATTTTACTTATTATAAACATTTGCAAGAAACTTATTAGGTTAACTAACAAGTAGTAATAGCTTAATCCGGACGAATAATTATTAAATATACCTAAGAACAATATTGGCATTGCATATGTCATAAACTTAATGCCGGGCTGAGATTGTTGTCCCATATTTTTATTGTTTATCATGGTATATATAATAGTGGATGCTGCCATTAATAATGCAAACAAACTAATATGATCCCCATAAAACGGTATATTAAAAGGCAAATCTAAAATTGAATCGTAAGACGACAAATCATCTGCCCATAAAAATGGTTGTTGACGCAATTCAAAAGATACTGGGAAAAACCTAAACATTGCAATTAATATCGGGAACTGTAACAACATAGGTAAACATCCCGACATTGGATTTACACCGAACTTTTTATACAGAGCCATTATTTCCTGCTGCTTAGCCATAGCATCTTCGCTATTAGGATATTTTTTATTAATAGCATCCATTTCCGGCTTTAATGCCCTAGTTCTCGCACCATTTAAGTAAGATTTATACGTAACAGGAAATAGTACAATTTTTAATAATATTGTAAGAACCAATATTATTATTCCATAACTCCAATTAAAATTATCTAGGAAGTTAAAAACTGCAATTACTACGTATTTGTTAATCCATTTTACTAAAAAGAATTTACCCAAAATAATTTGATCTTCTAAACCGATTTTGTATTTTTTTAATTCTTTAAATTTAGTAGGACCAAAGTACATTCGCATATCAAAACTTTCTGACTCGGATTGGCCATAATAAGGCAAAGTTAACCTGGCAGTCATTGTTTTAAGATATCTATCTACAGTACTATTTTTTGTTGGATCAACTTCAGCATTTATTGCTCCTGATAAAAAACCTTCTTCATTATCAGCTATTATCGTTGATGTGAAAAATTGTTGTTTAAAAGACACCCATTCTGTTTTAACTGATAAATCGTTACTTGCGCTACCATTTTTTTTGACTTTAAGTTGCGAAATGTCTTTATCACCTAAATATTTATAATGGATATTTGATATATTTAATCTACTATCTTTTAATTTTTCTTGTTGACGTAAATCTAATGACCAAAGCAAATCTATAAACCCATTGTTAGAAGCAATAACATCTTCCATATTAACATAGTTTACAGAAAAATCTATCATATAGTCGCTTTTTGGAATATGATATAAAAATTCCAAATATTTAGAATTATCTACTTCTCCATTATCTGCTGCATATAATCTAAAACTAACATCTTTACCATCTTCGCTATTTACAGAAGTTATTTTATTGTCTAAATTATATGGCTGGAAATACATCATTGATGTTTGGATAAGCCTGTTGTTTGAAAAAAAGCTTAATCCAAATTCATTATTATCACCTTCAAATAATATTAACGGTTGGTCATCGAAAGTAGTAAATTCTTTTAATTCAACGGAATATAATTTACCGCCTAAATTAGAAAATGTAAGTTTTAAAATATCGCTTTCTACAGTGTAATACTCTTCTTCACCTTCTACAGATTCAGAAAATGCTCCATAAGTATCTATCCTAATAATCTTTTTAATACTATCGGAAGTTACCCCTTCATTATCCAATTCTAAATCAGACAATAACGATGTAGTTTGTGTTGTATCGCTTGCAGATATACTATCTGTTAAAACTGTTTGGGTAGTTGCAGGTTCCGGTTTAGGCATATTTTTATTTCTCCATATAGAAAAAACGGACAATAATAAAAATATTAATATTAAACCTACAATAGTTTGTCTATCCATACTAAAAACTTACTTTTTAACTAATTACTTTTTCTTTATAACTTATTATTTTATACTTGTTATATATTCTTAATTTATAACATATTATTTTATTATTATTAATAACTTGTTATTTTAACTCGTTAATTTTCCCTTTATTAAATTACATATCAAACAAATAAGTTTACAATAACTTATAGTTCTTATGTTTATGCTTTTGCTTATACTTTTGTTTATTCTAATAATTTATACTTATACTTATACTTTATACTTTTGCTTATCTTGATTGTTTATGATTATAGATAAACTAATCATTATTCTTATTCTTTTTATAATCCATTGCCGCTTTTACAAATGACATGAATAACGGATGAGGTGATAAAACAGTACTCTTGTATTCCGGATGGAATTGAACCCCAACATACCAAGGATGATCTTTAATTTCCACTATTTCAATAATCTTATCTTGATTATTTATTCCGGAAATTATTAACCCATTAGATTCCAAATCCTTTAAGTATTTATAGTTTAAAGCATATTTATGACGATGACGCTCATGTATTAAATTAGAACCGTATATCTTTTTAGCTAAGGTATCATCTTTAATTTCACATGGATAACTACCTAACCTCATAGTATCATTTAAGAATTCTTGACTTTCCTGTATTGCATCAAAAATAGATGTTGATGTATTAGGATCAAATTCCGAGCTTGTTGCTTCAGGTAATCCTGCAACGTTACGAGCATATTCTATAACACAACATTGCATACCTAAACAAATACCTAAGAACGGAACTTTATTTTCACGAGCATATCTTACAGCATTAACTTTTCCATCAATTCCTCTTTCTCCAAAACCGGGAGCTACCAATATAGCATCCATCCCCTTAAAATAATCTTCCGAAAAATTATCTTCTATATCCTCAGCATTAATCCTATGAATGTTAACTTTACAATTATAATTTGCACCAGCATGACAAAATGCTTCAAAAATAGATTTATAAGCATCTTTTAATAAAATATACTTACCAACTAATCCAATATTAACTTCTGTGGTAGAATTTTTTAATTTATGTAAAAATGATTTCCATTCAGTTAAATCAGGCTCATTTTCTATACTGCATTTAGTTTTTTTAAGAACTTCCCTATCTAAGCCTTCTTCATACATATACAATGGAACATCGTAAATACTTTCCGCATCCATTGATTGAATAACTGCCGATGGAGACACGTTACAAAATAACGCAATTTTATCGCGAATAGATTTATTTAAGTAACGTTCGGTTCTACATACTATAATATCCGGCTGCACCCCCTGTTCCAATAGAGTTTTAACAGAATGTTGAGTAGGTTTTGTTTTTAACTCACCTGCAGCTTTAATAAAAGGAACTAAAGTTAAATGAATAGTAACACATCTATCTGCCAATTCCCATTTCAATTGACGAACAGTTTCTATATACGGTAATGATTCTATATCCCCAACAGTACCACCTATTTCAATAATTAAGAAATCATAATCCCCTTCTTCTGCTAAGGATGTGATTCTTCCTTTAATTTCATCAGTGATATGCGGAATTACCTGAACCGTTTTTCCATCATACTCGCCTCTTCTTTCCTTTTCCAAAACAGATTGATAAATTCTACCCGTAGTAACATTATTTGCCTGAGACGTTGGAGTATTTAAAAAACGTTCGTAGTGCCCTAAATCTAAATCTGTTTCTGCACCATCCTCAGTTACAAAACACTCCCCATGCTCATATGGATTCATTGTACCTGAATTAATATTGATATACGGATCAAACTTTTGAATAGCAACCTTATACCCGCGTGATTTTAACAAAAAGCCTAATGAAGCAGAAATAATACCTTTTCCTAACGATGATACTACTCCACCTGTCACAAAAACAAACTTAGTTTTACTCATTGTAATGATAAATTGCAATTTAAATAATAAACTGCAAATATACATGATTTTTTAATATTGATGTATTAAAAAATGTTTAATTATAACAAAAAAATAACAACATTTTGGGGAAGCCATCTCTGAGTTTCAGGGAAGCCATCTCTGAGTTTCAGGGAAGCCATCTCTGAGTTTCAGGGAAGCCATCTCTAGATTTTGGAGAAGCCATCCCATTTTATTTTTCACACAACAATCTAATTATCACCTAATTACAAACTATATTTGTTGAGGTTTCGGGAAGCCATCTCTAAATTTTCGGGAAGCCATCCCTAGAATTTGGAGAAGCCATCTCCAAATTCTTTAAAAATATTAATAAAAAAAATGCAAAAAAAAGGAACGTTTTCATCATTTTGGAGACTATTAGTAAAGACGCATAATTAAATCTAAAATTATTAAATGATTTAGTTTTTTAAAAAATTTTTATTTGCATAAGGTTTTAGTACTTGGCAGTATATCAAACTATTAAGTATTAAAACCTTTAATAGAGAATTTATTTTTGTATTATTCATGAAATTATCAACAAATCCTTTATTATTATGCCTAGTCCTAATATGCAATTGATGGTACCAGAAAGAGACTTTCATATTTTCAATAGGGGAACTAATTGTATATCAATATTTCCCGATGATGTCGCAAAAAATATTTTCGACTCAAATATAAGAACACAAATTAGTAAATTTGCACATATCTATACGGGATCCGTAATGGATAACCATTTCCATTATGTAATTAATACTAAGAGTATTAGTCAGATTCTAAAACTTGTTGATGATGACAGAAATGATTTAAAATGTTTTGTAAAAAACATATCTCCCTCTGAAAATAACAAAATCCATAGGAAATATATTGCAAGTCGTATTATGAGCGAACTTTTGCGAAGATCCTTTATAAGTTATTCTGATTACTATAGAACTAATTATGATTATATAGGCTGCGTGTTTAGTAAAAGTTATAAGCGTAAAGAAATATACGACAAAAATTATCTTCGTGACTGCATTATTTATGTTAACAGAAATATCACAAATCACTTTCCTGAAATGGACTACAGAAAATATCGTTGGAGTGACTATAGCAAGTTCTTAGATATCAATTACATTCAAAGCCTAGAAAGTTTTTTTGACTTTGAAAGTTTATTTGGGAATATTGAAAATTTCATCTATTTGCATGCCCGTAAAGATGACTTTAAGAATAACGAGGAGTATGAGTTTATCTTAGAAAAATAGACATATCCTAAATAATATTTAGCCCAACAAAATAATTTTAGGTTACACTCTTTTTCAATTTTTTCAATAAATTGAAAAGTCAGAGGTATGTTTACTATCCAAAAAAATATACAAACCGCAAAATAATTTCAAAATTTTTAACAAAGAGGGAAGCCATCTCCAGATTTTCGGGAAGCCATCTCCAAATTTTAGAGAAGCCATCTCATATTATTTTTTACACAACAATCTAATTATCATCAAATTACAAGTAACTTTTAATGAGATTTAGGGAAGCCATCCCTAAATTTTCGGGAAGCCATCCCTAGAATTTGGAGAAGCCATCCCAAATAATATATTAATTAACTACAAGCTTAGATTTGTAGAAATTGCCATCTTCGGTGATAAAGGTTATCATATAGATGCCATCTCTAAGATTAGATACGTCTATAATATTACCATAAACTTCTTGTATTAGTTGGCCGGTATTGTTGTAGACACGAGCAGTTTTTACTTTAATTCCGGAAATTGTTACTAAGTTATTTGCCGGGTTAGGATAGATGTTTATGTCTGGATTATCTTCGATACCTACTAACACATCAACGTCGGTGCAAGCTTCTTCAGATTCACAAGTTGCGTATACTGCTTTAATACAATAACTTACTGCATAATCATTATCTATGTCTTGGCTTTCGAATGTTTTGTCTATATATTCTGTTGTTGTAACATCTGAAATATTAGCAATTTCTTCGTTGTCTAAATATATTACATAATTAGTTAATGCTCTGTTTTTTGCACCTTCCGGAGTATCCCAAGTTAATTTAATTACATTAGTTTGACCAACATTTTCTGCCGTTAGATTTTGTACTGGTGTACATGCATCTATTTCGATTACTGTAGCGTCAACGCAAACTTGTTCTGATGTGCATGCAGGATATACAACTTCTACACAATAGTTATGGGTACCGACTTCTACATTTTTATCGGTATATGAATTATTTGTTGTTGTTGATAAGAATGAGTCGTTTCTGTAAATATTAAATTTAATATTTCTATTTTTCGAGATGGCTTCCGCATATTTTGACAATTCCCAATTTAGTTCTACTTGGTAATCTGTTACCGTGGCTTCTAAGTTTTCTATAGGATCACAGATTTGCTCTAGAGTTGTGAAACTGTCTGTTTCGGAATAATCCGATTCTTCATTTTGATAGATAGCTTTAACTCTCCAAACGTAATTTGTTTCACTTTGTAAGTTACGGATTGATAAGAAGTTGTCTGTAGTTGTCCTTATTTTCCAATTAGGCTCATCTGCTATTTTATATTGAATTTTATATTTTTCTGCTGATTCAACTTCATCCCAATTTAACTTAGCACTGTTTTCTGTAATATCTGTGGTTTCCAAGTTAGTTGGAATTTCTATGCTAACTTCTTCGATAGGTTGAATACCAAAAAGAACATGCTGTCCATAACTGAAGTCACCGGAACCGCCACCTGTTCCTGTTCCATCAGGAATTAATGCGTTTAAAGAAAAATATCCATCATATGCACCACTCCATCCCCAATTGAAGTGGAAAAAATCTTCATTGTAACCATCACAAACAAAAGCATGACCGGAAGTATAGTAAGCATCAAAACCTGCATATTCCACAGGTCTGCCATTATCTAACTCTTCTTTTATCATTTGTTTCCAAACAGATTCCGTGTATGAGGATCTGTTTTTTACATTAAGGCTGGGATCGTATTTAAAATATGTTTTTAAAGCTGACCCCACATCAGCTAAATAAGCACCACTTCCATTAGGGGAAAAATTCATATCAATACTAACTGCACAATGATAACTTGCCTTAGCGCATTCGGTGTTTGGACCGGTTAACGTTGGTTTTGGCATGTTTGCCCAATCGTAAGTACATGTAAAATCTGCAGATAAATTTCCATAAGAGTTGTGGTTATAAGAATGTGAACCTTCGCCTTGTGATGGGTGTTCCCAATATCTCATTATCTGAACCATTGCAGTGGCAGCACATCCTACCGGGCATCTAACACCCCAAATCGGATCAATTGGACACATATCGTTATAGAATGGACGCTGATCCCATTGAATTTCACCTAATAAGGGTTCTACAGATTTTACATCTTTAGAACTGTTGTTTATTTGATCGTCTTTTACTTTTTGAATATAGCTGTTGACTTGAAAATTATTTTTAACTCCAAATTCTATCTCTTGGGTATAGCCTAACAATACTTCTTTTAGGTTATCAGGTATGTTATTAGGATCAAATCCTACATTTTCAGAATATCCCAATATAGGATATGTAAAATCTTGTGCAGATACTATAATAAACCCATCGTTGTTAAAACTAAACACATAGAATGCCGGATTATTATCATCAAAGGTTGAAGTGTAAACTATATTATCTGAAGATACTTGCTGTAACTTTAAATTATGACTTTTAATAAAAGTATTAGCAGTAGTTACTGCATCTTTTTTACTTATCGGATTGCAAAATACTGATAACGATATTATTATTGCTAGGATTATTGAGAATGTTTTTTTCATTTTATTTTTATTATATTATTATTATTTTGACAAATATTATTGCATAAAGTTTTATTTCACAACAAGTTTAGATTTGTAAATTTCACCATCTATAGAAACTATTCTTAAAATATACACACCAGGAGTATAATTAGAAACATTTATAGTATTTGTATCCACTATTTCGACTAATCTACCAATGTTATTATATATGCGAACTTCTTTAATATTTACGCCTTCTATATTAACAACACTATTAGTCGGGTTTGGATAAATGTTTAAGTTTTTGATGTCTTCAATTCCTGTAACTACATCTACTTCTACACAAACTTTTTCCGATATACAATCTGTATGCTCGGCTTCTATGCAATATTTATAAGTTCCTACTGCAACATTTACATGTGTATAGCTAGTCATACTAACTGTACCTTTAAAGACATCATTTATATAAAATCTGTAACTGATATTTCTATTTTTTGCATTTTCAGGAGCATCCCAACTAATTTTAACATTGTTATCGTTTATTATCTCGTAAGTCACATTTTGTACAGGATAGCAGATAAACTCCTCTACATAAATATCTTTACAAATAGGATCGGACATACAATCGGAATGTTCTACGATTATACAATAACTATGATCTCCGGGTTCTACATTTTCATCTGTATAAGTTAGCTCAGTAGTAGTTTCTATCAGCTCATCATCTCTATAAAGTTTATAGATAAAGTTATCTTTTGCAGGATCAGACGGAGGTGCTATCCAAGAAAGAATTACATTTTGATACCCATCATCTATTACGGTAAATTCCTGTACAGGATAACAAGTTCCTTCAGGATAAGTAGTAAAAGTTTTAATTTCCGAATACTCACTTTCTAATTCCTCTTTGAGAGCTTTAATTCGCCACTCATAAGTTGTATTATCATCTAATTCTGTAACTTCCAGACTATTAACCTCCGAGGTTAAAAGTGTCCAATTTTCTGTGCCTTCTTTCTTTATTTCAACATTATAAGAAGATGCAATTGGAATTCTATCCCATTTTAATAATGCACTACCGGAAGTAATATCTATAGCAACTAAACCGGATGGAACGCTTGTGGTGATATCTATGGGTTGAATGCCTATAACTATAGATTGATAATAACTAAAATCTCCCGAACCTCCACCAACTCCGGAACCATCAGGTATTAATACGTGAGTTAAAAAATATCCGTTATAAGAACCGCCCCATCCCCAATTGTAGTGAAAATAGCCATTATTGTCGTATCCATCACAAACAAAAGAGTGACCGCCACCACCGGATGAATTATATCCTGCATATTGAATAGGACGACCTAAATCCAATTCTGTTTTTAGTAAGTTATCCCAGTCTTCATCAGAATAATAATATCTTTCTACATTTTCAGCAGTATTGTCATATTTAAAATAAGTAGCTAAACTATATGGAACTTTGTCTTGATACGCACCACTACCATAAGGAGAAAAATTCATATCTACACTAACTGCACAATGGTAACTAATTTTAGCACACTCAGCATTAGGAGATGTTAACATTGGTTCAGGCATGTTTTCCCATTTGTAATCCGTATTGAAATCTGCAGATAAACTTCCATAATTAGAACTATAAGAATGATAGCCTTCGCCTCTATCAGGATAAGACCAATACTTCATAATTTGAGCCATAGCCGTAGCAACACAACCAACAGGACATATATAACCTTCATCTTCATCGAAAGGACATAAAGCATTATAATATGGCCATTGATTCCATTTAATATTTCCTAACAATTGCTCAACTTCCGTTTCATACTTAGGAACATTAGATAATTGATTTTCAATAGCTGTTCTTGAAGTTTCGTTTAAACGAATGTTGTTATTATATGCATATTGAATTTCTTCTTTATAAGTAGATAAAATTTGTTCTAAATTAGGAGGGATATTATCTAGCTCAAAAGAACTCTCTTCCGAATATCCGATAATAGGCAGAGTAGAATTAATACCTGAAACAATAATAAAGCCATAATCATTACTAAACACATAAAATAAAGGCTCACTATCTTTAGAAGTTTCCGTTAATACTAAATTATCTAAAGAAACTCTATCTATACTTAAATTATGACTTTTGATAAAAGTATTAGCAATAGTAACTGCATCTTTTTTACTTACAGGATTGCAAAATACTGAGAATGATATGATTATTGCTACGATTATAGAGGATATTTTTTTCATATATATTAATTCTTAAATATTAAGTTATTATTATATAAATTAAGAATTGATAAAGTTAAGGTATTTTTTTATTTATTAAAAATTAAATATCTAAGTTTTAGATTATTTAGATTTTTTATGTGACTTTTTTCTATTTTTTGAGTAATAATAAATTACACCTAAGTAAATTATATATACTACTGAAAATAAAATCGTGATTATTGTTAAATATTTAGTAATCGAAAATTTATAAAAATAGCATAATACAAAACATAATACTGATGATACTACAAATAGTATTTGTAATATTAAATCGATCATCTGTTTATTTACAATAATTAAAGCTACTGATAATGTGGTTACTATAAATCTGACACCAAACATTGGTGCTAAGATTTGAATATAATCGCCAGCAACTCTCCACTCGCTGCCAAAGACAAAAGCACAGATGGGAGGACCAAAAAAGTACATTATTAGCACCATCGGAATTGCTAATAACAATTGAAAGAAAAATACTTTTTTAAAAGATTTGATATACTCTCCTGATTGATTATACTCTTTAACTGCTGTTTCAAAAAACACTTTAGACACATTGTTGCTGATTAACGATAATGGCATTCCAAGTAAAGTAACAGATATAGAGTAAAAACCAACATATGTATTGCCAAAAATTGTTTTTAAAAAGATAGTAATAGACGAATATGAAAAGTTATTAGCTAAGGCTGCAGGTGCAGAAAATAACGGCTGACGTTTATGCTTAATCATTACTGTTTTAAGCTCTTCTTTAGCAACGCTTTTGATGTCTTTTATGTGGTGTTTTAATGTTTTACCTTGCCTACCTACTCCCATATACTGCCCAACAACGTAAGGTATTATTAAACCAAACTTCCCTACTTTAAAAAAGCCTAAGATTACTGCTCCGATGTTTTGGAAAAACGATCTGATTACACTTACGCTTGCCATAATCTTATACTCTTTTTGTCTATTATTATAGGCTGTGAGCACTTCTATAAGGGCATAAGACAAGAGTAGGAAAAAAATAAATAAAACCTCATCAAGGTTGAATACATGATTAAATATGGCATTATATCCAACAAAAATAATACTACCTAAAACAGTGATTATCAACCCTATAATAATGGAAAGTTTTATCAATGCAAATACATTGCGATCATCTTGTTCTACAACAACTGCCATATTATATTTAGCATTGATAATTCCCAGGAAGATTGTTCCAAAAGATAGTAAATAAGTATATGCCCCCATTTCGGCAGGAGTAAATAATCTTGTTAAAATAGGCGAACATAACACAGTGATAAGCTGAGCCAATACAGAACCTGTAGCTAAAGTAGTAATAGAAAATAAAAAATTATTATTCGATAACTTTTTCACCCTACAAACTTTTTATCTATAAATTGTTAACGATTTGTGCAGGATTTCCTACTATTACAACATTCCCCTCAGGGAAACTTTTTGTAACTACGGAACCGGCACCAACTATAGTTCTATCGCCCAACTCAACACCGGGAAGCACCATAGAATTCATACCTATCCAACAATTATTTCCCAACTTGATATCTTTACCATCTACATGCTTGTCTAAATCGTAAATATCGTGATTAGTAGTAATAAATCCAACATTTGGAGCAACATAACATCCTTTTCCGATAATAATCTTTGCCTTATGATTTTGCCAATAACAACCTGGCGCCTGAAAAACTACAATATCATCTACATCAAACTCCAAGTTTTTCTCATTAATCACTGTAGATTGGGGATGTACAGGAAATCCAATTTTTCTATTATTTCCAAATAACCTACCGTTAATACCTCGAAAACACCAAAACCATCCTACAAAATCATCATCAAAATAGCGACCTCTTAAGTACTTCCTCTTATAAAACAAACTATAAAAAAATCGAAAGATATGATTTCTTATAGACTTAAAAAAATCCTTCATAGTAATATTTTTTATACAAAATATTATTTACAAAATTAATAAATTTAAAGCAAAGTCTAATAACTTTATTGTGTTTTTTTTAATATCAATAAAAAAGGGATGGCATCCCTAAAACTTAAGAAAACTTATTCAAAGAAACTCTTCAACTTAACATCTGAGGGAAGCACAAGTTTAGGATAAATTTTAGCTCTGTTATCTTCAATCTCAGCCTTTAGTTCTTTGAGCATTATACTATCGGTTGATGTGAAATTAGGGCTTTTAGAATAAATCTTATTATACTTCTCCTGCAATAAGGAATCGTTTTTCTCGAAAGGCTTTATATACTCTTGATACTCCTTATCTACAATTTCAAAATAATTTTGCCATCCTTTACGTAAACTTTTAGAAGGAGTAACATTTGCAAAAAACTGTGCTAACATTCTCTTTTGTCCGGGTTCCGAATTTAAAATCAATAATTCCGATACATACTCATCATAAACTTGTATCTCTTTTAACCCTGCTTGTCTATCACGAAAACCAAAATCAATAATCATAGTAATAACTACAAGTACAATACTTGCAAGAAACCACTTTAAGAAATCTACTCTTAACTTATATCGCTGATAATCCAACTTTTGCTCAGATACGGTTTTACCGCTATCGTTCGCTTTACTACTCACATTCTTTTTAGAAACAGAGGATTTATTCCTATTGTTTGTACTATTATCAACATTATCTTTTGCCATAAATTGAAAATTAATGAATTAAAAATTTAAATCTATTATTAATCTTAAGGGAAAAATCAATTCTTGCAAATATAACATATTTTTTACAAAAGATATAAATTCTACGCTTTGCTGCCACTCCCAGATTCTTTCAACGATGTCCAAAAGCAATCCGAAATTAGACTATCAAAGAATTCGTATTTCGCAAGAATAATTGTGCTATAAAAATAAAAAGGGTATAAAGTAGCGATTTTTGCTTTATACCCTTTTTGTTATGAACCTGTAAATAGTGTGACCTATTGGTTGTTTATTTTATCTTGATATTCATATCAAAGTAAATCATTATCTATCCAATATTGAGTGTCTATTGAAAAGGGAGCACCTTTTTTTACTAACTTACGTTGTAAGGCTTGACACATCTTGAAGAAGATCCAAGTTTCAAGATGGTTGCGTCGCAAGGGCTTTTTTGTAGATAATGCAAGACGATTGAGTTTCTGCTCTATTTCAGCACGTTTTTTAAGGGAGAGTTTATCCCAGATTACTCCTTCAAGCAGCTTAATACCAAGCAAACGAATATCTGAAACACCCCACCAACGAAGAGAGGTTTCTACATCTTTTAATGCATGTTTCGTAGGAGCACCAATTCCTTGAGTGATAATTATTGCACGCTTTTCGCTCATTCTTGGCTCAGGACGATGCGAAGCCCAACGATATCCAAAGTGATCCAAAAGTGCTTTAAGTTGTCCGGGAACTCTCATCACATACATTGGAAAGATAAAAATAAGTATATCCGATTCTAAGAGCGATGCCCATATCGGTGCCACTGAATCGTAATGAGGACAAGCTTCCTCCCCAATTTCAAAACAATTTTTACAGCCTATGCAAAAATGAGGTGCAGCATTGGGTAAAACGTATTCGTCAAAAGTAATCTGAGAGTGAAGCACTGAAAGCTGTTCCTTGAATAGCTCTTGCATTGCATGAGTGCACCCTTTGTATGGTGTTCCAATAATTATCGTCGCCTTCATACTTTTTTATTTTTTGTATTATTTTTGCAATCCACTTTTTCCTGAATGAGATTGAATTTCAGAAACAAATACTATGGTTTCATCTGTCTTAATCCTTGCATCTTAATCTGAAACTTGCAATTCAAAATTATTGTACAAATATGTGATTTTTAGACACTTCTGAATAAAACAAAAGTGTTCAGTTTGTAAATGGAATGTAGAAAGATGTTACTGTTATCACTACCTAAACTTTAGAGAACTACTTCCTGAAATCTGTTTTGTCACATCTCTTGGATTACCAAAACAAACCACATCACTGGATCCTGAAAGGGAAATATTCAACATATCTGAAACATTAAGAATTCCATCTGAAGAACCGGAAAAAACAGCGACACATCCCGATGCTCTAAAGCGAGAAAGTGAGAGATCGCTTCCTCCGGATGCACTTATAGTAAGACGTTGTGTTTGCCCGGTCATTTCCAAGTCGCTCCCTCCGGATACAGATACAGTAGTTTGTAGGGCATCAATATCAAGTAACTCCACATCTGAGCCGCCACTCATACTAGTTACTACACCTTCAACAGCAAGAAATCTTATTTTGGCATCGCTACTACCGGTAAATTTACCATTAAAAGTTGTACATCTAATCAAAAAGTCATTAATATCAGATCCTCCGCTCATATCCAATTCAAAATCTTCTGTTTCAAGCGGTGTTTCAAAATAAATATCTACTCCACCCGATGCAGTAATTTTATTTAAATCGGTTACCGTAATAGTTACCTTTTGAAAAAAATTACGGGAATTAACCTTTAGAAACATATGTTTCTTACAATTGTTTTTAATATACAATGTTCCATTTCTTACTTCAATCTCTGCACAATCTAGTAACTCTTCTTTGTTAGTTTCGATGGAAACACTTTGATGATTACCTTGACGAACATAAACATCCCAATCACCGGACACCGATAGGGCAGTAAACGGTTCTACATCTTGTTGTAGTTTTACGTTTCCTCTTTTTTGAGCTGAAACACTCATAATTGTTAATGAGGCAAATACAAGTATTGAAAAAAGTTTTTTCTTCATAATGATTTTGTTTAAAAGTAAAAAAATTAACTAATAGAAAGTGTACCACAAACGGCAACCCTATTTAAAAAAAACATTTAAATATCTCGCACAAAGATATAAATAAAGAATTCTATTCCCAGAAAATTTTATTAATTTTTTATTAAGTTATGAAAAAATATTGAGTTGTAATACTTGATATATAGGAAATTATTATAAAGTTTTCTTGTTTATTTAAAAAAGATTTTTTACCTTTGCATAAAATAGTAATTGTTGGAATTAGATCCTTGGATTGTGTGGCCAATGTGGTTGTCTTTTTTCAACGATTACTATTTTTTGTTTTTAATACTTGATATTTAGGAAGATAAATAAAATTTTTCTTGTTTATTTAAAAAAGATTTTTTACCTTCGCATAAAATAGTAATTGTTGGAATTAGATCCTTGGATTGTGATACCAATGTGGTTATCTTTTTTCAACGATTACTATTTTTTTTATTTCATCTAGAAATATCAGGTTCTATTCCGTTGCCAATGTACTAAGTACTTTGCTCAACTCTTTCCTTCCAACTATTGTTATATCAGCCGTATCGATAGTGTCTTCACCGGTGTAAATAATCCATTTTTTCAAACCAGAGTCTTGATCAGGAAAACGATTTAAATTTTTCTGATAATCCCAATTTATGGTTGCTCCACCTTTTATTTCCACCAAATGCAATTTTCCATTATCTGCCTCCAGCAAACAATCTATTTCCACTCCATTACTATCCCGCCAATAATAGATTTTTCTTCGTCGGCCCTTGTGTGATTGAAATTTAATAATTTCTGCTATAATCAAGTTCTCAAATAAAGCACCATAGAGATAATGGGTCCGCACCATATCAGCCGATTGAATGTTCAAAAGAGAACAAACCAATCCCGTATCATAAAAATATAACTTCGGTGCCTTTATCAATCTTTTACTAAAATTCTTGTAATAGGGTTGCAATCTGAATAAAATAAAACTCGCCTCCAACAAAGAAAGCCAATTTTTTGCCGTATTAACAGAAACCCCTGCATCGTTGGCTAAGGAAGAAATATTCAATATCTGACCCACTCTTCCAGCACAGAGAGATAAAAAACGGGAAAATGTGTTCAGATTTTCTATTGTTCTCAACGTTCTCACATCTCGCTCAATATATGTTTGGATATATGGAGAATAAAACTCAGAAGGCTCAATGCTAAAATCATAAATTCTTGGATAAAAACCGGTATAAATGGCATCTGTAACTTGATCACGCCATCCAATTTCAGAAAAATCAAATGGGAACAGATGGTTAATACTGGTTCTTCCTGCTAAGGATTGCGAAATACGTTCGCTCATAAGAAAGCTTTGAGAACCGGATAAAATATACTGACCAGCATTATTTTGCTCATCCGACACAACTTGCAGATAATTAAATAATTCCGGAACTTGTTGTGCTTCATCGAAAATAATCTTCCTATCTTGATTCTTCAAGAACCCAATCGGATCATTTAAAATTAGTTGTCGATAATCCAATCTTTCTAAATTAATATATTCGTAATCTGGAAAACAATTTCTCAACAGCGTACTCTTTCCTGATTGTCTTGGTCCTGTTAGAGTGAGAATAGGAAATTTTTTTAACCTCTCTCTAAGCACCGATGTAATTTGCCTTTCTATCATTTTATGTAAATTTACTTTTTGAATGCAAATATACATAAAGTTGCAAATAAAAACAACGAACTAAAAGATTTTTTATAAAAGCATAATTTTTTTTGTTTTTTTCTTGTTTATTAAAAAAAATATTGTTATACTTGCAATGAAATAGTAATTGTTGATATTAGAACCTTGGGTTGTGTGGCCAATGTGTTTCCTAATTTCAATAATTACTATTTTTTTTAATTCTTTCCTAAATTAGGTGTTAGTGTGTATATCCAAAAGCCATTAAGATCTTTCAATACAATAGCATAGTAAATAACATCTTTTTTTGCAAGATTGTCATCCATAGCTATTTTAGTTTTAAAATAATATGAATTTCTTTTTTTGTATGTATAAGGCATAAAAATAACATATAAATTTGGCAGTTGTATCATAATTTTTTTTATAAAAAAACTAATAAAAGGGCAAAAAAAAATAGTGTTTAAATTATTTTTAAACACTATTTATATATAGTTTAATAAGCTATTAATTGTACTTTAAAGATATAATTGGGTTTACTTTTGTTCTATGTGGCATATATTAAGAGTGTTTTGATTTGTTTCTGAATTTAATATATGATATTTCTCAAATATCCTTTGAACTTTACTCCATCAGAATAATTGGAACAACTCCAAGAATTATCTTCATCTTTCAAATTCATCTTTATGTGAATTTGTTCAGGAGGATTATCATTTAATTGAAAAGTTAATAGACCGTTATCAAAAGACAAATAAACCGAATGCCATATGTTTAATGAATATGAACTACTGAGTGAATATTTATTTTTTTGATCATTCGTTGTGATATAAATATTTCCATCTTGCTCAAGGAGAATTCCAAATATTCTACTATTTTTTGATAGCATAAAGATCCATTGATTAAGTTTTTCATTGACTTTAAAATCAAATGATAATGCCCAGAGTTTTCTTTCTTTCTGAGGGAATGAAAATTCAAGCGGACCTTTATTGTCAGGGATACCATCTGAATATACTTCTTTCGGAAGAAATCCGTGGATTGGGAAACTCCTGATAGTCTTAAATTTTTTCCATCCATCTGCGTTTTTATACTTATCAACACAACCCTTGGGTACGATAAGAATACAATTGCTTTCCACACCATCCAACGACATATCTTCAACTTCCGGAGGTGTAGTGCTTTTAACAACAAGTGTTTTTAGATTTGGACACGACCAGAAAACATTGTTTTCCAAATTCTTAATTGTAGTAGGAAAGATAAGATTGGTCAAATTAATATTGTATGCAAAGGATGATTCTCCTATCGTAGTGACATTAGCAGGAATGGCGTAAGTTTTGTCGGGCTTTAATGTCGGATAAACTAACAATTTCTGCCCATTTCTGATAAAAAGAACACCATCTTGAGATTTAAAATGACGGCTGCCGGAAGATACTTTAATCTCTTTAATACTAGAGCCATAAAAAGGGTTACCTTTTATTGAAGTTACACTTGAAGGTATATTTACCTTTTGTGTTTTTATTGTTGTGTATGCAAATGCAAGTGAATCAATCTCCTGTAAATTTTGCGGGAGTCTTAAATCAACAATTTGATTATATGTAAAAGCACTTCTGCCTATCTTTTCAAGAGATGGAGGCAATAGTAAATGATTATTAAGTGTTTGAAATGCACATATGCCGATAGACTTGATGCCTTTGAGCAACTTTACGGAAGTAACTCTTTCGTTACAACCGAATGCGTGATCTCCAACACCTACCACATTGTATGTGAACTCATTGTAGGTTACCTGACTCGGAATAGTATAAACACCTGAAGCTTGGGGATTTTGACCCACTTCTACAGTTTTTTCCTCAAACGAAAGAACATTATAGTTGATGCCATTGATTTTAAATTCAGTAGGTAGCTCATCAACTATATTAACAAATTTTTTCCATCCCTCAGCATTTTTATATCTATTAATACACCTCTTGGGGACTAAAATAAAACAATTGCTTTCTATATCATGCAATGACTCTTCTCCAACTTCCGGAGGTAAGGTACTTTGCATAACAATGGTTTTTATACTTGAACACGACCATAAAGCTTTGTTTTCAAATTTATTGACTGTTGCAGGAATGATCAGTTTCATCAAAATATAATTGTATCCAAAAGATAATCTTCCGATCGTAGTTACACCATCAGGAATGGTGTAAGTTTTCTCAGGCTTTAAATCAGGATAAGCAATTAATTTTCGTCCATCCTTACTAAAAAGAACACCATCTTCAGATTTAACACAACTGTTACCGGAATCTACAATAATCTCTTTAAGATCGGAGCCCAAAAAAGGATTTCCTTCTATAGTAACTACACTTGCCGGGATATATGCTTTTTCAGTCCCAACTTTTGTGAATGCAAATGCATTTGGGCCAATCTCCTTTAAACTTGACGGAAGATTTAAATCATCTAATTTATTAAAAACATAAGCACTTTCTAATACTCTCTCAAGGGATGAAGGCAAAGTCAAATGAATACGTATTAGGTTAAATGAATTAGCATTATTACCAATATACTTGATGCTATTGGGTAATATCACAGAAGTAACATTATAATAACTATAGAATGCCCTATCACCAACACCTATCACATTGAATATAATGCCATTATACGTCACCGGACTCGGTATGATAACGGTATCGGAACCTTCGGTTTGCTCGCCTACTTCCACAGTTCTTTCCTCAAACGAAAGAACCTTGTAGATGATATCATTGACGATAAATTCAACAGGTATTTTTTCATTTTTATTGACAAGTGCATCTTTTTCCATAACTAAATAATTTTATATATTAATTATTCTTACCTTCAATATTTTACTCTTATGGCACCGGTTAGAAGGCGGATTACCCATTCACATCACACCACTACGTTGAGCATAGTTGTAGCAAGGTAAAAGTAGATAAGTAGTGCTAAAGCATCAACAATAGTAGTAATCAATGGACCAGCCATAACTGCAGGGTCCAAACCAACTGATTTGGCAAAGATAGGTAGCAAGCCGCCCACAGTTTTAGCGAGGATTACCACAACTACAATAGTGAGACAGACTACTAAGGCGATATTCATATCGATACTCTCGAAGAGGACGATTCGCGCGAAGTTGACCGCCGCCAATATTATTCCACTGGTAGTGGCAACCAACAACTCCTTCCAGAAAACCCTGAACCAGTCCTTGATCGTGATATCCCCAACGGCAAGTGCGCGAATTACCAGAGTACTCGACTGGTTACCTGAGTTACCACCTGTGTCCATCAGCATCGGTATGAAAACAGAGAGTATGATGGTCGACTCCAGCACCTCAGAGTAGTGCCCCATAATTCGCCCCGTGAAGGTGGCAGAGATCATCAGCACCAATAGCCATATAATACGCTTTTTAGTATGCCCCCAAACAGAAGTCTCAAGATATTTTTCTTCTGATGGACTGGTAGCTGCCATGATCTGGAAGTCTTCCGTAGCCTCTTGCTTAACCACTTCCATGATATCGTCAACCGTGATGATACCATTTATCCTCTGCTCCATATCTACTACCGGCAGGGTGAGCAAACCATATTTGGTAAAGAGCTTGGCTACATCCTCTTGGTCATCCTGTGTATGCGCAAAAATAAAATTGGTATTCATCAAGTCACCAACCAGTGCATCATCGGATGAAGTCACAAGCTCCCTAAGACTCAAAATACCGATCAGCTTCCTACTCTCATCAGTAACATATAGAGTGTAGATAGTCTCCTTCTCCAACCCCACATTGCGAATATGAGCTCTTGCATCAGCAACCGTCATTGTGGAAAGAAGAGAAACATACTCAATAGTCATCAGCGAACCCGCAGAATCCTCAGGATATGCGAGAAACTTATTGATAAGGCTCCGCTCTATGGAGGATGAATTGCGAAGAATCTGAGTCACGATATTAGAAGGGAGCTCTTCTAAAGCATCAACCTTATCGTCCATATTGAGGAGGTCCAGTATTTCCTTAATCTCCTCGGGAGAAGTCCCCTTCACGATACTCTGCTTCTGCGACGATGAGAAATACGAAAACACCTCAGCGGCATGATCTTTCGGTAGTAGTGAGAAGACCAATAGTAATTGCTGCGGCTCCAAGGGGGATAATACCTCTGCTACATCTATACTCTTTAGCTTAGTCAAACGCTCCGTAACTTCATCGAAATTCTTATTCTTCAGATCTCTCTCAACACGCTTAGTAATCTCTTTATATTGCATATCTCCAATCCTTATACTCCTCGTATCAGCACCTTCAACGAGGAAGTTTCATATTTTTCTCTATACTATTCCAATGTTATTTAAAATATTTTATGTAAAGATATAAAAAAAAAGGCAACACTTAATGCTTATAGGTTTTTAAATTTTCCTCAAGCAGTTAGTGTTGCCTAAAAGTATGTAGATAGTGTACTAAGCTGTTTTTATCTATAATAATTAAAGAGTAATATCACAATCATAGTTTGTTTATGAAATATTTTTTAGGTTTCCTCTCTTCGAGAAGCCATCTCAAAATTAGCATAGCTTCCTTATCCTATATATCCAAGTACTCATCAGTCATACAATTAGCATCCATAAACTTTTCCAACACTTCAGACTTCTCGGAATCTGTCATGGTAGGATACTCCTTAAAAATTCCATTAGTTTTCAAATATTCTTTAAAGCTATCATCAATTGATTTAACTTTTAATCCCTTAAATATTATAGCACTAACCCAATCAGGGACCTCACTCATAAGTTTACCTGAGGCTACCTCCTTATAATACAAATCCTCAAGAGCAGGACTCAACAATGGAAAATTACCTCTGAAAGGAATGAACTCACTTGGAACCTCTTGATCGACCACGTTCATAACCTCGTTGCCTAAATCAAATACTCTATTATCCATTTCTTATATATTTTCTATTTTTTAATCTTAGTTACCAATTTGCTTATGTGAGAATAATAGCGAACTTAAGAACCAAACTGCTGCAGTACTTTCCAACAATCATCATCTGTTATCAGAAACTCTAAAACCTAAATAGTTAACTACGCATATTTATAGCATATGGTATTATTGAAATTAATAATCTGCTTTATTAAATTGATTTAGATTATTCAATAGCTTCTTTGATCGCATCCACAATATACTCAATATCTTCATCTGATACGCAAGGACCACTTGGAAGACAGAGACCACGACGGAAGAGACTTTCACTAATGCCGTTTACGTAAGCAGGGTTATCTTTATAGACCGGTTGCAAATGCATCGGTTTCCATAAAGGACGGGATTCAATATTCTTTTCATCTAAAAAGAGTCGAAGTGCTTCCACATTGTGGTTTGGCTCGCAATCGGTATGCAACGAAGATGCTTCATGGGTAACTCCCGCAGCACCTCCAACAGCATCGGTTATGGCAGTACTATAAGCATTCTCGGTTCCTTTTATGGGTAGAGAAGAATCTATTTCGATGGTGTTAAGCCAATAATTGCTATCATATCGTTCGGATAGGTTCTCATGCAGTTTTATTCCATCAATACCTGAAAGCAGTTTCTTATATAATTTACATGTATGTTGGTGATGACGTATGTGATCATCAGCTACCAACATCTGTCCGCGACCTATCCCGGCACAAATATTCGAAAGTCGGTAGTTATACCCTATCTCTTCATGTTGATAATAGGGATAAGCCTCACGAGCCTGTGTAGCGTAAAACATAACTTTCTGTTTTGTTTCCACATCTGGACAGATCAATGCACCCCCTCCGGAGGTGGTGATCATCTTATTCCCGTTAAACGAGAACACTCCAAATTTTCCGAAAGTACCTAATACTTGTCCGTCAAAACGAGACCCAAACCCTTCAGCGGCATCTTCAATCACAGGAATCTCATATTTATTAGCAATCTCCATGATTTTATCGATCTTATAAGGCATCCCATAAAGTGCCACAGGGATAATTGCTTTGGGTTTACGTCCTGTTTTGGCAATGCGGTCTTCAATTGCCTTCTCCATCAAGATAGGATCAATATTCCAAGTATCTTGTTCACTATCCACAAACACAGGAGTAGCACCCAAGTAAGTCACAGGATTGGCAGAAGCACAGAAAGTAAAACTCTGCACAATAACCTCATCTCCCGGTTTTACACCGCAAGCTATAAGTGCCAAGTGAACAGCAGCAGTTCCGGAACTCAATGCCACCACATGCACGTCTTCACCCAAAAACTTTTCTAAATCCTTCTCAAATCCATTCACATTTGGTCCTAAAGGTACAACCCAATTGGTGTCAAATGCTTCTTGAATATAATCTTGTTCGTACCCTCCCATATGAGCAAGAGAAAGCCAAATTTTTTTGTTCATAATTACTATTTTATATTTATAGTTTTATAGTTTATTTTTAATTTTTTAATTAAATACTTTTAATTTAGAGTTAATTTTGTGACTATTATAAAACATTAACTTCGATATAGAGGGAAAAAGCCACTATTATCATCAAATTTTGTATCTTTTTCTTTTCTATATTTAACTAATTGATCATATTTTTCTTGATCTACTATTTGTTTACCGATTGAGAATCTTAAATCAGATTCTTTATTAAAAACCTTCTTGAAGGAAAAAAGTCCATCTTCTTTTGACCCAACTCCACCACCTAAGTGAAATGTTTTATATCCATTTTGACTTCCCCACTTTGCAACTTCATATAATAATAAATTTGTTGCTGACAATCTTCTGCCTTCCATATTGGAACCTGACAAATGATAATGTAGACGACCATTTCCATAAAGTATCAACGACATTGCTATTATGTTATTATCATGTTCAGCATAAAACACTTCAAGATTATCATTCATTTTCTCTTCTAAAGCATTATAAAAAGAATTATCAAAATAATAATAACTATCTGCTTCATCACGATCCATTGTAGAATTATAAATATCCATAAAAGATTCCAACAAGTCATGAGTAAGTCCATGTTTTATTAACACATTATTTTTAATTGCTTTTCTAACTGTATTTCTATTTTTAGAGTGCATATTACTCATAATAGACTCTTCAGAGTCCAAAAACATTTCTATTGTTTTACCTAAATCTATAACTTCTATTTGATTATCCAAATAATGAGCATTATTAAGCTGAGGATGAAAACGATAAAACACGGAAATAACCCCTAACTCCTTTAATTTACTTTGATATTCATTATAAAATGTTTCAATATTTTTTTCAGTCTTTTCTCCCTCAAAAATAAATCCTCCATATCCATAAGGAGTTATCATATCAAAATAATTTTCTGTATTCCCATTGTCTATTTTTATGTCTCGCATCATAAGTACACAAATACCTCTTAATTCATTACTTTCATAGTAAATCAAAACAGGTTCACCATCTCCATGTAAAAAAAATGGGTATACGTATCCATTCAAATAATACACGTCCCAGTCGTTAAAAGATTTAACTGTTTTATCCCATTTTTCGTCATTATTATAATTTATTATTTCTATCATAAATGTTAAATCTTATTTTATATCTTTTATTATACTACACATAAAATTAATATCTTCTTCATTATATCGACCGTCACAATGTAAAGACAACATTCTTGAGCCAAAATCGATTGCTTTTTTATCTAAAACATAATCTGGAATATTCCATAATACAGCTGGATATATATCATTTTTAATCAACTTATTTCGCAATATTTCCCTTTGTTTTTTATTATCGCATAATATTATTAAAGAAAATGGATTACAATACTTTAAATTTTCAGGTTGCAAAACTATATAATTATCTTTTAATATATTTTCTGCATTTACCCAATTAAGCACACGCATTTTTGTCCATTCTGAAATATTCAATTCCTTTAAAATATTATTACTATAATCATCTATTGATGTACATTTAAAATTATCTAATATCTCTTCTGATTTAATATATAAATCTCTAAATATTTGCTTTTCAACATTATCATAACCTCTTAGATAATCTTTCTTTAAATTCATTGCCTTATATCTAATTTCAGCAAAATCTTTACATTCTTTTGTTAATTGAATTTGATTTATGTTATTATGTTTAGGCGACCATAATATTCCTCCACATAATATTGGAAGAGTTTTTCGTAATGATGCTAAACACCAGTCTGCATTACTATTTTTAGCCCAATCTCCGCTTAAATCATGAGAATGATCTTCGATAACAGGAACAGGTATATTTTTATTATCCCTCCATGTTCTTAAACCAAAATAATTTATCCTAAGCAAAACATCTCCTTTTTCAAAAGGAATTTTAGCAATATTCTCCGCATCTTCCTTTGAAATAGGGTTATCGTTATAAAAACAAACTTCTATATCAAAATTTTTTAATGCATTAATAACAATATAGCAGAAATATGTTGGCATCCATATTCGTTTCCATTTATATTTTTCAAATAATAATTGAAATGCATTACGTCCATTCCCTAATAATATAGAATTTTCATATAATTTTAATATTGTTTTTTCCTTATTCTTTGGAAAATCACAAAAATGAAAATCAGAACCAAATTCTTTTATTAATTTTGACATAATAATTTCTCCCAATCTTTCTTTAATAATGAAAATATCAACATATCATTATATTTTCCATTTTTATAAACTCTTTGTCTTAATCTCCCTTCTTTAACAAACCCACACTTTAAATGCAAATTAATAGATGGAATATTATAATCTAAAATTTGACAAAATATACAATTTAAATTCATATTATTAAAAGCATATTCAAATAAAGTCATATATGCTTTATAACCATATCCTTTACCTCTTGAAGATTTTTTGGAGTTAAGTTTTATATGAGTTTCTGCTGTCCCATTAATATAATTAATATCTGTCAACATAACAACCCCAATAGGTCCATCGTTTTTTGTGTCAATAATTAATCTTAATTCATTTGTTCTATTTTGAATAGATGCAAACCAATTTTTTTGCTGATACATAGAAATAGGCCTACTATTGCCACCTACCATATTTTGTATTGATTGATCGTTAATCATTTCATACAACATAACTAAATCCGTTTCTTCAATAGCACGTAAAATAATATCCTTATTTTCAATCATATATTTTTATTGTTTATTTTTATTAATTTTTTACTAAATCCTAAATCATCAACCTCTTTCATTGTTGCATTGCCAGCACCAATATCCTTTCTTAGAAAAACATTTTTGATAGTTAAAAAAATAATTTTTATATCTAACTTTAATGAACAATTATCAACATACCAAACATCATATTTAAATTTATTACTCAACTTGCACAAATTTCGACCATTTACTTGAGCCCAACCTGTAATTCCAGGTCTTACTTCATGACGTCTTTTCTGTTCTTCATTATATAATGGTAAATATTGAACTAATAACGGTCTTGGACCAATTAATGCCATATCTCCTTTGATAACATTTAATAATTGTGGAATTTCATCTAAAGAAGTAGATCGTATAAATTTCCCCACCTTAGTTAATCGTTCAACATCAGGCAATAAATTACCTTCTGCATCCCTTTCATCTGTCATTGTTTTAAACTTTATAACCTTAAAGATTTTTTCATTTTTACCAGGTCTTTTTTGAGTGAAAAATGCACCGGCACCTTTATTAGCAATAGATAAACTTATCCATAATATCAAAAATAAAGGTGATATTACAATAAATCCTATTAATGAAATTAAAAAATCGAAAAATCTTTTAAAAAAATGTTTATACATTACTTTTCAATAAAATGTTTCATTATTATTTTGTAACAATCTTCTATAGTATAATTATCTTTTAAATAATTATAACCTTTATTACCCATATCTTCTATAGAATATGTTTTATTACAAAAGTTATCTAATAAGATATTAAATTCTTGTAAATTTCCATTTTCTGTCCACACACCATATCCATTTTCTTCTGCAATTTTTCCAATATCTGTATTAACATCTGTTGCCATTATAACTGGCATTTTATATTCTAAATAAGATAACAACCTAGATGGATAATTAGGAATTGTAAATCTTGGGTCTAAAAATATAATTCCGACATCACAACTTTGTACTAAATTATCATAATCCTCTTTAGGTAGTGCAGATAATAAAATAGCATTTTTAGGTTTATTTTCTTTAAACCATAAATCAATTTTATTATATTCTGTACCTGAACCAACTATAATAAAAAATCTATCGTTTTTATTATTATTGGAATCTAAAACTTCTAATAAAAAATCAAGCCCTTGAGGTTTCCCTAAATTTCCACCATATATAAAGGTTAATGAATCTTCAGGAACATTATACTTTTTAAGAATATCTTTATTTTTAATAATATTATCTTCTTTTAATTCTATCGAGTTAGGACATACTTCAACTATTTCTTTATCTACTTCTGGGTTATGTTTAATTACATAATCTACATTAGCAGGTGACATACATCCTATATAATCTGATAGTTTGTAAAGTTTCTTTTCTTTCTTTCTAAAAAAATTATACAAAGGTCCTTTATTACTCATTAATTCTATATCAACTGCATTTTGCGGAAATATATCTTTTAGTAATAAATAAGTTTTTGCTTTATTTTTATTTTTTATCTTTTTAATAACTGTTGTTAAAGTTATTGGAGGTGTAGAATAAAGTATTAAATCAAAATTGATATTTTTAAAATGTTTTTTTATTGCTTTATTAAATTGAGATTCTAGTAAAATAGTACCTATTCCTTTTTCAATAAAGTTTGTTTTTTGAATGTTTAGTGTTCTAACTTTTAGAATAGAATGATTTTCCTTTTTTATTAAATGTGTTTTCTTTTTAAATCTACGTTCTGTAGGCGAAACAATATAAACTTTATGACCTTGATTAATAAAATAACGTAATAAATCTGTATATATACCACGTTTATTTATATCATCTATTCTAGAAACTGTTAAAAATAAAATATTCATAATTTAAATTTTACTCACCCCAAACTACTCTTTTAACGTAATCTGTATAAGATATTATTATCCTAACAACTTTATCGCTTACATTAGGCATGCTGTAATCGTAAACTGGACGAAAGTTTCTTTCATCTCCTATTTTTTGATATTGTAGTTGTACTAATCCTTGCATTACTCTTTCTGGATTTAAGCCAACCATCATTACAGATGCTTCTTCCATTGCTTCGGGACGTTCGTGAGCTTCTCTAATATTTAATGCTCTAAAGTTTAATATTGAGCTTTCTTCTGAGATTGTACCACTATCTGATAATACAGCAAATGCATTCATTTGAAGTTTGTTGTAGTCGCTTAATCCCATAGGCTTCATTAATTGAACTTTATCATTAAATTTAACTCCTTTTTTCTCTATCATTTTACGAGTTCTTGGATGTGTAGATACTATAACAGGATAGTTAAATTTTTCTGCAACACCATTTAATATTTTAACTAAATTGTTAAAGTTAGTTTCGGAGTTAATGTTTTCTTCTCTATGTGCTGATACTACAAAGTATTCTCCTTTTTTAAGGTTTAATTTTTCTAAAATAGTAGATTTTTCTATCTTAGGTAGATATTGCATTAATACTTCGTACATTGGACTACCGGTTTTTATTACTCTATCTGGTCTTAAGCCTTCTGCTAATAGATATTCACGAGCAATATCGCTATATGTTAAGTTGATATCTGCTGTGTGGTCTACTATTTTACGATTGCTTTCTTCTGGTACTCTTTGATCAAAACATCTATTACCAGCTTCCATGTGGAATATTGGAATATGACGTTTTTTAGCAGCTATTGCACATAAGCAAGAATTAGTATCTCCTAACACTAAAAATGCATCTGGTTTTACTTCTTCTAATACAGGATCTATTTTAATTAATATTTGACCTGCAGTTTCTGTAGCATTTTTACCTGCTGCTTCTAAAAAGTAATCTGGTCTACGTAATCCTAAATCTTCAAAGAACACTTCGTTTAGCTCATAATCGTAATTTTGACCAGTATGTACTAATATGTGTTCTATAGCTTCGCTTTGATCTAATTTTTGTAGTACACAAGCTAATCTAATTATCTCTGGGCGCGTACCAACAACAGTAACAACTTTAAGTTTTTTAATATCCATTTTTATATATTATTTTATTTATCTATTACACTTCTAAAAAATAAGTATAAAACATTTATTATATTTCTACTATTCTTACATTTCTAACTATAATCAATAACTATAAAAAAATATTATTATTTTATAGTATATCTTTTATATTAATTATCAAACTATTTCCATCTATTTTTTTTAAAGCACATCCTGTGACAATCAGTTTATTATACTGTTTATTATTTATTTCATAATTGGGGAACCTAATACTACCAAATTGAAAATAAACATTATGCCACATATCTTTTTTAAAACTTATTAATGGTTTCCAGTTTAAACCTTCTTTTGTAAACCATAAATAAGAATTTTTATCTGTATTTATTTTAGATGGTTCAATAGTAGTTGAAATAGCAGCAAAATTACCTATTTGTACTCCATAAATACCAGAACCTTGAATTTTTTCCAAGTCTTTTATAGCTCCACTTTCTCTATTTATTACTCTAATATAATTTTGCTGAAATTGAGAGTCTGTTGCATAGACTATTTTATCTTTATAGAATAAAGGAACACAAATTCTATAGTCTTGTTTTCCTCTATACTTTTCAATTATTGTTCTAAAACCATCTTTAGAATAACCAAATATGCAAGCTACGTCATCATCACCAGTTGCAACCCACAACAATTCTTCTTTATAAGGATCTAAAAATATTCCATGTATATGGTTGATTCTACCATCGTTAAAAGTATATGCTATATTCCAAGTCTTACCTTCATCTTCTGATTTATAAATATTGACCTTTTTTCTAGCTGGATTAAAAAAATATTCTCCAAAATATAAAACACCTTTGGAGTCCTGACATATATTTAATGGTCTAGAACCTTTCATAATATTCAAACATTTTTCAAATTTATTATTATTTGAATTAAATTTAAATAATGATTTTTTAGCTATACATATATACAAATTATTATTAAACTTGTATAGTTTTGTAATTTCTGCTCTTAATAATCTTCTAGTTATTTTAAATTTACTAAATAAGTAGTATTTTTTATCTTGTAATGTCCCAAAAAGAGACCATTTATCATTTAATACATCGTATTTATAAAGTTTATATCCTTTACTGGCAATCCAAAATTCTAAACTCACATACAATACTGTATATCCTTTTAATAACTTACAATTAATTAAACTACCATCAGATATATTTTTAAGTTTTATTTCTTTTATATTAATTTTCATATTTAAAGTTAACAAATATTAGTTTTCAATATCAAAACAATATTATTTAGTCTATATATATAATTTATCTATTACACTTCTAAAAAATAAGTATCTGGGTTTTCAGGATCAAAAATCTCATTAACCCACATTATAGTTACCATATCGCTATCACCTAAGTTTTCTATATTATGTGTATATCCAACAGGTATATCTACTACTTCTAATTTATCTCCGGAAACAAAATATTCATAAACTTTATCTTCATCTATTTTGCGGAATCTAATAACTCCTTTTCCACTAACTACAATAAACTTTTCGTTTTTAGTATGATGCCAATGATTCCCTTTTACAATTCCTGGTTTAGATATGTTTACAGATACTTGACCTCTATCGTTTGATTTTAAAAACTCTGTAAATGATCCTCTATTATCTACATTCATCTTTAAAGGATAGTTAAATTGATCTTCAGGCAAATAACTTAAATATGTAGAATATAGCTTTTTAACTATTGGTTCACTCATATCGGGAACTAATAAGTTTTTACGGCTTTCTTTAAACTCATATAATAAATCTGCTATTCTACCTAATTTAATTTTATGCTCTACTCTAACTTTACAATATTCACCTTCTTTATAAGCTTTATCTTGTAATGCAAATATTAATTCATTAACAACATCATCTATATAAACTAATGTCATATCTACGTTAGGATCATTAACTTTAATTGGTAAATCGTGAGCAATATTATTACAAAATGTTGCTACAGCACTATTGTAATTAGGTCTGCACCACTTACCAAATACATTAGGAAAACGAAAAACATAAACTTTTGCTCCGGTGTTTTTGGAATATTCAAATAATAAATCTTCACCTGCTTTTTTAGATACTCCATAAGGGTTATCTAATGCTGCTTGAATAGATGATGATAACATTATTGGACATTTGTTATTGTATTTTTGTAACTTATCTAACAAATCTGATGTTAATCCAAAATTACCTTTCATAAATTCGTCTTCTGTTTTAGGGCGATTAACACCTGCTAAATGGAAAACAAAATCTGCATTTTTACAATATTCATCTAATAATTTTGGATCTGTATCAATATCGTATTCAAACAAAGTTAAATTATTATCTATACCATACTTTTTAGTTTTTCCAGATATAATATTATTTAACTCTGATACTAAATTCTTTCCAATAAAACCTTTAGCTCCAGTTATTAAAATATTCATATTAATTTCCTTTTTATTTATTTTTTAAGATCTTCTTGAATTATATCTAACTTTAATAAAAGTTGTTTCATTTCCTCTACACTAAGCCTATAAGCATTATGTGAATGGAAATCTTCTACTTTAGATATATCTTCTTCGCCATCTATAAAGAATTTATCATAGTTTAAATCTCTATTATCTGCAGGTATTCTATAATAATCACCCATATCAACAGCTTTAAACATCTCTTCGCGAGTAACTAAAGTTTCATATAACTTTTCGCCATGACGAGTTCCAATAATCTTAACTTCATTATCAGCTTTATATAACTCTTTTAAAGCATCAGCTAAAACTGTTAATGTAGCTGCAGGAGCTTTTTGCACAAATAAATCCCCATTTTTACCATGTTCAAAAGCATATAATACTAACTCTACAGCATCCTCTAAAGTCATCATAAAACGAGTCATGTGTGGATCTGTAATAGTAATTGGATTACCGTCTTTTATTTGTTCTATCCATAATGGAATTACAGAACCTCTACTAGCCATAACATTGCCATAACGAGTACAGCAAATAGTAGTATTAGCATCTAAACCTAACTGACGACCTTTAGCAATAGCAACCTTTTCCATTAAAGCTTTACTAATTCCCATGGCATTAATGGGATATGCAGCCTTATCTGTAGATAACACAACCACATTTTTCACTCCGAATTTAATAGCAGAATCTAAAACATTTTCTGTACCCATTACATTAGTACGAACTGCTTGCATTGGGAAAAACTCACATGATGGAACTTGCTTTAAAGCTGCAGCATGGAACACATAATCTACACCTGCCATAGCACCATCAACGCTACGCTTATCACGAACATCACCAATGTAATATTTTACTTTTGGATTTTGTAATCTATGACGCATATCGTCTTGCTTTTTCTCATCACGACTAAATATGCGTATTTCTTTAAAATGATCGGTATTTAAAAATCTTTTTAATACAGCATTACCGAACGAACCTGTACCTCCTGTAATTAGGAGAGTTTTATCTTTTAGAAGTGTCATATCTATTAAATTTAATTACACATAATAAGGGAAAGTCTTATTTTTGTGATTATCAATATAATCAAGTAATTCTTTTGCTTTATATATACATATGGGTACCCCATCAAAATTAGCAATTTTCACAATACCTACATCTAGAAGTTCTTTTCTAACATTCTTTTCTGCCAAGTACATGGTCCACTTTTGTCTTCTTTCTTTTATAGTTTTATACATTATTTTATCTTCATCTATAATCTTGAATCTTCTTTTAATATAAAAATCTTTTAAAGGCCAGTTTTCATTACATTCTGCAGATACTTGTTGCATTGTTATATGATGTCCAAAATCAACTCCTAAATAAAAAACGAATGCATCATTATCAGCACAAAATTTCCAAGAAGAATTTGGTCCATGAGGTGAAGGTAAATCTCCTTCTAAATTATTTTTCATCATACTTTCTGCAATAGGTCCATTTGCTGTTAACGGATTTAAAGGAAATCTACTTGTAATACTTCCTTTACGATTCATTAATGTTTGTGCTAAAACACCAGAAATAATTTTAGTTTTATTTACATCGTATGTGCATTCAATATCTTTTATTTTATCTTCTAAATGGTCTTTTAATGTTAAGTTGTCTTCAACAAAACTTCTGATAACAGGCATTGCTATTGTTCCTTTATTACCAATTAATTTAATTAATTCCTCGTTAATCTCAGCAGGTGAAAGTGATATAGGTTTTAAGTTTCCATAAGAAGAATGAACTATAATATTACTACCTTGTCCGACTCCATTTCTTGATAAAAAATCAAGGACTAGATTAAAATCAAGAGGAATTGTTCTTTGTATCCTATTATTTTTATTCGGAGATAAGTAATTTAACTTTTCAACATTTTTCCAATATATTTTTCTTAGAAACACTTCATTCTTAGGTGATGATAAAGCAAAAGAATTATATACTTTTTCTATTATTTTTTTCATTAGGCTAATTTTATAAACTTTAAATACTTTTTTTTATGTTTTTTTTAATAAATATAAACATTAATTTACTATACATAAATTTATATGTATAAAAATAAAAGTTAACAATTAAAAAAACAATTATATTCATTTTTTTGAATATATAATATTAATCATTTCTTTTTATTTTATTCTTACTAGTTATTTCGGTTTTATTAAACAAAAGATTAAAACAATAAGAATTTAAATATATGAATAAATTATAATAAAGATTTATATAAATCTATATACTTCATGAAATTTATATTTTTATCAAAAAAAGACTTAGCTCTATCTCTACATTTAATTTGTAAATTACTTTTGTTCCATCTTTCTATTTCATAGATAGCTTCACAAACTTGACTGATATCATCTTTTTGTACTACAATACCTGTTTCACTATCAATTAACTCTGGACTTGCCGTTACATCATAAACAATTCCTGGAGTTCCACACGCTAATCCTTCAACTGTGGTTTTACCAAAACTTTCCTGTTTTGAAAGATTAAGAACAATCGAAGACAAAGAATATAATTTTGCTAATTCTTCTATATCATAAGTTATTGGAATCCCAATAATGTTATTTGGAAGTTTCTTAATTAATTTTGAAGGAAGCCCAACAAGAACAATCACATAGTCTTTATTTAACATCTTACTTAATTTAATATAATCCAAGAATCCTTTATTATTTGACCACGATGTTGCACATGCCAATAAAACATTTTTATCTTTTGGAATAGAATATTTTAATTTAACATATTCATAATCTTCATAAGGTTTAAAATAGTCGATATCAACTCCATTATATATCCTTAATATAGGATATTTATTCATAAATGATTTTTCTATGTCAGATTTTAGCCAATCTGAAACTGCAACAATTGTTAAGTTTTCAAGAGAAGTAAAAATAGATTTTTTAAAATCATAATTTTTGAATGATCTATCTAGAAATATACTTTTGGGATAAGATGTTTTTAAAGGACATGATTCACAATGTGTTTTCCATTTATTACATTTTGCATCAGCATAATGTGTACAATGACCTGTATAAGGCCAACAGTCATGAAAAGTCCAAACAACGGGTAAATTATGTTTTAACAAATAGTTAAAAAGCAATTGAATATTAATATAATAACCATGAATATTGTGTAGATGCACTAAATCTGGTTTTACTTCATCAACTTTATTGAGAAATATTTTTGTTGCATGATAAGACCCATAACCATGCTTATCAAATAAACGAGTCTGTAAAACATGATTATAAAGTGATATTTTGTTACCAATTTTAATAGTTGTTGAAGTACTTTTATTTGCTACTCTACCATATCCTATAATTGATCTCCACCCCTCTTTTTGAACTAATTCTCCTAACTGTTCCATTGTACGACTTGTTGAACCTCTATTTACAGAAGGCCCTATTCTGAGTATATTCATATTTTTTTCTTTATAAAATAATTTATATGCAAGAATTATATTTATACATTATTTATTTCAATCTAAAAGATTTTCCAAACCATTAATAAGCATATTTGAAATATTCTCAAGTGAATTTGTTTCCTTTAATTTTTTAGCTTCTTCTGAAAATTTAATTCTTAATTCTTTATTATCGATTAACTTAATTAATTTATCTATATATTGTTTCTGATCACCCAATGGTACTAAAAAGCCATTGACTCCATCGTCAATAATCTCATTCGGTCCTGTAGGACAATCAAAACTTATACAAGGTAAACCTGCTGCCATAGCTTCTAATAAGGCATTAGGATATCCCTCAGATTCTGATGTAAAAGCAAAAATCGAAGCTAAAGAAAGATAATAATCTATGTTTTGTTTAAATCCAAGTAATTTTACCTGACTTTCAAGTTTTAATTCTTTTATATGTTGATTTAATTCATTTCTAAGATAACCTTTACCTAATATATATAACTTCCATTCTTTATCCTTAATTTTGCTAAAAATATCAATTAATTGTTTTAATCCCTTACCTTTTACCAATCTAGAAACACTAAGTATTATTTTTTCTTTTTTTATATTTTCATCAATAAAGATTTCTCTAACAGGATTAGGTATTACTAAAATGTTTTTGTTACCATATTTATCCTTAAAGAAACTCTTGGCTTTATATGTTTGAACGACTAATGCTTTACATTTAGGAAAAACCATTTCGTTTAATAAGTTATTAAAAAAACCATATGTTCTGTATGGACTAGATCTATGAAAGGGTATAACTTTGTCATTCACACCTTTTAAGGCCAATATTACATAAGAACTTAACTTGCCAGAGAAACTTAAAACAAAATCAGGTTTAAATTTCTTTGTAACTTTTCTAAGTTTATATAGTGATATAGGAATTAATAGCTTGTTTGAAACTTTCTTTTTTCCATAAAATACATCAATATCATCTGGAATATTATATGATATTGTGTTTGATGATATTAAAAACAATTTAACCTCAATATTTTGGCGAGATAACATGATGGCAAAATTTAAAGCTGCACGTTCCATTCCTCCTGCTCCTAATGTAGGGACTGTTACAAGTATTTTTTTCATAATTTAATGATAATTTATTTTAAATGGTTTTATTAAAATTTTTATAATAATATAATAAAACCAAGTGTGAATAAAATTAACAACAAAACCACCTAGTATACCTCTTCCTACATAAAAGGAAGTAGATACAAAAATTACAACAATTAAAAAATCTGAAAAACTTTTAAAACTTAAAGTTTTAATTTTATTTTCAAACATACCTGTTAATATCCCAAATAAAAATGATATTAAAACAACACCTATAAGACCAAATTCTATATAAGTATCAGCCAAATAAGATGTGCCTAACCCAGAAGTATAATCAAACCCAGAAATTTGAATAGTAATTAATCTTGCACTACCTGCATAAAAAATTGAATTCTCACTTACAAATAATTCTACTATCTTGTTTCCAATATAAGGGATTCCTCGGACTACTGCTTGTAAAAAAAACAAGCCATAAGTATGTGGATATAAATTATTTTCTATACCTTCAATTGCAACGCTAGTAGTTCTAATATTTGTTCCTGAAACATTGTTAGAATCCTTATAGTCTTTAAAGGAATAAAAAACTGACTGTACAACTTCTTTATTTAAATCATCATCTTCTACAAGTCTTAAAATTTCGATAAATTTAAATAAATTATAAAAAATTACTATACCTATTAAGCCAATTATAATATACCTTTTTTTTATGGTCATTCTTTGCATTAATAATAGTCCAAACACTAATATTAACATTGTATTAAAAGCAGGACCTCGATCACCGCCAATTAAAACATAAATAATAAACATTAAAATTATTACGAATGCAAAAACCTCATCTTTTTGTAAATTTTTAAATTTAATTTTAAACTTGTTTAACAACATTCTATTAAAGAATATTATAGTTCCAATTAAATAAATCATTCTAATAAGTGGCATATAATAGCCAGAACTACTGCCAATATATGTAGAACCTATCGTTAAACCTGTTTTGCTAATGGAAAGAACTAAAAATATTAATGCAAATATTGAATATATACCTAAATTCTCTGTTCTTAATTTATATAAATTATTCTTGAATTGATTTTGAATCGTTTTTGCTTTTTCGACTTCAATTAAATAACCAGCTGTAATCAATGGAAGACTAACACCTAAAAGTAAATTAGCTTTAACGAAAAAACTTTGTTTAATTCTATAATACAACAAAACATTTAATGCTTCTTTAGAATTAAAAAGTGCTTTAAAGTAAAGAGGACTATTATAAAATAAAATACCAGCTATTAGTATATAAAATATTTTGATTTCAAATTGTCCCTTAATTTTTTTCGGTAAAATATATAAAACAGATAATACTATTGAAATCAATGGAAAAATCATTGCAATATCATTAATAACATGATATTCGCCAAACCAAAATATCAAATTAAATAATGAAGCAACTATTAATAGAATTACTCTAAGTTTCATATCTGCATAAGAAATTATGTTGTTAACAAATAATTAAGATTTTTAAATCATCTGCTTCTAATTAACTTAGCTGGATTGCCACCTATAATTGTATATGCGGGATAATCTTTAGTTACAACCGATCTAGCCGCAATAATTGTTCCTGTAGAAACTTTTCTTCCATGATTTATTAAAACATCTCTTCCAATCCATACATCATCTTCAATTATTGTTTTTTTATTGGAAATTTTTCTTCCTTGTAACCTTATAGGGATATCTGTGCGTGAAAATTCATGCGTTGATTTACTAAAAATATAACAATTAGGACCCATTAAAACATTTTCACCAATTGTAATGTCTGATGGTACTTTACAATTAACACCAAGTCCAGAATTATCTCCAATTGATAGATCAAATCCTGTACCAAAATATGCTTTACGTTCAATATTGACATTTTCACCACAGTGTTTAAATATATTTTTTGCACATAAATATCTTATTTTTTTTGCAAATGGACATTTTCCAGATAACGGTAGATATTGTGCAAAGCATCTATAAAATATAAGAAAAAAATATTTACGTATCATAAATTAAATATTATTGATAATGTTTCTATGTTATTATAATTCTTAATGTAATGTCTTTGTTTTAGATAAAATCATAGATAATGTTGTTTTAATTAAGCTAATTAATTCTTTCAAACTTTTATCCTTTAATATGATTGAAAATAAGATATAAATCAATGACATAACTATAGCCTGAATTATAAAAATAACAATAGTATTACTTGCCGATAACAAATATCCTACTAATCCTACAATAGTAATAGATATGAAAGAACTAATAATAGTTTTGTATAAATCTTTAATCAATTCTGAAAATGAATACTTTAAAAGTTTCATTCCTAAAACAATAAATAATATACTTCCAATTATTGTAGATAAAGCAAAAACAATAGCTAAATATAAAACTCCATGATTAATAAATGCAAAAACAAGTCCAATTCTAAGGCCATGTTTAATGAAAGAAAAATACAACATTATATTTGTTTTTCCTTTTAACATTACTACATTAGTACAAACAATTTGTAAAGGAAATAAAATTTGACTTATAGCTACAATTTTTAAATAAATGCCAGCAGGTCCCCATTGATCACCAAAAAAAATTATAATCATATTTTTAGATGTAAAAATTGTAAATAACATTACTGGTATAAATGCAAACATAACAACTCCGACAATTTGTCTATAAGCATCTTTTATTCTTGTTTCTTCATTTTTTATTTTTGCAAGTATTGGATAAGTTACTTTTTGAATAATTGTATTAAATGGTGTAACAATATAACCATCTAATTTCTTTCCTTGCGAATAATATCCTAATTCATTTTTTGTATATACTTTACCAATAACCAAAGTTATTAAATTTGTAGATATAGCATCAATAACTCCTTGAAACATTAAAAATATTCCAAAACCTAAATATCTTTTTATTGATTTAAAACTGAAATTTATTATTGGTCTCCACTTTGAATAATACCAAAGTAAAATACTTCTAAAGAATGGGAGTAATACACTATTAGCAACTAATGCCCAAATACCCAAACCAGAAAATGCCATTATTATAGAAATTACTCCTGCAAATAAACTTCCTAAAACTGAACATTTATTTAATGTTGCAAAATTTAAGTTTCTATTTAATGTTGCATTTTGTATTAAAGAAAAGGAATTAAATATTATAACCAGAAAAACAACTCTTGATAATTTGATCAATTCCGGAGAATCATAAAATAGACTGATTTTAGGTGCTAAAAGATAAAGTATTATATAAATCGTTAAGGATAATAGTATATTAAAATAAAATACTGATGATAGATCTGTTTTACTTGGATTATCATCCCTAATTATTGCTTGAGAAAAACCACTATCAACAACAACATTTGATATTGTAAGAAAAACTTGTAAAAGAGCAATTAGAGCAAAATCAGATGGTGTCAAAATCCTAGCAAGAATCATAGTTACTATTAAACTAATGATTCCATTACCTAGTGTGCCAGCAGATGACCAAAGAAAACCTGTTAGTGTCTTTTGTTTTAATCCCATTATAAAAATAATCTTTCTTAACTATTTTCTTTATTTTTTTATAATCTTCCGTCTACTTCGTCTTCTTCTAGAATCCATTTTACGTCGTATACTACGTTTAGATCTTTTGTTATAGATTCTAAGTCTAGATTATTAAATTTATCATGTGCTACTGCTAAAACTACTGCATCATATTTTTCATTTGGTAATTTGTTTAATACGTCTACACCGTATTCGTGTAATGCAACGTCATGGTTAACCCATGGATCGTGTACTGTTATATCTGCATTGTATTCTTGTAATGTTTTTACAATATCTACTACTTTTGTATTTCTAACGTCTGGGCAGTTTTCTTTAAATGTAAATCCTAATACTAATATTTTTGAGCCTAATACTTGAATTCCTTTTTTTAACATTAGTTTAATTACTTGATCTGCTACATATTCACCCATTCCATCGTTCATTCTTCTTCCTGCTAATATAATTTCAGGATTGTATCCTAATCTTTGTGCAGATTGTGCTAAATAGTATGGGTCTACACCTATACAGTGACCACCAACTAAGCCTGGTCTAAATGCTAAAAAGTTCCATTTTGTTCCTGCTGCTTCTAATACTGCTTGTGTGTCTATATTCATTTTGTTAAATATTTTTGCTAGTTCATTTACAAAAGCAATATTTATATCTCTTTGTGAGTTTTCTATAACTTTGGCAGCTTCTGCAACTTTAATTGTTGGGGCTAAGTGTGTTCCTGCAATTATTACAGATGAATATACATCGTTTATTATTTTACCAATTTCTGGTGTGCTTCCTGATGTAACTTTTTTAATTTTTTCAACTGTATGTTGTTTATCACCAGGGTTTATACGTTCTGGGCTGTAGCCAGCAAAAAAGTCTTTGTTAAATTTTAAACCACTAACTTTTTCTACTACTGGTAAGCATTCGTCTTCTGTTACTCCTGGATAAACTGTAGATTCGTAAACTACTATATCACCTTTAGATATAACTTTACCTACTGTTGTACTTGCTCCAATTAATGGGGTTAAGTCTGGATTATTGTTTTTATCTACTGGTGTAGGTACTGCAACTATGTAAAAGTTGCAATCTTTAATTTCTTCTATATTTGTAGTGCATTTAAAACCATTTTTATCTATAGCTTCTTTTAATAGTTTATTATCTACTTCTAATGTACTATCTATTCCTCTCATTAATTCGTCTACTCTAGGTTGGCTTAAGTCAAAACCTACAGTTTTAAATTTTGTGCTAAATAAACGTGCTAATGGTAGTCCTACATATCCTAAACCAATAACACATATTTTAATATCTGCTAATTTCTTTTCTATCATAATAGTCGTTGGATTTTTATGGTAATTTTATATATTTATTTTCAATTTATAGGTTATTCCAGTACCATTCGCAGCTTTTTTCTAAACCTTTTGCCATAGAAAATTGTGGATCATATCCTAATAGTTCTTTTGCTTTGTCTATACTTGCTAATGAATGTGGGATATCTCCTGGGCGGTTAGGTCCATGAACTGCTTCTATATTTGCAATTTCGCTATCAAATTTACTTAAGTTTTTCTTTAGTAGTGTTACTAATTCATTTAATGTTGTTCTTTCGCCAAATGCTGTATTGTAAACTTGGTTTAAAGCTTTTGGGTTAGTAGTTTTCATTGCCAATAAGTTCATTTGAATAACGTTATCTATATATGTAAAGTCTCTGCTATATTCTCCATCACCATTAATTATTGGAGATTCATGTTTCATAAATTTCTTTACAAATAATGGGATTACTGCAGCATATGCACCATGAGGGTCTTGTCGTCTTCCAAATACATTAAAGTAACGTAATCCTATACAATCTATTCCGTATGTTTTATGGAAAACATCTGCATATAGTTCGTTTACATATTTAGTAATTGCGTATGGAGATAATGGTCTTCCAATAACATCTTCTACTTTTGGTAGTTTTTCGCTATCTCCATAAGTAGATGAACTTGCAGCATAAATAAAACGTTTTACTTTAGCTTTAGTACTGGCTTGTAACATATTTAAAAATCCAGATATATTAACTGCATTTGTAGTTATAGGATCTTTAATAGAACGTGGTACAGAACCTAAAGCTGCTTCATGAAAAACATAATCTATGCCTTCTACTGCTTTTTCGCAATCTGCATAGTTTCTTATATCTCCAACTTGTAGTTTAAATGTTTTTTCATATTTTGTAAAAAAAGGTAAAATGTTTTCCATTTTACCTGTTGCAAAATTATCTAAACATAAAACATTATATCCTTGCTGTAAAAATTCTTCACATAAATTGGAACCAATAAAGCCTGCTCCTCCTGTTACTAGAATATTCATATTTTAAAATTTTTGTTATTATCTGTTGTCGTACATGTCTTTATAGTACTTTTGATAGTCGCCACTTGTTACGTTTTTCATCCATTCTTGGTTGTTTAGATACCAATCTACTGTTTTTTCTATGCCTTCTTCGAATTGTAATGATGGTGTCCATCCTAATTCGTTTTTGATTTTAGAGGCGTCTATGGCATAGCGTAAGTCGTGGCCTGCTCTGTCTGTTACGTATGTGATTAGTTTTTCGGAGGTGCCTTGTGGGTTGCCTAATTTCTTATCTACTACTTTAATTAGTAGTTTTATTAGGTCTATGTTTGCCCATTCGTTAAAGCCTCCTATGTTGTATGTTTCGCCCTTTTTACCTTTGTGCAGCACTAAGTCTATTGCTCTTGCATGGTCTTCTACGTAAAGCCAATCTCTTACGTTTTCGCCTTTGCCATAAACTGGTAGTTGCTTGCCATGTAGTATGTTGTTGATAAATAAGGGGATTAGTTTTTCTGGAAATTGATAAGGACCATAGTTGTTAGCACAATTAGATATTACTACGTTTAAGTCGTATGTATCATGGAATGCTCTAACAAAATGGTCGCTAGATGCTTTGCTTGCAGAGTATGGCGAATGAGGGTCGTAGCTAGTTTCTTCTGTAAATAATGTTCCATCGAATTCTAATGCTCCATAAACCTCATCTGTAGATACGTGATAAAAGCGGTGAGTATCATAATTACCTTTCCATTTTTCTTTTGCTGCTTGTAATAAACTTAATGTCCCCATTACGTTAGTTTGCGCAAAGGTAAACGGATCTTTAATGCTTCTATCTACATGGCTTTCTGCTGCTAAATGAATTACGTCTGTGATTTGGTATTTCTCAAATACTTTTAAGATAGTTGCAAAATCGCAGATATCGGCTTTTACAAAAGTATAATTTGGATAATCTTCTACATCTTTTAAGTTTTCCAAATTACCGGCATATGTGAGTTTATCTAAATTGATAATTTGATAATCACTATATTTTTTTAAGAAATACTTAACTAAATTACTTCCGATAAATCCTGCACCGCCTGTAATAAGTATTCTTTTCATAGAAAAATCTTATAAATTAAATTTTTTGTATTTATTTGTTATTTGCTAATTGGAGCAGATATTGACCATACTCATTGTTTTTCATAACGGATGCTACTTTTCTTAAAGTTTCGTTACTGATCCATCCGTTGTTGTAGGCAATTTCCTCTAAGCAAGCTATTTTTAAACCGGTTCGTTTTTCTAAAACTTCTATAAATGTTGAAGCTTCCGATAAAGATTCGTGAGTACCTGTATCTAACCAAGCAAAGCCTTTACTTAATAGTTGAACTTTTAATCTATTTGCGTCTAAATACATTTTGTTGACAGATGTAATCTCCAATTCGCCTCTTGCTGAAGGTTTAACTTCTTTTGCAAATTTAACTACATCGTTAGGGTAAAAGTATAACCCAACTACTGCGTAATTGGATTTTGGCTCTTTAGGCTTTTCCTCTATGCTTAAGGCATTTAAGTTTTCATCTATTTCGACTACACCGTATCGTTGCGGATCTTTAACCCAACATCCGAATACTGTAGCGTTGTTACTATGTTCAACTTCCAATACTGCATCTTTTAACAAATCAACGAAGCCATTTCCTTGAAATATGTTATCTCCCAATACCAGGCAAACATTACTATCTCCGATAAACTCTTCACCAATAATAAAGGCCTGAGCTAATCCATCGGGAGATGGTTGTTCTGCATATTCAAATTTAACACCGTAATCGCTTCCATCGCCTAATAAGCGCTTAAATCCCGGTAAATCAGTAGGTGTTGAAATTATTAAGATTTCCCTGATGCCTGCTTGCATTAATACTGATACCGGATAATAAACCATAGGTTTATCGTATATTGGTATTAATTGTTTTGATATCCCTTTAGTTATAGGATATAATCTTGTTCCCGATCCTCCTGCTAATACTATTCCTTTCATTATAAAATTTTGGACATGCTTCGCTTTCTACCAATAGTATCATTTATTAGCAAAACCCTTGTATTTCAACATTTTACAACATAACATTTACTTATACAGCAAAACATTATATCATGCAAAGATAAGTTATTTATTAGTAAAAACAAATATTAAAATTTATTTATGTTTTTTTAATATGTTTATTACCACTTTTCATCATATTTTGTCCAAAGATGATCGCCTAACTTCCAAGCTTTTTCTAAGGCCTCGTTACATTGTTCGTTTGTATAGTTAGTTAAATACTCTATAGCTTTGCTTTTATCTTTTTTAAGTAACTCTAAGGCTTTTTCTTCTACATTTTTTTGATTCTCGATAAGTTGAGTTTGGAATGGTCCCCAGACTTCCGCTAAATCATAGCGCATATCACCCCATCTATGAACTGCTAATGTGCCAAGTCTGTTGAATACCCACCAAGCAGCATCTCTACTAAAACCTGTTTGACGACCGCAAGTTTTGTATTCTTTTGGAAGATCTGATACACAGTTGTAAACCGGTACGTAAACAGATGTTGCTACGTTGTCTAAGGCAAGCCAAACTAAACCGCCAACTTCGTCGGGCATAAAATCTCTTAATTGGATAATAGTTGCATACATCGTGTACCACCTCGATATGGTGCGTTCTCCTAATTCGCCCCACCCACCGTTTAAACGTAACATTTTAGTCATTTCGTATGGCATTTGCGGATTTGCAAGTGGCGAAATTTCCATTTTCCCATCCTCATCAGGTACTATTAATGTTTTGCACATGTCAAAGTCGGTACCTTCGTATTGGTCGGAAAATACTGTAATTAAATCTTGCAATGTTACAGGTTTGTCCGGTTTTACGGAAAACGGATAATTTTCGGCATGTGGGTCTAACCCTAACGATGGAGCTAATAAATCATACACTCTCCATTCTCTTCTTCTGGAAGCTATTTCCGTTCTGGATTGCGGAGCATAAGCATAACACCATCTAAATTCTTCTTCCTCAGGATTCCACCACCCTTGCTCTTCTGCATATGAAAAGACATTTTCGGAAGCTAAAAAGTTTTTAGTATCGGAAATATCTATTTCCTTAATAGTACTTGCATTTGCGTTAACTGCGATATGAGCATCAGGAACTCGTTGTGCACACCAAATTGCACCTTTATTGCCTTTCCCGGGGCCTACAATTTCTAAATGCCAAACTTCAGTTTTATCTGCAATAGTTAAACATTCACCTGCATCTATCCATCCGTATTCTTTTAACAACTCTCCTGCTGTTAAGATTGCTCCTCTTGCAGTACTACATCTTTCTAACAATAACATACATAGACGTTCGCAATCTATTAAGCCGTTTTCCGATATAAGTTCTTCTCTGCCACCAAATGTTGACTCTCCCATTGCCAATTGTTTTTCATTAATGCAAGGATAAGCAGAGTTTATGTATCCGTAAGTGTATTTTACTTGAGGAATTTCTCCTGTTTTTATTGCAGAATAAGTAGGCATTGGAGTTGTATCACAAGTCCCTCTTTTAAATAATTCTACAGTTTCTCCGTTTTTATGTTTTTTCGCCGGTTGAATTAAAAAATTCGAACGAGTTCTGTGGCTATCATCCGTATGCGAAGTATATACACTTCCGTCCGATGATGCATTTTTTCCAACTGTAATAGTTGTGCAACCATCAGGAACTCCATTCACCCAATCTGATTTTTCTATTTGACCAAATGCCATTAAAGGCAAGAAAAGTAATATTAACGATAATTTTCTCATATTCTATTTATTTTTTTAAAGGTTTTAATGCATTGGTCGGACAAATGTTATAGCAATTGCCACAACCTATGCATCTGCTTTTGTTGAAATTCATATGCGGTTTTAAAAAACTTTGTAATCCATCATCTAAACTTGCAGGTTCCATAACACCTGTAGGGCACGAAACTACACATAAATCACATCCTACACAAAGTTGATGAAACGAAGCTTTATTTGCCCTCGGGGGTAATCTATAATTGTTTTTATTGGCTTTAGATGGTATTAATGCCATTATTATAGCGGCAATACCAACAATAACTAATATCTTTAGAAAATCTTTTAATGTTTTTTTCATTATTTCTTATTTATATCAATTCCAAATTTCAGTGATTTACTATTGCATTGCCCTAAACAATTCAAACACATAACACATCTGCTGTTATCTACCAACATATTCTGTGAATCTATACAATTTGATTTACAAACTACTTTACACGTCTTACAATTAACGCACTTTTCTTTATTAAAATGAATTTTAAATAAAGAAAATCTGCTTATTAAACTTAATACACCACCTACAGGGCATAATGTATTGCAATATAATCTTCCCGATACTACACACATTACCATTAAACATACGAATGTAATAATAGCAACTATTAACGAACTTAATGCCGGTACTGCGTTACTAATTACATAATCGTTGGTGTGATATAACAACTTTGTAGATACGTTATTGACAGATATTAATATAGGCCTAAAAATATTGGCACTAATTCTACCAAAAGCACCATAAGGATCCAGTAATGTTATTATTACTGAAAATCCCATAAAAAAACCTACTATTGCGATACCTAAAACACTATATCTTAGCACATTATATGCTTTTTTATATCTAAATCTATTAATATTGTTTTTATAAAATAAATTGGATATTCGAATAAAGATATCTTGCAATGTCCCCAATGGGCATATGGTAGAACAATAAATTCTTCCGAAAAGTAAAGTTAGAAGAATTAATAATCCTATAATAATAAAACTTAAGGATAATAATGCCGGCACAAACTGAATGCGAGCCATAAACGCAAAGTTTGTCTGTAATGTACCGGTAAAGTCTAAAAATAATATTAACATAAAGGTAAATAATACTATTTGTATTATTAATCGGATTATTTTTAAGGGATTACGTGTTTTTTTCATAGAAATGCTAAATACTTAATTCCGGTTTGCTTAATTTTTTAAATTTATTTATCTCTCGAAGATAAAATACTCCGGCTATTATTACTGATAAAAAGTCTGATATGGACATTGCCAACCAAACTCCGTCTATATTCCAAAATATTGGAAATATATATAACATCGGTATTAATAATATTATTTGTCTTGTTAAAGAAATTAATATGGCTTCTTTTGGTTTTCCTATAGATTGGAAAAACATAGATACTATAATACCAATACCTATAGTAAAGAAAGAAAAGGACGACATCCACAACCCGTGTGCCGCAATATCCAACAGAACAGGATCGTGAGTGAAAATTGAGCATACTGCTCTTGGAAATAGCATAAATATGATAAATCCTATAGTAACTACTATAGTAGCTAAAATAAAACTTAAATTTACTGTTTCCTTGACTCGACCATATTGTTTTGCTCCATAATTAAAACCTACTATTGTCTGTGCACCTTGCGAAATCCCAAAAGTTATCATTAAAAATACAGAATCTACCCTATTGATAATTCCAAATGCTCCTATATTTAATTCTCCTATTGCACCTGTACCTAATCTGCTTAACTGATTATTAATAATCATTACTATTGCTGATGAGGCAAGATTTAATAAGAAAGATGGTAAACCAATAGAAATCATCTGTCCTGATAATCTTAGATCAAACACAAAAGCTTCTTTAGTAAAATGTACTGAGGATTCTTTATTAAAAAAATGTTGCACTACAATAATAAATCCAACTATTTGAGCTATTACGGTAGCTAAGGCAGCACCTTTAATACCCATATTCAATACAAAAATAAATAAAGCATCTAATACCCCATTAGTTACTACTGTTATCATAGGAATAAACATTGCCATCCTCGGATATCCTGTAGCACGCAATACGGCTAATAATCCAAAATAAAGATGTGTAATGATATTTCCAAGCAATAGGATAAACATATAATCGTAGGCATGTGGCATAATATTAGGGCCCGCACCAAACAATCTTAAAATAGGTTTTAAAAATACCAGACCTAAGATAGTAAAAGATATACTTATAATTATTTTTAGTATTACGGAATTTGCCAAGACTTTTTCTGCATCTCTTTGATCTTTTTGACCTAATTTAATGGATATTAAGGCGGATGCACCGGCTCCTACCAAAGTACCTAAAGCAGTAGAAATATTCATTAATGGTAATGCTACAGCTAACCCTGCTATAGCATAAGGTCCAACACCTCTACCTATAAAAATACTATCAACAATATTGTATAGCGATGCTGTGATCATGGCTACAACTGCAGGTAAAGCATAATACGATAATAATGTTGTAATTTTTTCTGTACCTAGTGTTGCAGGATTTGTTAATCTATGTTTTGGTTTTGCAGTCATAAATTATTATCTCAACAAACGTTCTAAACTCATTCTTCTAGAACCTTTAATAAGAAATGTCATATTTCTATAATTTTCTAAATTTAAATCTTTTAAAGCATCGTCCATATTGTTATAAATAGTAAAGTTTGTATCTTTAGAAGCTTCAGCAAAATACTTCCCTATTAATATAACTTGATGTAAATCCATCATTGTCAATTTTTCTACTATTTTTTTATGTTCATTTAAGCTTTCCGAACCAAGCTCAAACATGTCTCCTAAGATTACAATTTTATTTTTTGTATCTAAATTTTCAAAAGTATCCAAAGCATTTAACATACTGGATGGGTTTGCATTATATGCATCACAAATATATGTATTATTTTCGGTTTTTCTGATTTCGGATCTGTTATTACTTGGCTTATAACTAATTAGGGCATCATTTATTTTGTTAGGCTGAACATTAAAGTATGATCCAATACATACTGCAGCTAACATATTTAAAAAGTTATACTTTCCGTATAATTCTGAATCTATTTTATGATGTTCGTTTTGGAAAGTCCAGGTAAAAGATACGTTTATATTCCCTTTTTTGGGCTTTCCATAACAGTAATAATAATGTTTTTTGGTTTTATCACTGCCATAAGTTATTACTTTGCCTTTAGAAGCATATTCTAATAAAATTTCGTCGTCGGCATTAACAAAATTTATTCCACCTTTATTTTGTACCCATTTATATAATTCCGTTTTAGCTTTAACTATATTTTCAAAAGTTTTAAATCCTTCTAAATGGGCAATTCCAACGCATGTTATTAATCCGTAATCGGGATCTGCTATTTCACAGAGTTCTAAAATATCCGAAATATGATTTGCTCCCATTTCTACAATACAAAACTCGGTATTATCTTTATCTACAGATAATAAAGTTAAAGGTAATCCAATTTGATTATTAAAATTCCCCTGAGTTGCTACTGTTTTATATTTTTCTGATAAAACTCTATAAACTAACTCCTTAGTAGTAGTTTTCCCATTAGTACCTGTAATAGCAAGAACGGGAAAATTGAATTTAGACCTGTGATAATTTGCAAGTTTCTGAAGTGTAGTTAAAACATCATCTACTAAAATTATTTTTCCGTTATCAGTATAATAATCTTTATTATCTATTATAGCATAAGATGCTCCTTTTTTTAGAGCCGATGATGCAAAAGTGTTTCCATCAAAATTTTCGCCTTTTAATGCAAAAAACATTGAACCTTTTTTAATGTAGCGAGAGTCTGTTGATACAAACGGATTCTTTAAATACAATTCGTATAAATCATCTACATGCATAAAGATTAAATTTAATCTTACAAAGATAAAATTTTTTTCTTATATTATATGTATATAAAAGGCAGTTTTATTATATTAAATATTTTAACAGAAAAATAACAAAAATAAAAAAGGCATGTTTTAAAAAATTAAAACACGCCTAAATTCAAAAAAATCAGTAAGTAAAGTAAGTATAATTATTACTTTGCATTTTGCTATTTAGTCATAGCGGCACCCATTCTGTCCATAGCACATCTGAAACCTATATAATTTGTGGATTCATCTTGATGCATATATCTACGAACTCCGGGGCTTAAGTAATAAGCAGGATCTTTCCAAGAACCTCCTTTGTAAACTCTGGTTTCATCAGAGATTAAAGTTCTGGTTCCGTACTGATACATATTATTACTTATTTCACTATTATTTTCTGCGTTTTGTGTCCAATCACCATCTATTTGAGATAAAGCATCTCCGTCTAAATAGTTGATATTATCTGCTTGACGGTAATTTCTACGAGCCAAGTTTTCTTCTACAGTAACATTTTCATATTTTAAATTACCAAATTGGTCTTTTTCTACATGTCTGCCATCAGCATCCAATATAGGCTTTTTAAAAACATTACCTCTTACAGGATTCATATCGTTCATATCAGCGAATGATGAAGTTCTATAAACATCAAACACCCATTCGGCAACATTACCTGCCATATTATATAATCCAAAATCATTAGGGAAATAAGCAGTTACTTCTGCAGGGTACATAGCACCATCGTTTAATGCTCCTGCTACACCCATATAATCACCTGCTCCTTGACGGAAGTTAGCCATCAAGCTGCCCATATATTTTTTATCATCTGTACGAACAATGTTTTTATTCCAAGGATAAATTCTTTTTTCTATGATATTATTTGCATAAGTGTTGCCTACTAAACCGTAAGCTGCATATTCCCACTCTGCTTCTGTAGGTAATCTGTAATTTGGTAATAAAACACCGTCTTCCCAACGAACAGGACGCTCACCGGTACCCTTAGGATCGTTGTCTACCAAATTTTGATTTACGTTCCCAACATACTGATTAACTAAGTAAGTAGCAGTAGTAAAATGATCTCTACTATTTTGATTAGGATCATGATTTAATACTCCTTTATTAACTAAGATTTGTTCGTTAACCCTATCACTGCGCCATTGACAAAAATCGTTTGCTTGTGTCCAAGAAACACCAACAACCGGATAGTTTTGATAAGCAGGATGACGGAAGTAATTGGTTACTAAGGGCTCATTATAACCTAATCGTTCACGCCAAACTAAAGTATCCGGACGTGCTTTAACTACTATTTCAGGGAAATCGGCTCCATAAATTCTTGAAAGCCAATATAAATACTCTTGATAGTGTACGTTTGCTACTTCAGTTTCATCCATATAAAACGATGAAATAGTTACATTTCGAGGTAAATTATCGTACTCACCCATTATATTGTCTACTACTTGACCCATAGTAAAAGTACCACCTTCAATAAATACTAAACCAGGACCTGCATCCTGACCTTTATAATCATCAGCAACAAAAAAACCGCCATTTTCAGGCTCATTGTATTTCCATCCTGTTGCAGAGGAATATCCTTTCTTTTTATTATATCCTGATTTATTTCCACAGCCCGATAAAACAAAAATTATAGCTGTAAAAATTATTGATAATACAAAAAAAGTTCGTTTCATGTTATTTTGTTTTATTTTATCCTTATTCCTTAATTTTATATATAACTTAAAAAAGTTTGTTATTATTGTATAATTTAAAAAAAAATTTAAAAGTTGATTATCTAAAAAAATCTCTTTTATCTTTAATAATAACTAAAAAGTAGGTGATTTTATTGCACCAATTACTCTTTTTTTACCGGTTGAGTAAACATCAAACCTGTAACTCACCGAAATTTCGTGTGCACCTTTAGCATCTAACCCTAATCCGCTTAAACAAGAATCGTATGAATAACCAATATTCATATTATCGAAGTTTAGCCCCATTAAAATACTTAATACATGAGTATTTGGATCAATTGCATCAGGTAGTTTAACTCTTAAATTGTTTTTATACCATATACCCAACGTTATTTTTTCTATTTTAGTATATAATCCAATGTTAATTTGATTAAATCCTTTTTGATAATTCCATAAAACATTAGGCGATATTGCCTTGTCTCCATAACCAAAAGGTAATTCTACACCTCCATGTACCGAGATTTTATACGGAACATATAACGATAGCGATGTGGAATATGATACCGAATCAGAATATGAATCGGAAAAACCTTGCATATGACTCACAGAAACACCTCCGTAATATTTTCCATCGTAAGTAGTATATACACCAAATGAAAAATCGGGGATGGCAACCGTACTTTTGCTTAATCCTTCAGTTCCTCCACCGGTAGTACCATCAGGTAAAATAATGTTCTTAGGATTTAACTGTTTTAAGATAGTACCTGCAGTTAACCCCATATTGAAATAAAATTTATCGGAAATTTTAAAATGATGTGCATATGTCGCATTAATGTGATAAGTATTGATAATACCATCTGCAGTATTTGCGATTACATTTGCACCTAATCCGCCAAATGGAGTTTGATTCCAGCCTCTATATAACGATTGATCATATGCTATTGAATATGTTTTAAATGCATTGAATGCAGGGAATTTAGATCTAAAATTCATGTTAACCCTACAAGCATCTGCAGTACCTGCTAAAGCAGGGTTTAGATATACAGGATTTGAATAGAATTGCGAAAACTCGGCATCTTGAGCTTTTACAAAACTAAAAATAAAAATAAAAAAAATTATATTCCAAAATTTTTTCATACTCAAATCCAAAATTTTAATATTAAAGTGCAAATGTACATTTTTTTATTTATTTAATTACTAAAATTATTTAATTCTATTTAATAATAAATAATTGTCATTTTCGTTTTTTTATTGTAATATTGCAAGTTAAAATAATTTTTAATAGAAAAATGAAAAAACAAATATATATTTTTTTACTTTTACTTTTTAGTGTTTTCTTTAATTATTGTGTTTTCTCTCAAGAAATAGTTAACTTAAATTGGACACAAAATATTAACATAGAAAATCAAGATTTTGAGAACATTTCAGTTTTAAACTTTCAAGACGCTCAACATCTTGTAGAAAATAATTACCTACCATTATATTACAAAAATAATGAGGCAAAAATAGACAATGCCGAAGTAGAATTTACTATCTTAGAAACTTTTGTATTAGATAAAAATTCCTTAAAAGATATAGATTTATCTAAAGTTGATAGCAATTTTAAGTTAAATTATTATTATTCGTATAACAGAAAAAAACCTTTTCTGAACATTAAAGTCTTACCTATAAAATACGATAAAGAAACGGATCAGTACGAAGTTATTAAATCCTTTACTTACAATATAGACCCTTTAAATGTAACTTCTTCCCCTAAAAAAGAAAAAAGCGGATTATACGATTCTCCATTGAAAAGTGGAAATTGGTACAAGATATTTGTATCGGAATCCGGATTTTACAAAATTACTTATAACGAACTTAAATCTTTAGGATTAGATATCGATAATATTAATCCTAAAACTATAAAAATTTACGGTTACGGTGGAGGTATGTTACCTGAAATAACCGGGGAATTCAGACATACTGATTTACATCAAATTCCTATCACAATTGTAGGAGAAGAAGATGGAAAATTTAATAGTACCGACTACATTACATTTTATGCAGGGGGGCCTGATAAATGGGAATGGGACGAAGAAAAACGAATGTTTATTTTTTCTAAAAACTATTACTCTCGAAAAGCAGGCTACTATATTACATACGGTAATACTAACGGCAAAAGATATAGTTATAAAGAACCTATAACTGATACTATAGATTTTACTCTTAACAAATATGTAGATTGCCAAGGCATCAGTCCAACCGAATATAAACCTCTACCCTCCGGTAGAACTTGGTTTAGTGAACCTTTTATGGGTAAAAAAAATTACAAGTTTAATTTTAACAGCCCGGCAGAGGATCATAATAACAACTCATTCGTTTATTACAGTTTTGTTGGAAGGCAATTACAACCTACTACTATTAACGTTAAAATAAACGATGTTTATGATGTGACACATAATTTAAAAGCTTATAGCCCTGGTTTGGAAACTCCTTGGGGAGGGTATGTAAACCCATTTTCCCAAAATGCTCCTTTCTTTTTGGATAAGAACGAAGTTAATATAGAGGTTGATTATCATACTGTTGGGTTAGAATCTAAAGCAATCTTAGACCAAATAGACATAAATACTATCTGTAAAGCTATATATAATGGTGGAGAATTGGAAATCCGTTACTTTCCACATTTGTTACTTCATAAAAATGTATTTGAATATAGTATTTATACTAACGATAAAAATATAGAAATTTACGATATTTCGGATCCTGCAGATGCAAAAAAAGTTAAATTTGATATTGATGGCAACTTAAGGAAGTTTAAATCTTATAACGATACATCTACATATATCTGTTTCAATAATTCCAATTTTAAAACTGTGGAATTGGGAACTAAGATTTCTAATCAAAACATTCATGGAATTACACCTCCTGAATACGTAATAGTTTATAAAAAGCATTTAAAAGATCAGGCAGAACAACTTTATAATTATCATAAATCTACAGGTAAAGAAGTTGCCTTTATAGAAATAGATCTTGTTTACAACGAATTTTCATCTGGAGTTCAGGATGGAACTGCAATCAGAGATATGTTAAAATATTGGTACGATAATGCACCTGAAGGTAAAGAACCTAAATATTTATTATTGTTTGGTGCAACTTCTTATGACCCTTTAAACAGGATATCATCAAATGCTTACGATTTACCTTCATATCAATCTAAGGAATCCATCTCTCCAAATTTTTCGTATTGTACTGATGACTTTTTTGGGTGTTTAGATGATGGTGAGGGAAATTTGCAAAATTCAGGAAACATTATGGATATTGCTGTAGGGCGTATCCCCACTCACGAAGTTTCATATGCTAAAGATGTAACTAATAAAATTCTTAACTATTTAAACCATGATAAAGAAAAGTTTGGGAATTGGCAAAATAGAGTAACATTAGTTTGCGACGATGCTGACAAAGTTGGCGATAGAGCCTTTTTAAAATATTCTGAAGTTTTTGCTGACGAAATTAAAAAAAGAGCAAAATATGTTAATATTAAAAAGATTTATTGTAATGCATACGAACAAATTACAACTCCGGGAGGTCAAAAATATCCTGATGTGAATAAAGATATCAAAAATAATTTCGAAGAAGGAACATTATTATGGATGTATATGGGACATAGCGGTCCTAAACAAATTGCCCACGAAGAAATAGTATCTTCTACAGATGCAAATAGTTGGCAACATTTTAATAAACTGCCTTTTATAGTAACTTATTCATGTTCGTTAATGCCATTCGATGATCCTTCTTTATTATCTGTAGGTCATTACATTTTATATAATCCTCAAGGCGGTGCCGTAGCTCTATTGGCATCTACTCGATCTTCTTGGGCAGCACCAAGTAGAGATTTCGGAAAAAGTTTGATAGAATCTTTATTCCCTATAAGTGATAATAAAGGATATCCTACAGTTGGACAAGCTGTTGCTTATGCTAAAAATCAGCATGCAAATAATATTATGAATACTCGTCAATTTGTATTATTTGGCGATCCTGCAATGCCATTAAATTATCCAAAATTAAAAAATAAAGCTAAAATAACGGAATTAAAGGTAGATGAGATGGCATCCGATACTATAAGAGCATTATCTACAGTTAATATTAAAGGAGTAGTAGAAGATAATTTTGGCAATGTAAATACTAATTTTAATGGTTTATTATATGTGGATGTCTTGGATAAGCCTAAACGAACCACCTCATTAGGTAACGATGATGATCTTCAAACAGTATTTTATGTAGAAAACAGCTATTTATATAAAGGGAAAGTAAATATAGAAAACGGGAATTTTAGTTTTAATTTTATAGTGCCAAAAGATATTGCTTATAATTACGATACTGCTAAAATGTATTTCTATTTCCACGATGATATTATAGATGGAAACGGCTATTACGATGAGTTTTTAGTAGGAGGAGTATCTAATTCTTACATAGAAGATAATACAGGGCCCGATATTACTTTGTATTTAGATAAAGAAACTTTTCAAGATGGCGATGAAGTAAGCGAAAACCCAATATTATATGCCAAATTGTATGACGAATCAGGAATTAATACTACGGGAAGTAGCATTGGACACGATCTTATTGCCTACTTAAATGATAGTATTGCCAACAATTACGTCCTTAATGAATATTATGAAAATGATTTAAACTCTTTCCAAAGCGGTTCAATAAAATACAACTTATATAATATGCCTGCCGGTCGAAATAAAATAACTTTAAGAGCTTGGGACGTATTTAACAACTCCTCCAGCAAATCTGTAAATTTTGTAGTTTTAAGTTCCGACGAAATTTTAATATCGGACTTAATAACATATCCTAACCCTTTTGAAGATAACATTACATTTCAAATATCTAATAATCAGTCCGGAAAATCATTTGATGCTACATTATATATTATGGATTTTAATGGAAAACTGATAAAGACATTAAAATCAAAATATTATGCAACAGGGATTAATGACAACATCTTTGAATGGGACGGCACTACAGACATGGGGAATAAAATAGGCAAAGGTATCTACCTATACAGGTTGTTATTAGTTAGTAAAGATGGCAAACATGCAATTTCATCAGGAAAACTCATAAAAAAATAAATATTGAGATTAATTTTTCTACTTTTATCTTACAAAGCTAATTATTGTTGCAAACCAAAAAACTTTATTTCTGATAAAAAAAACAATAATAATGCTGAAATTATTTTGAAAATTGTTCAAAATGATATTTTCTCATCCTATTTTATAAATAAAAAAAATTTTAACCAATTTATTCATATATGCAAACATCAAAATTTCATATAGTTACAGCTAAATGTAAATTTTTTATAAATTTTTGTAAAAATTTTATAAAAAATATGTAAAAAGCTTAAATATTAATGTATATTTGTACAATAAATTTGCACATTTATTAGTTGTTAATTATGTAAGATGTTTTTTATCACATATGAATTTGCCTTAAGGAGTTCATAAATAAGCCCTTAAAATTCGGAAACGTGTTAAAAAATTAAAGATATATATAAAACTAGAAAAAAATTTAAGAAAAAAACAAAGTTCTAAATAAAAAAAACAAAGTTCTAAATAAAAAAACAAAGTTCTAAATATTAAAACAAAAAAGAATTTATGTTAAGTTTTTGCAACAACGTGTTTTTATTTGAAAAAAATGATAACAAACAAATAAAAACAATTATCTTTGCAAAATTTTGTTAAAGTTAAATTTCAAAAAATATAAAAAATTATGAAAATCGTAAAAAAATTATTATTAGGTATTAGTCTTCTATTATTTGCAAATAGTGTACTTTTAGCGCAAAATGATGAACCTACTTACGAAGGACAACAAGCAAGATTAGGTATCAACACTATTAATAGTGCTGTGCCATTTTTAACACTTTCTCCTGATGCACGTTCAGGCTCGATGGGTGATCTTGGTGTTGCTACAACCCCAGATATTAACTCAATGCACTGGAACCCTGCTAAATACGCTTTTATGGATGGCGTTGCAGGATTTAGTTTAAACTATACACCATGGATGCGTAAAATAGTTTCTGATATTAACTTAATTAACGCAGTTGGTTATTATAAAATTAATGATGTTTCTGCTGTTGCAGCAAGTATCAATTATTTTTCTTTAGGGGAAGTAATTTTTAGAAAAGATGCAGATGACCCAGGAAATATTGTTAGACCAAATGAATTCTCAATTGATGGTACTTATGCAAGAAAATTCTCAGAAAAGATTTCTGCTGCTGTTGCCACCAGGTTTATTTATTCTAACTTAACTCAAGGTCATGTTGAAGGCTCAAAAGCAGGTATGGCTGTTGCTGCAGATATTTCTATGTACTACACAGAACCAATTTCTATTGGAAGAATGGATGCTGACATTGCTGTTGGGGTTAACATTTCTAATATTGGTTCTAAATTATCTTACGATGTAAATAAAAACCAAAAAGAATTTATCCCTACAACTTTCAGAGTAGGTCCTGCTTTAAATATGCATTTAGATGATTATAACAGTCTTTTAATTTCTGCTGAGTTATCTAAATTATTAGTTCCTACTTCACCTATTAGAGATGCTGAAGGAAATGTTTTATACGGTAAAGATGACGATATTTCAAGTATATTAGGTTTATTTAGATCGTTCTACGACGCTCCTGGTTTTACTATTAACGAGGAAACAGGCGATACAATTAAAATTGGTAAATTCCGCGAAGAGCTACAAGAATTAATGCTATCAGTGGGTGGTGAATACTGGTATAACGAAACTTTTGCAGTACGTGCAGGTTACTTTTTCGAAAATCCTCGTAAAGGTGACAGACAATTTATCACATTAGGTGCCGGTCTAAAATATAACTTATTTGGAATAGATTTGTCTTACTTAATTTCTTTAGGACAACGTAACCCTTTACAAAACACATTGAGATTTAGTTTATCTTTCAATTTCGATTACGATAATAGAAGAAGATAACATAATTTTTTCACAATATAGATGATTTTTAGAATAGGTTTAGGAAACGATATTCATAAATTATCATCCGAATCAAAACATCTTTGGATTGGTGGAGTAAATATACCTTTTGAGAAAGGAGTTGTTGCTCATTCCGATGGAGATGTTTTGATTCATTCTATTTGTGATGCCCTTTTAGGAGCAATGGCTAATAGAGATATTGGCTATCATTTTCCGGATACCGATCCGGCATATAAAAACATTAGTAGTTCAAAACTTCTTTCAAAAGTTGTAGATCTCACAAAAAATCAAGGCTATAAAATAAATAACATAGATTGTACTGTTATCTTACAAAAACCCAAGCTTTCAGGTTATATTCAAGAAATTAGAACTACCTTGGCTAACCTTCTTCAGATTGATATTGATAACATATCCGTTAAGGCAAAAACTAATGAAGGATTAGGGCCAATTGGCGAATCAGAGGCAATTGCCGCTTACAGTATAGTGCTTTTAATAAAAAATGAAAAATAATTTTATCAATAATGTAATTGAATCATCCCAATACGAGCTAACTTCCGATCAGCTAAATTGTATTAACCAAGTTTCAAATTACTTATTCGATAAAACTGACCAAAAAATCCATATTATCAACGGTCATGCCGGCACAGGCAAAACTACCATAATTTCTTTACTTGTTCAGCATCTTTCAAATTGTATCTTACTTGCACCTACCGGACGAGCTGTAAAAATACTATCTCAATATTCAAATAGACTTGCATATACTATCCACAAATATATCTATCATACATACCATGATGAGTTAGGGAACATTAAGATTATTCCTGCTAAGAACAAAAAAAAGAATTGTATCTATATTGTTGATGAAGCTTCAATGATCTCTGATAATGATAATTCCTACAATTTTCAGACGAATGTCAATGTGCTTCAGGATTTAATGGATTTTGTATTTACTGATAGAAATTCTAAGTTGATTTTTATCGGGGATACAGCACAACTTCCACCTGTGGGATATTCTGAAAGCCCTGCCTTAGATGTTAGCGTACTCTGGGAAAAATATAACGTTAAAGCTAAAATGTCAACTTTAACTCAAGTAGTTCGTCAAGACTTACAATCGCCAATCCTTAGAAATGCGGAGTTTTTAAGGAAAAAAATTTACTCCGAAAACTTTGAACAACCATATTTTATTGATACGGAAAATAGTACGTTGTTTTCATTCATCAATCCATACTCTGCAGAAGACGAATTTCATACATTATTCGGAAATTCTGACAAAATCACTGAATCGGTTATCATCTGCAGATCCAATAAAATGGCAAATCAATACAATAAAATGATTAGAGCCAGAGTCTTGTTTTACGATAATATTATAACTGTAGGTGAACGACTAATGGTTGTTAAAAACAACTACTTTTGGCTTGACGAGCAAAATCAAAGATTTATTGCTAATGGTGACATGATAGAAATTAAACGTATAAATTGGATTGATAACACTTACGGTTTTGATTTTGCCAACGTTACCATTGAGCTTGTAGATTATGACGATATCCCTCCATTGGATGTTAATATCTTACTCAATACGCTTAATAGCAACTCTGCAAACCTTTCAAGGGAAAGGGAAGATAGCAATACATTATATCAAAACATCCTGAACGATTACATTGGCATAGAAAATAAAGCAGAACGCAATAAGCAAATTCGCAATAATGAATTTTTCAACGCTTTGCAGGTCAAATACGGTTATGCCCTCACATGTCATAAAACACAAGGCGGCCAATGGGAAAATGTTTTCATCGATCAGGGCTTTATCCCATCCGACCAACTTAACAAGGACTTTTTGCGATGGCTGTACACCGCTATTACGCGGAGTACGCAAAGGGTGATTTTGTTGCGGAAATTCAAATGACCTTTTCTTTTTTTTATAGCTTTTTTAATAGCTTTCTAAGCTGATTATTAAAAAAAGAAATTTTCTAATTTCATTGAATTTTTTTCGCATTTTTTTGACTTTTTGCATCAAAAAAATCATTTTTTGGGACAATTTTTTTGAAAAAATTGGAAAATTTAGAAAAATTATTGTAGAAAATATTTTTTGAGGATTTTTTTGGCTGTTTTGGACATACGGAGGGCTGTATGTTAATAAATACATACTGATACTCACTGATAATAAGTTCTCTTTTCCCAGAGATAGGGCCGATTTCAACTACTCTATCGAGTAATTGGCATCGTATAAATCTTTGCGTTCATGCAAATAGATAAAATTCTTTTTGCTGCCAAAGATTCTTTCAAAATCAAAAAAAGTACCTTTTAAACTTTCGATATAATCATCGTCTAAAAACCTGCTGTAATAGCACCATTCATAGGTCTTATAGCTAAGTCGAGGATTATGATGCGTGACATTCCGATTTACATAAACTATGCAATTGCGTAAGTATTCTAAATCATGCAACCAGATCCTCTTAAAGCTTTTCCTAAATAAACTTCCTGTACGTTTATATTTTAGATTAAAGAAAATTGCAAAACTCATAAAAAACCTACGGAATAGTTCACTTACAACTCTACTTGCAATATACTCTTCATCCTCACTATCAAGACGTTCTACAAAATCTTGAAGTAATTCATCTTCATCTACTTTTGCTAAGATTTCCTCTACGGATTTTATCTGAATTACAAGATGGAAGTGGTTCTTTTGCAATGAGATTGTGTAAAAATTGACTACATCTTGCATATAGCCATATAAATACACCTCAAATCTGATTCTATCATCTCTTCGTTTGAAGATATTTTCGCCGTTATTTCCCTGATTATAAACATGATAATCATAACCCGGCTTCATTAGTTGACAATATTTATTATTGTTTGCCATAATAAAAAATTTAAGATTAATAATTAAATTAGCACTCAATCATTAATCTTTAGATGGCTAAATTGTCAATTCTTTTTAACAAATATTAACATAAAAATATAGCTTAGAAAGCTGTAAAAAAAAACAGAAATTTGAGAAAATATTGGAAAATAGAGATACGTTTACTTTAGAACGGATACCCAACTGCGATCATCGGGATAATATCGCTAAATTTGTAGTCTTTTATTGGGCGTATTCGTTGGTTTTCTGGAAGTGACGGATCTACTACCGGAAATCCAACATCTAAACGGATCACAGCAAAGTTGAAGTCGAATCGAAGGCCTAAACCAATGTCTGCCGCAAATTCTTTGTAAAACCTGTTGAATTTGAATTCTCCACCGGGGAAGTTATTATCTTCTTTTAAAAGCCAGATATTTCCGACGTCTGCAAAGATGGCACCGCGAATAAAGTTGTGGATCGGAAATCTGTATTCGAAGTTGAATTTAAGCATTACGTCGCCTAATCGTTCTAAATTGATATCGCTGCTGTAGGAACCTGGTCCTAAGGTTTTTAAGATCCATCCTCTCATATCATTAGAGCCGCCTGCAAAAAAACTTTTTTCCATTGGCAACGCCTCCGAGTTTGAATAAGGAATTCCTATACCTCCAACAAATCTGGCAATAATACTACTTTTGGGTGTAAAGTAATGGAAATATTTGAAATCTACATCGAATAGTGCGTATTGTGCATATCGCACTTTTAGGATTTCATAATAGTCTTTTTCTTCTGCTTTTGGCATATTGAACATCCTATTCACGCCATTTAATACGTTTCCTGCGGTTTCTACCTGGAATCGTAAGTAAAAGAAATCGCCAATATTGGCTGCTTTCTGATTATTAAATGTAAAGGTATAGCGTGTAGCCATGATAATGTGGTCTGTATATTGGCTTTTATACTGTGTATTGGTCATTGCATCCAACATTTGTTGGAATTCTTCTGAGGTGTTTATCTTGATAAAATTGATATCGACCGGAGAAAATACTTGTGAAATTGTTGGGGTTTGCTGCCAGCTATATCTTATTGCAGAATTAAAAATATGACGCTTATATATCGTTCGCCTTTGATAGTTGTATCCTAAATCTATATTAGTTTGCGGATACATATATCTTGGAAGTTTTCCCAATTTGAATGGTAGCAAAAATCTTGGGAAGAAAAGTTGTATTCCTGTCCCAAATTGAATAGTATGCAAGACAGGAGCGTTTTCTTCTCGTTTTACAAGTTGGAGTTCCATAGCTCCGGAATTTTTTAACGAGAAAGTTTCGCCACCTCTAAAAATATTTCTATTTTTATATACTAAGTTTAAACCCAGACCTAATTTTCCGTAAGAGTTAGTTGCTTCTGCTTCTATAGAAGGTACGTGAACAGGTCGCCTTATCATCTCCACCCTACAATCTAATAACGAATCGTTTAAATTATTAGATGCGGGAGTAAATGAAATATTGGAATATCGGATTATCTGTAATGTAGATAAGCCTTTGTATGATTTACTTACGTTATCTATTCTAAATTCTTGACCCGGTTCTATATCAAGCGCACTAATAATGTATTTATGTTTCAATTTTGTTTTCCCAATCTGATAAACATTATACTTTCCGTTGAATAATGTATCATTAGAATCATACTGAGCAAAATTTAATTCATACTTAAACTTGTCATAATCATAATTGAAGTCAAAATTGGGATAAATATCTACATTTCGTATATAATATTTTTGGAGTTTGATTTCTTCCGGTTTTTCATCTACATTCACAATAGGGTTTTCCATCTCCATAAAAACTTTTGCTTTAAAATCTTCAGTAGTATCTACATTAAATTGAATCAAGTTTTTTGAAAAGTAATAATACCCATTATTACGTAAAAGTTTTTCCACTCTATTTCTCTCATTGTTTAGGGTATAGGCATTAAAAATATCCCCTTCCCTAATTAATGATGATGTACTGTCAGGATATGCAATTTGCTTTATTGCATCATCAGCGATATTGAAATGAACTTCACTATATCTGTGAGGAATGTAAGTGTCAACTAAATACTTAACTTTAACATTCCCACTTTTTTTTGGAGAAACTTCATAGGTTACAGTAGGACTAAAATATCCCAGATTAAACAATTGTTGCTCAATTTGTTCCACAGATTTCTCGAATCTGGAAGAGTCAGCATAAACAGGTGGTTCCCCAAATTTTTTATTTAACCATCTTTTAAATTTAGTATCTTTCCCTACTTGCGCTTGTTCGTAATAAAATAATTTTAATCTAAATAATCCAAGAAATTTTTTGTTTGGGGACGGAGAAACATAATTTATTAAATCAGAAGATTTTATATCTGTGGAATCTGTATTTAATATTTCCACACTATTTTTAATTAATAACGGACCGCTTCTGGTAGCTTTCCGCTTTGCAGCACACGAAGGAAATAGTACTATCACTAACATCATCCCAAATAGTAATTTTTTCGACTTATTTCCTTTATATTCCATTATTTTCTTATTTTTAATAGTTCTTAGAATATTATTAATTAAACAACACAGATAAAAATCTATTTACTTGTAAGAACAACGTATCAAAATAAAATAATTTTATTGTTTTATCGTTTTTATATTGACAAAATATAATTTATTTTGATTAATTAAATAATCCACAAATTATTTATTATTGTGTTTTAAATTAAATAAAGCGCATTTATTATATTTAAAACGTATAAAACTAATTAATTAACAAATATATATCAAAATTGTTAATATAATTACTTTCTGAGCAATTTATTTTAACTATATTTTTTGTATATTTGTACTCATTAATATTGATTATTAACATATTAAATTTATAATGATGAGAAAACACTTTTTTATTTTTACTTTTGTTCTTCTATCGGGAATGATATTTGGACAAAATTATTCTTCAATTTGTATTAGTAACGAAGAACGAGAATTATTAAATTTAATAAACGATTATAGGGTAGAAAATGGTTTACCTTCTCTTGATATTTCTGCTGCTTTAACATATACAGCTGATATGCATACTGCAGATTTATTTTATAATAAACCTCACATTAAAGGAAAATCATTGTATTCTTGGTCTAATAAAGGAAAATGGAATAAACTTAATTTTAAAAAATCTAAAAAACCTATAAAAGAAATAAAAGATAAACCATCGGAAATTACAAGATATAATGGGCAATCTTTAGAAGCTATTTATTATAGTAGCGGTGTTTTTTCTCCTCGTTTAATTTTTGAAAGATGGAAACAACAACCTGATATCAATAATATGATGCTTAACAGACAAGAGTATAGCACTTCGATGTGGAAAGTTATTGGTGTTAGTCATTTTGAGGGGTACACATCTGTTTGGTTTGGTCCTTTAGATGATAATACAGGTACTGTTTCGTTTTGTGAAGGAGAACCGGCAGTTTTAGCTAATACTAAATCTAAAGAAGAAAATAAATTAGTAGAAGTAAGCAAAGAAGTTAAATATTCCGAAATTTATTCCAATAATAACAATAATAAGGTTGAAGAGGAAGAAATGAAAGAAGAAGTAACAGAGCAAATCCATACTCAACCGCAAGTAGAACAAACAACCGGTGATATTTGGTACGTTGTTGTGGGTTCTGCTTCTGATATGAATTCGGCAAATAGGATGTTAAATGTTTTTAAACAACAAGGGTTAAACAATGCCGAAATTTTAACAAAAGACGGAAAATTTAGAATTATTGCAGGTAAATTTAACAACCGTCCTGCAGCTGATAACTTTAAGAGCACAGTAGTAAACCAATACGGTTATAGAGACGCATGGATATTGAAGAATTAAACTTAACAAATACTACATCTGTAGCATATACTAGTGATGATATTAAAACGCTAGATTGGAAAAAGCACATCAGGCATCGTCCGGGGATGTACATCGGGAAATTGGGAAATGGAAAATCTCAAGACGATGGTATTTACATTCTGTTAAAGGAAATTATTGATAACTCTATAGATGAGTTTATGATGGGCGAAGGAAAGCTTATCAACGTTACTATCAATAATGGAACTGTTACCGTTAGAGACTACGGTAGAGGTATCCCTTTGGAGTCGTTATACGAATGTGTTGGTGTAATGAATACCGGTGCAAAGTACGATTCTAAAACGTTTAAACGATCAGTTGGATTAAATGGTGTGGGAAGCAAAGCTGTTAATGCGTTATCATCCAGTTTTACTGCCATCTCATATAGAGATAAGAAGTGTAAAAAGGTAGAATTTGCCAAGGGCGATCTTATCAAAGATTATGATATAGAAGATACTACAGAAAAAAACGGTACTTTTATCCAATTTACTCCCGATGTAGAGTTATTCTCTAATTATGAGTTTATGGATGAATATGTTGATAAGATATTATGGAATTATTGTTTTCTAAATGTTGGATTAACAATAGATTACAATGGAAACAAATATCTTTCCAAGAATGGATTAATAGATTTGCTTTCTAAAAATATTACAGAAAACGAAATGCAATACCCTATTATTCATTTTAAAGATGATGATTTAGATATAGCTTTTACTCACAGAAATTATTCTTATAGCGAAGAGTTTTTCTCATTTGCAAATAGTCAGAACACTATCCATGGTGGTACACACATTGCTGCAACTAAGGAAGCTTTAGTTAAAACTATTAAAGATTTTCTAAAAAAGGATTTTGATCCTCAAGATGTTAGAACATCCATAGTAGTTGCCATTAGTATTAAACTTACAGATCCTCAATTCGAGGGACAAACTAAAACAAAATTAGGTTCCACTGTTATGGAGCCCAATGGCAGATCTGTAAGAACTGTAATTAATGAGTTTGTTAAAAAACACTTAGACGATTATTTACATAAAAACATTAAAGTTGCTGAAAAAATGCAAAAGCGTATCATTTCATCGGAAAAAGAACGCAAAAGCATTAACAGCATACGTAAAATCGCGAGAACAACTGCAAAAAAGACTAGCCTAAATAACAAAAAATTAAGAGATTGCAAAGTACATCTAAACTCTAATCATGAATCAAAGTTAGATTCAACTATTTTTATTACTGAAGGTGATTCGGCAAGCGGATCAATCACTAAATCCAGAAATGTAGAAACACAAGCAATTTTTAGTCTTAGAGGTAAACCTTATAATAGTTATGGTAAATGTAAAAAAATTGCATACGAAAATGAAGAATTTAACCTTTTACAATCAGCATTAAATATAGAAGAAGGGTTAGATGGGTTAAGATATAATAATGTAGTTATTGCAACGGATGCTGATGTTGACGGTATGCATATTAGAATGCTATTACTGACATTCTTTCTTCAATACTATCCGGAATTAGTGAAACAAGGGCATGTCTACATTTTACAAACTCCTCTATTTAGAGTTAGAAATAGCAAATCTACCATTTATTGTTATACTGAAGAGGAAAAGGAAGAGGCTATAAAAAAACTTGGGAAAAATCCGGAAATTACCAGATTTAAAGGGTTAGGGGAAATTTCTCCTAAGGAGTTCGAAGCATTTATTGGTAAAGATATTAAGTTAGAACCTGTAATGTTTAGTAGTAATGCATCTATTAACGAAATGCTTAGCTTTTACATGGGCAAAAACACTCCTGAACGTCAAGAGTTTATTATCAATAACTTATTAGAAACTGAAGAAGTTTTATAAGATTTGAAAATCGTAACAAAAAATAATAATCTCAATCAATAATTTTTATAAGTTATTTCAATAGATTGATTAAAAATGCAAAAACACATAATAGTAACAAAAAAAGACACTGTTTCAGTGTCTTTTTTTTTAAACATATATATTGTTCCTAACTAATACTTAAAGCTATTACATAAATTGTAAATACCTACAATAAAGTGAACTTTCCGAATAGCAGTCATATTCGTAAAGATATTGTCTTGATTGTACATAGATACAGTATTTTTTAACAAATATGTTGTTCTCTTAACAAATCGTTTACCGTTTTCACAGGATTGAAAGTTTCAATAGGTACTTCAGCAAAAATCGTAATCCAACTTCCCATTGCTCCATTCCATAACCCCGGAAGTTCCAAGGCCTTTAGTGGCTTTCCATCTTTAGATTTTTCTGAAATAAAATATGCATCTTTATCAACAAAATCCAATAAATTATATTTCTTACCATCTTTATCCTTAATGATACATACTATATCAACAGGGTTAAAGTGCGTAGAAGATTTAAATATAGCTTCTTGAGCTTCATCATTATGATTAATTTGAGAACTTTCTACTATCTGTAATGATTTATTGCCTGCTTTATCCTCAACAACAAAAGAACCCCCACCCGGCTCACCTTCATTCTTTACCATTCCACAGATTCTAATAGGCCTGTCCAACATTTTTTTAAGAACAATAACCTTCTTATTCTCAGGGAGATTTAAATAATCATTAGGAAGAAACATCAAAAATAAATTTACAACTTCTTCTTCAATTGTTTTTATCTTTGAAGAATCATAGTTATTAGTATCAATCATATTATCTAAGATATCCAAAAGATGATTTCGCTTATTATAATAATTTATTATACTCACAATCATCTTCTTCCTATACTCAATAATAATATCATTTTTAGAATTGGGTAAAACATTATCTATATTTTTTATAGTAATGATATCAGCATCAATATTGTTGAGATTATGAATTAATGCACCATGACCTGCAGGCCTAAACAACAACGAACCATCGCTATTTACAAAAGGAGTATTATCCGGATTAACAGCAATCGTATTCGTAGAAGGTTCTTGAATTGAATAAGAAATTTCAAACTTACAGTTATACTTTTTCTCGTATTTGGGAACTAAAAGATCTAATTGCCTTTTAAACATCTCTATATGATCCGGCGAGATAGTAAAGTGCAAATACGCAATGCCTGAATTATTTAGCTTGGCAGACTCATTTAAATGCTCCTCAAATGCAAAAACAGGAGTTTGATTATCAGTATGGAAATAGATTAAAGCTTTTGGTAAATTGCCATAACCTAAACCTTTATCAAATAAAATATATTCTATAATGATTTTATAATTTTCGCTCTGCAACAACTCCTCGATATCAAAATCATCATTAGCTAAACAAGCTTTTAACTGATTGTAAAACGAAAATTTATGCAAGTTCTCAAAAAAATACGATAACGATTGTAACGAATCGTCTTTGGAAATCTTAAAGTTAGGATTATTATTAATCTCATCTAAAGTATTATACAGTAACTTAACCATTCGTGTTGCAGCTCCGCTTGCCGGAATAAAACTTTGCAGTTTAATATAACTTGGCAAATCATACTCAACATCTTTAAACTTAATGATATTTTTTCCTAATAATGCCGGCCCATCCAATTTAATATAATTAGTGCCTTTTTTAAAGAGATTTATCTGATTTTTTACATCATTTTCTGTAATTCCCAATTCTTTAATTTGTTCTAAATTTGTTGTTTTCATATTGTTTTGTGCTTAATTTGGTACAAAGATAATAAAATTAATAGCTTTTTTATATAGCTTTCTATTTTTTATAGCTTTCTAAGCTGATTATTAAAAAATGAATTTTTCTAATTTCGACGAGTTTTTTTCGCATTTTTTTGACTTTTTTCAGCAAAAAAATCATTTTTTTAGACATTTTTTTCGAATAAATTGGAAATTTTAGAAAAATAATTGTGGAAAAATTTTTTTGAGGATTTTTTTGATTGGTTTGGGCATACTGAGGGCTGTATGTTAAAAAACACATACTGAGTACATATGGATAATAAGTTCTCTTTTCCCGGAGATAGGGCCGATTTCAACTATTCTATCGAGTAATTGGCATCGTATAAATCTTTGCGTTCATGCAAATAGATAAAATTCTTTTTGCTGCCAAAGATTCTTTCAAAATCAAAAAAAGTACCTTTTAAACTTTCGATATAATTATCGTCTAAAAATCTGCTGTAATAGCACCATTCATAGGTCTTATAGCTAAGTCGAGGGTTATGGTGCGTTATATTCCGATTTACATAAACGATGCAATCTCTTAAATACTGTAAGTCATGCAACCAGATTCTCTTAAAGCTTTTTCTAAATAAACTTCCTGTGCGTTTATATTTAAGATTAAAGAAAATTGCAAAGCTCATAAAAAACCTACGGAATAATTCACTTACAACTCTACTTGCAATGTACTCTTCATCTTCACTATCAAGACGTTCTACAAAATCTTGAAGTAATTCATCTTCATCTACTTTGGCTAAGATTTCCTCTACAGATTTTACCTGAATTACAAGATGAAAGTGGTTCTTTTGCAATGAGATTGTGTAAAAGTTGACTACATCTTGCATATAGCCATATAAATATACCTCAAACCTGATTCTATCATCTCTTCGTTTGAAGATATTTTCGCCGTTATTTCCCTGATTATAAACATGATAATCATAACCCGGCTTCATTAATTGACAATATTTATTATTGTTTGCCATAATAAAAAATTTAAGATTAATAATTAAATTAGCACTCAATCATTAATCTTTAGATGGCTAAATTGTCAATTCTTTTTAACAAATATTAACATAAAAATATAGCTTGGAAAGCTAAAATTAGAGCTTGGAAAGCTATAGAAAAGGGAGCAAATATGACATAAGTAGTCTGTAATGAAATTCCATTTTACGAGTCAATCCGATGCTGTTAATTATTAACCTAGGAGTGACTAAAAATATAGAAAAAGATAATTATTAGTTGTAACAGATATTAAGGATATTAATGTATCTTAAAGCGCAGGCTTTCTTTCCCTATAGGATAAGAAGATTTTTTTGCATAAGACTAAGTTTTTTGCAAAAATAAAAACAGTTTTCAAACTATTTGGGACACTTCCCTATAAAAAACCCACCTACAAACTCTCTAATACATCTATAAATATTTTCTTGCATTCATCTTTATCTACGTGAACTGTACCTTTTATTTCATTGTAGCAACTGTCAGTTTCAGGTGATTGCAATAAACATTTATATGTATGAGTACCCATTTCAACTGATTTGGTTACGTTACCTTCTATACCACAATCGACTATTGAATCACAAGGACTACTAATTTCTCCAACAAAAAGATCATCTATGTAAACAGATACTTGAATAGGACAATTAACAATGTCATAATTTGAACCAAACGTAATTTGTCCAAATTCTTCCGGATTATCTTTTTTGTTACATACTACGGCGCACAAAACGATTACTAATAAACTTAAAATTACTTTTTTCATAACTTTATCTCCTTATTTTTTGTCATTACTAATGAACTTTAAATAGAAATACCTCTGTAAATTTATAAGATACTATTTTTTGCTTTTTTTCTCTATCGTCGGTACCATGAAGCAAAACGGAAACACAGTGGTAATAATTTTGGATTTTTAAACTCAAGATTATTACAAAAGTAAGGTAAATTAATGATATATCAAAACTTAAATAATATAATTTTTGATCGAATTAAATTTATCGTATTCCACTGATTTACTGATTTTTTTAGGATAATAATAAAATTAGAAAAACAAAGTATAAATGTTATAAGATTAATATTAATGTTGTATATTTGTTTTTATTATTAGCTGTTAGTAACCAGGATGATAATGTTGTTGCTGACATCTCTAATAAAAAGTTAAATTTTAATACGAAAAAGATGAGCTCTAAAAAAAAATTTGTCAAAGTTGTGGAATGCCAATTAATAAAGACCCACAAGGTGGCGGAACAAACGCCGATAATAGCAAAAATGAAAACTACTGTAGCCATTGCTATCAAAATGGAGAATTTACTTTTAATGGAACTGTATCCGAATTTCAGGAATTTTGCCGTAAGAAAATGATTGAAGACGGTTACAACAAATTTACTGCATGGATGTTCACACGCGGGATGAAGCGTTTAGATAGGTGGAAAAACAACTAATAAAACTTTAATACATTTAAGCTTTCTGTTTATAAAATTGGTTAAGACACATTGAAATGATTTATTAGGATTTATGTCGGTTACTTTTACTTTTCAGACAGTTATTAATTATTCACTCAAAAATTATTAAGTACCAATCAAATCTACCCAAATATTAATTTTGAAGGATATAAAAAAAGTGAATTAGCGAAGTAAAGTAGAAAAGTTAAGTTAAGCGCTTTACAAACTTAATTTAAAATGAAACAAAAAAGGGATGCCATTTGACATCCCTTTTGTTTTATATATTTAGATAAAATCTAATTTTTCTAAATTGTATAATTATTGATAATTATTGATAATTAGTTTTTATAACTAAACTAATTATTTAATAACTATTTTTTGTGTTAATGTTCCAGCTGTAATGAAATATACACCTGAGTTTAAGTTACTTACAGAAACTGTATTAACACCTGCACTTAATTTTTGTTCTGCTACTACTTGTCCTAAAATGTTGTAAATAACACAGTTGTTAGCTTCTTTAACTACAACGTTTACTTTACCATCTGTTATAGGATTTGGATATACTTCCATTGTGTTTTCGATAGCTGTTGATTCTTCAATTGAATTTCCTTCAGGAATAGTTGGACTTGAAAAATCTTTAGTATTAGCCCACATTGTAATAACGTTGTCGGTATAAGAAGTTTGTGCAGCATTGTTTTCATCTAGTGCTAAACCAGGTTTGCTGTCAACTTGGAAGAATACATACATATTAGCTTTTGGATCATCACCAGGTTGAACTACTATTTGTGGATATACACATTCATCTTTTCCATGTAAGAAGTGACCATTAACTCTGAAGAATCCTGAGTAATCTAATTCAGCATTTTCTGTTACCATATCACCTTCTTCAGGAGTACACCAATCTTGGTCTAATACCCATTCATCCAAACCTTCGTCATATTTAAAACTGGTTAAGAAAACTTGAGTAGCACAATAGCTTGCACCATCTTCACCTGTAATAATACGTCTTTCATCTCTTGCACTGAAAGCACAGTACATTTTATTATCTTCTCCGTATGCTAATGAAGCACCTTGTATAGGACCTAATTGTCTGTAAGAAGCTTGTTCTGTATTTTCTCCTTGTGGGAAGAAATCACCGTCAAAGTCTAATCCATATAATAAAACTAAACTATTATTATCAAATAATGCTTCATTTACTTGTGGATCTAAAACTCTATATTGATTTGTGCTTCCTGTAAATGTATCCATATCTTCATTCCAATACATTAAGTGTCCCCAAAGTGGGAAATAGTAGTAAGAACCATCGTCTGATGGTTCACGGAATTCTGTAGCACATGTACCGAATACCATGTGAACTTTACCTTCGTCATCTATAGCTATTTGACCTGTACCATTAGGAGCTACACATGTATCTGTATAAGCAGTTGTAGTATAATCAAATTGTGGTATTGGGTGTTCCCAAACTATGGTTTTTTGCCATGTTTCACCATCATCTGTTGACTTCATAAGAACAAGATCTGCTGTTGATGAGAATAATGCAAAAGCAATAACACCATTTCTTGGTTCTGCCCAAACATAATCGTCAGCAGAAAAAGACTTATCTGTGTAGAAATCTGTTCCAATTTCAGGTAATTGAATACCTTGTGGACTCCAAGTAGCTCCATTGTCTTGACTTCTTGAATATAGGACTTTATTTACAGCACTTACTTGGTAACCTTCTAATAAGTGAATTGTACCATTATTGTTACAATAACGTGGCCATGTATTATCTGCTGATGAAACTAAAGGAGTTGTTTTTACCCATTCACCTTGACCTTTAACTTCACGTGTGTACATTGCAATACCATCAGCATGTGAGAAAACAGCTTCACCCATTTCGCCATAAGGACCATATGAAGGCCAACCACGACGTTCTTCTTCTATACGACCAACTTCAGCAAAAGGAATAACCCATTCTTGACCGTCCCAATAATTGTAAAATGAACCTCTATCAGGGAATGCAGGAGCACTTTCAATTCCACCAGTCCAGGTAGCACCTATAGTTCCATCTGCAAAACGGAAAAATCTACTTCCTAAATCACTATTAGTTTGTAAGTCATATTGGGTAATACCAACTTTATATTCTTCGTCTGCACGTGTTTGAGCATACGCTGATTCTGATGGATTGTAAGGCATATGAACTATTCTTGTTCCATCATCAGCTTTTTGTATTGTAGCTTGTTTTACAACCTCTTTTGCCAACTTAGTGGCTTGTTGTTTTTCTTGAGCAACACCAGCTAATGTAAATAAGAAAGCTGATGCAATTAGTAAAATCTTCTTCATGATAAGTTTAATTTAATTATTAATTATTTTACGTTTTTAATTTTCTAAATTTTTAAAAAAAAATTTACTTAAGTATTTTGTTAATTAATATTTCTAAAATTATTTCTTTAAATTGTTTTTGTATTTTATTTATATTTATAAGAAGTTTTCCTTTTTCAATATTTCTATCTACATCGGAACGAACCTCCCTAACCTATATAATAGCATCAAAATTAATACCAATCTAAAGATAATCCACATTGTTTTTTTCTAAACTAATAAAATATTTTCTAAGGTGATAAGAGATATGCAGATTATAGCAAAAATGAAAATTATTTGTATGTGTATGGGTATATGGTTGTTTGGGTATTTGGATGTGTGAGTAAATGAATGTGTATGGGTCATGAGGGGCTGAGGGTGTGAATGAGTGCCTGAATGTGTGAGTGAGTGTCTAAATGTGTGTGGGTGGAGAGTGTACATTAAAAAGTAATGATGGAAATGAAAATGAAAATGAAAACAAAAAAGGGATGTCGAATGACATCCCTTTTGTTTTATATATTTAGATAAAATCTAATTTTTCTAAATTTAATAATTATTGATAATTAGTTTTAATAACTAAACTAATTATTTAATAACTATTTTTTGTGTTAATGTTCCAGCTGTAATGAAATATACACCTGAGTTTAAGTTACTTACAGAAACTGTATTAACACCTGCACTTAATTTTTGTTCTGCTACTACTTGTCCTAAAATGTTGTAAATAACACAGTTGTTTGCTTCTTTAACTACAACGTTTACTTTACCATCTGTTATAGGATTTGGATATACTTCCATTGTGTTTTCGATAGCTGTTGATTCTTCAATTGAATTTCCTTCAGGAATAGTTGGACTTGAAAAATCTTTAGTATTAGCCCACATTGAAATAACGTTGTCGGTATAAGAAGTTTGTGCAGCATTGTTTTCATCTAGTGCTAAACCAGGTTTGCTGTCAACTTGGAAGAATACATACATATTAGCTTTTGGATCATCACCAGGTTGAACTACTATTTGTGGATATACACATTCATCTTTTCCATGTAAGAAGTGACCATTAACTCTGAAGAATCCTGAGTAATCTAATTCAGCATTTTCTGTTACCATATCACCTTCTTCAGGAGTACACCAATCTTGGTCTAATACCCATTCATCCAAACCTTCGTCATATTTAAAACTGGTTAAGAAAACTTGAGTAGCACAATAGCTTGCACCATCTTCACCTGTAATAATACGTCTTTCATCTCTTGCACTGAAAGCACAGTACATTTTATTATCTTCTCCGTATGCTAATGAAGCACCTTGTATAGGACCTAATTGTCTGTAAGAAGCTTGTTCTGTATTTTCTCCTTGTGGCAAGAAATCACCGTCAAAGTCTAATCCATATAATAAAACTAAACTATTATTATCAAATAATGCTTCATTTACTTGTGGATCTAAAACTCTATATTGATTTGTGCTTCCTGTAAATGTATCCATATCTTCATTCCAATACATTAAGTGTCCCCAAAGTGGGAAATAGTAGTAAGAACCATCGTCTGATGGTTCACGGAATTCTGTAGCACATGTACCGAATACCATGTGAACTTTACCTTCGTCATCTATAGCTATTTGACCTGTACCATTAGGAGCTACACATGTATCTGTATAAGCAGTTGTAGTATAATCAAATTGTGGTATTGGGTGTTCCCAAACTATGGTTTTTTGCCATGTTTCACCATCATCTGTTGACTTCATAAGAACAAGATCTGCTGTTGATGAGAATAATGCAAAAGCAATAACACCATTTCTTGGTTCTGCCCAAACATAATCGTCAGCAGAAAAAGACTTATCTGTGTAGAAATCTGTTCCAATTTCAGGTAATTGAATACCTTGTGGACTCCAAGTAGCTCCATTGTCTTGACTTCTTGAATATAGGACTTTATTTACAGCACTTACTTGGTAACCTTCTAATAAGTGAATTGTACCATTATTGTTACAATAACGTGGCCATGTATTATCTGCTGATGAAACTAAAGGAGTTGTTTTTACCCATTCACCTTGACCTTTAACTTCACGTGTGTACATTGCAATACCATCAGCATGTGAGAAAACAGCTTCACCCATTTCGCCATAAGGACCATATGAAGGCCAACCACGACGTTCTTCTTCTATACGACCAACTTCAGCAAAAGGAATAACCCATTCTTGACCGTCCCAATAATTGTAAAATGAACCTCTATCAGGGAATGCAGGAGCACTTTCAATTCCACCAGTCCAGGTAGCACCTATAGTTCCATCTGCAAAACGGAAAAATCTACTTCCTAAATCACTATTAGTTTGTAAGTCATATTGGGTAATACCAACTTTATATTCTTCGTCTGCACGTGTTTGAGCATACGCTGATTCTGATGGATTGTAAGGCATATGAACTATTCTTGTTCCATCATCAGCTTTTTGTATTGTAGCTTGTTTTACAACCTCTTTTGCCAACTCAGTGGCTTGTTGTTTTTCTTGAGCAACACCAGCTAATGTAAATAAGAAAGCCGATGCAATTAGTAAAATCTTCTTCATGATAAATTTAATTTAATTATTAATTATTTTTCGTTTTTAAATTTTCTATTTTTTTATAAAAATTTACTTCTTGTCTTTGTTAATAATAAGTCTCAAAATTGTTTTTTTTGTGGTTTTATCTTATTCAGAAATCTTCCATTTCCAATATTTCTATCTACTTTGGAACAAACCACTAGAACAATACAAAAGTATTATAATTAATACAAATCTAAAAAAACGTATTATTAAAAAAACGCAACAAAGTATTTACTACTTTATACTTGCAAAGATATTAATTTTTTTGTAACAAACAAATTTATTTAAACTTTTTTATGTTTTTAAAATTCTATTTATTTTACAAAATTAATATTAACGTTTTTTAAAAATGAAATGGAATTCATTATCTCGGGGTGCATATATTTATCGTTTTCCACAAATGGCACATAGTCACGGTATTCCTCAATAAACTTAGAGATAATTTCTCCTTTATCTTCTCCTTTTCTAAAATCTAAAGCTTGTGATGCAACAAATAATTCTATAGCTAAAATTGATTCTAAATTATTTACTACTTTATACAATTTTGTTGCTGCATTTGCTCCCATACTTACGTGATCTTCTTGCCCTTGAGAAGATTCTATAGAATCTACTGATGCAGGTGTACACAATTGTTTGTTTTGGCTCACTATTGATGCAGCTGCATATTGTGGAATCATAAAGCCGGAATTTAAACCTGAATTAGCTACTAAAAAACCTGGTAATTCTCTGGCACCTGATATCAATTGATAAGTTCTACGTTCGGAAATATTACCTAATTCCGCTAATGCAATTGCAAGAAAATCCATAGATAATGCCAATGGTTGACCATGAAAGTTTCCACCGGAGATTATTTTATCATCATCGGGAAATATTGTTGGATTATCTGTAACTGCATTAATTTCTTCGGTAAAAATTCTGGACACATATTCGATAGTGTCTTTTGATGCACCATGTACCTGCGGAATACATCTAAAAGAATACGGATCTTGTACATGTTTTTTAGGTTTGTTCATGATTCCCGAATCTCCAACTAAATCTCTGATACGCTTTGCCGTAGTAATTTGACCTTTATGATTACGTATTATATGTATTAATTCATCAAATGGTTCTATTCTTCCATCAAATGCTTGTAACGAAACACTTGCTATTACATCGGAGAGTTTACTCAATCTGATACCTTTAACTAAACTAAAAACTCCAAAAGCTTGCATAAATTGGGTTCCGTTTAATAATGCCAAACCTTCTTTAGAGCTTAAAACTACCGGTTTTAAATTAAGTTTATCTAATATTGTTTTGGATTGATATTTTTCACCTTTATATTTTACTTCACCTAACCCTAATAATGGTAATGACATATGGGCTAACGGAGCTAAATCTCCCGATGCCCCTAACGAACCTTGCTCATAAACTATAGGAAATACATCATTATTGAATAACTCTATCATTAATTCTACAGTTTCTAACTTAACTCCGGAATTTCCGTATGCAACGGATTTGATTTTTAAAAACAGCATTAATCTTACTATCTCGTCCGGAATTTCGTTACCACAACCACAAGCATGCGACATTACTAAATTAGTTTGTAATTGTGATAAATCCTTTTGGTTTATTTCAGTATTGCATAAAGATCCAAAACCTGTATTAATACCATAAACAGGATCCTTTGAGTTTTCCAATTTAGAATCTAAATATTCGCGACATTTAACTATTAATTGTTTGCTTTCGTTTGATAATTCTAATGTAACTTTATTATTAATGATATTTTCAATATCTGTTAACGAAATGTTTTTGGGTGAAATTATATGTTTCATAGCTATATAAATAAAAAAAGGGTACTTATAAATAACTATAAGATACCCCAAACTCTTAACCTAAAATTATTAACCTTCAAAATTATTAATTCAAAAATAATTAAGTAAATTGGTGGGCCCACCTGGACTTGAACCAGGGACCCCCTGATTATGAGTCAGGTGCTCTAACCATCTGAGCTATGGGCCCCACTTCTTTTGAAGTTTTGCGCTGCAAATATAATATATTTTTTTATAACAACAACAACTTTACATTTTTTTTTATAATAATTCAACTTTTCTTATAATAAATTCAAAATTTACTTTAACCAATTTCAAGATTATCTTCCAAGTTATTTAATATTTCTAAAACCTCATCTGTAGTAACTGCACTCATTAACTGCATCTTATATGTTTTAAAGTTCTTTACACCTTTAAAATATCTTGCGTAATGATGTCTCATCTCTATGATTGCTTTATATTCTTCTTTTTGATTTAATGATGCTAAAAAATGTTCTGTACAGATATCTACTCTTTCTGTTAAACTTGGCTCCGATAAAATTTCATTAGTATTAAGAAAATGCTTTATTTGTTTAAATATCCATGGATTCCCTATGGCAGCCCTCCCAATCATTAAACCGTCAACATTGCTTTTATTTTTTAAATAATATGCTTTTTCAGCTGAATCTATATCACCATTTCCTATTATTGGAATAAAAATATTCTTATCATTTTTAATTTCTGTGATTATGCCCCAATTTGCTTCACCTTTATACATTTGTGATCTTGTTCTTCCATGAATAGTTACAGCAGATACTCCAACATCTTGAAGTCGATAGATAATATCTTTAACGTTAATATTTTGATTATCCCACCCTAATCTAAGTTTAACTGTAACAGGTATAGGATCAATATTAACACAGGTTTTGCTATTGCACAATTCAACTATTTTTGCTGCAGATTCTACAAGGATATCGGGAGTTTTCATCAATGCGGCACCTCCCCCTTTATTTACTACTTTTTTAACGGGACAACCGGAATTAATATCAATTATGTCGGGATCTACTTCTAAAACTTTTTCTGCAGCACCTACTAAAGATGAAACATTCCCTCCGAATATTTGAACTGCTACAGGTTTTTCGTTTTTATCTATTTTTATTTTATTTAAACTCTTTTCTACATCTCTGATTAATGCTTCCGATGCAACAAATTCAGTGTACACTAAATCTGCACCAAATCTTTTACAAATTAACCGAAATGGCATTTCAGTAACACCTTCCATTGGTGCTAAGATTAATGGATTAATCGGTAATTTCAGATTGCCTATTAGCATTTTTAAAAATATATCTTAGAATGAAAACTATTAATACGATTGAGAGTAAAGCCAAAGTAACATTTGAAAATTCTGTAGATGAATTTAAATCTTCTGCTGTGTAATTAAAATAGTTAATTCCAACAAATGCAATTAATACAGCAATTACATTATTCAAAAAATGAAATAACATTGATAATTTAATGTTATGCGTATAATAAAAAATATATCCTAATATTAAGCCTAATATAAATCTTGGTATAATTCCTGAAAATTGAAAATGAGCAATGCTAAATATTAATGATGAAATAATTACACCTAAATGAGGATACTTAACGTTGTCTGTTAAGATTTTTTGTATACAGCCTCTAAATAGCAATTCTTCCGCTACTGCAGGTACTAATGCTAAAACTACTATGTTGGTCAAAATACCTATAACTGAACTTGTATTTAAAAATTTAAAAGTTAACTCTACAGCTTGTTTTTCTTGCTCCAAAAACCAAGTTTTCAGACTTCCTAAAAACCTTGGGATTTCAATTTGAGAGTTAATTTCCGTAGTCCAATTTATTAATGGTATTGTTACTACATATAGTACAATGATAAAAAGGATTACTGTGGATTTTTCTTTTCGTTTTAATCCTAAATCGTTTACAAGTGAATAATTAGTTATCTTATAAAAGATTAATACAGGTAAGAAAAATGCCAATATTTGGTAAATTACTTGTAAAGTTTTTAATATTCCAATATTTGTTAAAACTCTATCTCCATATATGGAAATAACACCAAGGTTCAATAACATGAATATTATTGAACCTACAAATATTAAGACTAATAATATCAGTATTTTATATAGTATCGAGTTGTTTTTTACCATTTAGCATTCTATAATTTTCTGATCAATTACAGAAATAGAAGTAATAATAATTGTTTTGAGAAACAGTAATTTATTGAGAATTTATAAAAAGAGGAAATTACTTCTAACTTCCACTAATTTCCTCTTATTTCTTATGTTAATTAACTTGTTCTACAGCTTCAACTTCCGGTATAACTTTTTTTAATGCTTGCTCAACTCCTTGTTTTAAAGTCATTAAACTATAAGGACATGAACCACAAGCTCCTAAAAGTTTTACTTTTACTACGTTTTCGTCTGTTAATTCAACAAACTCTATATCGCCACCATCGGCTTGTAAATAAGGTCTAAGCTTTTCTATTTCAGCTTTTACTCTTTCTGTTAATTTTGCCATTGTCATAATTTTTATTTAAGAATTTATACTCATTTAATATTATTTTACAATATTTTCTATCCTGAATATTGTCATTTATTAAGCATCACAACCTGCTGCATTAGGATCTGTTTTAACGGGCTCAGTTGGTTTTAAAACAGAATTTCTAATATCTACAATTTCTATTAAGTTATCTGTTAATTCTCCAAATATTTCACTGTACTCTTCATCTTCCAAAACAGATGGTGTTCCGTTATCTGAATCTTCACAAATACCTTGGATAATAGGTATTTGTCCTAATAATGTAACGTGTAATTTTTCTGCAGCTTCCGCACCGCCATTTTTTCCGAAAATATAATATTTATTATTTGGAAGTTCTTTAGGTGTAAACCACGACATATTTTCTACCAATCCTAAGATAGGAACTTTTATGTCAGGATTTTTAAACATATTTACAGCTTTTCTGGCATCTACAACTGCAACTTCTTGAGGTGTTGTTACTATCACAGCACCTGTTACGGGTACTGATTGAACTAAAGACAATTGAATATCACCAGTTCCCGGAGGTGCATCTATGATTAAATAATCCAAATCACCCCATCTGTTATCGTTTAACAATTGTGTAAATACACTGGCTGCTAATGGACCTCTCCACACCATTGCTTGCTCCGGATGAATAAAAAACCCAATAGAAGAAACTTTTACTCCGTATTTTTCGTAAGGGGTAAAAATTTGTTTACCATCAGGTAATTCTTCTACTTGAGGTTTTTGGTTCGTTAATCCCATCATAATTGGAATAGATGGACCATAAATATCAGCATCTAACAAACCTGTTTTATACCCTTTTTTAGCTAAGGAAACTGCTATGTTTACAGATACTGTAGATTTTCCGACACCACCTTTTCCGGACGTAACTATAATAATATTTTTAATTTTATTATCTAAATTGTTTTCCATATTTAATATTCTATTATTATTGTAATTAATGTTGTTATTAATGTGCAAAGTTAGCATAAAATTTTTATTTCACATTAAGTAACAAGAATTAAAAGGTAAGTCTATCAAATTTCATACCTTATTTTTGATAAAAACCTTCAACTACAGATAACCCTAAGTGCTAATCTAATACCTGTGTAAGGCAAACAAGGTTAGGAATTAAGCTTTTTTAATATCAACTCTTGAAATATTCCTTCGCGCTGATCACTGTTGTATTTATATGTTAATGAAATACCTTCGAATACAAATTTTGTAGCTTTATCTACTGCATTTTCAAATGTAGCTCCTTGCATTAATGATCCACATACTACAGATGTAAATGTATCGCCCGTACCCGGATATTCCGCAGGGATATATTTACAACTTCTATAAAATATTTTATTCTCTTTATTATAAGCAGCAACTAAAGTTTCTTCGTTGTTATTGTAAGGTATTCCTGTTACTATCACTTTTTCTGGTCCCATTTCGGAAAGTTTAAGTACAATGTCTTCTATCTCACTTTTGGTAAATTTCGATTTATATTTTATATCCGTTAATAAACATGCTTCTGTTAAATTTGGAGTAATTAAGTTTGCTTTACCTATTAAGTTCCTCATCGAGGTTATCATTTCTTTATCCATAGTATCGTATAATTCCCCACTATCCCCAAGAACAGGATCTACAATAATAAGGTTACTACTTTCAGAAAAATCATCAATAAATTTGCTCACTATTTTACATTGTTCCGGAGATCCCAAATATCCACTATAAATAGTTTCTATGTTTAACTTTAACTTTTTCCAATGGTCCATAATTGGCTGTAAATGAGCTGTTAAATCTACCACATACAAATCAGGATATGCGGTACTTGTAGACAACAATGCTGTTGGAATTGGACATACATAAAAACCCATTGATGATAATATCGGAATTACTACTGTAAGTGACGATCTTCCATATCCGCAAATATCATGTATTGCAGCTATTTTTTTTACTTCGGAACTCATGTTTTGTGTATCTTTTTTATATTAAATGAATGATATGTATAATGTTTAATATTGTTTTATGTTGAACGTAGTTACAATTGTTCTATCTTTAAAATAATCTTTATTTAATTTATATTGAAGATATTTAATTTTTAAGCCTTGCTCGCGCCAAATGCTTTCATAAAAAGTTTGGATGGAAGCTACTTCCCAATCAGGATATTCTTCATATAAATCAAACGTTTTTTTCAATAAAGTATGATTATCATTTTTTACTACTTCCAATGTATAATTAAAAAGGTCTGTATTGTCAGTTTTTAAATGAATAATTCCATCTTTATTTAAGATATTAGCATATCTTTTATTAAATATGGGTGATGTAAAACGTTTTTTTGCTTTTGCATTTTGTGGTTGCGGTTCCGGAAATGTGATCCATATTTCATCTACTTCGTTATAGTCAAAAAGGTATTCTATTAACTCGATCTGTGTTCTGATAAATGCAACGTTTTGCATTTTATCTTCTACCGATGTTTTACATCCTCTCCATAACCTGGCACCTTTTTTATCTAAACCGATAAAATTTTTATCTGGATATTTTTTTGCTAATCCAACAGTATATTCACCTTTTCCACATCCCAATTCCAATACAATAGGATTATTATTTTTAAAAAAACTATTTTTCCATCTTCCTTTTAAGTTAAAGTTATTAATTGCATCTTTAAAATTAGGCTGAAACAAATTAAAAAAGGTTTTGTTTTGTTCAAATCTCATTAACTTATTTTTCGACATCTTTTATAGAAATATTTTAATAGTTTTAATAATAAATGTAATAATACAAAGGATTATTCTCATGAGAATTTTTGCAAAAACAGCTATCAGTATTTGTTTGGGTATTAATTTTCAGAATTCATTAATAAAATAAAATCCAAGCTGCAGGATTGACATGTTTTTGAGCATCTTCTAAAACCTCATCTAAGTTTTTAGAAGTTGTTTTATCAGATATTGTTACTCTGTATTTATTGTTGGAATATATTATGGAAACATCTTTATAGCCCAAATTAAAGATTCTATTTAATTCTATAGATGCATCTTCTATTGTTGGAAATGATGCAACAATAACGTATGGTGTTTGGATTCCGGCAGATGGTTCTACTATTCTATTTTTTGCTTCTTCAATAATATCTGTATTAACAATATTATCCGATGTCTTATCTATAGTTGATTTTGTAGAGTTTATGTTATTATCTACAGACAATTCTTTTATATCATCCTCAATGTCTATATCTTCTATGAGATTTGTTTTTTCCGTATTTTCTACTTTAGGTAGATTGTCAGTTAAATTTTCATTAATCTCACTATTTGCTTTAACAGTATTTTCGCTATTTCTTATATCATTTTTGGAAGATTTGTTCTCTAACGGAATTACACTTGCTTGATATACGTTTTGGAAACCATAATCTGCTATTTTAAAGCTAAAGATACCAAAGGCGATTATTGCTGCAGCTGCAGCAGTGTATTTTAATTTACGTTTAACGTCTAATTTAATAACTTTAGCACTTTTTTCTTGTTTAGGTTTAGATATTACAGCAACTGCAGACGGTAGATAATAGTTACTAAATCCAATAGTATCTTCATTAAAATTTAATCCTTCTTGTGATTTAAAAGTTAAATTATTTTCGTTATCTAAATAAAAGACTCCTAATCCTATTAGGTTTACTACTTCTTTTAATTTTAATTTTCGATTTAAGAAATCTACATAATTTTTAATTTCTATTTGAGCTTGCTTATAAGGGATGTTTTTAGAAGTACTGATTTTATGGGCAAGTAATCCATTATCCTGTTTTAATAAACTATTAAAACCCAATTGTTTTTTTGATGGAATAAAAATATTTTGTTTAGTATCTATATGAGATGGTTGATAATTTAATATAAACCCGCCAAAATCCGGAACTATTACACAATCAGAAGTGTATAAAAGTTCTATTATATCTTTTGTAATATCCATAACAAACTAATCCTTTTTGCAAAAATACAAAATAAGCCCATATATCACAAACTTTAAGAAATCTATTTTTAACAACTTATTAGCAATTTTGAAATTTTAATAAATCTTCTTCTACATCTACCGGGTTAGGTTTGTTGTGGGTGATATCTGTATAAATATTATATCCGTTTTCCAACCACCGTAATTGCTCTAAGTTTTCTGATTTTTCTAATGAGGATTTTGGTAATTCTACTATTATGGGTAGTATTTTTGAGTTAAAAGCATAAATTCCTATATGTTGATAATAATTAGGTTTGAATTCGTTTTTAGGTGAGAAAAAAGGGATTACACTTCTGCTAAAATATAATGCTTTTCCATTTTTATCTATTACCACTTTAACCCTATTATTATCATCTGCTTCTGAAAATTCTATTTTATGAACTAAGGTTGCGATGTCAACAGTATTGTTGTTTTGAGTATCGATTTTGTTTTTATTTGAATTAAACAGTTTTATCAATTTAGTGATATCTGATGGATCTATAAAAGGTTCATCACCTTGTATGTTAATGATTACATCAAAAATTTTTCCTTTGTTTTCAAGGATTTTTTGAACTTCGGCTACTCTTTCTGTTCCATTAGTGTGATTTGGAGATGTTAGCAATACGTTTTGAGTGAATTTTTGAACTTCTTTTAATATTAGATTGTTGTCGGTTGCTACATAAAGCTCACTTAAGAATTTGCATTTTGAAGCATTTTCGAAAACATGCCTAATCATAGGCTTACCGTTTATCAATGCAAGAGGTTTTCCAGGGAACCTTGTAGAAGCATAGCGTGCCGGTATAACTCCTAAAACTTTTAAATTAGAACAATCCATGTAATTCTGCATTTATTTTATCTACTACAGTGGCTAAATCCTTAGGGTTATTTTCGAAGTCGATATTATCTACGTCAATGATCAATAATCTTCCAATTTTATAGTCTTCTATCCATTTTTCATATTTCTGGTTTAAACTGCTTAAATAATCCAATCTTATAGATTCTTCATATTTTCGACCTCTTTTTTGAATATTTTCGACTAAGGTTGGAACTGTAGCTCTTAAATAAATTAATAAGTCCGGTGGACTTACAAAACTTGTCATTAATTCAAAAATTGAAATATAATTTTCGTAGTCTCTTGTAGACATTAAGTTCATTTCATGTAAGTTAGAAGCAAATATATATGCATCTTCGTATATAGTTCTATCTTGAATTACAGTTTTATCCGTTTCTTTTATTTTGATAATATGGCGTAATCTGCTATTTAAAAAATATATTTGCAGATTAAAAGACCAACGTTGCATATCATCATAAAAACTTTCTAAATAAGGGTTATTATCTACATCTTCAAAATGTGCTTCCCAATTAAATTGTTTAGAAAGTAATTTGGTTAATGTAGTTTTCCCTGATCCTATATTTCCTGCTATTGCTATGTGCATAATATTATGTATTAATTGTTTAATAATGTGTCTAATTCATCTAATATAGTTCTTTTTTCAGATAATCGAACAACTTTATTTTGCCCTCCTAATTTATTTTTAGATTCGAACCATTTATAAAATGTATTATTCGGTAAAAATTTAACTAATGGTCTTTGTAATATCAAATTATTAAAACGTTTTACTTTATAATCAGAATTTTCTTCCTGTAATGCTTCATCTAAAAAGTCAATAAAAGCTTCTTTATCTTCAGGTTCGTCTTTAAATTCTATATACCACTCATGAACTACTTTTCCATCAGGTAAAAACTTAGGTGCAACCGTATATTCTTCTACAAAAGAATTTGTTTTACTGCAAGCGACAGAAATTGCAGTATCTGAATTGTTTACTATAACTTCTTCTCCAACTACATTTATAAAAGATTTAGTTCGCCCCGTTACTTTTATTCTAAACGGATATAGCGAAGTAAATTGGATAGTATCGCCTATTTGATATCTCCATAAACCACTGTCGTTAGATATTACCAATGCATAGTTTTTACCTAGTTCAACTTCGTCTAACCCTATTGCATAATGACTATCTTGAGATCCTATCGGTACAAATTCAAAAAACATGTTATAATCTAACAATAATAACATATCTGATTTATCCAAGGTATCCTGGAAAGCGAAAAACCCTTCTGATGCATTGTAAACATTTATGTAATGCATATTAGGATTATCTATTAGATCTGAATACATTTTTTTATATGGTTCAAAAGATACTCCTCCATGGAAAAACACTTCCAAGTTAGGCCACATTTCCATTACAGTTTTCCCGGACAATTCGCAAGTTTTTCTTAAAATTACAGACATCCACGATGGAACTCCCAACAAACTTGTTACATTCTTATCAACAACGTTATGAGCTATTTTAATTATTTTTTCATTCCAATTAGGGATATAAGCTATCTCTTTAGGAGGCAACTTAACATTATCAGCCCATGGAGGTAAATTTTTTGATAATATAGCAGATACATCTCCTACTAATACATCTTTTCCAAATTGATCACTAAAACTTCCTATAACTGATATGTTTTTACCGGTTAGTAAACGAGTATCTTCGCAATTATTAATATAAGTCCCCATTAGAGCTTTCCCCGCTTCGTAATGGCAATCAAACAAAGTTTCTTTACTTACAGGTATATATTTGCTTGTTCCTGTAGTAGTACCCGAAGATTTAGAAAACCAATTAATTTTAGTTGGCCACAAAATATTTTGCTCGCCTTCTAACATACGAATAAAATAGGGTTCCAAGGTTTCGTAGGATTGTATTGGAACTTCTTCTCTAAAATCATTAATACTACTTAAATTTTTATATTTATATTTTATTCCCCACTCTGTTCCTACTGAATGTTTAATTAAATTATGAAAAATAGAATTTTGCACTTCGAAAGGATTCTTTTTAAAATTCTCCAATTTTTCTAATCTCTTTCTAAAATATAATAATGATAGGGGCTTTTCTATAAATGTCATAATATATTAATCTATATCAACAAAAATGATTATTTTTGAAAAATTTAAAAAATGACTACTTTTCCACATGCAAAGATAAACATTGGTTTGCAAATAACAAATAAAAGAGACGACGGATTTCATAATATTTTTACTTATTTTTATCCAATTCCTTTATTTGATGTCTTAGAAATTATAGAAAATAATGATTCTAAAACAAATCTAATTTTATACGGAAATAAATTAGAAGGTGATATAAATAACAATTTATGCTTAAAAGCAAACAAATTATTGGCTAAAGATTATGACTTGCCTAATGTAAATATTTATCTATATAAAAATATTCCTGCAGGTTCCGGAATGGGTGGCGGATCATCAGATGCAACTTTTACGTTAAAAAGTTTGAATGCTTTATTTAACTTAAACTTAACAACGAATCAACTAAAAGGTTATGCGGAAATGTTAGGCAGCGATTGTCCGTTTTTTGTAGAAAGCAAACCAGCTATAGGAAGTGGAAAGGGCGAAGTACTATCTCCTTTATATAAAAAGTTAACAAAATATATTTTCATAGTAATACCAACATTTTCCATATCTACTAAAGAAGCATATTCAAATGTAACTCCCAATATCGATGTACCTAATTTAAAAGATTTAATAGAACAACCTGTAGAGTTTTGGGAAACTACTATAAGTAACGATTTTGAAAGCTTTATGTTCAAAAAATATCCTTCTTCTATTAATATTAAAAAGAAACTTTATGATATGGGTGCAGTTTATGCATCTTTAACTGGTAGCGGATCAGCTTTTTACGGCTTATTTAACATTAAACCTAATATTCACTCTTTTAAAGAAGAAAAAGAAAAAGGTATTATTTTGGAGTCATTTTTACTACAATTATAGTAACAATTGTAAAAAAGATATTTGGTACCCAAGCTGCCAGCATTGGATCTAACGATTTATTAATTGCAAATACCTTTGTAACCTGCATTAATAATACATATAAGAAAGTTAAAGTTACACCAAAACCTAAATTCCAACCTAATCCTGACCTTTTTTTCCGATACGACAAAGAAAAGCCTAATATACTTAATAAAATTGTAGCAAACGAATTTGAGATTCTTAGATGTTTTTCTACTTCATACTCTACAATACTTCGAACACCTTTCTTTTTTTCGTCTGCAATAAACTCATTTAATTGCCTCATATTCATATTCTTAATGTCATAAGAAAAAAATACCAAATCTTTAGGCTGTAAGTTAATATCCAATTCTTTTGTATCTCCTTCACTTAGAATTTCATTATCATCAAATATTTGCCTTTCTACATAATCGGATGCTATCCAAACATTGTTTATAGTATCTAATTTTATACTTCTGGCATTAAGTTTATAAGTTAAACCGTCTTGAAAATTTAATTTTTCGTATGTAAAGTTTGTTCCTTCATTTTTTTTAGCAGTATAATCTTTTATAAAAATATACTCATTTTCACCAACCTGAACATGGATATCATATGCATATGTAGAGTATTTATTAGACTTTCGTAAATATTTATTTTCAAAATCAGTTAATTTAACGTTAGATTTTGGAATTACAAAGTTAGATAATAAAAACGCAACAAATGCTAATACTACAGCACAGTAAATATAGGGTCTCATTACCCTATAAAAACTTATTCCTGCACTTGAAACAGCTATAAATTCAGAGTTTTGTGCTAATTTAGACGAAAAAAATATTACAGAAATAAATACAAATAAATATAAAAATAAATTAAAGAAGTACGGGATAAAATTGGCATAATAGCCGAATAAAATTTCTTTTAATGTAATATTATCTACTAAAAACTTATCTAACTTTTCTGATAAATCAAATACTATTACTACTAAAATTAGTAGAAACATAGACAAAATAAAAGTCGTAAAATATTTTTTAATTATGTATAAATCAAATTTTTTCATTTTACACTATAATCGTATAGTTACTTTTTGTAAAATTTCATTTTTCCATTCTTTAAAAGATCCGTCAATAATGTGTTCCCGAGCATCACTTACCAGTTTAAGATAAAATGACAAGTTATTTAAACTGGTTATCATACCGCCTAAAATTTCATGAGCAGCAAATAAATGCCTTACATATGCTTTAGTATAATTTGTACTTGCATAAGATGGATTTAACTCGTCTAATACACTAAAATCGTCTTCCCACTTTTTGTTTTTTATATTAATAATCCCTGAATGTGTAAATAGCATACCATTTCTGCCATTTCTTGTCGGCATTACACAATCAAACATATCTACTCCCCTACTTATTGATTCTATTATATTTTCAGGAGTTCCTACACCCATTAAATATCTTGCTCTATCGTTTGGTAATATGTCGCATACATGATCTAACATGTCGTACATTACTTCCTTAGGCTCTCCAACTGCTAACCCGCCTATTGCGATCCCTTGACTCTGGAACTGTGAAGCAAAATCAACAGCTTCGGATCTTAAATCTTTGTAAACACTTCCTTGAACTATTGGAAATAACTCTTGATGATGACCATAATAAGGGTCTGTTTCATTATACCTCACAAAACATCTTTGCAACCACTTTTTAGTTAAGTCTAAAGATTTTTTGGCATAAGAATAATCACAAGGATATGGTGTACATTCATCAAATGCCATAATAATATCGGACCCAATAATACGTTGGGTATCTATTACGTTTTCGGGTGTAAAAAAATGATAAGAACCATCAATATGTGACTGAAATTTTACACCTTCTTCTTTTATTTTCCTTATATTAGACAAAGAATATATCTGAAATCCTCCACTATCCGTTAAAATAGGTTTATTCCACCCCATAAACTTATGTAAACCTCCTGCTTTATAGAGTATTTCCGTTCTGGGACGTAAATATAAATGATAAGTGTTCCCTAAAATAATTTTTGCTTTAACATCGTTTATTAATTCCCTTTGATGAACAGATTTTACATTGGCTACTGTACCTACAGGCATAAAAATTGGAGTTGGGATATCTCCATGATCCGTATGAAGTATTCCCGCCCTAGCATTAGTTTCTTTATCTACTTTTATTAACTCGTATTTAAACATTAATTAATAATATTATATATAAAATATACTAAACTTATAACATATTGTAATAATAGGACTTCTCATATGATGAGATATGCATTAAACATTATGTTTATAAGTTTTAATATTTTTCGTCAAAAATACTACATATTTTTGTAATAAATAGATATTTTTGCATATTATAGTTTGTCAATTTCTAAAAACCATATGCATTTTAACTTACAAAATTTAAATAATATTTATTTTTTCATATTGGCAGGTGCTACTTTATTTTTTTTCATTTACCAAGTTTTTTATTTAATTAAGGCTAATTTAGCACTGAAATCTTCTAAAATGGAAGAAATTAAAGCTTGCCCTAATGATGAGTTACCACCTGTTTCTATAGTTATTTGTATTTGGGATAAAGTCAATTTATTGAGAAATCATATCCAACATTTTTTAGATCAAGAATACCCTAATTTCGAAATTATTGTAGTAAATGTGACTTATGATGATTTTTATGATGAGGCTTTAGAAGCTTGGGTTAATAATATTCCAAACTTAGAATTGATAAACATATATGAGAAAAATAATTTTTCCAAATCTAAAATATTTCCATTATCGATAGGTATTAAGGCAGCAAAAAATGAATATATCGTTACTACTAATTTAACTTGTATACCTTCGAGTGTTTTTTGGTTAAGAACTTTGGTTAGTAGTTCTTGTAATTTTAAATATAGCAATGTAATTGGCATTACCAACTATAAAAAGAGACCTAAATTATCTAATAAACTTCACAGATATGCACTAAATATCTCTAATTATAAGATGCTAAGCTATGCATACTATAAAATGCCATTATCTATAAATCCTAAAAACTTTTTATTTACTAAATCTAACTTTTTCAATATTAAAAATATTACTCAATATTTTAATATTAATAATGATGGGACTTGTGTGTTAAATAAATTAGCCAAGAAAAAAAATTCTACTATCTGCTTTTTAGATTATGCACAAACTCAGGAAACAGAATTTAATAAATTACATAAAGACTTAGCAAACGATATTTCGAACTTAAAGTTTGCAAAAAAATATCCTCGTTTTTTAAATGCTTTTTATGCAATTTCACTTCTACTATTTATTATATGTTTAGTTTTATTAGTTGTTTTTTTTAAGATTTATATCTTACCTGCTTCACTTTTTATTATTCGCACTTTTTTATGGTTTAAATATAAATTTAGATCTCTAACCAAACTAAATCAGTCCGATCTAAAAAAGGGAATAATCTTATACGAATTTATTATACTTATTTTATACCCAATAGCATATTTTAGAACGCTACGTACAAAACATGCATATTAATAAATTATAATAAACTATGTAATTTAGTTTATTCTGATATAAGTTCAAGGATTTCGGCAACAACAAACGTACTACCTCCTACATATATGATATCTTCTTTGTGTGCCAAAAGCATTGCAGACACTAATGCATCCCCGCAAGAGTTAAATGTTCTATAGTTTAGATTTTTTTCTTTAAATTTTTGCGATAATATTTCTATATCTAAACCTCTTGGGATATTTGGTTTACATAAATAATATTTTGCATTTTCAGGAAGTATATCTACTATTTTATGAATATCTTTATCGTTTACTGAACCATAAACTATATGAAGTTGATTATAATTGAAATTATTAATCATTTTAAGTACTTCAGTAATTCCTTCAAAGTTATGAGCCGTATCGCATACTACAAGCGGCTTTTTATTGATAATATCCCATCTACCCCTTAATACAGTATGTTTTAATCCTTGTTTTAATGCTTCGTAAGAAATTAAAATATTTTGTTGCCTTAGAAGTTCTACTGCAACTAAAACTGCTTTTATATTTTTTATTTCGTAACTTCCTACTAAATTGCTACTTACTTTATATGTAAGATTAGTTAATGAGGAAGTAGATTTAACTTTTAATTTTTTTACTGTTTGCTCAACTTCATGAACATTTATCAATTTATCGGCAAAATAAATCGGAGCATTCATTTCTTTTGCCTTTTGTAGAAAAACATCAGAAGTTTCCGGTTGTGTTTCGCTTATAATTACAGGAACATTTTGTTTAATAATTCCTGCTTTTTCCGATGCAATCTCCGGTAATGTAGTACCTAAAAATTGAGTGTGATCTAACCCAATATTAGTAATAATAGATAAGATTGGATTTATGATATTTGTTGAGTCTAATCTCCCACCTAAACCTACTTCTATGACGGCATAATCAGTTTTAGTATCTCTAAACCAACAAAATGCCATTATGACTGTGATTTCGAAAAATGAAGGTTTAATTTTTTCAAATATCTCTTTGTTATTTTCTACAAAGTCACAAACATATTGCTTATCTATCATTTGTGAGTTTACCATTATTCGTTCTCTGAAATCAACTAAATGAGGGGAGGTATACAAACCTGTTTTATAATTAGCATTAGTTAATATGGAACTTAAATAATGAGATACTGATGTTTTTCCATTAGTACCTGCAATATGGATACATTTTAATTCATTTTGAGGATTGCCAAAATATTCTGCTAATTTTACTGTGTTGTCTATATCTACTTTATAAGCTGCAGCACCTATACGTTGATACATTGGGAGTTGTGAATATAAGTAATTTAGACATTCATTATATCTTATATCTAGATTATTCATTAACAATATTTCTTAAAAACTTTACTGCTCACTAATTTTTTTAAAGTTATATGTAATAGTACCTATCTGAACATTATTTGCCTTTGGATCCGGAACAAACTTAGAACGTAAAGCTGCTTCTTGTGTTTGTCTCCATAAACGCGAGTCAGCAATAGTAGTACCTTGTTGACCCGGTTCGGCTTTTATTACATCGCCATTTTTATTTACATGTATTAACACAACTATTTTCCCTTGTTCATCAGAATTATATGTTGGCTTAGGCAAAGAGATGCTACCCCTACCTCCTAAACTAAAAGATATTCCATCTCCACTTCCACCTAATCCGGACAAATTAGTACTATTGGGATTTCCAAAAACAGATCCGCCATCACCTTCTCCCGAAGAACCGCTTTGAGTACTATTTCCTCCTGCAGATCCTTTATATAAAGCATTCGGATTAACTGTTGGTGTTGGTTTTACATTTTGCTCTGTATCTTTATCTCCATCATCGGTAGAGTTATTTTTAGTATCTGCTTGTGAATCGCTTTGTTCAGCTTTTGGTAAAAAAACCTCTTCATCTGAATCTGAAGTTAGGAATTTATCATCATCCGAACTAACTGAAGGCTTTTTTAGTTGTTCCTCAATTAAATCGAAAAGCATATCCGAATCAAATCCTCCATTTGCAGAACCCAGCATAACTTCTACACCTTCTTCGCCCGGTAAAGGTAATTTAGTATTAAATGCAAATAAAAGTAGCATCACTAATAACAGTATATGAATAGCTACCGATGTTATAAGACCTACTATTTTTGCTTTGTTATTTAAATTCATTTTATTTAAATCTTTAAATTACCTATCATGTTTAGAGATTGGTTGTGTAGCTAAGATTACTTTGTTTTTTGTACCATAATAATCGTTTACATTATTTACGGCGTCTATTACATTAACTAAATATTGGATTTCTACTGTTTTATCAGCTCTTACTACTACAGACGCATCTATTTCGCCATTTAAATATTCCATTAACTTATTTTGTAGCTCCTCTAAGGAAACAGGATTATCATCAAAATAATAATTATACTTATCATCAATATAAACAGTTACAGTAGCCGGTTTTGCCATAGTTCTGCTATTAGATGACGGAAGTAATAATTTAACAGCATTAGGACTTATTAAAGTTGATGTTAACATAAAAAATATTAACAATAGAAATACTAAGTCCGACATTGATGCGGAATTAAAAGTTACTCCTATTTTATTACGTGGTCTGATATTCATTTTTATTACTTTTATATTTCTTATTTAACCGGCTCGTCTAATACGTCCATAAATTCAGTTGATTTTGTTTCAAGTATAAATACAACTTTTTCTATCCTAGTTACTAAAATATTATATAAAACATATGCAATAATACCTACAATTAAACCGCCAATTGTAGTTACCATTGCTTGATAAATACCGGTTGATAATAATGTTATATCTATATTGTTTCCACCAATCGACATATTATAAAATGCTTTAACCATTCCTACAACTGTTCCTAAGAAACCTATCATAGGTGCGACACTTGCTATAGTTGCCAAAAAGGGTAAGTTTTTCTCTAAGGATGATACTTCTATTCTTCCAACATTTTCTATTATTGCATCTAGTTCAGATCTTGATTTACCTAAGTTATTAAGACCCTTACCTATCATATTTGATAAAGGTGCGTTAGTTAATTCACATAAAACTTTTGCATCTTTTACAGAACCTTGACGCATATAATCTGCTATTTTGCTCATAAATACTTTATCATCTTTAGCAGCTTTCTTTAATATAATCATTCTTTCTACAAAAATGTAAATTGCTATTATCGATAAAGCAAGTAATATGTACATGATAAAACCACCTTTATTGAATAACTCAAAAAATGATAGTCGTAACACTTCTTCTTGTTGCACAGGCATCTGATAAATTGCGGAATCTAAACTATTTGGAGTTTGAACTTGTAATAATTGTTGAAAAACAAATAATAATTTCATATTTTAAGAAATAAAATTAATAATTATAATAATATAATCTACTCAATCAAATTTGCATTCTAAGCAGTTTCTTCATGCAAAGATATATTTTTTTAATAACGTATTGCAAATTTTTATATTGTTTAATTAACATTTTAATCATTCTATCTTACATTCAACAAAAAAATAAACACAAAAAACTCTTATTATTCGGTGTATGAAAAAGTTTATTACTTTAATCTTTTTATACTATATTTGCATATATAACTAATTATCCTGACAAATAATAACATTAACGTAATTAATAATTACATTCTATATTTATCCGGTTTTTAGGTAAAAAAAAATAAATAAAAAATTTAAGTATTTAGTTAAGTTTAATAATTATGAAACATTTAAAGGAAGAAAAATTATTTTCAAAAAGGTGGTTTTTATCGTATTTTTACATAATACTTGGATGTGCATTATTCTCTGTAGGTAATGTAATGTTTGTAAACCCTTATTTACTTGCTCCGGGTGGGGCTTATGGTATTGCAACAGTATTAAATGCAGTTCACCCTTGGAAAATTAGCTACTATGCTTTATGCATGGAAATACCATTACTTATAATTGGAACTTTTGTTTTAGGTCCAAGATTTGGAACTAAAACTGTTTTATGTACTGTTTTAATTTTTGCTTTTGTTTGGATATTAGAAACATTCTATGGATATGCTCCATTAATTCATGATGGCATGTTACCTACAAAAGGAGCAAATGGACTTAACTTTATACCTGATTATTTTTTAAACACTTTAGTAGCCGGTCTGATCTATGGTGTTGCAGTAGGGTTAATTTTTAAATCCGGTGCAACATCAGGAGGTATTGATATTGTTGTAATGATCATTAACAAATATACTAATATTCCCTTAGGGAGAATTGTAGTGATAGTTGATTCGGCTATTTCTTTACTAACATTAATAGTATTTAAGCAAATTAGGCTCCCCATTTATTCTATTTTATTGATTGTAATAATGGGTAAAATAATAGATTTAGTAATTGAAGGTACAAAATCTTATAAAACAGTACTAATTATTAGTGAACATGTAGATGAAATTAGAGATATTATTATTAATCAATTAGATAGAAGTGCTACAAAAATTAATGGTACTGGGTTATATTTAGGAAAAGAAAGAAATATTATTTACGTAACATTGCTAAGAAAAGAGTTTGTTTATTTAAGAAACGAATTAAAGGAAATAGATCCTAATGCATTTATTAATGTAATTGACAGCAATGAAATTGTTGGTCATGGCTTTTCTATGAAAAAGAACGTATTATAGGACAACCGGAATTATTAACAAAAAACATTCTTATAGGTTATAGATCAATTATTTGCATTATTACTATTCTTAAAGTAAGAATTATAGTTTAAAATGATTAATTTGAGTATCTTTGCGCTATTATTTTTTAATAAAAAGTGCTTAATATGAGTATCTCAAGAAACGAAAAATTTTTATCAAAAGAATGGTTTATCGCCTACAGTTATCTTATAATCGGTAGCTTATTATTCGCAATAGGCGATGTAATGTTTGTTAACCCTTACCGTTTAGCTCCTGGCGGAACTTACGGATTATCAAACGTTTTTAATACGTTATGGCCTTGGAAAATTAGTTACTATGCTTTATGCATGGATATTCCTTTATTAATAATCGGGACATTAATCCTTGGTCCAAGGTTTGGTATTAAAACAGTAGTATCAACTGTCTTAATTTTCTTATTTGTATGGATATTAGAATCTACTTGGGGTTATGATCCTGTAATTCATGATGGTTTTATTGCTAATCCACCCGAAGGAGTTTTAGCTTTTAATCCCGACTACTTTTTAAATACATTGATCGGAGGACTCATTTATGGAGTTGCAATTGGGCTTATCTTCAAGTCTGGTGCTACTTCAGGGGGAAGTGATATTATTTCGATGATTTTAAATAAATATACTAAAATTTCTTTGGGAACCTTAGTTATTATAGTTGACTCATGTATTACATTATCCACTTTAATTGCATTTGGTGATATCAGACTTCCTATTTATTCCATGCTTTTAATATTTATTGAAGGTAAGATTATTGATATAGTTGTAGAAGGATTAAAAACTTACAAAACTGTTATTATTATCAGCGAAGAATCTGAAGTAATTGGAAATTATATAGTGAATAATTTAAATAGAGGCGGTACTTGTTTTAAAGGTTATGGCTTATACAAAGGTGCCGAAAGAAAAATGATTTATTCAACATTATCCAGATCAGAATTCGTTAAATTAAAAAGTAATTTACACTCAATGGATCCTAACGCATTTATTAATGTTATTGATAGTAGCGAAATTATGGGTAAAGGGTTTAAAAGAATTGAAGCTTAAGATATAATATGTTTTACTTAGATGTTTAATAACTAAAATTAGTGTCAGAAAGGCATTGATAAATACTAAAACCTTTAAGATATATATAAAAAAAACTTAAATATGATTATTTCTAATTTTTTTTTATATATTTGCATCGTCTTAAATAAAAGGAGTATTTGTCTTCGTAGCTCAGGTGGTAGAGCAAATGACTCTTAATCATTGGGTCGAGAGTTCGAGTCTCTCCGAGGACACTAATAGATATTTATAGTAACATAAATAAAGTTTTCATAATAATTTGTTTTTTATTTATTTGCAGAGGGTCAATATTTTTTGATCCTCTGCTTTTTTTATGCTCTTTTAATAATAATTGTATTGTTATTAGAAAGTTATTTTACAGCTGCTGTAACTTCTCTTTTTCCTAAGGGCCCTGGATAATTATTTACTGTGAATCCAATATCGCGAAGCAATTTTTTAAATTTATTTTTGGCACAATAAGTAACTAATACCCCTTGATCAGATAAAATATTATACATCTTTTGCAAGATGGCTTCTTCCCATAAATCAGGTTGTACTCCGGGGGAAAATGCATCAAAATAAACTATTTCGAAACTTTCTGACATATCGAAAAGATCGATATCCTTTATATCTCCTTGGAATTTATAGAGCTTGAAATTGGAATTGATTTTATTCCATTTATTCCAATCATTTTTATGAATCTTATTAAATAAGATATTAACATCAATATTAGGTATCGATATTAATTCCGGGTAATTTAATGTACTTATTATTTCATCTTTTAACGGATATTTTTCACATGTATAATAGTCTATATTAAGATTTTGAGACGTTTTCAAATTATATTTTTCCAATTCGGCAATAGTTAATAATACATTTAATCCTGTTCCGAATCCCATTTCAAAAATATTTATCTTTTTATCTTTTTTATTATTTATAGAGTTATTATTATATAAGATGTATTTTAACCCTAAATTTATATAAATATGTTCAGATTCGCTAATTGCCCCATTTATAGAATGATATGTTTCGTTGAATTGTTCTGAATATATAGAATTGGATTTATCTAATGTTTCTACAATTTTATTATACATATTTATTGTTTTTTGATTATTTAACATTAAATATTACCTTGTAGTTTTGCTCTTTACATTTTTCTGCAAATAATTTTGGATTTAATTTATTGGTAGATTCCAATTCTACATAATAATTATTGGCTTTATCATTAATAAATAGTTTTAACGGACATTTACCTGAACATTCTTTTATATCTGCTTCTAACTGATCAACATACACTTTATTAATTTCATCTAAATCTACAGAGAGATTTATTTTTTTGACAAATTTTTCTAAAACTGAATCAAGCATATGCATTTCTGAGATTTTGAAATAGTATTCTTTTATATCTTCACCTCTATTCCGATAAGCTACAGAGCCTGAAACTAATACACATAACCCTTGAATTAAAAAAGGTTTTAATTTTAAAAATTGTTCAGAAAAAGCAAAAAAGTTCATACTGGAATCATAGTCTTCAAGTGTAAATCGCGCATATTCATTTTCACGCTTGTCTCTTCTAATATTAACATCTGAAACTAATGCCCCAAAATATAAAATAGACGATGTTTTTTGATTTTCTATTAATTCTTTAATGTTTGATAAAGTACTATTAGCACATGTAGATAGTGTAACTTTATATTGATCTAAAGGATAACCTGAAACATACATGCCTAAGAATTTTTTCTCTAACTTTAATTTTTGGTATAAGGTCAATTTTTCTACCTCAGGAAATTTAAATTCTAATAATTCTTTTTCTTGTTCTTCACCAAATAAGGAAATTTGAACTGTATTTTGAATTCGTTTTAAATCTGCACCATATTTTACTAAATTATTAGCATAAGAAGTTCCTGTTTCAGGATTAATACTCAATATTTGTGCTCTATGAAAATCTTCAAATTTATCAAATGCACCTGTAGCAGCTAAAGCTTCTATATTAGCTTTAGTTACAGATTTTTGATCTACTCTAAAAACAAAATCTAAAATATCTTTAAATTCTCCATTAGCATCTCTTTCCGATACTATTGCATCTACTGCAGCATTACCAACTCCACTAATTGCAGCTAAGCCAAAAACTATATTCCCTTCATGATTAACGGCAAAACCATCTCTACTTGAATTGATGTCAGGGCCTAAAACGTTTAACTTCATTCGTTGACATTCGTCTGTTAATGCCGTAATTTTTTTAATATCTCTCTGGTTGTTCGTTAATACTGCAGCCATAAATTCTGCAGGATAATTCCCTTTTAAATATGCTGTTATATATGCAATTAATGCATATGCAGCAGAGTGAGATCTATTAAAACCGTAAGAGGCAAACTTTTCCATGATTTCAAAAATTTCTGTTGCCTTCTTTTCATCAATATTGTTAGTTTTTTTACATCCTTCTATAAACTCCGCTTTCATGGATGCCATCACATCCACCTTTTTCTTTCCCATAGCCCTTCTTAAAATATCCGCTTTACCAAGAGAAAATCCTGCACATCTTTGGGCTGCTTGCATAATCTGCTCTTGGTAAACCATAATTCCATAAGTTGGTTTTAAGATATCTTCTAATAATTCGTGGGGATATTCTATTTTTTCTCTACCTTGCTTTCTATCAATAAAAGATGGAATATTATCCATTGGACCGGGGCGATATAAAGCATTCATTGCTATTAAATCCTCTATGTTTTCAGGATGTAATTCCCTTAAATATTTTTGCATTCCGGGAGACTCAAACTGAAATATTCCGGTTGTGGCACCTTGTTGGAATAATTCAAACGCTTTAGGATCGTTCTCAGGTATATTATCAATATCTATTTTAATATTTTTAGATCTATATATATTGTCTATTGCTGATATAATAATTGATAATGTTTTTAATCCTAAAAAATCCATTTTTAGCATTCCAACTGATTCTACTTGAGCACCTTCGAATTGTGTTACTACTAAATCCGAATCTTTTGCATTTGCAATGGGAACATAGTTTGTTAGATCTTCGGGACCTATTATTACTCCACAAGCATGAACTCCGGTTTGTCTGATAGATCCTTCCAATTTTGACGCATAATGAATTACGGTTTTAACTTCTTCTGATGAATCATTGATTAATTTAGCAAAATCAACATCTTCGTTAACTGCTTGTTCAATAGTGACATCTCTATCGGGAAACTTATTACAAATAGAATCAACAATATTAAGAGGCAATTTTAATACCCTACCTACATCTCGTATAGCAGATTTGGATGCCATCTTACCTATAGTGACAATTTGTGCAACGTGATCTTTATGATATTTATCTACTACGTATTTTAAAACTTTTTCTCTTCCTACATCATCAAAATCAACATCAATATCGGGCATTGTTACCCTTTCCGGATTTAAAAAACGCTCAAAAAGCAAATTGTATTTAATAGGATCTATATCTGTAATTCCTATACAATATGCAACAGCAGATCCTGCTGCTGATCCTCTTCCAGGGCCTACGTAAACTCCTTCTTTTTTTGCATAATTAATAAAATCCTGAACTATTAAAAAATATCCGGGAAAGCCCATTTGTTTTATTACGCTTAATTCGAAATTTAATCGTTCTTTAATATCCGGAGTAACTTCTTTATATCTTTTTTCTGCTCCTTCAAATGTTAAAACTTTAAGGTAGTCATCTTCATCCTTCATATTCTCAGGAATAGGAAAAGTTGGAAGGATAACATTTTTTCTAAGTATAGAATACTCTTCAACTTTCTCACTAATTTCTAAAGTATTGGTTATAGCTTCAGGAGCATAAGAAAACAACTCAGACATCTCTTCTTCCGCCTTTAAATATTCTTCTCCGGAATATCTCAACCTTGTAGGACTATCGTAATCGGCCTGAGTATTTATACATACAAGAATATCGTGAGGTATTCTATCTTCTTTATCAATAAAGTGTACATCGTTAGTAGCAATTAACTTTACATCAAACTTTTTAGATAATTCCAATAATGTTTCATTTACCTTTTTTTGCTCAGGTATACCATGATCCATTAACTCTAAATAAAAATCATCTTTAAAAACTTTTTTATACCATAAAATACTCTCCTCAACTCGTTCCATATTGTTTAAATTAATAAAATATGGAATTTCACCAGCTAAACATGCAGAGGATACTATTAACCCTTCTGAATATTTTTCTAATAATTCTTTATCAATCCTCGCATTATAGTAAAATCCTTCTGTAAAACCATATGAACTTAACTTACATAAGTTTCTGTAACCTTGGAAATTTTTAGCTAATATTACTAAATGATAACCACGAATTCTTGTATCCTGATCTCTTCCTTTATCTTTTTCAAATCTACTTCCATCAGCAACATAAGCTTCCATCCCTATTATAGGTTTTATGCCTATTTTTTTAGCAGCATTATAAAAATTTACAGCACCGTACATATTACCGTGATCAGTAATAGCAATAGATGGCATCCCTAAATCTTTAGCTTTTTGTAATAATTTTGTAATCTCTGAAAAACCGTCTAATACGGAATATTGCGTATGTACATGAAGATGAACAAAGTTTGACATATTTCTTATTTTTAGTTACAAAGTTAACATAAAATTTATTTCTATATATATACGAATAAAAATTATAATAAGTACTTTTGAGTCGATTTCAAAACTTTTTTATTTTATTAGATTTTTTTTTGCAAAAATTAATTGTTATTTAAAAAAAAGTATTATCTTTGCGATAAATTTATATCGATATGAAAATATCGATATTTGTTTGTTTATTTAAATAAATATGAATAAAGATAAAAATAAAAAAGATTTTCATAATATCATGGTGCCAAAAGGAACTTTACAAAGGCTTCCAAAGTATTACGAATATTTAAAAGCCCAAAAAAAGGAAGGTGAAGAGTCTATTTCATCGACTAAAATTGCTGATGAAATGCATTTAAACTCCGTTTTAGTTCGTAAGGACTTAGCCCTTGTAAGTTCTGTGGCAGGAAAGCCTCGTGTTGGTTTTTGTGTTGCTGAGTTAATGGATGATATAGAAATTTTTTTAGGTTATGATAATGTAAGTGACGCTATATTAATAGGTGCAGGTAGTTTAGGTAGAGCTTTACTATCTTACGAAGGCTTTAAAGATTATGGTCTTAATATAGCAGCTGCTTTTGATATAGATCCCAAGTTAGTAAATAAAAGAATAAATGGGATTATGGTGTTTCATATAAATAAATTAGAAAATTTAGTAAAAAGATTAAACATTCACATGGGTATTATTTCAACGCCAAAGTATGTTGCTCAAGAAGTTGCTGATCTTATGATAAAAGCTGGTATTAAAGGTATTTGGAACTTTGCACCTGTTCATTTAACTGTGCCTAAAGAAATACTTTTAAAAGATGAGAACTTAGCAGTTTCTTTGGCGTTAGTATCCAAAAGATTAGATAATGTACTTATTATGGATGAAGACACAACACAAAAGTAATAAGTATATTATTTTTTCTTTTAATTAAAAGAAAAATAGAATAAAATATAAGAAAATTAAATAACAAAATCAATTTAAATAATGGTAAATATTAAAGTTTGCGTTGGAAGTTCATGTCACCTAAAAGGTTCTTATCAAGTTATTGAAGCTTTGAAATCTATTATCAAAAAGTATGATGTGGAAGATTTGATAGACTTACAAGCAAGTTTTTGCTTAGGATTTTGCTCTCAAGGTGTATCTGTAAGTGCAGATGGGTTTAATGAAAAATTTGCTGAAAAATTAGAAGATGGCTGTATTTATTTGCACAATGTAAATAGTGAAAATGCAGAAGAGTTGTTTGTTAATAATATTTATCCATTATTAGAATTATAATTTAATTTTTGTGTAATTATATATTGAATAATGTAATTTTTAATATAGAATATTAATAAAATAGGTTAGAATTTATGATGGGACAATATTTAGATTTTAAAAAAGCAAGATGTAAAGATTGCTACAAGTGCTTAAGAGCTTGTCCTGTAAAAGCAATTGAGGTTACAAATCATCAGGCAAAGATAATATCTGATAAATGCATCTTGTGCGGTACATGCACTATTGTATGTCCTCAAAATGCAAAAATTGTTCATAGCGAATTAGATGAAATAAAATCTCTGTTGAAAAACAATAAAAAGGTTATTGCTACTGTTGCTCCCTCAGCTATTTCCAGCTTTCAGGTTAATGATTTCTCTATAATCAAAATTGCCTTAGGAAAATTAGGTTTTTATGATGCGGAAGAAACTGCAATTGGTGCACAATTGGTAACAAGAGAATATGCAAAACTTATGCAGACCGGAAAGTTTAAAAACTTTATAGTTTCCTCTTGCCCAGCTCTTTGTAAGATGATTCAAATGTATTATCCTAAAGCTCTAAAATATCTTGCACCTGTAGATTCTCCTATGATTGCCCATGCAAAACTTATTAAAAAACAAAACCCTGATGCTAAAATAGTTTTCATTGGACCTTGTATAGCAAAAAAACGTGAAGCCGCCGATAGTGAGTTAATAGACGGTGTACTAACTTTTGAGGAATTAAATGAATGGTTTGCTGAAAAAAATATAGAAATTTCTGAAATATCTTTATTAAATATAGATAATAAAAAATCTAAACATGCTAACTTAGCTAAATCATATCCGATTAGTCATGGTATTATTCAATCGTTTGAGATGTTGCCGGACAATTATGATTATATGTCTGTAGATGGGACAAGCAGATGTACGGAAGTATTAGAAAATATTGAGAGTTTATCTAATGTTTTTATTGAAATGAATACTTGTAAAGATGCATGTGTGAATGGTCCTTGTAGTTTAGAAAACGTAGGTGGCAGTATTAAGGCTACTTCCGATATTAGAAAGTATGTAAAGCAAGAAACAAAAAACTTACCTATCGTGAAGGAAATACCTGAATCTCCTGTAGAACTATCTACAACACACCCTAGAATAAGAGTTTCCGGAAAAATACCTACAGAAAAAGATATCAAAGACATTTTAGCACAAATAGGTAAAACTAAACCTGAAGATGAATTAAATTGTGGCACCTGTGGCTACACTACTTGTAGAGAGAAAGCTTGGGCAGTTTTTAACGGATATGCAGATATAGAAATTTGCTTACCATATCTGCAACAACGCGCTGAATCTTTTTCATACGAAATTATTAAAAATAGTCAAGACGGCATTATTGTTTTGGATTTTGAAATGAATATTTTAGAGATAAACAATAAAGCTAGGAAAATCTTAGGGATTTTTGATGAACACGTTAAAGGTAGAGCAGCAATAAACTTTTTTAATCCAAGCGATTTTATGATTGCCTTAGAAAAAAATGAACATCTACGCAGAAAAAAAGTTTTAATCCCTAATACTGAATCTTATGCAGATATTTTTATAAGTATTATACAAGGGCATAATGCAATTGTTGGAATTTACAAAGATGTTACTCACGAAGTAAATTACGATGATAAATTAGCTGCTATGAGATTAGAAACTTTAGAAACAACAGATAAAGTGATTCAAAAACAAATGTATATTGCACAAGAAATAGCATCGCTATTAGGTGAAACTACAGCAGAAACTAAAGTTGCCTTACTTAACTTAAAAAAGATGTTAACAGATGAATAAGGAAGATTGCAGAGATTTATTTTTAGAATACGGCTACACATCGCTTAATAAGCATGGAGAAGAACTTTGCGGAGATAAAGTTGAATATAATATTTCTGACGATTATATGACTTTAGTACTTGCTGATGGTCTAGGTAGTGGAGTTAAGGCAAATATTTTATCTACTCTTACTTCCAAAATTTTATGTACTATGGTTTCTAATAATATTTCTATAGAAGAATGTATAGAAACCATGATAAAAACTTTACCTGTTTGTAAAGTTAGAGATATAGCTTATTCTACCTTTTCTGTTATTCATGTTAATAAGTCCGGCAAAGGAGTTTTAATAGAGTTTGATAATCCTCAAGCTATTTACTATCACAAAGGGAAAAGTAGAGATTTTGACAGACAGGAAATGATTATCTGTGAAAAAAAGGTATATAAAACAGATTTGAATTTAATAGAAGACGACATTATATTTATTATGTCCGATGGTACTATCCATGCCGGAATAGGATCTGTATTAAATTTTGGATGGGATAGAGAAGAAATTAAAAAACATTTAGATAACAATATCAAAAAAAATATGTCTGCGAGAGCTGCAGCCTGTTTATTAGCCAGTGCCTGTAACGATTTATATTTGGATAAACCGGGTGATGATACAACTGTTGCTGCAGTAAAAATAAGAAGGGAATTAAAAGTAAACATAATGGTTGGTCCTCCAATAGATAAAAATATGGATAATTTTTATGTTTCAGAATTTCTTAAGGATTGCGATAAAAAGATTGTTTGCGGTGGTACAAGTTCTCAGATAGTTGCTCGTGAATTAAATCAACCTTTAATTACAAGTTTTGATTTTCCGGATAAAGAAGTTCCTCCTATAGCTTATATAGGAGGAATAGATTTAGCTACAGAAGGAGTTTTAACTTTAAGAAAATTACTCGACTTGTCAGAAAAATACTTATCTGTTAGCGATTTAACTCCTAAAACTAACAATAAACAAGATGGTGCTTCGTTGTTAGCAAAAATATTATTTGAAGAGAGTACACATGTTGAGTTTTTTGTTGGTCAAAATGTAAATGTTGCACATCAAGGTTTACCTATTGATACAACTATGAAATTAAAGTTAATCGAATCCCTATCATCAAACTTAATAAAAATGGGGAAAAAAGTCATAGTTAATTATGACTAAAATTATTAATAAATGAATAAAAATAAAAAATTATAAACATTATGTATAAGATTATTAGAAAAGAAGTATTAAACCCAGCAGTTACATTAATGGAAGTAGATGCTCCGTTAATAGCAAAAAAAGCAGAGCCGGGACAATTTATTATGCTACGTGTAGATGAAGATGGAGAAAGGATACCTCTTACTATAGCAGATTATGATAGGGAAAAAGGTAAAGTTACTATTATTTTTCAAGTTGTAGGTGCAACTACAGAAAAATTAAACCATTTAAACGAAGGTGATTTTATTCAAGACTTTGTAGGTCCATTAGGTAAAAAAACCGATATAGAAGGCTTAAAAAAGGTAGCTGTGGTTGGTGGAGGTGTAGGATGTGCAATTGCATACCCGGTAGCTAAAAAACTTCACGAATCCGGTGTTGAGGTTCATTCTATCGTTGGGTTTAGAAGTAAAAATATAATCATTCTTGAAAAAGAATTTGAAGAAGTAAGTGATAAATTAATAGTTATGACCGATGACGGCAGTAACGGCAATAAAGGTATGGTTACAGATGCATTGGAAAAATTATTATTAGACGGTGAGAAATATGATGAGGTAATAACTATTGGGCCTTTAATCATGATGAAGTTTGTAAGCTTACTAACTAAAAAATATAATGTTAAAACTAGAGCAAGCATGAACCCAATAATGGTAGATGGTACAGGAATGTGTGGCGGTTGTAGAGTATCAGTAGATGGTAAAGCATTATTTGCTTGTGTTGATGGTCCTGAATTTGACGCTCACAAAATAGATTTTGATGAAGCAATGGCTCGTTCTCAAATGTATAAATCATTCGAAAGAAATGATCACGAAAAAACATGTAACTTATATAAAATGGAGGAAAATAAATAGCTATGATTAACAAGTCTTTAACTAAAAACGAAATGCCGGTTCAACCTGCAGATGTTAGAAATAAAAACTTTTCGGAAGTAGCCTTAGGATATACGGAAGAACAAGCTATAGACGAAGCTAAGCGTTGTTTACACTGTAAACACAAACCATGTGTAAGCGGTTGTCCGGTAAATGTTTATATCCCTGAATTTATTTCTGAAGTTGCTAATGGCAATTTTGAAGAAGCATATCAAATTATTAATAAAACAAATTCTTTACCTGCAGTTTGCGGTCGTGTTTGTCCTCAAGAAAACCAATGTGAATCCAAATGTGTTAGAGGAATTAAAGGAGATCCTGTTGGAATTGGCAGATTAGAACGTTTTGTTGCTGATTGGCATAATAAAAACTCTACAGAAAAGCCGAATGCACCAAAATCCAATGGTCATAAAGTAGCAATTATAGGATCAGGCCCTGCAGGTTTAACTTGCGCCGGAGATTTAGCTAAAAAAGGTTATGATGTAACTATTTTTGAAGCTTTCCATTTGGCCGGTGGTGTTCTAGTTTATGGAATTCCTGAATTTAGATTACCAAAAAATATAGTTCAAAAAGAAATAGATAGCTTAAAAGATTTAAACGTTAAAGTTAAAACTAATATGGTTGTAGGTAAAATATTATCTATAGACGAATTATTAGATGAATACGATTACAAAGCTATTTTTATTGGTAGTGGTGCAGGATTACCTAAATTTATGAATATTCCCGGAGAAAATTTAAAAGGTGTTTATTCCGCTAATGAGTTTTTAACTAGAATAAACTTAATGAAAGCATATAAAGCCGATAGCAGTACACCTATCCAACATGGGAAAAAGGTTGCTGTAGTTGGTGGCGGTAACGTAGCTATGGATGCTGCAAGATGTGCTAAACGCTTGGGTGCAGATGTTCATATAGTTTACAGAAGATCAGAAAAAGAATTACCTGCCAGAGCAGAAGAAGTAGAACATGCTAAGGAAGAAGGAATCATTTTTAATCTTCTAACTAATCCTGTAGAAATTACCGGTACAGATGACGGTTGGGTAAATGGAATTATTTGTCAAAAAATGGAATTATCAGAGCCCGATGCATCAGGTAGAGCACGTCCTATCCCTATTGAAGGAAGCAATTTTAGAATAGATGTAGATAGTGTTATTATGGCATTAGGTACATCACCTAACCCACTAATTAAGAGTACAACAGAAGGTTTGGATACCGAAAAATGGGGCGGAATTATTACTGATGAAAATGGTTTAACTTCTCGCGAAGGTGTTTACGCAGGTGGAGACGCTGTAACTGGTGCTGCAACAGTAATCTTAGCAATGGGTGCAGGCAAAAAAGCTGCAGTTGCAATAGATAAATATATAGAGTCTAAATACAATAATTAATAAAATAATAGAGAAAATTATAAACTATGTCAAAAGATTTTGATTTTACAATTGTAGATAATATTTTAGCAGAAGTTGGAACTAATGAAAGTTCTACTATTGCAATTCTACAAGCTATTCAAGAACATTACAGATATTTACCTGGGGAGATATTTCCTTATTTATCTAAAAAGTTAAATATCAGTGAAGCAAAAATTTTTGGTGTTGCAACATTTTACGAAAACTTTTCATTAGAAGCAAAAGGAAAATATGTAATTAAAGTTTGCGACGGAACAGCATGTCATGTTCGTAAATCGATCCCTATTTTAAATGCATTACGTAGTTATTTAGGAGTTAGTGAAGAGAAAAAAACTACAGAAGATTTATTATTTACTGTAGAAACAGTTTCATGCTTAGGAGCATGTGGTTTAGCACCGGTTTTAACTGTTAACGATGAAGTTTATCCTGCAATGACTCCGGAATCGGCAACTCAATTAGTTAAAGACTTAAAAAGCAAGGAGGAATAAGGTATGTTTTTAAAAACAAGAGAAGATTTAAAGAATTATAGAACGATTTACGAAAATGCAGTTAAATCGTACAAAAAAAGCATAATAGTATGCTGTGGAACAGGATGTATATCAAGTGGTTCTTTAAAGATATATGAAAGATTAAAAAACTTACTTGAAGAAAAAAACATTAATTGTTCAATAGAATTACAAGAAGATCCTCACGATGATTCAATTGGTATTAAAAAGAGTGGTTGCCATGGATTTTGCGAAATGGGTCCACTTATTAGAATTGAACCTTTCGGATGGCTTTATGTAAAAGTAAAAGTCGAAGATTGCGAAGAAATTATAGAAAAATCTATAATTAACGATGAACATATAGAAAGATTAGCATATAAATTAAACAACAATGTTTACAAGGAACAAGATGAGATTCCATTCTATAAAAAACAAAATAGATTAGTTTTGGAACATTGTGGTCATATAGATGCTACTTCAATAAAAGAGTATTTATCTATAGCAGGTTATAAAGCATTAGAAAAGGCATTATTTGATATGACTCAAGACGAAATAATAAATGAAATTTCTAATGCTAAACTAAGAGGACGTGGTGGCGGCGGTTTCCCAACAGGTAAAAAATGGGCTCAAGTAAAAGCACAAAAATCGTTCCCAAAATATGTTGTTTGTAATGGCGACGAAGGAGATCCTGGAGCTTTTATGGATAGAAGTATTATGGAAGGTGATCCGCATCGTTTAATAGAAGGTATAATGATAGCAGGTCTATCTACAGGTGCAGAACACGGTTATATTTATGTTCGTGCTGAATACCCAATCGCTGTATCAAGACTACAATTAGCTATTGATGAATTAGAAGCAGTTGGATTATTAGGTAAAAACATCTTAAACTCCGGCTTTAACTTCGATTTACATATTAACCGCGGTGCAGGTGCATTTGTTTGTGGTGAAGGTAGTGCTTTAACAGCATCTATAGAAGGTAAACGAGGAATGCCAAGAGTTAAACCTCCAAGAACAGTAGAACAAGGTTTATTTGAAAAACCAACTGTTTTAAATAATGTAGAAACTTTTGCCAATGTTCCTATAATAATACAAAAAGGTTCTGAATATTTTAAATCGTTTGGTCCTGAAGAAAGTCCCGGAACAAAATGTTTTGCATTGACCGGAAATATTCAAAATACAGGATTAATAGAAGTACCTATGGGAACTACATTAAGAGATGTAATATTTGAAGTAGGTGGCGGCATGAGAGGCGATTCCGAATTTAAAGCAGTTCAAATTGGTGGTCCTTCCGGTGGTTGTTTAACAGAAAAGGATTTAGACTTACCTTTAGATTTTGATTCATTAAAGAAAGCCGGTGCAATGATTGGTTCAGGTGGATTAGTAGTTATGAATAAAGAAACTTGTATGGTTGAAGTTGCACGTTTCTTTATGGGATTTACACAAAACGAATCTTGCGGAAAATGCGTTCCATGTAGAGAAGGAACTAAAAGAATGTTGGAAATTTTAGAACGTATTGTAGCAGGTAAAGGTGAAGATGGTGATATAGATTTATTGTTAGAATTAGCTGATACTATCTCGCATACATCCTTATGCGGTTTAGGCAAAACAGCAGCTTCGCCGGTTGTAAGTACCATTAAGAGTTTTAGAAACGAATACGAAGCTCATATTTATGATAAGAGTTGCCCTGCACATGCATGTCAACAACTTAAGAAAATTGAAATTCAACCTGATTTATGTAGAGGTTGTTCAAAATGTTCAAGAGTATGTCCTGTATCAGCAATATCAGGAAAAATTAAAGAACCATTTGTAATTGATCAAAGCAAATGTATTAAATGTGGAGCTTGTATTTCTACTTGTCCATTTAAAGCAATAAAGGAGGTTTAGAATGAAAAATGATAAATATATAATAATAGATGATATACCTGTAGAAATTAACGACGAGAAAAACTTACTTGAGTTAATTAGAAAAATGAATATCGAACTACCAACATTCTGTTACCACTCAGAATTATCTATATATGGTGCTTGCAGAATGTGTATGGTAGAAAATCAATGGGGAGGTTTAGATGCAGCTTGCTCTACTCCACCAAAACCAGGAATGGTAATAAAAACAAATACAGCAAGATTAAGAAAATATCGTAAAAATATTTTAGAGTTACTATTAACTAACCACTGTAGAGACTGTACTATATGTAGTAATAATGGGAAATGTAAATTACAAGATTTAGCTATGCGCTTTAATCTAAAACAAGCTCGTTTCCCTAATACAGCCGAATTCCCTGATTTAGACAGCTCATCTTTCAGTATTGAAAAAGATGCTAATAAATGTATTCTATGCGGAGACTGCGTTCGTATGTGCAACGAAATCCAAAATGTTGGCGCTATAGACTTTACTCGTAGAGGAGCTAAAATGACTGTAAGTACAGCTTTTGATATTCCATTGGCTGAATCAAATTGTGTTGGTTGCGGACAATGCGCTGCAGTTTGCCCAACTGGTGCAATAGTGGTAAAAGACGATTCTAAATGTGTATGGGATGCTATAAATGATCCTAAATGTAAAGTTACAGCTCAAATTGCACCTGCAGTAAGAGTTGCTATAGGTCAAGAATTTGGGTTACCTCAAGGAGAAAACGGAATGGGTAAAATTGTATCTGCATTAAAACTTATGGGATTTAATGAAGTTTATGATACATCAACAGGATCAGACTTAACAGTTCTAGAAGAAGCTAATGAATTTATCAAAAGAGTTGAAAAAGGCGAAAACTTACCGTTATTAACATCTTGCTGCCCTGCATGGGTAAAATTTGCAGAAAACAACTATCCTGAATTTGTATCTAATATTTCGACATGTCGTTCACCTATGCAAATGTTTGCTTCTATTATTAAACAACAAGCAGTTTCAGGTGGAAAACGTCATGTTCACGTAGCAATTATGCCTTGTACAGCTAAAAAGTTTGAGGCTCGTAGAGATGAATTTAAAGTAGATGGAAAATCTAATGTGGATTTCGTTTTAACTACACAAGAAATTATTCAAATGATCAAAGAATCCGGTATAGTATTTAGCGAATTAGAACCGGAAGCTGTTGATATGGATTACGGATGGATGTCGGGTGCAGGTGTGATTTTTGGGGTATCCGGTGGTGTTACGGAAGCCGTTTTACGTAGAGTTTCATCAAATAAGAGTAATGTTGGTTTACGTAGTATTGCATACACAGGCATTAGAGGTTCAGAAGGTATAAAAGAAGCTACTATTCCTTATGGTGATAAAGAATTAAGGATTGCAGTAGTAAGTGGATTAAAAAACACAACAGATTTATTAGAAAGAGTAAAAGCAGGTGAACATTACGATTTAATAGAAGTAATGGCTTGTCCTGACGGATGTATTAATGGTGGCGGTCAACCGTATGCTACTGCTGAAGAACGTGTTAACAGAGGTAAAGGCTTATACTCAGCAGATAAATTATCGAGCATCCGTAGATCTGAAGAAAATCCATTAATGATGAATCTGTACAACGGTGTACTAAAAGGTCGTGTACATGAGTTATTACATGTTGATTATACTAAAAATTTAAATAAATAATAAAATGATTATAGAAATTTGTATTGGAAGTTCATGCCATTTAAAAGGATCATACAATGTGATTCAAACATTACAACATCTTTTGGAAGAACGCAACCTATATGACAGAGTTACATTAAAATCTGCTTTCTGTATGCGTCAATGCGATAAAGGAGTTGCAATAGCAGTAGATGGCAAAATTTACAGTGTAAAACCGGAAAATACAATTGAATTTTTTGATAACACTGTTGTACCCTTACTAAACGAAGAAAATTAATAAATAAAGATAGATTGATAATAAGTTCTTTTAATTTTAAAGATTCTTTGTCTTTAATAATGTTTGGTAATTTTAATGTTTGGAGGAAGCTATGTTTTATAGCTTCCTTTTTTTGTTTTTACAATTCAAAATTCACCTGAAAATAGAAAATAAAATGTAAATTGAAATCAATAAAAAACAATTTGCAAAGTAGGATAAGTATATTTTTTTCATTAACTTTGTAGATTATTTTAAAAAAACAGAGTAAAAATAAATAATGGCAAAAAGTAAAAAACCAGTCGCTGAAACTCCTTTAATGAAACAATATAATGCTGTTAAAGCTAAATATCCTGATGCTATTTTATTGTTTAGGGTTGGCGATTTTTATGAAACCTTTTGTGAAGATGCTATTATTGCTTCTAATGTCTTAGGTATTACTCTTACTAAACGTGCAAACGGGGCTGCATCGTCTGTAGATTTGGCCGGGTTTCCACATCATGCTTTAGATGTCTATTTACCAAAGTTAGTTAAAGCCGGTTATAAAACTGCTATTTGCGACCAGTTGGAAGATCCTAAGCAAACAAAGACTATTGTTAAGCGAGGGGTTACAGAATTGGTTACTCCGGGTGCATCCTATAATGAAAATACTTTTGATCAAAAGAACAATAATTTTTTAGCTTGTATTCATTTTGATAAAAAAGTTTCCGGGATTGCATTATTAGATTTATCTACCGGCGAATTTTATGTTACTGAAGGCGACGATAAATATATAGAAAAGATTTTACAAAGTTTTAAGCCTAACGAGGTTATTATTCAACGGAAAAATAGAGATTATTTTAAAGAGAATTTCAATTCATCTGAAAAATTTTATGTTTCTATTTATGACGATTGGGTTTTTACTGAAGATTTTGGATATGAAAAGTTAATTAAGCATTTTAACACTAATTCTTTAAAAGGGTTCGGCATAGATAATATGATTTCTGCTATTATCGCCGGAGGAGGAATTTTACATCATTTAACCGAAACTTGTCACGATAAAATTGCCCATATTAACACTATTAAACGAATTAATGAAGATAATAATGTTTGGTTAGATAAGTTTACTATAAGAAATTTAGAATTAATTAATGGCTTACATAATAATTCTATTTGCTTAATGGATGTTATTGATAATACAGTTTCGCCTCAAGGTAGTAGAACTTTACGTTTGTGGGTTGTAATGCCTTTAACTGATATAAATAAAATTAATATCAGACAAGATATTACCGAGTATCTAATAAAAAATAATGTTTTGCGAGATTTCTTACGGGAAAAATTAAAAGATATCGGTGATATTGAACGTATTGTTAGTAAAATTGCTACCGGGAGGGTTAACCCTCGCGAAATAGTTCATCTAAAAAACTCCTTAATATATTTAAAAGAGCTAAAAGAAGAATTTGTAAAAACTAATTTTAAACATTTAATTGATATCGCACATGTTATAGATACTTGTGAAGAAGCTGTAGATTTAATTACTAAAACTATTAAAGAAGAACCTGCTTCTACCATTCAAAAGTGTGGTGTTATTAAAGATGGGTTTAGTGATGAGTTAGATGAATACAGAAAATTAACTAAATCCAGTAAAGAATATCTTAAAGCAATACAAAAAAGAGAAACTGAACGTACAGGTATTTCATCATTAAAAATTGGATTTAATAATGTTTTTGGATACTATTTAGAAGTTACAAATACTCATAAAAATAAAGTTCCTGAAGATTGGAATAGAAAGCAAACCTTAGTTAATTCCGAAAGGTATATTACTAAAGAATTAAAAGATTTAGAAAGCAAAATATTAAATGCAGAAACTCAAATTGCCAGTTTAGAACAAGAAACTTATGAGAATTTAATTTCTAAATTATTTAAATTTATTAAACCAATCCAAAAAACCGGTAAAATCACAGGGATGTTAGATTGCTTACAAAGTTTTGCCGTTAATGCAATTAAATTTAATTATACCCGACCGGTAGTAGACAACTCATTAGAGCTAAAAATCGTTAATGGTCGCCACCCTGTAATTGAGCAAAATATGCCAATAGGAGAAAGTTATATTCCTAATAATGTATTCTTAGATAATAAAACTCAACAAATTATGATAATTACCGGACCTAATATGTCCGGAAAATCTGCTTTATTAAGACAAACTGCATTAATAGTTTTATTAGCACAGATGGGAAGTTACATTCCTGCCGAATCAGCTAATATTGGTATAATAGATAAGATATTTACAAGAGTTGGAGCTTCCGATAATATTGCTTCCGGTGAATCTACCTTTATGGTAGAGATGAATGAAGCTGCCAACATTCTAAATAATATGTCCGATAGAAGTTTAATTTTATTAGACGAAATAGGTAGAGGGACCAGTACTTATGATGGAGTTTCCATTGCTTGGGCTATTGCTGAATATATTCATGATCATCCTGTTTATAGACCTAAGGTTATGTTTGCAACTCATTATCATGAACTTAATGATTTAGCCAGTACTAAAAAGAGGATTAAAAATTTTCATGTTACTGTAAAAGAAACTGAAAACAATGTTATTTTTTTAAGAAAATTAGCAAAAGGAGGTACAGAACATAGTTTTGGGATCCACGTTGCAAAAATGGCAGGTATGCCGCCTGCTGTTATCAGAAAAGCTGAATATATTTTAAAACAGTTAGAAGATTTTCAACGTAAACAACTTGCAGAAAACGATGGTAAAAAAATAAGTACTTCCGAGCCTATTCAACTGAGTTTGATACAAATGGAAGACCCATTGTTAATCCAGATTAGAGACGATATTTTAAATACTGATATTAATAATTTAACTCCATTAGAAGCTTTAAATAAATTAAACGAAATAAAAAAACTAATAGAAAAATTGTAATAATTAAATTTTACTAAATATGAAAAATGCATATAAAAATTTTACTTTTAAAGTGAAAAACACACTGCAACTACTTAGTTTAGTGTTGTTTGCAGTGTTATTTTCTGTAACTTTAAAATCACAATCTGTAAATAGTTTATATAAAGATATTAATTCTGAAAATTATCCTAATGCAGATTTTGTAACTATTTATGATAGCACTTATACTTTTATGGAGGAAACCGGTTTAAGCCATGTAGATATGCACTATCTCAATAAAGTTTTAACTTATAAAGGTGCTTATGAATTAAAAAATATTAAATTTGATTATGATCCTTTATCTGCTTATGTTGAAATTAAAGAAGTTATAGTTCATAAAGAAGATGGGTCTAAAAAATCTATTGATGTAAAAAATAATACTTTAGATTATGCTGCCCCTGCACGAGGAATTTATTGGGGTGCACGTCAGGTAATGGTGGATTTAGGAAGATTAGATATTGGTGATTTAATAGAAGTTAAATGTTATAGAAAAGGTTTTACATATGCTTTACTTTACGATGATTCTAAATATATTCCTCCAATGAAAGGACATTTTTACGATATAGTCCCCTTTTGGAGTGATCATCCAATAGTTGAAAAAGTTTACAAACTAAATATTTTAAAAGAGAAAAATTTACAATATGAAGTTTATAATGATGGAATAGTAAAATCTGAAAATACTCAAGATAAAGATAATAGTAATAGAGAAATTTACACTTTTACTAAAAAAGATATTAATCCAATAAAAAGACCTCCTTACACACTGGCAAATAATGATATTCAGCCAAAACTCTTACTTTCTACCAGCCCGGATTGGTACGCTAAAGCAAGATGGTTTTATGGTGTAAACGAAGATTTTGGAAGTTTTGATTCCTATCCTGCTTTACAAGAAAAAGTTGATGAATTATTAGTAGATGCTAAAAATGAATTGGATTCCATCTCTATTCTAACTCACTGGGTAGCAGATAATATGAGATATTCAGGATTATCAATGGGAGAAGGTGAAGGATATACTTTACATAATGCTGAAATGAATTTTACTGATAGATGCGGTGTTTGTAAAGATAAAGCAAGTTTATTAATTGCTATGTTACGTGCTGCCGGTTTTGAGTCTTATGCTGCTATGACTATGGCAGGTGAAAGAATAGATAGAATCCCTGCAGACCAATTTAACCATAGTGTTACTGTTGTAAAACGTAGAAATGGAGATCTGGAATTATTAGATCCTACTTGGGTGCCAAATATTAGAGAATTATGGTCTAGTGCCGAACAACAACAACATTATTTGATGGGATTACCTGATGGCTCTGATTTGATGGAAACTCCGATATCTGCTCCGGAAAATCATTATATCAAAATAAATGGAAATTCCAGAATAGATGAGAACGGCACTTTACATTGTAAGTTTTATATTACTGCTGAAGGTCAATCTGATAATGCGGTCCGCAGAATATTTTCCGCAAGATATGAAGAGTGGTACGGCAATGCCGAGATGGAATTATTAAAAGTTGATCATAGAGCTCAAGATATTAAAATTGAATATACGGACAATGATAAATTTTTAGAACAGCCTGTAAAAATTACTTATTCTTTTAATATTCCTAACTATGCTTTAGTTACAGATGAAGAAATTATTTTTACTCCTTTTACTGCTCAGCATATATTTAAAAGGGCAATGAATCACTTGTATTACGATACCTCTTTAGAAACAAGAGAATATCCTTTTAGAGATAGATGTTCCCGACTTGTACAAATAGAAGAAACCATAGAACTACCTAAATATAAAGATGTTACTTATTTACCCGATAATGAAAAAGTTAGTTCTAAATATATATCATTTAACGGAGGATACTCTATTGAAAAAAACACTTTAAAGCTTTCTGAAATTACATCGTTTGGAAAACGTATATACGAAGCTGATGAGTGGGAAAGTTACAGAAATGCTGTAGATGCACAAAATAAATTTTCAAAAGAATCAATTATTTTATCTAAATAAAAATCGACATGAAACATAAAAATTTAGTATTAAGCATAATGTTAGTGTTAATAACATTTACTTTATATAGTAATCCGGAGGAAAACAGAAAAGATGCCGAATTTGAGCAAATCAAAATAAAATATACCTTAAATAAAGATGGAAGTATAGATTATAATTATCATAAGGAATTAAAAGTTATTTCCAACAGATCTTTTTTAAATGTTTTTGGAGAAACTTTTATAGTTTATAATCCTGATTTTCAATCTTTAAAAATTAATGAATCTTATACAATTCTTCCAAATGGAGAAAAACTTCAAAATCCTGCGAATCACTTAAACGAAGTTTTACCTTCTAATTGTCAGGATTGTAAAAAATATAACCATTTTAAAGAAATGGTAGTTTCACATACAGGACTGGAAAATAATGCTACTATAGTTTTAGATTATACATTAACAAGTAAACCTAATTTTATTAAAGAGTTAATGGATGTCATTACTATTGCAGAATATGCACCTGTTAAAGAATATGATATTACTGTAGAAATACCAAACGATAAAGAATTATTTACTACAATGTTAGGGCTTAGATTAGGTCCATCTATTTCCGAAGAAGACGGCAAAAAAGTTTATCACTGGAATATCAAAAATGTTAATCAAACTATAAATGACTATTATTTACCACATAATAGTGTTTTATATCCTACTCTTACTTTTTCTACAATTAAGGATATGCAACACGCATACGATGCTTTTATGAGTCAGGATGCCTTTAATAACACATCTTTAAAGGATGCCATCCCTACTATAAAAGACTATGTTTCAAAAAATGAGAAAGATGAAATGTCAAATTTACAATCAGCATTAAAAGTTAGAGATTTTGTTGCAAATAATATAGGATTAAATAATATTGATATAAAATTGTTAAATTATAAACTCAATACTGCTTTAGAGACATGGGAAGCCAATTGTGGTAATAAGGCTGAAAAGGCTATTTTATTATCTGCTTTATTAAATGAGCTTGGATTTAAGTCTAATGTTGTAGGCTTAGTTTTTGATCCTTTACATAAAGATTATATAGGCAATTTAGAAACTATAGAAGATTGGGGTGTACAAACTCTAATTGATAATCAAAGTTACATATTTTCCGTAGTAGGTAATTTAAAATATTCGTTAGAAAATGATTATAATGGATATACTATTTATAATTTTGATCCCTTAGTAAAAAATTTTAGAGCTAATTATATTGGTTTTAATGAAAATAATATTAATTTCTCATGTAAAATTGATATGAACGCAAAAGGTAGCGCAAAATTTATAGAAATTTTTACTAATTCACATAAGATACCTACTTTTGATATAGATAAAGATCAGAAGAATGCTGCAAAAATGATTAAAAATGCAACGGTAGAAATAAATCAATCAAAGTTTGATATCACTAAATTTTCAGGATCGTTCAATATTGTTGGTGATAACTCAAATAAAATGTCTGATGGATATTTTTATATCAAATTACCTGAAACTAATTTAGGGTTAACTATTTTACCATCATTATTAACAACTGTGAGGGAAACTCCTATATACTGTGAGAAGACTTCAGAAAGTTATAAGTATGAAATTAAGCTTCCAACTTTTGCAGAATATGTTGGAAATTCTAAAGAAATTAATATAAATGAAGATTTTGGTAGTTTAAATATTTCTATCAAAGAAAAAGACGGTGTTGTGTTTATTAACCGAAATTTAAATATAAATAATGAAATTATTTTTCCACATCAATACAAGAAATTTAGAGAAATGATGATGATATGGAACGATAATGATTACAAAAAAGTAATTTATAAAAATAAACAATAATTAATTAAAAATAATATTATGATTTTACTACAAAAAGTTGCTAATTCAGTTGCTGATTCAACAGCAATAGCATCTGCCGACCAGCAGATGCAAAGTGTTGCAGAAATGATTAAAGCAGGAGATTTTGCAGGCATTGGAAATGCTTTTGCACTCTGGGGAATTAATTTCTTACATAAATTAATAATTGCTTTAGTTATATTTTTTCTTGGGAGATTAATAATTAAATGGATCAAGAAAGGGCTTCAGAAAAATGAAAATAAAATTCAGAAAAAAGGCAAAAATGCCCTTGCTAATCGCTTTTTAAATAAATTAATAATTATTGGATTATATGTCGTTTTAATACTACTTATTATTAATGTGGTTGGTGCCAAAACAGTTTCTATTGCAGCGATTATCGGTTCAATAGGGCTTGCTATCGGTTTAGCTGTTAAGGACAATTTAGCTAATTTTGCCGGTGGCATAATGTTATTACTAAATAAACCGTTTAAAGAAGGTGATTATATTGAAGCACAAGGGAAAGACGGTATTGTTGTAGATGTTGGTATTTTATATACAAAAATTAAAACTTTTGATAACAAGATGCAATATTTACCTAATGGTCCGCTTTCAACAGGTAATATTATTAACTATAATACTTATCCAACCAGAAGAGTTAGTTTAACTGTTCCTGTAGAATACGGTACAGACATAGAAGTCGTTAAAAAGGTGTTATTAGATATTGCTGAACAACATCCGCTTGTGCTTAAAGATCCTGCACCATATGCAAGGGTTAGCAATTTGAATGATCACTCTGTAGATTTTTCTTTTAGAGCATGGACTAATACCGAAAATTATTGGAGTGTTTTGGCTGACCTTACAGAAACTGTTTATAATAAGTTAAACGAAAACGGAATAGTGATTCCTTTCCAACAATTAACTGTTCATTTAGATACTGAAAAAGAAAAATAAATAATAATTAACTTATTATTTACATAATTATCTGATTATGATACATTACAAATATCATGTTGCAGATAATCTGAAAAAAAATGAATAGATTTTAATTTATATTTATTTAGATAATAAAAATGGGCTTGATTGTTTCAAAATAAAATAATCAAGCCCATTTTTTATAAATATAAATTAGAAAAAATTATATTTAGCGTAGCTAAGAAAATATTATTTCACCATCCTTAGCATCTATTACAATTTTATTGTCCTTCGACACATTACCTGCCAATATCATTTTCGAAAGTTCATTTAATATTGATCTTTGGATCAATCGTTTTATAGGTCTTGCTCCATATCCGGGATCGTAACCATTATCTGCAACCCATTGAGCAGCATTGTCCGTAAATTCTACTTGAATTGCATTATTAGATAGCATCTTTTCAACGTTATTAAATTGTAGTTTGACAATTTCCAATATCTCTTCTTTAGATAATGGTGTAAACATTAAGATTTCATCAATTCTATTTAAAAATTCAGGTCGTATAGTTTTTTTCAGTAACTCATTAATTTCTTCTTTAGTTTCCTCTAATATTTTTTCTCGATTTTCTTTAGTTATTTTTTCTATTTTTTCTTGAATCAAATAAGCACCAATATTAGATGTCATTATTATTATAGTATTTTTAAAGTCAACTACCCTACCTTTATTATCGGTTAAACGACCATCGTCCAACACTTGTAATAAAATATTAAAAACATCAGGATGTGCTTTTTCAATTTCATCTAATAATATTACTGAATAAGGTTTTCTACGAACTGCTTCCGTTAATTGACCACCTTCATCATATCCAACATATCCCGGAGGTGCTCCAATTAATCTGGATACTGAATGACGTTCTTGATATTCAGACATATCTATTCTGGTCATCATATTTTCATCATCAAATAAAGTATCCGCCAATGCCTTTGCCAACTCTGTTTTACCTACACCTGTAGTCCCAACAAAAATAAATGAACCTATTGGTTTAGATGGATCGTGTAATCCAGTTTTATTCCTACGAATAGCATCTGATATTGCAGTTACAGCTTCGTCTTGACCGATAACTCTTTTATGTAATTCATCTTCTAACGATAACAAACGCTCTTTTTCGCTCTTCATCATCTTATTTAATGGAATACCTTTCCATTTGGAAATTACACTTACAATATCCTCAGTGTCCACTTCTTCCCTAATTAAAGTTTGATCACCTAAGCCTTTTAATTTATTTTGAGCTTCCTCTATTGCAACTTCTGCTGATTTAATTTTACCATAACGCAATTCTGCAACTTTTCCAAAATCACCATCTCTTTCAGCTTTTTCTGCTTCGAATTTCCATCTTTCTATATCGCTCTTATTTTTTTGAATTTCATCTACATATGAACGTTCCTTTTCCCATTGAGCTTTTAGTTTAGTGTACTCTTCACGTAAATCAGCCAATTGCTTATCTATTCCGGCAATTCGTAACTCGTTCTTTTCCCGTTTTAATGCCTCTTTTTCGATTTCCAGCTGTTTTATCTTTCTATCTATTTCATCTATTTCTTCCGGAACAGAATTAATTTCCATTCTTAACTTAGAAGCAGCTTCATCAATTAAATCGATAGCTTTATCAGGTAAAAACCTATCTGTAATATATCTTTTAGATAATTTAACCGCACTTATAATTGCATCATCTTTAATCCTAACTTTATGATATGATTCATACTTTTCTTTTAAACCTCTCAATATACTAATTGTAGCATACTCATCCGGCTCATCTATCATAACCAATTGAAAACGACGCTCTAAAGCTTTATCTTTTTCAAAATACTTTTGGTACTCATTTAAAGTAGTTGCTCCTATAGTACGTAATTCTCCCCTCGCTAATGCAGGCTTTAAAATATTAGCCGCATCCATAGCACCTTCAGATTTTCCGGCCCCAACTAATGTGTGAATTTCATCTATAAAAAGAATAATTTCTCCATCAGAACTTACTACTTCACTAATTACACTTTTCAATCTTTCTTCAAACTCGCCTTTATATTTAGCACCTGCGATTAATGCTCCCATATCCAATGTAAAAACTTTTTTAGACTGAAGATTAGACGGAACATCACCTCTCACAATACGTTGTGCAATCCCTTCTACAACAGCAGTTTTACCCACACCCGGCTCTCCAACCAAGACAGGATTATTCTTGGTTCTTCTTGTTAATATTTGTAAGACCCTTCTAATTTCCTCATCTCTACCAATAACAGGGTCCAATTTACCTTGTATAGCTTGATCATTCAAATTAATTGCAAATCTATTTAAGGCATTATAACTATTTTCAGCATTTTCAGAAGTTACATTTTTACCTTTTCTTAATTCTTTTATTGCATTTTCTGCATTTTTAAGAGTTAATCCACTGCTCTTTAATAATCTTGAAACCTCATCATTTCCATCTATTAATGAAAGAAATATATGCTCAACTGCAACAAAATCGTCTTTCATTTTATCTGCAATAGCAAAAGCATCATTCATCACTTTATTAGCATCGTTAGATAAATAAGGATTACCTCCCGACGATTTTGGATAAGTAGAAATAATACTATCTAAATTGCTTTTAATATTTGCATCTGAAACACCATTTTTATTAAAGATATAAGTAACAATATCCTCTGCTACATTAAATATTCCCTTAAGTAAATGTCCTGTTTGAACTATTTGTTGACCGCCTCCTTGAGCAATGCTAATAGCATCATTCAAAACTTCTTGCGATTTTAATGTTAACTTGTTTATATTCATAATTATTTTCCTCCATCGCATTAATTATCAAATTACATGCAAAACAAGGAAATACCTTTATTAAGGTAATAATGAACAAAAACACTTATAAAATTGACAATAACAATCTGACAATGAACCATTATGGCATATCACAAATAATTACACCTGTCATAATTTCAGAAGCAATTAAATTAGGGAAGCCATCTCTCAAAACTAGATAAGCCATCTCTGTAAGAGATGGCTTATCCAAAAAAAATTATTTTTTCTTAGTATGTTTATCGGCCATTTTTTTCACTGTTTCTGCTCGTTTTTTAGCATCAGGAAGGGAAGAAAATAAATGCTGCATAGTACCTATTGGGCCTACTGAATTTTCATTTATTCTAATTAATACATTCAATGCATCATACATTGCATAAGGACTAACTCCATTCGCAACGCAATAATTAAATGCAGCTTCATCGGCTGCATATTCTTGCTTACGGGAATATACAGAAGTAGATAGCACTTGCCCAATTTCACTTAATACTTCAGCTGACAACTCATCTGCCTTTGGACTTACAGAACCAACTGCATAATGGGCAGCAACAGTAAAATATGCATGCTTTATCTTATCTTTTGTATCTTTGTTTTTAACGTGCCCCAACTCATGACTAACAACAGCAAAAACCTCATCATTAGTCATTTTATCCATTAATCCGGAGTAAACTCGCAAACTCCCATCGCCACTGGCAAAAGCATTAACTTCATCATTAATATAGACTTTATAGTTAATGTTAAACTCATCAATACCATCAAATTTCCTCATTATTGAATCTAATCTGATAGCATATTTATTATCTTCCGAAGCAATAGTACTTGCAGAATCTAATTTTTGCATATATTTACGACTTAATTCGATAATTTCCGTTTCAGAAATACTCAATCCTTTAATTGTATTTGTGCTGGATGCAACTGCTTTACCACCTCTTTTAAGTAAACGACTGGAGGTTGATATTAAACTAGCTGCACTCATACTTGAGGAAACTGCTTGTCTACTATTTTGAAGAATACCACAACTATAAAACACAAATGGCACTAAGAGAAATAATATTCTAACCTTTTTCATAATATTGTTTTTTTATCAATAATTAATTGAATTACAAATATAAATATTATTTTTTTTATAAACAAATCGATTTTGAGATTAAAAGAAGCCATCTCTAAAAAACAGAGAAGCCATCTCAAATGAGATGGCTTCTCATTAATTTTTACCTGTAACTTTATCTGCCATGTTTTTGACTCTTTCGGCTCTTTTTTTAGTTTCGGGATGAGATGAGAATAAATGCTGCATTGCACCTATCGAGCCTCCTGAACTGTTGCTAATACTAATTAATACATTTAATGCATCGTACATTGCATAAGGATCAACTCCATTGGCAACGCAATAATTAAATGCGGCTTCATCAGCTGCGTATTCTTGCTTGCGTGAATATGCGGAGGTAGATAGTACTTGCCCTATTTCACCTAAAACTCCATCAGACAAAGCTCCTGCTGTTGGACTAACGGAACCAATAGCATAACGAGCTGCAACTGTTAAATAAGCATGCTTCATCTGATCTTTTGCATCTTTGTTTTTGACGTGACCTAACTCATGACCAACAACTGCAAAAACCTCATCATCAGTCATTTTATCCATTAATCCGGAATAAACTCGCAAACTCCCATCGCCACTGGCAAATGCATTAACTTCTTTAGTTAAATAGACTTTATAGTTAACATTTAAATTATCTATATTTTTAAATTTCTTCATGATTTTATTTAATCTGATAGCATATTTATTATCTGCTGGAGCAACATTGCTTGAAGAATCTAATTTATGCACATATTGACGACTTAATTCTGCAACTTGTTTATCCGAAATAGATAATGCTGTAACTGCACTTGCACCGGCTACAACTGCTCTTCCACTATCTACATTTTTAAAAACACCACAACTATTAATCAATAGAGGTAGTAATAAAAATAACAATCTGAACTTTTTCATAACATTACGTTTTTTTATATCAATAATTAATTGCATTACAAATATAAATATTATTATAAGAAATAAATAATTTTTGAATATTAATTTGCGAATTTGCAAATTCAACTTCTGACTTTAAAAGCCAGACATTCAAATTAATATTCATCTTTGGAAGTATTTATGTTTAGTAACTTAAATAATTCTACAAAGAATAGTGGAGCTATGGACAACCCTATAGCTATTAACCATAAATTTGTATTTAATGTTGCAAATCTAAAGGCACCTCTAAATGTTGGTACAAATAGTACAACTAACATAAATAGTAAAGAAATAGCTATTGCTCCTAACAAGTATGTATTGTGTAATAGACTTGTTTTAAAGAAAGATTTTTTGTTTGAGTGTAAGTTACGCACATGAACTAATTGTGTTAATGTTAATGTGATAAATGCCATAGTTTGTCCTACCATTAATCCATACTGTGGAGATAATTTACTCCCATAGTTTTTACCTATAATGAATGCAATTAAGGAAAAAATTCCAAATAGAAAACCTTGATAAGAAATTCTCCAAATCATACCTTTTGTAAACAATCCTTTTTTTGAATTTATAGGCCTACGATCCATGATATTTTCTTGTGCAGGATCCATGCTTAATGCAATTGCAGGTAAACTATCTGTTACTAAGTTAATCCATAAGATGTGGATAGGTAATAAGGGAGTTCCCAAGTTTAAGATTGATGCAATAAAAAGTAAGAGTATTTCACCTATGTTGCAGGAAAGTAAAAATTGTACTGCTTTTAAGATGTTATCGTAAATTCTTCTACCTTCTTCTACTGCTACTACTATTGTCGAAAAATTGTCGTCTGTTAAGATTACATCTGCTGCGTCTTTTGCAACGTCTGTTCCAACAATTCCCATCGCTAATCCTATGTCTGCCTTTTTAAGTGCAGGTGCATCGTTCACACCATCACCCGTCATAGCTACTACTTCACCATGTTGTTGGAAAGCATCTACTATTCTTACTTTATGCTCGGGAGCAACTCTTGCAAATACAGAACAGTTTTCTATTTTGTTAAATAAATCTTCATCAGACATTTCTTCTAATTCTGTACCTGTTACTACTTCATTATTTTCTTTTAAGATCCCTAATTCGTTTGCTATCGCAGTTGCTGTTATTTTATGATCCCCTGTTATCATAACAGGTTTAATCCCGGCAGAATGACATTTGGCTACAGATACTTTTGCCTCTTCTCTTGGAGGATCTATCATTCCAACAAAACCTAAAAATATTAAATTTTGCTCATAATCTATTTTGTTATCTTTTAATAATGTATCTGCATCTTTATATGCTGCGGCTAACACACGTAGGGCTTCTGATGCAACTTGTTCATTTACTTTTTTCAGTTCATCTATATGTTTTTGTTCTAATTCTACAATTTCTCCATTCACTAAAATCCTATTACATATAGATAATATTTCGTCAAGACCTCCCTTAGTGTTTATTCTATAACTACCGTTTCTCTCGTTTATAGTAGTCATCAATTTACGCTCCGAATCGAAAGGTATTTCATCTACTCTTTTATATTTTTTTTCTAATTCGTTTTTATCTAAATTAAATTTTAATCCTAAATCTACTAACGAAGTTTCAGTGGGATCGCCATTAGTTTCACCATCAGACAAAATAGTATCATTACATAAAATAAATGTATGTAACATATCTATTTCTGAATCTGAGAGTTTTGTGTTTTTTTCTTGGACATTAGTAAATGCTCCATATTGATAAGACTTCATCACAGTCATTTTGTTTTGAGTTAATGTTCCTGTTTTATCGGAACAAATAACTGTTGCACTTCCTAACGTTTCAACAGATGGCAATGTTTTTATTATTGCATTTTGTTTTACCATATTCTTAACTCCTATTGCCAGAACTATTGTAGATATTGCCGGCAACCCTTCCGGAATAGCAGCTACTGAAAGGCTAATTGCAATCATTAATACATCTATTAACTTATTGCCATATAATAATCCAACTAAAAATATTATTGCACAAATAATTATTACAGAAATACCTAATACCTTCCCTGAATGCTCTAATCTTTTGCTCATTGGAGTTTCGGTGGGCTTTGTGTTTTGTAGCATACCGGCAATTTTGCCTATCTCAGTATCCATCCCTGTTGCTACTACTACTCCTTTTCCTCTACCATAAGTAACTATTCCCGATGAAAATGCCATATTGAATCTATCACCTAACGCAAGATTGGCTTCGTCAATAGTTTCTGAGTTTTTAAAATTAGGTACTGATTCGCCTGTCATGGCAGATTCTTGGATTTTTAAGTTTACACATTCTATTAATCTTAGATCGGCAGGAACAAGATCTCCTGTTTCTAAATATACTATATCTCCAGGTACTAAATCTTCTACAGATAATTGCTCTACAATTTCTTCTCGAATTACTTTTACTTTAGGAGAACTCAATTTTTTAAGAGCTTCTAAGGAAGATTGAGCTTTTAACTCCTGCACAGTACCAATTACAGCATTTAATATTACAATACCTAAAATAATATAAGTATCTAATAATCCTTCCCCATTTTTTAATCCAATAATTCCGGACACTACTGCAGCAACTATTAAGATTAATATCATAAAACTTTTTAGTTGCGCAAAAAATATTTGAATTGGAGTTTTCTTTTTTTGTTCAACTAATTTATTTAACCCGTATTTTTGTTTTCGTTCAATAACTTCGTTATTGGATAAACCTTTTTCGAAATCAACTTTAAAATATTCTTTTAGTTCATCAAGATTAAAGTTGTAAAAATTTTTTTTGCTCATATGACGTTAAATCTATTTCTAATTAATTGTAATTTAAACTTTTGCTTAATTCTTTAATTTATATTTAAACTAATAGTAATTTTATATGCTAAATTTTGTTTTATTTCATCAAATGAATAAGGGCCAAATCTGTAAAAAACTCCAAATCCTATTTGTGAAAAAGAACTATATAACAGATTGTTAAAATTAATACCGCACTCATAATAGCCTTTATCATAAGGTTTTATACTTATTCCTTTGTGAACATTATGATAATCACCTGTTAATGTGCCTATTCCATAATTAAAGCATATAGAAGGTGTTGGCTTAAACCAAGAACTTTTTAACTTAAATAAATTTGTAAATGATAATTCAAAAAACGAAGCAAAATATTTATTTGCCACAAATTCATTCAATCGCATAGTTGAAAAAGTTGCAGGCGAGAATATACTAAAATTATAATATCCTCCTAAACAATTGAACATATTTGTATATGGAATATCATTATCTACAAAACCTCCCATTAAATTAAAATTGAAATTTGCAAAATTTTTAATTGGCACACTTCCATCTAAACTAATTTCAATTTTATTATAATTAAAATCACCTTTATATAATCCTTTAATACCTCGTTCATAAAAAACTCTTAATATGGGGTACTTAGTACCTTTAGATAAAAGCCCATATCTAGTTTTAATAAACTTTTCATCATATGCAAATTTCAATCCAACTTGAACTAATGAAAAATTAAATTCAGATAAAACGTTTTCTTTTTCCCCATCAAAATCAACAAATGAATAATTGTATAAAGGGATTTTGTTTTCGAATTTTATACCTGTGAATAAATTAAAGTGCTTTAAGAGTTGAATACTACCGGATGCGCTCATACTCTTAGTTCTATCCATTCTATTAACTAATAAATTTCTGTATGAATACCTATTGGTTAATGAAAAAGTATTATCGTATAAATTGCTAACTCCAGCTTCTGTTAAGTTATTGTAAAAACTTAAATCTATTTGAGCGTTAGTTGCTTTATGAACTAAGAAATTTATATATGCCCCCCATTGCTGCTTTTTACTTTTAAAACCATATCCCCAATATCCGCCAACTTTAAATACATCAGACATTCGTTTATTAGTTTCTAAACCTACTCCTAAATAAAGACCATTATAAACGTTAAAATCTATTATTTGATTTAATAATACATCAAATTTCCAAACCGGTAATTTACCTGAAGCAATAGATAATGATGCGTTTAACAAATAGTCTATATTATGTTGTTTTCCTAATTCATCAATAACTTTATATGTATTTATTGAGGTTTGATCTAAAGGTGAAAATCTATTTTGAGTCCAATATTTTTCATTTTTGTAATATGCTTCTTTATCAACATCGTAAACTATATTGGAAAAATCCTTTTTTGTTAATGTAGAATCGTACTTAACATCAGAAAAATTTCTTGAATAATTAATTACAGGAGTTAGAGTAATAGAATCAATTGTCATTGAATTAAATACTACTGTAAACCCCATTTCGTAAGGAAAAAACAAATTATTATCGAATTTATCAAAAACTTGTTCAAATGAGATTGAATATGTTAAATCGTTACTTTGTTTATCGATTAATTTTCCTTCTACTTTACAAATGGCCCAATTATCTTTTGCAATATATAATTTACCTTCAATAGTATTAATATCTATATTATTATTTTTTGGATAATATTCTATTACATAAATAATATTTGAATTGTTTTTAGTAGAATAAATAGTATCAATAATATTATAATTATAGATATTATTTTTACCAAATATTGATGTTTTAGATATTGGAGATTGGCACTCTTTACCCATAATCGTCATTTTATCCTTGTAGATAGATGAAATCTCTAAATTTCCAATTATTACATCTATTGCAGGATTTTTTATTCCTGATATTTTAATGCCATTAATTTTTTCGTACTTAAGATTAGGTGGAAATGATTTCCCTTTAGAAATTGTTTCCATCAAAAACAAATTTATTGGAATTTTGTTTTTATACAAGATAGTGTCATTATCGGAATAAGCATATATTTTATCATACACGCTATATGTGTAAGGTGCAAAGTTATCATAATTGTTTATGTCTTTCTTTTCATAAACTTTTTCCATTATGAGTTTTGCTCTATCAAACTTTTCTTTTATTTCTATCCCTTGTAGATTATAAGTTTTTATTAAAGATGTATCAGGTACATTCTGACTTTTAATACTGACACTTAAAAAACAAAAGAAAAAAAATATATATGCATATATTTTAATACTGGCAAATCTCATAAAATAAATTCTTCACAAAAAGAGGATACAAATATAATAAATTTTTATGTTTTACCTTTTTATGTTATATTTGCATTATTATAATTCGTAGATTACAATATGGAAAATGACAATATATTAATAGATTATAAATCAATTTCAATTGAACGAGACGGAAAAGATTTATTAACAGATATTACTTTAACTATAGAAAAGGGTGATTTTGTTTATTTAGTTGGGAAAACAGGGTCTGGCAAAAGTACTTTTTTAAAAAGTTTATATGCAGATATAGACGTTAAGGGAGAGAGAGCAATGGTTACAGGTTTTGATCTATTAACCATTACTAATAAGCAAATTCCTTTTTTAAGAAGAGATTTAGGAATAGTTTTTCAAGATTTTCAACTATTATTAGATAGAAACGTAGAAGAAAATTTAAACTTTGCTTTGCGTGCAACCGGTTGGACAGATAAAAGATTAATGGAGCAACGTAAAGATAATGTGTTAGATTTAGTTGGGTTATCTTCTAAAAAGCATAAAAAGCCTGCTGCACTTTCGGATGGCGAAAAACAACGTGTTGCCATAGCAAGAGCTATTTTAAACAAACCTAAAATTATCTTAGCTGATGAACCTACCGGGAGTTTAGACCCGGAAACTTCCGAAAACATTATGAAAGTTATCAAAACTATTAATGAAGAAGGTACTGCTGTATTAATGGCTACGCATAATTATACTTTATTTAGAAAATTCCCCGCTAAAATCTTAAAATGTATAGATGGTAAAATATATTATGCTAATTACGGTTTATAATAACTTCAATAACATTAAACAATTATTAATAAGATAAATTAAAATATAAAAAATATGAAGAAAATGAATTTAATGCTTATTAGCAATTCAACTAATGCCGGTGAAAAATATTTAGGATGGTGTAAAGATTACATTAATGATTTTTGCAAAGAACATAATGTAAAAAAAGCTTTGTTTATACCTTATGCAGGTGTAAATATTAACTCTGAAAGTTTAAAAAAATCTTTTGATGCTTACGAAGAAAAAGTTAGTAATGTTTTCAAGACTTTTAATGTTTCTATAAAATCCGTTCACAGGAGCAATCAACCTATAAAAGCAGTTATAGAAGCAGATGCTATTATTGTTGGTGGAGGTAATACTTTTGCTTTGATAGACACTTTACAAAAATCAGGTTTAATGAATGCAATTAGGGAAAAAGTAAAAAACGGTACTCCATACATTGGTTGGAGTGCAGGTTCCAATATCACTTGTCCTACAATGATGACAACTAATGATATGCCTATTATTCAGCCGGATAGCTTTGATTGCTTAAATTTAATTCCATTTCAAATAAATCCACATTATTTAGATAAAAATCCTGAAGGTCATGGTGGTGAAACACGTGAACAACGTATTTTAGAATTTTTAGTGTTAAACAGAAAAATGTATGTTGCCGGTTTACGTGAAAGTTGCTACCTACTTCTTATAGACGGGAAGTTAACACTTCATGGACCTCATTCGTTACGTTTATTTAAATATGGTGAACCAATTAGAGAATTAAATCAAAAAGACGATTTCAATTTCTTATTAAAATAAGAATATAAGTTTTTAATAAATAATAAATAATATATTAATGGTTAATTGGTAGTTTAACTATTAATTTGGGGATATCCGTTACAATAAACGTTGTAATGACCAAAAAAGCCAACTATCTCACAATGATTTAGTTGGCTTTATTTTTTTAATTATTGAATATCTCTAATTTAGATATTTTCAACTATTAATTGACCATTTCTATATCCGATTATTTTTACTTGAGTATCTTTATCTATCCATCCACCTTCTGAAATAGCATCGTATATATTATCATCCACAATAATTTTTCCGGAAGGTCTTAAAACTGTATATGCAACTCCTATTTTATTAATTGCGTTTTTGTATTTTTCATCTGCATATTCATAACCGGCTTCTTTAGATTGAACATCGTATAATGCAATTTTCAAATTCCTTTTATTAGTAATTAACTTACCTCCAAAATAAATGGATAGAACTAATCCCACTATAGAAGCTAATAAAATTATTAGTAACGATTCAAGTAATACTTCTACACTACCCATATTAACTTTAAATCCTTCATTTGGGATAGTTGCAAATGCTAAACCGACAATCATTAAGGCAATTCCGGATATTCCCGCTATTCCAAAACCGGGAATTACAAATATTTCCAAGATTATTAATATTAATCCTAAGATAAAAACTATTATTTCCCAATATGCCACTAAACCATTAGCATATAAAGGGAAAAAGTATAATAATAACCCTAAAATTGCAATTGCTAACGGGAACCCAATACCAGGAGTTTGGAATTCAAAATATATTCCTCCCACAATCATCATAATAATAATACCTCGAATGAGCGGTTTAATTAAAAACATTGTAAGCTTGTCTAATCCTGAGATTTTTTGTTTAATTATTACAGGATTTTCTATTCCGGAAAATGAAATAACTTCTGACAAATCTTTTACTTTCGCTTCACAAAATCCATATCTAATAGCTTCTTCTGTAGATAATGTTAGAACTTTACCTTTTTCTGATATTCCGGGGACTTCTACATCCGGATCTACCATAGCTTGAGCTATATCCGGATTTCTGTTATTGGCCTCTGCAGTAGAACGCATCATAGAACGCATAAACGACTGATACTTATCCGGCATCGCTTCACCTGTTTGATTTACTACAGTTGCAGCACCAATATTGGAACCTGATTTCATATAAATACTATCACATGCTATTGCTATTAATGCTCCAGCCGAGATTGCATTGTTTTCAATAAATGCATAAACAGGAATATTTGAATTTAATATTCTAGTTCTGATAGAATCCGCATCTATTACAATACCTCCGTAAGTATTTAAATTTATCACTATTAAAGCAACTTTTTCTTTTTGTGCTTCATCGAACCCTAATTTTATTTTTTTATTAGTGTGAGGCCCAATATCATCTTTTAATTCAATAACATAAACTTTATTGTTAGTATCATTTGTATCTTTTGATGTATTGAATATAGATTTTTGTTTATCGCTACAACTAAAGAAAACTCCTATTATAAGAAGTAATATTAATTTATTAAAAATATTTTTACGCATAAAATTGATTTTATATTGTGCAAAAATACAATAAAAATTATTGATTTTCAAATATTTTGTATATCTTTGCACTCTGTTATTTGGAAAAGATAAAAATTGGCATTATTTTTTTCAAATAACTATAAATCAATAAATTAAATGTATAACCTGATTGTGCCAATCAATCATTAAAAAAAATTTATGACAGACGAATTAAATAAAGTAGCTGTTGAAAACGAAAAAACTAACGATATAGACACTGATAACACAGATCTAAATAATGAAAAAGAAGCTGTTGTTAATGCAGAAGAATCGAAAGTTCAAGAACCTACAGTTGAAAAACCTGAAGTTAAAGAAGAACCAGTTCAAAAAAAACAACCAAGAAGAACAGTTGACTGGGATACTTTAGGTGTAGATAAAGATATCTATTCAGCAAAAGAAAGAGAAGAACTTGAAAAGATTTATGATCAAACCTTAAGTCAAGTTTCTGATCATGAAGTGATTGACGGAACTGTTGTAGCAATTACAAACCGTGAAGTAGTTGTAAATATTGGTTTTAAATCTGATGGTATTATTCCTTCTAACGAATTCCGTTACAATCCTGATTTAAAATTAGGTGATGTTGTGGAAGTTTATGTAGAAAGCCAAGAAGACTCTACAGGTCAATTACAATTATCTCACAAAAAAGCCAGATTGCTTAAATCTTGGGACCGCATTAACAGTGCTTACGAAAATGAAGATATTATTAAAGGTTACGTTAAATGTCGTACAAAAGGAGGTTTAATCGTTGATGTATTTGGTATAGAAGCTTTCTTACCAGGTTCTCAAATAGACGTTAAACCTATTAGAGATTATGATATTTATGTAGATAAAACAATGGAGTTTAAAGTTGTAAAAATTAACCAAGAATACAAAAACGTTGTTGTTTCACATAAAGCATTAATCGAAGATGAGTTAGAAGCTCAAAAACGTGAAATTATATCTCATTTGGAAAAAGGTCAAATACTTGAAGGTATTGTTAAAAACATCACTAATTATGGAGTATTTGTTGACTTAGGTGGTGTTGACGGTTTAATCCATATTACAGATTTAAGCTGGGGAAGAGTTAATCATCCTGACGAAGTAGTAGAATTAGATCAAAAAATTCAAGTTGTTATTTTAGATTTTGACGATAATAAAAAACGTATTGCATTAGGATTAAAACAACTAACTCCTCATCCATGGGATTCATTAGATCCTGAATTAAAAGTTGGTGATAAGGTTAAAGGTAAAGTTGTTGTTATTGCAGATTACGGTGCATTTGTCGAAACAATGCCTGGCGTTGAAGGTTTAATTCACGTTTCGGAAATGAGTTGGTCACAACATTTACGTACTGCTCACGATTTCTTAAAAGTTGGAGACGAAGTAGAAGCTGTTATTTTAACTTTAGACAGAGAAGCTCGCAAAATGTCTTTAGGTATTAAACAACTTATACCGGATCCATGGACAAATATTTTAGAAAAATATCCTGTTGGATCTAAACATACAGCTGTGGTACGTAACTTCACATCATTTGGAATTTTTGTTGAATTAGAAGAAGGTGTTGATGGTTTAATTCATATTTCAGATTTATCATGGAATAAAAAAATTAAACATCCTGCAGAATTTACAAAAGTAAGAGCAAATATGGATGTTGTTGTTTTAGATGTTGATACTGAAAATAGAAGATTGAGTTTAGGTCATAAACAACTTGAAGACAACCCATGGGATGCTTACGAAGAAACATTCACTGAAGGTTCTATTCACGAAGGTACAGTACTTTCCGTTTCAGATAAAGGTTTAATCGTTAAATTACCTGATGATGTAGAAGGTTTCTGTCCTAACCGTCATGCTGTTAAAGAAGATGGTAGTCAAATAGAAAAAAATGAGATATTAGATTTTAAAGTTATAGAATTTAACAAACTAAATAAACGAATTGTATTATCTCATTCAAAAATCTTCCAAGATATAGCTGCAGCTAAAAAAGCTAAAGATTTTGAAAGCAAAGACAGTACAAAACGTACATCTATTAAAGAATTAAATGATAGTAACGAAGTTGCTACATTGGGAGATTTAGAAGAATTAGCTAAATTAAAAACACAATTAGAGGAACGAGAAAAGGATAACGAATAGTAATATGTCTTTATCAATTACTATATTAGGCTCTAATTCTGCCGTTCCATCAGTAAACCGCTGGACGTCTTCTCAATATATTAAAGTAAACGGCAGCGGTTTACTTTTTGATTGTGGCGAAGGAACTCAAATCAAATTACAACTCTATAATATCAAAATAAATTCTATTGACAGAATTTTTATCACCCATTTACATGGTGATCATTTCTTTGGATTAGCCGGATTAATATCTACTTTTCATTTATCAGGCAGGAAAAAACCTTTAGAAGTATATGGTCCTAAGGAATTAGAGGATATAATCACTTTACAATTAAAAGTTTCTGAAACAATATTGTGTTATCCTCTTACTTTTCATTCTGTAGATCCAAATAAAACTTATACTATTTATTCCGGAAAAGATTATAAAGTTGTTTCGTTTCCATTGGATCACCGTATAAGTACAACCGGATTTTTAATCAAAGTAAAACCTTTAGGTAAAAAGCATTCGGAGAAATCTTATGCATATTGTACAGATACAAAATATAAACCGGATATTGTTGACATTATTAAAGATGTTGATGCTATTTATCACGAAGCTACCTTTTTGTCGGAACTACAACATCAGGCAGATGACAAATTTCATAGTACTGCAAAAGAAGCTGCTTTAATAGCTAAAGGTGCAAATGCAAATTTACTTATTATAGGTCATTTTTCTAAAAGATATCCTAACCCTGAAGTTTTATTAGAAGAAGCTACATCAATATTTAACAATACGATGCTTGCTCAAGATGGGACTATTATAGAATTATAATTATCTTAAATACTTTTTTATGTTAATTATATCTTCACCTTCTCATTATTCACCGTTTAATATTGCCTCGGAAGAGTATTTAATAAAAAACTTTAAAGATAATATTTTATTGTTTTATATTAATAATCCTAGTATTATTATAGGACAAAACCAAAATACATTATCGGAAATTAACTTTGATTATGTTAAGGAAAATAATATTAAAGTAGTTAGGAGATTATCCGGTGGTGGCGCAGTATTCCACGATAGAGGCAATTTAAACTTTTCCTTTATTACTAATATTGACAGTGGAAATATAATTAACTTTCAAAAATTCACTAAACCTGTAATAGATACTTTACAAAAATTAGGTGTAAATGCTAAATTTGAAGGGAGAAACGATTTATGCATAGATGGTAAAAAGTTTAGTGGAAACGCATCTCACATATATAAAAATAGAATTTGTCATCATGGGACAATATTGTTTAATACTAACCTAACTCATCTAATTAAATCTTTAAATCCTAATGACGATAAATTTATTGATAAAGCTGTAAAATCGGTTCAAAGTAGAGTTACAAATATTTGTAACTACTTAGACAATTCCTTTACTATTGAAAAAATTAGAGAGTTAATAATTAAACAAGTTTTAGTAGATGTAAAAGAGGCTAAGGAATATACATATAATGAATATGATATATGCGAAATCACAAAATTATTTAAACAAAAATATGATACTTGGGAATGGAACTTTGGAAAATCTCCTAAGTATAATTTAAGAAAGAAAATTAATAATCCATCAGGTAAAATAGACTCATACTTATTTGTAGAAAATGGTATAATAAAAGATCTACATATTTATGGAGATTATTTTTGTGAACTTCCCACAGAAAAATTTATTGAAGAAATACTTGGTTGCGAACACAAAATAGAAACCATAGACAACAAAATGAAGTCTATGGATATCAATTCTTATTTCTTAGGATTTAAAAAAGATGAAATTTTAAAGTTGTTTTTTTAAATATTGCTATAATACTTATTTATTCTCACCTTCAGATTTTTTTCTTCTTCTTTTCTATTTTTTGCCATATCCATAAAAACCTTAATAATAAAGTATAAAGTTAAGGCAATAAGTAAAAAGTCTATTAATGTTTGAATGAAAGCACCATAGTTAACTGTAACTGCTTCTGTTGTTTCGGTAGCCTGTTTTAATACAAATTTTAATTCATTAAAATTAACTCCTCCAATCCAATATCCAACTAATGGCATTAATATATCGTCTACCAAAGAAGTAACTATTTTACCGAAAGCTGCACCTATTATAACACCTACAGCCATGTCAACAACATTACCTTTAAGAGCAAATTCTTTAAAATCTTTTGCAAATTTTCCCATGATTAATGAGTTTTTGATTTAATATTAATACTAATTTAAATAAAATAAGAAAGGGAATGCGATTACCACATTCCCTTTCTTACTTAAATTATTTTTTTATTCTACAACTAATTTAGTTGTTTTTGAATTATTACCTGCATTAATTACGATAAAGTAGATACCTGAATTAAATGATGATACATTTACATCTACGTTATTTCCGCAATTTTCTGCACTATAAACTAACTGACCGATAGTATTGAAAATTCTTAAGTTAGAAATAGCTGTTTCAGATGAAACATTCACAAAATTATCTGCAGGGTTAGGATAAATAGTTAATCCTCCTGTGATAACTTCTATACCATCACCTCCATTAACAGTTAATTTAACAGGTATTTCAACTAATTCTAAATCTGGATCATTAGTTTTAATATTTAATGTTGCATTGTAATCTGCATTTGCTAAACCGCTTGCATTAAAGTTAAGTGTAACATCTGCACTTTCGCCTGCAAATAAAGCTCCTTGAGTTTCACCTTCTAAGGATACCCAATTTGCATTAATAGCTGTTCCTGAAAAATCTGCAAATAGTAACCAGTTAACAATTGGAAAATCTGCCGGTTGAGTTTCTGTTAATCTTGCCCATGAACCTCCTCTGGTTCTATTCCAAGATCCATCATATACATCATGAGGTGTTTGATCTTCAAATGGCATTAAATAAGTTTCACCATCAGGTTGTGAAAATTCTACTGATATCCAAATATCGCCACCATCTAATAAAACAGGCTCAGGTAATTCTACAACATTCCATGCTTGTGGGGTGTAAACAGACATTTGAGCTTCTGTTAATACTTCACCGGGTTCATTATCTTTTCCATGACCATAAACTCTAAATGTATAATATGTTTCAGCCGGTACACCAGTTGGAATATATGAAATTGTTGTTAAGTATGTTCCTATTTTATCCTTATAAAATTCTACAGGATATTTATTTGCAATTTCTATTAACATTGGTTCTGTAACATTGTTGAAACCAATAGATCCAAATTGTTCTACATTTTGATTACAATATATTAAAGAACCTTCAACATGATCACCATCTACTTCGGTATCATATGTAAGCCATGCATAATAATCACCAATAGGAGTACCTATATTTTCAATGGTTAAAGATTCTGTAGCAGTTTCACCTTCAGCTAATTCAACATTAATAGGATTTGATGGGAAATCTAATTCTACTTCTGTTTCACCACCTATATTTTCGTAAACAACATTATCTACATAAAACATAGAGGTTGCAGCATCTTTTGGAGGATAAAAGTCCATAGCAGCAAGCTGTCTTACTCCTGCCCCACCTGATGCTTGAGCACTAAGTTGACCTGTATAAACATCTACATCATTAATACTAATTGTCATTTCGTCTGCATCTAAGTCGTAATCGGCTTGAACCGGCACCCATTGTGATAATGGGAAAGTATAACTATTTGAAGTACCTGCAGCTTTTAGTACTGATCCTTCAGTTGGGTGATTAATATAACACTCAAATCCCCATTCGCTACCTGCTCCTGCAAATACGTGTAACATATTGAAATAGCCGTTATTACCTTCTTCTACATAGATATCAAATGTAACTCTCCATTGACCTGTAGTTTTATCCCCTAATAAAACTACTTGGTCATTATTATAAGTAAAATAAGCTACTTTTGAACCTTCAAAATCGGCAATTACAGCATCCTCTGATCCACCTGGAGCGCTTGACCAAGTTGTCCAAAAATCGTTACCTGCAGCTTGTGCAGCTTCAGCTAATTTGTCACCAACGTTATAAGCTTCAAAATCGTCTGTAAATTGGGCATTTAAACTAAATATTGTAAAAACGCCACATAAAAATAGTAATAGTTTTTTCATAATATTAAATTTAATTTATTAATTAATTTTTGTAAGTCTCTTTAGATTGCACTAAACAATAGTAATACAAAGATAAAATATTTATTTTAATAAAAAAACTTTTTCTTAATTATTTTTTAATTAATATTTTTTCTAAGTATTCGTAATCTATTTTATTAATGTTTATTAATAAAATATGTTTATCCGCTCATCAGGCTACAGAAGTGCTCCTATTTATATGTGTCTTACACTTATTTTATTAAACTTTACATCGTATGTCCCTGAAAAGTTACCCTTGATGAAAATCATATATTGACCTGCCGCATTTTTGAATTCCCCAACGCTGTTCTCGTGAACTGCTTTGATTTTTTTTAAAATTTTCATCATAAGTTGCATAAAAGCTACCTTTATGAAAAACAACAAAACGGTCGGTGAACCCTTGTAATTCCCCAGCTGAATTCTCATGGATCGATTTGATTTGCTTTCCTTTTTCATCTAGTGTATAATAAAAGGAACCTTTTTTAACAACATCAGCTATTTGGGCATTTAAATTTACACTAAACATTGTAAAGAGGCAACATAAAAAAAATAAGAGTTTTTTCATAATATTAAATATTTATTTGATTGTTAATTGTTATCAATAAGAATTTTTTTAATAATAATAAGGCTATCTTGCTTTATAGTAATAAAATACATTCCGGAAGTAAGATTTGATACATCTATTAAAAAGTTTGAGAAATTATTGATTTTTACTTGTTTTAGAAGATGACCTGAAATATCTATAATCGAAACATCTGATATTCCATTTAGATCAGTTTTAATATTTACAACTGATTTAGCCGGATTTGGATATATTATTACATCTGTAACATTAACTTTATTATCCTCGATGTTATTTGTATCAAATGAAAGTATATTGGAAGGTTCAGATTCATTACCTCTACGATCAACAGTAGTTACATATACGGAATAATCTGCATTTGCTTCAACGTCTAATACAACTTCTGTTCCTAAGACTTCGTAAATAATATCTGATGAATTTACAAATACGTTAAAATGATCAAAATCATCAATTTGAGGCATATCCCAAATGATAGGAACAAATAAACTACTTTCTATAAAACTATCATCAAATCTAAGATTTTCAGGTGCTGGAGGGGTTGAACTTTCAGCAAAATAATTTATAGTATTATAACCTATCGGATTAAATGTATCTAAATTATCGTGAGGCCAATATGCATGATAGTCTGTTCCTTCACTTCTATAGTAAAAATAAATCCCACTATTATTATCGTCACTTGGAGTAATCATATAAGGTTCATCCCCAAATTCCAGTGCGAGCTCAAGTGTAACATAACCTTCTGATTCCGAAAAAGCAAGTTCGGCATTTGGTACCGGTATTATAGTCCCTGTTCCTCCACTATTATATAATGGACGATATGTAATTTCCACATCGTTATTTTTAAATTTAAACCAATAGTTACCTTCGGAATCATCACCATCATCCGGGTATCTTTTATCATTATTATCGTCTATATATAATGATATGCAATCGTCTTCGGACAATGCCGTATCTGCAATATCTTTAAGAGCAAAATAAAGCTTTGAACCTGAAACTTTTGCATAAACAGTTACTGTACCAATAGGTTCTATATCATAACTTGCACCTAAAAAATCAGAAGCATCAAAAATAAAAGCATCTTTCCATTCATCATTTTCAATAATTCCATCAATCGTAGGTGCAGTTCCTTCGTATGCATTTATTACATTAGTTATATATGCTGTAGAAACGTATCCAAGATCTATATTGGAAAATGGGGTTTCATTCTCATCATCTAAAATTGCTGTTACCGCATAATAATAATCAAAAGTAGGTAATGCAGATACATCGTTATAAACATTTTGGTTTTTATCTACGAAATCTATTGGGTCTCCAAATGGTTCTTGTAATGATTCTTTACGATAAATAGCATAACCGTTATTACTATTGTTATAATTATCCCAACGGAGTTTTACAGTTAAATCACTTCCTTTAGATGCATACAAATTAGTAACAGGTTCACCCATTGGTTCTAAAATAGCATCTAAATTAGTAGTTTCTCCTGCAGTTACTTCAACTCCATTAAAGTCTATCGGTTCATAACCGGTCTTTGAAACAGTAATATTATAAGTTCCTTCAGGAATATATTTAATGGAATAATTTCCTTCTTCGTCAGTATATTCATAATAATCATCAATATTGTGGATTGTGATTTTTGCTCCACTATTTTCATTGCTCCCATTTAAAGTTATAATACCCGATATCGTTCCCGAATTAGTTGGAGTAGAATGAATGCAATATGCGTTTCCTCCCCATCCCATATCATAAACATGGACTGCCTTACCGCTTGCTATACATAAACTACCATCACCATTCATATCAACATTTGTCAAAGAACCGGAAGTATTAAGTTCCGATAATGGGATATTGCTTTGCCTACGGAAAATCAATAAATCTGCAGTAGAATTATCAATAGGGCCATATGTTGCACATGCTATTAAACTGCCATCATCAGACATATCAATACTTGCCACATCACCTCCTACATTAGGATAAATCCAGATAGGATTAGGAGAATAATTATTAAATAAAAACACAGTACCATCATACCCATCAGAAAGAAAACTTATAGTTCCGATTGCTATATACGATCCGTCAGCAGAAATACTATTTCCACCTCCCCAAGTACCTGTATTTTCGCCATATGAAACACTTGTTCTCCAAACTTGTTCATATTTACCATTTTCCCAATGCAATAAAGTTGCATATCCGGTAAAGTCAGCAAAGGCAAGATATTCTGCATTGGCACTTAAAGCAGGAGCCTGTGACGGAGAATTATTATAATAATAAATATCATCTTGTAAAATTTCGCCTGTTTCAGGATCTAAAACATACATTTTTTTGTCCGGAGCACAAACCGGAACAATTAGACGAGTATTATTATCATCCACATTCATATGAGCAACTCTACCTATTAGTTCGGTTTCCCAAACTGGAGACGTATCTGTTTTATTGTAAAATTGAGCTATTGTATTATTACCGGAAGGATAAGCAATGTAAAAACCTTCTCCGTCGGGAGCTACTACACTACCACGAGCATATGCTCCCAAATTTAATGTATTAATAATATCACCGTTTTCATCAACTACTTTAACTGTAGTTCCTCCAATAATTAAATAGAGATTTCCTAATTTATTGGACCTAAAATCACATTGTATATCGTAGTCATCGGTAAGCTCAATTTGCCATATAGGGATATTAGTATCTTCGTAAACAGCACAGTACTTGTCATTTAAGGTCCAAATTATACCTATTTTGTTTGATTCAGAAATAGTAACATCTCCTCCAATAGCATATTCCTCATTAACTTGCCACAGAATTTCTGCATTCCCTCTCGTGCTTTGTTGTGGATTTTGACGATCGAAAACATTATCTGAAAATATTTTTTCTGTTCCTGTTTTATAATTATTAATTGTTTTTACACTTTTGTTTTGTGTAAAAGCATTAAAACAAATAATTGAAATAAGTAAAAAAAATAAAGTTCTTTTCATAATGATAATACTTTAGTTGCTTAAAATTTAATATATCGTAAAATAATTTATTGTTAATTTTTTAGTAATAAAAGGCAATAATGTATTTTTTTTGTAAAGATAGAAAAAATTTTTTAATAAAATATTAGAATAATCTTCAATAACAAAATGTTATTAACTTGTTATTAACATTTTGTTATTGAAGATTATTCTAATTGATTTTTATAAAAAAACTTGTACATTTGCAGGTATTAATATAATTTTTTAGAATTTTATGCAGATGAAAGAAAAAACTAAATGTTTAATTATAGGTTCCGGTCCTGCCGGTTATACTGCAGGTATTTACGCTTCAAGGGCAAATCTAAGTCCAATTCTATATACCGGAATGCAAATGGGTGGACAATTAACCACTACTACAAAAATAGAAAACTTTCCCGGTTTTCCAAATGGCATAGATGGTAATATGCTAATGAATAATATGGAAGAACAAGCACGTAATTTAGGTACTGATATACGTTTTGGAAGTATTGAAAAAGTAGATTTTTCTGAACGTCCATTTAAAGTTTATCCAGAAGACGGATCTGTTATAGAAGCAGAAACTGTTATTATTGCTACCGGTGCTTCCGCAAAATATTTAGGAATGGAATCTGAATCTAAATATAAAGGAAAAGGCGTTTCAGCTTGTGCAACTTGCGACGGTTTTTTCTATAAAGGTAAAGATGTTGCCGTAATTGGAGGTGGAGATACTGCAGTTGAAGATGCAACATATTTAGCAACTTTATGCAATAAAGTATACTTAATTCACCGTAGAGACGAGCTAAGAGCTTCTAAAGCTATGCAAGAAAGAATTAAAGGCAATGATAAAATAGAAATATTATGGAGCCATACTCCTAAAGAATTTTTAGGTGATGAAAGTGGTTTAACAGGTATGCTTTTAAATAACCTAAAAGAAAATAATGAAACTAAAATAAATGTTTCAGGTGCTTTTGTAGCTATAGGTCATCACCCTAATACAGAAGTATTTGCTGATTTTATTGATTTAGATCAACAAAATTATATTGCAACTATTCCTGGAACTACTAAAACTAATATAGAAGGAGTTTTTGCTGCAGGAGATGTTCAAGATCCAAAATTTAGACAAGCAATAACAGCAGCTGCAAGTGGTTGTATGGCTGCTTTAGAAGTTGAAAAATTTCTATTAAATAATTAATTTCAATAATTTTTTACATAATGATTAAGTTTTTTAAATTAGATAACTTAGTTTATGCTGTTGAATCTGACAGAAAGTTAAGTAACGAAGAGATAGAAAAATTATCTTGGCTTTTCAGTAATGCCAAATACATTGATAGTAACGAAATTGAGGGAACTTTTTTAGGCCCTCGGCAAGAGATTATCACTCCATGGAGTACTAACGCCGTAGAAATTACTATTAATATGGGTATTGATGGTATTAATAGAATTGAAGAATACAAACAAGTAGATCCTACTGAGAAATATGATGATCTTGTTCAACAAAAATATTCCAATCTAAACCAAGATATTTTTAATACCGATAAAGTAGCTGAACCTATATTATATATTGACGATATTAAACAATATAACGAAATAGAAGGTTTAGCTCTAAGTGATGAAGAGGTTAAATACTTAGAAAACTTAAGTAAAACATTAAATAGAAAGCTAACGGATAGTGAAGTGTTTGGATTTTCTCAAGTTAATTCCGAGCATTGTAGACATAAAATTTTTAATGGAACTTTTATTCTCGATGGTAAAGAACAACCTACTTCATTATTTAAAATGATAAAGGAAACTTCCAAACAAAATCCTAATTTTATTATATCTGCCTATAAAGATAATGTTGCTTTTATTAAAGGGCCACAAATAGAACAATTTGCCCCAAAAAACAGTTCTGAATCTTCTTGTTTCGAAGTTACAGATATAAATTCTGTTTTATCTTTAAAAGCTGAAACTCATAATTTTCCAACTACTGTTGAACCTTTCAACGGTGCTGCTACCGGAAGTGGTGGAGAAATTAGAGATAGATTAGGAGGTGGTAAAGGTTCGTTGCCTTTAGCAGGTACTGCTGTTTATATGACATCCTATCCTCGCATTAAAAATAATGTTCAGAAATGGGAAAAAAATATTCCCGAACGAAATTGGTTATATCAAACTCCATCGGATATTTTAATTAAAGCCTCTAATGGGGCAAGCGATTTTGGCAATAAATTCGGTCAACCTTTAATTTGCGGTAGTGTTTTAACTTTTGAACATTTTGAATCTGAGAAAAAATATGGCTTCGATAAAGTAATAATGTTAGCCGGCGGAATTGGATATACTAAAGATACAGATAGCAAAAAAGATATTCCCGAAAAAGGTGATGCTATCGTTGTTTTAGGTGGCGATAACTACTTTATTGGTATGGGAGGCGGAGCTGTTTCGTCTGTTAATACAGGTGAATTTCACAATAAAATAGAATTAAATGCTGTTCAACGTTCCAATCCTGAAATGCAAAAAAGAGTTGCAAATGTCATAAGAGCTTTTGTTGAAATGAAAGACAACCAATTAATTGCTGTTCATGATCATGGTGCAGGGGGGCATTTAAATGCTTTATCAGAAATGGTTGAAAACAATGGCGGGTTAATTTATCTGGAAAAATTACCTGTTGGTGATCCAACTTTATCCGATAAAGAAATCTTAGGTAACGAGTCGCAAGAAAGAATGGGTTTAATAGTGAAACAAGAGAGTTTACCATTATTAGAAAAAATTGCAAAACGTGAAAAAGCCCCAATGTATGTTGTTGGTGAGGTTACCGATGATATGAATTTTGTTGTTTTAAACAGAAATACTAATAAGTATCCTATCAATTTATCTTTACACGACTTTTTTGGGAACCCTCCTAAAACTATTTTAACAGATAAGAAAGCAAAGAAGTTAACAGATTCTGAAAAAAATACAGATATACAATTTTATATCGAAGATTTGGAAGAACATATTTCTAATGTATTATCTTTAGAGTCCGTAGCTTGTAAAGATTGGTTAACTAATAAAGTTGATAGATCGGTATCAGGGAAAGTTGCTCGCCAACAAAATTTAGGATGTTATCACTTACCTATCTCTGACTTGGGAGTAATGGCATTGGATTTTACCGGAACTAAGGGTATTGCAACTTCTATAGGGCATGAACCTATTGCAGGTTTATTGGATGAAAGTTGCGGATCTATTTTATCTGTTTGTGAAGCATTAACTAATATTGTTTGGGCAAATTTAACACATAAAATTGAAGGTATATCTTTAAGTGCCAACTGGATGTGGCCTGCCAAAACAGAGGGAGAAAACAGCCGATTATATAATGCAGTTAGTGCTATTAGTAAATTTGCTATAGATTTAGGAATCAATATTCCAACCGGTAAAGATTCGCTATCTATGACTCAACAATATCCAAACGGTGAAAAAGTTTACTCCCCCGGAACAGTTATCATTTCGGCATGTGCACAAGTGGATGATGTTAAAAAAACAGTTACTCAAGTTTTACAAAACAACAAAAAATCTAAAATAGTTTATATAGATTTTTCCAATTCCGAATTTAATTTAGGTGGAAGTGCTTTTGCACAAACTTTAAACTCTTTAGGAGATAATCCACCTACAGTTAATGATCCTAAATACTTTGTAAATACATTTAACACTTTACAATTTTTAATAGAACAGAATTTAATTTTATCCGGTCATGATATTTCTGCCGGTGGATTAATTACCACATTATTAGAAATGGCCTTTAGTACAAATAAGTTAGGTTATAACTTAAATTTCGATGTATTTAATGAAGAAAATATTTTTAGGATTTTATTTAGCGAAAAACCGTCAGTTATTATTCAAGTAGAAGATTTTGATAAAGTCTCGGAAATATTGAAAGAAAATAATATTACTCACTATTTATTGGGCGATATTACTACTAATAATACTTTAACATTTAATTTTGACGATGAGACTTTTGAATTTCAAATTTCCGATTTAAGAGATATTTGGAATAGAAAATCATATCTGATGAATAAATTACAAACTAAAAATAATTTAGCTTCAGATAGATATATGAATATGTTTGAACAACCTATAGAATACAAGTTTGTAAATAACTTTACCGGGAAATTCAAAGATTATTATATTAATATAACAAGAAGAGAACCATCTAATATTAAAGCTGCAATAGTTAGAGAAAAAGGTATTAACGGAGAAAGAGAAATGGCTTATGCTTTATATACTGCAGGTTTTGATGTTAAAGATATCCATGTAACAGATTTAATGAATGGTGACGTTACTTTTGAAGATGTTAATTTAATAGTATTCCCCGGAGGTTTTTCAAATTCTGATGTCTTGGGTTCTGCAAAGGGTTGGGCTGGCGCTTTTAAATATAATAAAAATGCCAAAAAAGCACTTGAAGATTTTTATAACAGAAAAGACACATTGAGTTTAGGGATTTGTAATGGATGTCAACTCATGACAGAGTTAAATTTAATTTATCCTGATGAACCCGAACTTAAAATGGCACATAATAATTCTCAAAAATTTGAATCTGCATTTGTTTCCGTAGATGTACAAAAAAATAATTCAATTATGTTATCATCATTAGAAGGAAGCAAATTAGGGGTTTGGATTGCACATGGAGAAGGAAAATTTAACTTTCCTAAGAAGGAAGACAATTACAATATTCCAATAAAATATTCGTATTCAGAATACCCGGGAAATCCTAATGGGTCTGATTTTGATGCAGCTGCTATCTGCTCTAAGGATGGAAGACATTTGGCAATGATGCCTCATATCGAAAGATCTTTATTCCCTTGGCAATGCGCATATTATACAAAAAAGGAGCATGAAGTAACACCTTGGATTTTAGCATTTATCAATGCCTATAATTGGATTAATGAGAACAAATTATAGTTTTTTCTAAATTAGTATTAACATAATATTTAGACATTTATTATGTTTTGAAGTCATAATTATGACTTCAATTTATTACTAATTAAACTTTTATATAATTACTAAACATGGAAATTACAAGAATTTTTGATTTATTACCATATTACAAAGAAAAATTTCAACCTAAAGATGATGTTCTTGCAGTTAAAATTAATGGGAAATGGATAAAATACGATATCGATCAATTTATAGATTATGTAGATACATTATCTTATGCTTTTATAGCAAAAGATTTAATTAATCAATCTAAAATTGGATCTATATCTAACAATAGACCTGAATGGAACTTTTTAGATATGGCTTGTATGCAAGTTGGTGCTGTACACGTTCCGATATATCCTACTATTAGTTCAGAAGATTATAAATACATTTTTGATGATTCTGATTTAGAAGTATTATTTATTTCTAACTTAAAATTATATAACAACATTAAATCTATTATCGAAGATTCTCCTAAAATCAAAGAAGTATATATTTTTGACGAAATAGAGGAAGAAGCAATAACAGAAAATAATGTTAAAAGTTGGAAAGAGCTCATTACTTTAGGGAAAGAAAATGTAAATAGGGAAAAATTAAACGAAATTAAAGATAATATTAAGCCCTACGATTTTGCAACATTAATATATACTTCGGGGACTACCGGCAAACCTAGGGGTGTTATGTTATCACACATAGGCTTTATTACTAATTTTAAAGGTGTTTCTCCTACACCGGATTTTGGAGATGGAAGTAAAGCTTTAAGTTTTTTACCTTTATGTCATGTGTATGAACGCATGCTCAATTATATGTATTTATATTTAGGGATTTCTATCTATTACTCAGAAAATATTGCGAAATTTGTAGATGATTGCGTAGAAATTCAACCTCAAATGATGTGCTGTGTTCCTAGGGTTTTAGAAAAAATTTATTATGGGATATTAGCGAAAGGTCGTAATCTTAAAGGAATAAAAAAATATATGTTTTTTAGGGCATTGAAAATTGCCGAAGGTTATGAATTAAATAATACAAATAGTAAATGGTATTACTTTAAATGGAGAATCGCATACAATTTAGTATTAAATAAATGGAATAAAGCTTTAGGTGGAAAATTTAGAATTATCGTATCCGGAGGATCTGCTTTAAACCCAAAAATATGCAGAATTTTTCATGCTGCTTTAATACCTATTTACGAAGGTTATGGTATTACAGAAGCATCTCCTGTAATTGCAGTATCATCCAGACCTCCAAAAGGATTAAAGATAGGAACTGTTGGCCCTCCATTACCTGGTACGGAAGTTAAAATTAGTGACGATGGCGAAATTTTAGCGAAAGGACCTCATATTATGTTGGGATATTATAAAAATCCTGAACTTACCAAAAAGGTAATAGATGAAGATGGTTGGTTCCATACAGGTGATTTTGGAAGATTTGATGAAGATGGACACTTGAAAATAATTGGTCGAAAAAACGAAAACTTTAAAACATCCGGAGGTAAATGGATTGCACCTCAACCTATAGAAAACAAGTTAAATGCTTCTAAATTTATTGACATGTCTGTTGTGTTTGGAGAAAATAGAAAATTGCCGGGTGCATTAATAGTACCTGACTTTTTGTTTTTGAAAAACTGGTGTGAACGTAATAAAATTAAGTTTACAACTATGGATGAAATCCTAAAAAACGAAGCGGTTAGAGAAAGGTATAAAAAAGAAATCAATGAAGTTAATAAATCTTTAGGAAAAACTGAACAAATAGGTAATTTCATTTTAATTCCTGAAGAATGGTCTGTTAAAACAGGTGAACTTGGTGCGACTTTAAAAGTTAAGCGAAATTTGGTTTTAACCAAATATGCTGAGCAAATTAATGCGATGTATAGTAAAAATGATAATTCATAAAATTTAAATATTATTAAATAAAATAATTCTTACAGCATTAGAAAAAATTATTATTTAGAACTGAATGAAAAAGAATTTATTCAGTACTAATTTATTTTACTAACTTATAAAGTATATAAAATTATCTATAAAGTTTAATGGCCGGAATTAGAAGAATATTTGACATTTTAGAAAATTATAAACAAAAATATCCAGATTTACAAGATGCATTAGCAGGAAAAGTTCATAAAACTTGGATAAAATATTCTGTTAACGATTATATCGAAAACTCCAATTATGTCACAGTTGGCTTATTAGAATTAGGGCTTAAAAAAGGTGATAAAATTGCTATTATCAGCAGTAGTATGCCCGAATGGAATTTTTTGGATATGGGAAGCCTTCAAGCTGGCATTGTTAATGTGCCTATATACCCTACCATTAGCGAATCTGAACATAAATATATTATTAATCATTGTGAAGCCAAATACATTTTTACCAGTGGATACGATATGTTACGTAGGGTAGAAACTATTTTACCCGAATGTAAAAACATAAAAAAAGTTTATACTCTTAATAAAGTAGACGGATACGATAGTATTTATAACATTATTGAGTTAGGAAAAAAGAATATACATAAGTATAACCTTTCTGAAATAAAAGATAGTATCAATGAAGAAGATATTGCAACGTTAATTTATACTTCAGGAACTACGGGAATTCCAAAAGGCGTTTTACTCTCACACTCTAATTTAGTAAGTAATTTTTTGGGAGTATCACATATTCCACCCTTTATACCCGGAGATCGAGCTTTAAGTTATTTACCTCTATGTCACGTTTACGAACGTATGATAATATACATGTATCAGTACTTAGGCATTAGTTTATATTACGCCGAAAGTATCCCCAGAATTTCTCAAAACTTTTTAGAGGTAAAACCTGCTGTAATGTGTTCGGTACCAAGATTAATAGAAAAAACTTTTGATAAATTTCTGACCACCGGAAATAAACTAAAAGGAATTAAAAAAACGATATTTTTCTGGGCATTAAAGTTTGCTGAAGAATTTTCATTCGACAAACAAAAAAATGTATTTTATAAATTTAAACATTTTTTTGCTGACAAACTTGTTTACTCTCAATTACGAAAGGCTTTAGGCGGTAACATAAAAATTATTGTTGCCGGAGGTGCAGCAATAACAGAAAAATTAGTCCGCATTTTTACTTGTGCAGGTGTTTACATTTTTCCGGGATACGGATTAACTGAAACCTCTCCAGTAATTGCTGTTAGCACATTTAGACCAAATCAATTGATATTTCATGCCGTAGGGGGAGTAATGCCACAAAACGAAGTTAAAATTGCATCCGATAACGAAATCTTAACAAGGGGGCCATCAGTCATGAAAGGTTACTATAAAGATGAAGAATTAACAAAACAATCAATAGATGAAGATGGATGGTTTTATACGGGAGATATCGGTAAAATTATTTTCGACAATACATTAGTAATATCAGGAAGAAAAAAATCCATATTTAAAAACTCTTTCGGGAAATATATAAATCCGGACTATGTAGAAAACAAATTAAAAGAATCTTTATTTATAGATAATGCAATGGTAGTTGGTGAAAACGAAAAATATTGCGCTGCATTGATCACACCAAATTTTATGCATCTAAATAGTTGGTGTTTGGAAAACAATTATAAATTTGATAACTTCGAAGAAATGGTTGCATCAAAAGAAGTAATAAAAAAATACAAAGAAGTTGTTTTGGAAATTAATCAAGATTTAAGCTCTACAGAAAAAGTGAGTAACTTTGTAATACTACCAACTGAATGGACAATAGACTCCGGTGAACTATCAGCAGCATTAAAAATTAAACGAGCATTTTTATTCGAAAAATATGCCGATGAAATTAGTAGTTTGTTTGAAACAAAAAATAATAAAAAAAACAATTAACACTACCTTATCCTAGTAGATCTACCAATTAATACTATAAGAAATAGTCTTTATTTTCAATAATTACTTCATGGAGCAGATACTATCCAATAAATCCTCCAACAGATACTATTAGTGCTTATCATTGATAATATTTTCTTTTAACTTTTTAAGCTCATATTCAGCAGCTAACTTATCGATCAACCTTTTAACAATAATATCTAATTCACTGCCTTCTTCGTAATTTGCAGGGGCTATATAATCTGCCCTATTTTGAGTAATTAAGTCTAAACAAAGTTCTCTTGGTGTCCCAGAAGAACTTCTTCCTTTATTATTATCAGGATTGTAAACGGCTATAGCAGTCCCTTTTTGATGCTTTATCATCTTCATAGCAGGAACATCCGTTTCTCCATCACCAATATAAATCATATTAGTAAAAGGAATAGGTCGTTCCTCATCCGGCATATATTTATTAATTACGCTATTGTCATAAGAATTGTGAATACCCTTGTTAATTCTAAATAAATATTGAGTTTTATTAGTATAATTAATTGCTAACGCAGGCCATTGCGCAATGTTGTTTTCATCATATTTAAAACCAGAAGCAAAAATATTTTTAAAATGTTTAGCTATTTTTGTACCTCTAACAAATTCCCTTAATCCGGACGAAATAATGTAATGCTCAATCACCATCCCTCTATCGGCACCATATTTATTAATCCTATCAAAAAAGGTATCTAACCCATTAAAAAATGTAATATCTTTACCATAATTCTCAAATTTCTCTTTTTTAATTGGAATTCCAACTTCCTTAGCTTTCTCTAACATCAACTCCATATAAGCCAAAATCTCATCCATATCGTTTTTTTTAGCTTTTTGGTTTGCTTCTTCCCAAAACTCAGAATTTCCAATTCCTAATTCCGGAATAAATTTATGCTCCTGCATATTCCCCGGTGCTAACGTACCATCAAAATCGTACGCTATCGCTATTATGTTTTTGGCTTTCATCAATTGCTTAATATAATTTATTGACAAATGAATTACTTATGCAAATATAATTGATTTTTACTCAATATTACAATGGTATTTAGTATTTTTGTAGATTCTGTAATCTCAGCGAATTCAAAGTATTGATATTACATATTTAATTTTATTTATTGTGAATGAATAATAAAAAGAAGAAAGTAATATTAACTGTAACAAACGATTTAGTTTTAGATCAAAGGGTCCACAAAGTATCTTCATCATTAACTAAATTTGGATACGATGTGTTATTAGTTGGTGTAAAGTTTAAAAATTCTGCTCCTATTGAAAGAGATTATAAAACTAAACGCATTAGAATGTGGTTTAAAAAAACAGCTTTATTTTATATGGAGTTTAACATTAAGTTGTTTTTTTATCTTTTATTCAAAAAAACAGATATAAATTACTCTAATGATACAGATAGTTTGCTCCCAAACTATTTTGTATCAAAGATAAAACGTAAACCTTTAGTTTTTGATGCACACGAATTATTTCCTGAATTACCGGAAGTTATTAATAGACCATTTGTAAAGAAAACTTGGAGAAAGATTGAGGATTTTATTTTCCCAAAACTAAAATATTGCTATACCGTAAGCCAATCAATCGCTGACTACTATAACGAATTATATGGTATAGATATGAAATTAGTGAGAAATTTTCCATTAAAGTCCTCTTCAAATAATAATGTACAATTTACAAAAAAGGAAGATAGAAGAATACTTCTTTATCAGGGAATGATAAATACAGGTAGAGGAATAGAATTTTTTATCGATGCACTTCCATATATTGATAACATCGTTTTTTATATAGTTGGTGACGGCTATCTGATGAACGACATTAAACAAAGGGTAAAAGACCTAAACGTAGAAGATAAAGTGAAGTTTTTTGGCAAAGTTCCCTTTGAGAATTTAAAAACATTTTCTGCACAATCTGATCTTGGCTTTTGCTTTTTAACTAAAGAAGGCTTAAGTTATTATTATGCATTGCCTAATAAATTAGCTGATTATATTCATTCCGGATTACCTGTTTTAGCTGTAGATTTTCCGGAAATTAAGCGAATAGTAGAAGAATATAAAGTTGGCGATATTATAACAGACTTTTCACCTAAAGCTTTAGCAAAGTCTATAGAAGATGCCTTCCAAAAATGGAGCGAAATGGATAAGGAGCAAAAAGATTCCATCTTCGAAAGGGCAAAAAGTGAACTTTGTTGGGAAAATGAAGAGAAGGTGATACTAGAGGTCTTTAAATCTATATAATCTATAGAGATAGCATCTCTTTAAAAATCAAATATTTAGATAAAAAATGACATTTTTTCAATTTTTTATCTCATTTCTTTACTCCAAAACCGGAAAAATTTGATCAAAAAATTAATTTTAGAACAAATTTTTGATGAAAACTGAAAATTTTTATGAAATATTTGAAAGGAAATTTGCATTTTATTGAAGATTAGACATATCTCTAACGTTTCGCTAATTTGCGAGATGGTAGGGAAAATATGTAGAAGATATAACTTCTTAATTTTTTGATTGTTTTCACAATGATTTAGAGACTTTTTAGTCCCTACTATTTTTCTAATACGAATTTTTGTGTATCGATTAAATCATCTTTACGAGTGTGTAAATAGATGAAATTTTCAATATCCCCAAACAATCCTTCGAAATCGAAAAATGTGTCTTTTAGGCTATCTATATACTTGGAATGCAAAAACTTACTATACCAGCTCCACTTATACCGCCGGAAGTCCATTTCCGGAAAGTGATTTGTAATATTCCGATTTACATAGATGATACAATCACGAAGATATTGTTTGTCACGGATTTCTTTACGTTTAAAGCTTTTACTGAAAACAGAACCTGTCCTGTCGTGTTTTTTATTGAAATACATAGCATATCCTATAAAACAACGCCGTAGGATTTCACTTAATACACGACTAATAATATAAGATTTTTTGTTCTTATACTTCTCAGGTGGTGGAAGGTTTTTTACAAACTTCTTAAGCTTTTCATCACTTGCAATTAGCTTATATATTTGATTCCTACTCTTGATTTTAATAACGTAATGAAAGTGATTGTCCAAAATTGAACACGTATAAATAAAAGCTATCTTTTGCAGTGCAGCTAGCATTTTTGAATCAAAATAAGCTTTGTCTTCATCACTCGGAAATATGGATTCCCGGTTATTTCCTCTATTAAAAATATGGTATGTTCTACCTGCCTTCATCAAATTCATATTGGGAGACGGCATAATGCTAAATTTTAAGTTACTAATAAGGTTTATTACTCAAACTTACTAATATTCAACTATATAGAAAGGCTACTTCTCTTATGTATAAGCTGATAATAGTAAGTGGTCTTATTAATAGTCTCCGAATTGACGAAAACGTTCCTTTTTTTGTTGACTTTTTTAAGTGCAAAACTTATTTGTAATGATTCTAAATAATATGAGATGGCTTCCCGAGTTTTTAGGGATGGCTTCCCAGAAAAATTGAGATGGCTTCTCAGAAAATGCAAGATGGCTTCCAAAAAAAACATCTTATTAGATTTATTATTAGGATTTTATATTTGAGGTGTCATCTCAGAAAATTGGGATGGCTTCCCCAAAAAATTGAGATGGCTTCCCGAAAAATGAGAGATGGCTTCCCTGGAAATTCTATATCAATTAATCTTATTTTTAAGATTTTTGAAAAAAATAAACTTTTTTATAAAATTATTTTGTTTATAACATAAAGTGGTTTATATTTGCATCGTGTTTTAAAAATAAACTATATAAATAATATAAAAAAATATTACTATGGAAGAAAAACAATTAAATGAGCAAGAAAGTTTAGAACTTATCACTCGCATGATTCGTAACACACAGCAAAAATTGAAAAAAGATAACGGTCTTCCGTTTCTGATTTGGGGCTACACAACGATCGTTGTGACACTGATGGTTTGGTATTTCTTATCTACTACTGGAAATCCCAATTGGAATTATTTGTGGTTTTTAATACCAGTCATTGGGTTTCCCATAATGATGTTTTCTGTTAGGAAAAGAGAGAAGGAAGTAAAAACATATATCGACAGAATTATCGGTTATGTGTGGATAGTACTTGGAGTAGCTGGGCTTGTCGGAACTGTATCGGCAATTTTTTTCTGGCAACTGCCTATTCTTTTTGTCATAATTTTGATTATGAGTAGTGGAACTGCCATTACTGGATTGGTTATCCGATTTAAACCGATTATTTTCTCAGGTTTTATTGGAATTGTACTCTCCATATTATGTCTGATTTTAAAAGGATATGAGTCTATCCTTATTTTTGCACTTATTTTTTTGATAATGATGGTTATACCAGGACATATTTTAAATTGGAAAGGGAAAAAACATGTTTAAGGAACTAGATCCCATACTCCATTCCGAACTCCGATTAGCAATAATGTCAATATTGCTATCTGTAGAAGAAGCAGATTTTGTCTATTTGCAAGAACAAACAAAGTCCACATCGGGGAACTTGAGTGTGCAAATCGACAAACTAAGCAATGCAGGTTATATTGAAGTAGAGCGCGGTTTCGTAGGAAAACGTACCCGCACTGTTTGCAAAATAACACAAGCTGGAATTGAAGCCTTTGAAAAATACGTAGATGCATTAAAAGGATATATAAAATTTTAGACTTAAGAAACGTATTATTTTATTGATTCTGATTTTATTCCTTTTTTGCTCATAATCAAAGAAAGATATTAAATGTAAAAATCAAACTGATGTGTATGTTTTTCATAACAATATTCCTTAATGAATAGGTATTCTAAATCATGAGAAAATACTTTTTAATAAAATTGACAAAGCTTTTTAAGCAAATTTTAGGAATGATCTATTTGGATTTTTCAATTATTTAAAGGAATAATTCTGTTAAATAGTACTAACAAAAAAGACGAAAGTATAAACTTTCGTCTTTTTTACGTCGGGATGAGGTGACTCGAACACCCGACCTCCACGTCCCGAACGTGGCGCGCTAGCCAACTGTGCTACATCCCGAATTTTTATTGGTGCAAAGTTACAATATTTTTTTTAATTTGGAATAAAATTAAAAAAAACTCTTCAAATATGAATGTATCAAACAAAAAACAATTACATTTGCACAAATATTTGCGGCAATAGCTCAGTTGGTAGAGCATTAGCTTCCCAAGCTAAGGGTCGCGAGTTCGAGTCTCGTTTGCCGCTCCATATTAAAACTCCACTGGATATTAAATTAGCAATCAAATAATATTTTCAAACTTCAAAAAATTTCAGGAAGCCATCCCAAGAATTTCAGGAAGCCATCTCAAAAATTTCAGGAAGCCATCTCAAAAATTTCAGGAAGCCATCTCAAGAATTTCAGGAAGCCATCCCAAGAATTTCGGGAAGCCATCCCAAAAAATTGGATAAAAAAAATGGCGACATTTTTTTTATGTCGCCATTAATTGTTAGAAGGGTTAATAAATTACTCACTGAGTAGTTGACCTAATCTACTGTTGGATAGATATAACTATTAGCTTTGTTTTTAACTAAATCATTATTTTTATCTAATGTTGTTCCTGAGACTAAAACCTCATCAGATGGTGTTACTTCTTCTAATATTACTCTGCTTCGTTTGTATGCAGGTTCTTTTTCGTATAGATCTACTTTTTCAGGAGTAAGTTCGATGTCTAAACTTAAGCTACGTAATTTAGAAAGTCTGTCATCATACTTTTTTTCTTTTGCATCAAGATTATTGTGGATAGTTCGTTCAATATCTTCTGCAGAAAATTGTTCTATTGGAGGATCGTTTAAGACATTGACACTATCATCTTTATTGGAACTTTCAATTTCCGGCCTAAAGGAAGCATTATTAAAAAACGAATCAATATCGTTTTCATAAAGGTTATTTCCTATTTGACTATTATTTATGCCTTTAACATTTGCAAATCCATTATTGATATAGCTATTGCCGTTAAAACTGTCTTCTTCAAAAGTATGGTTTTCAAAATTGTTACTAATAAAGTTATCATCGAAATTATTGTTCAAACTGCTTCTGCCAAGATCATCATTGTTGAAACTGCCAAAGGGATTAGATCCTAAATCAGAGCTATATAAATCTGTTGATAGAACTTGCTTTTTTTGATTTCCTGATCCGTTAATTCCTGTTGCAATCAAAGTAATACTGACATCGCAATCTAAATTTTCGTCTAAACTATAACCAAAGAATAAATCTACACCATTACCTGCTTCTTCTTGTACTGTTTCGCAAATAATATCTATTTCGTCTTGTGTTAACTCGTTTTCTTCGTTGCTTAAAATATAAAGTAAGATTTTATTAGTTCCTTTTATACTATTATCATTTAGTAATGGAGATTCCAATGCCATAGAGATAGCATCTATTGCTCTATTTTCACCTGATGCTTTGCCATAACCCATTAATACCCTACCACTATTACGCATTACTGTATTTACATCTTCAAAATCTAAGTTAATTGACGTTGCAACTGTTATGATTTCCGCGATACTTCTTGCTGCTATTGTAAGTATATCATCAGCGATAGCAAATGCTTTAGTAACTGGAGTATCCCCATATAATTCTCTTAACTTATCATTAGAAATTACTATTAATGCATCTACATATTTCTGCAATTCTACTATTCCCAATTCTGCTCGTTCTCTACGTTTGGGTCCTTCAAATTTATAGGGAGTGGTAACTATCCCAACTGTTAATATGCCTAATTGTTGAGCTATTTGTGCAACTACCGGAGCAGCACCTGTTCCGGTACCGCCTCCCATACCTGCAGTTACAAATAACATTTTTGTATTAGATGATAGAGCATCTTTTATTTTTTCCACTTCGTCTATAGCTGCCTGACGTCCAACTTCAGGCCTGGAACCTGCTCCTAATCCGGATTGACCTATCTGAATTTTTGTAGGTATACTACTTCGTTCTAAAGCTTGATTATCGGTATTACAAATAATATAATCTACTCCTTGAATACCTTCTTGAAACATATGCTCTATAGCATTGCCACCAGCGCCACCAACACCAATTACTTTAATAATAGATGATTGATTTTTTGGCAAATTGAAATTTATTAAACCTTCTTGCATTTTTGTATTTATTATATGTGAATAATTATTATTTTTTATTAACCTATATTAAGCTGTTTTATAAATTAATTTATTTATAGTCTATTTATTTTTACTTATTTTATTAGCCGACTTTTAATTTAATGATTAAACCATATTGTTTTTATGGCTCAGATGTTAGTTTATCACTAAGTTTTGAGAATAAATCATATATTTTTCCCTTCTTTTTAGGTTGTTTTTTGTTATCATTATTTTGATTCTCTTTTTTAGATAACTCTATACCTATTTTTACTAAACCTATCGCTGTTGAAAATACAGGGCTATTTAATTCTTTCGGTGTATTCGAAGATAAATACTCGTTTGGATATCCTATTCGGGTATCCATTCCCGTTCTATATTGTGTAAGTTGCTGTATATCTTTTAATAAGGAACCTCCTCCTGTTAATACAATTCCTGCTATTAATTTTTTCTCGTATCCTGATAATTGGATATTAAAATAAACGTATTTTAATATTTCATCCATACGAGCTTGGATTATTGATGATAAATTTTTAATTGATATTTCTTTCGGCTGTCTTCCTTTTATTCCAGGAATAGAAACCATGCTATCTTCATCTTTTCCACTTAAACTAATGGCTGAACCAAATTTGATTTTTAAATCTTCTGCATATTTTTTAAGTATTTTACAACCTTCTTTAATATCTTCTGTGATAATATCTCCACCAAAAGGGATTACAGCCGTATGACGCAATATGCCATCATGAAAGATTGCTATATCTGTAGTTCCACCTCCAATATCTACTAATGCAACTCCTGCTTCTTTTTCTTCTTCTACTAAAACTGCATCTGCAGATGCTATAGGTTCAAGTAAAATATATTTAATATTTAAACCTGCACCATTAACGCATTTTCTAATGTTTTCCGCTGCTGCTATCTGTGCTGTGATAATGTGAAAATTAGTATCAATAGTAGTTCCTATCATCCCTACAGGATTCTTAATTCCAGGTTCTCCATCTATGATATATTCTTGCGGTATAACACTAATAATCATTTCGCCCGGATCAACAGCTATATTACGTTCTTTTTCCGTAAAGTCCTCAATATCTTGTTTTGTAATTTCGGCTCCTTCTGCTTTGTCTTTTATTTTAGTACTCCTATGAAGGATACTTTTAATATATTGACCGGCAATACCAACATAGACATCTTCTATATGCACTCCTGAATTTTCCGTAGCTTTTTCAATAGCTTCGTTTATCGAGTCTACAGTTTGTTTAATATTAGTTACTAATCCTCGTTTTACGCCTAATGATTCCGTACTCGAGTAACCTAAGATTTCTATTTTACCTTTTTCGTCCTCACGCCCTACTACTACGGCTATTTTAGTAGTACCGATATCTAATCCAACAACAATATTATTTTCCATATTCCTATTTTTTTACAGCAACTATCTGATTATCAAAACTCAGATTTAAACTTTTATATTTTTCTAAAGTATCTCTATTAAAAGCGAGATAAAAACACTCTAAATTCTGCGATTTTTCTTCCATTTTTTTCGCATCACCTAAGTATATATCTTGATCTCCATATATAGTTTTTAAAACTAATTGGTTTTCTTTATCTATGAAGATGCTATCTAAACTTTCCTTTATAAATGATGGTTTATCAAAAAATGCAGATAGCCTACATAAACCTTTTATGCTTTCTAAATTTTTTAATTCACTCTTATTACTAATATTAATTGTACTATCTAAATGAAAAACAGGTAAATTATTATTAGCAAAATCAGTATAACTTATTAAGTTAGTATCCGAAGTTATAAATAATTTATCAACTCCTTTTTGTAAGACTGCTATTGGCTCTTTTTGAAGTACATTTATATGTAAATCTCCTTTTATTCCACAAGCTATATAGGCAGTGTCTACATAATTTATTTCAGTTATTTTTTTTAGAATTATGCTATCATTAAAATATTTTACCTTAGAGTTTGTAAGAAATTCTACTTCGTGACAAATAGCTTTTTTTACTGTTTCTTTAGTTAATACTTGTTTGTTATTTGGATAATTAATATCAATGCTAATATTATTTATTAACCTGTTGTTATAATCTATTGTCGCAATAACTATTAAAGCTACCGACGCAAGTAAAAAAACAACAGATAAAACAATTAATATGGTTCTTTTAATGTTTGACATTGTTATTAATTATCTTTATTATTTAAAATACTTACTATTTTATCGCAAACTTTGTCTATATCTCCCGCTCCTATAGTTGCAACTATATCTGTATCTATATTTTCAATTAAACTATTAATATCTTGTTTTTTAACAACTTTAGCATCTATTTTAGGATTAATTTTGTTTACAATATCACATATTGCTTGAGAAGACACACCTTCTATAGGGGCTTCTCTGGCAGGATAGATATCTAACAAATACAACTTATCAAAGGTAGATAAGCACTGTGCAAAATCGTTCATAAAGTCTCGTGTTCGAGTGTATAGATGCGGTTGAAATATAGCAATTATTGTTTTCCCTCTATAAACATCTCTAATGGCAGAATGTATGTTTTGTATTTCTACAGGATGATGAGCATAATCATCTATTAATATTAAATTCTTTGATTCGTATCTAACATCAAATCGACGTTTTACGCCTTTATATTCGCGCATCGCTTTTTCTATTATTTGATCGCTAACGTTAAATCGGTATGCTACATTTAATGCTGCACAAAAGTTTTCTACGTTAAACTTTCCAAACACTCTTAACTTGCTATATTTAACTATATTTTTTCCATTCCAAACTTTAACAGTTAATAACCCTTTTGAGTAAAAATATTTTAGGATTTTAAAATCTGCTGTTTGATTTATTCCATAAGTGCAACCTTCGTCAAAATATTTTTTATATTTTACGTTTATTAATCTATTTATGGGTTTAGTTTTTTCTACAAATTGATTATATGTTTTTATTATATTCTCTAAGTTTCCGTAAATATCTAAATGATCTTCTTCTACTGCATTTACTACAGCAATATTTGGTGTTAATTTTAAAAAGGATCTATCATATTCATCTGCTTCTACTACTACTATTCGAGACCCTTTGTTATAATAAAAATTGTTGTTGATATTTTTACAAACTCCACCTACAAATGCATTTACTTTATCATCAGTATAACTTAATATATGTGCAATCATCGATGTAATTGAAGTTTTTCCATGTGTTCCCGATACAGCAACGCAATATTTATCTTCCACAATTTTTTGCAAAACTTCTGAGCGTTTACATACAAATTCAAAATTTGAACATGCATATTGAAATTCTAGATTCTTTTCGGAAATAGCAGGTGTATAGATTACTAAATCCGGATTAAAATCTAAATGTTTGGGATCCTCATCGTAATGAACTAATATACCTTTATCTTCTAACATAGCGGTAACATAGGAATGCATTCTATCGCTACCAGCAACCTTGCATCCTATCTCATAAAAATATTGTGCTAAGGCACTCATACCTATGCCACCGATACCTATTAAATAAACAGACGATATATCTTCGATATTAATCATTTATATTTTCATTAATTTGTTTGTAACTTTTCTATTTCCTCAACTATTCTATCCACTGAATCAAAAATTGCAAGTTTTTTTATGTTTTCAGTCATATTATTTAGTTTGATGCTATTATTTAACAAATCTTGTAAAACATCAAAAAGTTTATCATTCACATCTTTATCTTCTATTACTACTGCAGCACCTTCTTTTGATAAAGACAATGCATTTATCATCTGATGATTTTCTGCTGCTGTAGGTAATGGAACTAAAATTACAGGCATTCCAACGATACAAAACTCAGATAAAGCAAGTGCACCTGCTCTCGATATTGCAAGATCCGAAATTGAATAAGCACTACTCATATCATAAATAAACTTGTAACATTTTATGTTTTTTATATTTTTTTCTTTAATGATTGTTTCTGCTTTTTCATAAAAGCTGTTTCCTGTTTGCCAAATAAATTGAGCTCCTAAACTATCAAATAATTCTATGTTATTATAAATTGCATTATTTATTGATAGTGCTCCTTGACTTCCTCCTACTACTAAGATTATTTTTTTATCTTTTCCAACTTCAAATTTGTTATATGCTTCTTCCGATCCTTTTACAGTTTCTAAAATATCTTGACGTACAGGATTACCTGTTTTTATTATCTTTTCTTTCTCAAAATATTTTTCCATTCCATCGTACGCAACACATATCTTTTTAGCTTTGTTGGCAATCATTTGATTTGTTTTACCGGGAAGTGAGTTTTGCTCTTGTATTAGAATATTAACTCCTTTTAAGCTTGCCGCTTTCATCATAGCACCACTAGCATATCCACCTACCCCTATTGCAACATCAGGTTTGAATTTTCGTATTATAGACATAGCTTTTAATACACCGAAACCAAATTTGATTAATACGGGTATGTTTTTGATTTTGGAATTTCTGACTAATCCGGATACATTTAATCCAATTATTTTATAACCTGCTTCTGGTATTTTTTCCATCTCCATTCTTCCTCTTGCTCCAATGAATAAAATTTCGCAATTGGGATCCTTTGCCTTTAATCCACTTGCAATAGCTATAGCAGGAAAAATATGTCCTCCGGTTCCTCCACCACTTATTATATATTTTTTGTTTTTATTCACTTTTTTTAATCTATTTGATTGTCGTTTATTGTATTGTCTATATATTTATTCTCAATAATCACTCGTAATATAGTTTTCACTTTCGTTTTGTAATTTTATCATTTTATTTCTGCTACATACATTCTGAATTATCCCCACTGCCATACACAAAACTATCAATGATGAACCTCCTTTACTTACAAATGGAAGTTGTTGCCCGGTTACCGGTATTACACCTACAGCTACCATCATGTGGATATATGCTTGAAAAGATATTAATAGTCCTATTCCTGCTACTAATAACTTGCCTAACAGATCATCTGTCATCAGTGCTATTCTTACTATTCTCAATAAAAAAACTAAGTATAATAACAAAATAAATAGTCCGAAAATCATTCCTCCTTCTTCTATTAGAATGCTATATATATAATCGGATTCAACATTATCTAATATTAATTTCACCTTTCCACCACCCGGAAAAGTTCCAAATAAACCTCCATGGCCTACCGCAGTTTTAGGATCTCGTGCAGTGATAACTTTTTCTCCAAAAAACACTGAAATCCTGGATTGCCAAGTGCTACTTCTATTTCCTTCTAACAATATGTAAAGAAAGAAGCCAACTACTGCAATCCCCAATAAAATAAAAATATACTTTTTGTTAATATTGGACATTAATAACATAATTAGTATAGGGAACGCAATAATTATTACAGAAGATAAATTTTGAGGTAAAATTGGACCTATAATTAATAAAAGCGGTAATACTAAATAAACAGCTAATCCCTTAAAACTTTCATTTATCTTATCCATATGTTTAGAACATATAAAAGCTGTTGAAATTACTGCAAATATTTTTGCAACTTCTATAGGTTGGAACGAAAATAATCCTAAATTAATAGTTCGCGCTGCACCTCCGCCCTTTACTCCTAATACGGGGAGTAGAATTACTGATACTACACTAAATAAATATCCAATTAATACTAAATATTTAAAACCTAAACTTCTGTAGTTAACATTTTCAAAAAAGAGTAAAACTAATAATCCAAACACTAAAAAAACAATTTGTTTTAATAGATGTTGCCATACACCAACACTACTCCCATAAGTAGTTTGAACTCCGAATAATGAAATCAAACTAAGTAGTACCAGTATCGCATATATGCTTTTATCTCCTTTGAAAGCTTTAACCATTATTCCTGTTTTTTATCTTTGCTTTGATAATAGTTTTGTATTATTAATATTTCTATACTCTTATAATTTTCGTACTGCTTTTTTAAATTCTGTTCCTCTTTTTTCAAAAGAAACATAAATACTATCCGGTTTTGATGCTGGGGACAATAACACAACATCGCCGCTTTCTGCCAGATGGAATGCTTTTAATACAGCATTACTCATATCTGGGATCTCTATAATATCTTTTACAATATCTTTAAAGTAATCTTTGATTTTATCATTATTTACACCGATGCAAATTATACCTTTTACTTTATTTTTCACAACATCGTAAAGTTTAGTATAATCGTTGTTTTCGTCATAACCACCAACTATCCAAATTGTTGGTTTTAGCATTTCTTCTAAAGCATACCAAGTAGAATTAATAGTTTCAGCTTTAGAATCGTTAATAAAATCTATATTATGCACAGATGCAACATACTCTAATCTGTGTTCATAATCAAAAAAATCTTTAAACGAACTTCTTATATTTTCGTTTCTTATTCGCAACAACTGCGATGAAATTGAAGATGCAGTAGATTTTCTAATACTTGTTCTACCTTGTAAAGCTAATTTTTCGAAAATCATATTTGTATATTTTTATTTTATTAATTAATTTTCTATCTAATTTTTAATGTTACTATTGCCATAACTGCTAACATTATACTTATAATTGTAAATCTTGTTACAATTTTTGATTCGTGTATTCCTTTTTTTTGGTAATGATGGTGTAAGGGAGACATTAAAAACACTCGTTTACCTACTCCATTTCTTTTTTTAGTAAATTTAAACCAAGACACTTGAATTACTACCGATATACTTTCTATAAACATTACTCCACAAAAAACCGGTAGTAATAATTCTTTTCTTACTAAAATTGCAAATACGGCAATTATTCCTCCTAAAGTCAAACTTCCCGTATCGCCCATAAATACTTGCGCCGGATATGCATTGTACCATAAAAACCCAATACATGCACCTATAAATGCAGAAATATAAATTACTAACTCCCCAATATTAGGAATCATCATTATATCTAAGTAATTTGCAAAAATTGCATTACCTGAAACCCATGCAAATACAGCCAAAACACCTCCGGCAACAGAACTTGTTGCCGTTGCCAATCCATCTATTCCATCTGTTAAATTGGCACTATTAGAAACTAAAACAATAATAAAGATGATGATTGGTATGAAAACTAAAAACGACCATTTCTTTTTGCCTTCATCACCTAAAAAATTTAAGATATTGCTGTAGTTTAATTCATTATTCTTATTAAATGGAATTGTAGTACTAATCTCTTTTATCTCACTGCTATACACTTCTCTATCTATAGTTTCTTGCATTGCTTTATCTTCTGAAATATCAGAAGATACAACTATACGTTCAGTAGTTTTTTCACGGATCACAATAGATGGATGCCAATAGACCATTGCACCCACAAAAATTCCCAATACTATTTGTCCTAATACTTTATATTTGCCCGATAACCCTTTTTTATTTTTCTTGGTAATCTTTTTATAATCATCTAAAAAGCCTATAAAGCCAAGCCAAATTGTGGTTATTAGCATAATAATAACATATACGTTTTTAAGTTCTGCAAATAATAATGTAGGAATAACTATTGAGATTAAGATTATTAATCCTCCCATAGTTGGAGTGCCTTCTTTTTCTTTTTGTCCGTCTAATCCTAAATCACGTACTGTTTCACCTATTTGTTTTTGTTTTAAATATTTAATAATACGCTTTCCAAAAATCATTGATATTATTAAAGATGTAATTACAGCAAGTGCAGCTCTAAACGATATATACTCAAACATTCCGGCTCCCGGAACATCGTACTTCTTGTCTAAAAATTGAGCTAAATAATACAACATCTTCCTAATTTTTTTAATCTTTATTTATCAATTATTTTATCTTTCTATCAGTATTTATCAACACTATATAACCATTGAAAAACTACTATTGCAATAACTCCTTAACTACTTCAACATCATCAAAATTATGTTTTACTCCATTTATTTCTTGATAAGTTTCGTGTCCTTTACCTGCAATTAATACTACATCATCTTGATTCATTAAATTCAATGCAGTTTGTATTGCAGAATACCTATTTGTATTCCTAATGGTTCTTTTTTTATCTACTAAACTTATCCCTTCCATTATATCATCAATAATACTATCCGGGTTTTCAGTTCTTGGATTATCAGATGTAATTACTGCTACATCTGCATATTTTAATACTATCTCGCCCATTTCCGGACGTTTGGTTTTATCTCTATCGCCACCAGCTCCAAACACACAAATTATTCTATTAAATTCTTCGAATTCTTTTAAGGCTTTTAAGATATTTTCTAAGGCATCAGGCGTGTGAGCATAATCTACAATTACTGCTTTTTTTGGTGTATTATGAACTATCTCAAACCTTCCGGGAGCTCCTTTAATTTTTGTTATAGCTACATTTAACTCTGATTTATTGATATTACACAACTCTGCAACTGCATAAACTGCTAATAAATTGTACACGTTAAATTCTGCAGGTAATGGCAACCAAATTTCCGTATTATCAATATTAGCCAATGTTCCATAAATAGATTTTTCTATTATTCGTGCATGAAAATCTCCAATGTTTTTTAAACCATATTTATATATTTTTGCTTTGGTAGATTCTACCATCTTTAATCCGTTTTTATCATCGATATTTGTTAAAGCAAAAGAATTGGAACCAAGGCTATCGAAAAATCCTTTTTTGGCATTTATATAGTTCTTGTATGTTTTATGATAATCTAAATGGTCATGAGATAAGTTTGTAAATATTCCTCCTTCAAACGATAATCCGAAAATTCTCTTTTGTACTACTGCATGTGAGCTTACCTCCATAAAGCAATATTCACAACCGTTATCTACCATTTTAGCTAAGAGGCTATTTAAAGTAAGAACATCAGGAGTTGTATGTGTAGAAGGATAATCTGTTTTACCTATAATATTTTTTACTGTAGAAATTAAACCGCAGAAATATCCTAGTTCAGTAAACAAATTATATAATAATGTAGCTATAGTAGTTTTTCCATTAGTTCCCGTAACTCCAATCAATTTTATCTTTTTAGACGGATTATCATAATAGTTTGATGATAATATACCTATTGCTTCCGATGTGTTTTTAACCTTTACATAATACACATCTTTATTAGTTTTTTCCGGTATTTTTTCACATACTATTGCAGATGCACCATTTTCAATTGCCTTTTCAATATAGTTATGGCCATCTGTTACTGTTCCTGATATAGCCACAAAAATAGAGCCTTTAGATGCTTTCCTAGAGTCTAAGACAATATCTTTATATTCTTTTAAAGGTACTCCTACCTCATCTAAGATTTTTATGTTTTTAAATATCTCCATTTTAGTTAATAGCTACTTTGCTTAAATTACTATTGTTATCTATATTTACTTTATTGCCTATGTCAGCTTTATTATCTATATACTTGTTTAAATTGCTACTATTAATATTATTTTTATCTACATATATAGTTTGAAATATTCTATCGTCTATTCCTGATATTTTATCTGCTATCTCTCTTACTACAGGTGCAGATACAGATGCTGCATAATAGCCTCCGGTTGTTGGTTCACTTATTAATACATAAATCGTATATAAAGGATTTTCTGATGGAAAGAACCCAACAAAAGTAGTATTGTAACGTTTACTTGCCATTATTTGAGCTGTCCCTGTTTTACCTGAGAAGTTGTATTGTGCTCCTTTAAAGGCTCTTCTACCTGTTCCATTGGTGACAACGTACCTTAAAATATCGTGTGCTTGTGCTGCAACATATGGAGAGCAAATAGTATCTACTACTGTTATAGGAAATACTATAGGGTCATTCTTTTTATTCCCTTTAATTTCTTTAATTAGACGCGGTTTTAACATCACACCATTATTAGCAACTGTATTATAAAAGGTTGCAATATGGATAGGAGCTAATAATACTTCATATCCGTATGACATTTGCACTAAACTCATTTTCCACCATTTATCTTTTGCTTTCCCTACAGCTTTTTCCTTAGTATCCTTAATTTCGGGTGTACCTTCTCCTAAGATTTCCAATCCTACTTTTTCTCCTAATCTAAGTGCTTTAAGGCCATCTATATATTTTTGTTGGTTATTAATATAATTGTCATAAATAATTTTAGCTGTTCCTACATTTGATGATTCCGAGAAAACTTCTCGAGCAGAAATAGTAGAATTTATAACGTGTGAATCCCTGATAGTTTTTCCACTTAAATTCATAACACCATTGCCAACGTAAACAGGATCATCCAATGTTATTACTCCATCGTTTAATGCAACTAAGAATGATGCTAATTTAAATACTGAACCCGGTTCGTGAATATAACTTATTGCGACATTAAAATCATCATAATAATTCATTGGATTTTTAGTGCTTTGTGTTAAACTAACCATAGATTTAATATCTCCGGTTTTTACATCCATCACTATAGCACAACCTTTTTTAGCATTACTTTTTTGTAATTGTTTTAGTAATGCATTATACGTAATTTCGCTGATGTTATAATCTAAGGTAGTAACGATATCTCTTCCTTTTAATGCTATGAAATCTTTCCCTAGATCTACAGGTCTATAAGTATTTACTGATTTTACTGTATATAATTGTTTAGTTTCACCTTTTAAAACATCTTTATACGCTCCAATTATTCCAACTTCATTTTTATCGTCTGTATAGTCATTTTTACCAATAGTTCTAATACCAACTTTTTCATTAGTATAATTCATACCAAAATTAGTTTCTAAAATCATACCTCCATTATATTTATGCTTGCTAAAAAATGGAAAAGTTTTAAAAACTTTTAGTTCATCAAAAGTAACATCACTGGCAATTAAAGTATATTGTTTAGAGTTGTTATAAGCATCTGTAATAACATCACGATAAGATTTATTGTTATTTTTATATATAAAATTACTATCTAAGTAGTAAATTAAGTTTTCAATATTATGAAATGATAAAGCTGCAGTATCATTATTTTCAACTAATCTATCAATATAGTTTTTAGCAACTTTAGCATCCCAACGAATAGTAAAAGTAGGATAAGAATATGCCCATAAGCTTTGTCCATCAGCAGAGTATAAATTACCACCATTCCCTACTACAGTAATATTTTTATAAGCGATAGAATCTACAACTTCTGTCATTTCTTTTCCATACACTATATTAATGTATGTCATTTTACCTATTATTATTAATGATAAAACAACAAAAAGAATCCCAGATATTATTAATATAATGTTTTCCCTACTCACTTGTAAAACTGTTATTTTTTATAATTATTTATTAATTTCAGTATCATTTTTCAATTTAATTATTATAGGTTTTCTATACTTATCTACATCGTCTTTCGCATCAAAATCTTCTGCTAACGAATTGACACTACCGGTAAGTAATATTTCCGATTTAAGCTTGTTATTTCTCGCATCTTTTTGAATAATAACATCATTGAGTTCACAAATCTTGTTATATCTTTTAACCGGTTCGTACCTTAAAACTATATAAATAAGTATTAAACAAGCACAATAAATAATAAAAAGCAAGGGGCTTTTGCTAAAGTTCTTAGGAAACAAATACTCACCGGAAAAAAAATTGCTAAACCAAATATTTAGTCTGTTTTTTTTGTTTTTTTTCACCTTTTGTTTTTTTGTTTTTTTAGGTGAATTGTTGTTTTTTTTAAAAGTATTTGACATAACTAAGAATTTTAATAACCGAAGATTATTGTATGCTATTTATATTTACTTTTCTTCCTACTCTTAATTTTGCACTTCTTGCTCTTGGATTTTCTTCTATTTCACTTTCTGATGGTATTAATGGCTTTCGAGTAACAGGTACAAAACTTGATAAATTATTTCCATAAAAATCTTTATTAACTTTACCTTCTATATTCCCACTTCTAAATAAATTTTTTACTAATCTATCTTCTAATGAGTGATAGCTAATAATTACAGCCAATCCGTCATCTTTTAACACATGCTCTAAAAAACTTAACATATCCGATAAAGCATTAATCTCATCGTTAACTTCTATGCGAATAGCTTGGAATACTTGGGCTAAATATTTATACTCTCTACCTCTTGGAGCGCATAAGTTTGCAACTTCTTTTAATTGTTCCGTAGTTTTAAATGGCTGACTTTCTCTAAATTTTATAATTTTATTAGCCAAACTCCTTGCGTTTTTAATTTCACCATACTGCCAAAAAACTCTAATTAATTCATCTTCTGAATAATTATTTAGAACAAAACCTGCATTTATACCTGCTTCTCCGCCCATCCTCATATTTAAATCAGCATCGTATCTAATAGAAAAGCCCCTCTCCGGAGCATCTATCTGATATGAGGAAATTCCTAAATCTGCAATAACACCATCAACCGGTAAAACATCAAAGAACTTTAAATAGTTCCACATATATCTAAAATTCTGATTTATTAAAGTAAATCTACTATCATCTATTTTATTCTTTAATGAATCAGAATCTATATCAAAAGCTATCAGCTTACCTTTATCGCTTAATTTTTTTAAAATTTCTGTTGAATGACCTCCCCCGCCAAAAGTTAAATCAACATAAACGCCATCTTCATTTTCTACTAAAACTTCAACACTTTCTTTTAACATTACAGGATTATGATACATAGCTTATTAATCTAAATTTATTGAATCTAACTTTTCAATAACATCTTGATAATTTGTATCGAAATCGTCCGAAACATTTTGCAAGTGTTGTTCGTAAACTTTGCTATCCCATAATTGATATCTATCACCCATAGGAGTCATAACTATTTCTTTCCCTGAAAAACATTTAGATGCTAATTCTTTTGGAATTAAAATCCTATTAGATTTATCTAATTCTATACTTTTAACTCCTGCCGTGTAACCTTGAATAAATTCAAGATTCTTTTTAGCAAACGGGTTTAGTTTGTTTAACTTTTCCATTTGTTTTTTCCATTCCGATAGAGGATATAATTCCAAGCAAGGAAAATATATACTCCTTTTAATCACAAATCCCTCAGATAAAAGAGCTTCATTTTCCTTCCTGAACTTAGCAGGAATAAGAATTCTACCCTTATCATCTATAGAACAATTATATGATTCGAAAGTAAAAAACATAGTTATATCTTTTTTAACGTGGTAAAGATAATACAATTTTCCCACTTTTTACCACTTTTTACCACTTTTTTATACTTTTTGTGCACTTTTTAATTAACATTTTATTAACACTTTGTTAATATTGCGTGTTAACTTGAAGTTAATCAGTAAATTAAGGCTTGAATTTGGGGTAAATCTGGGAGTGAAATCGGGATGGCTTCCCGAAAATGTTGGGATGGCATCCCCAACATAACATTTTGAATATTAAGTATTTATTTAAGAATTTCGTGTGATTTTATAAGTTTTTTATATTAGAATTTGCTTCATTTCAAAATATAAAAATCTGATTATTAATAAGTTGAATCGCGATTTTATTGGGAAGCCATCCGCTTGAAATTGAGATGGCTTCTCAGTATATGAAATTAAAATAAATTCATATCTTTGCATCTAATAAATACAAACTACTGATTTTCTGTGGTTATTATTTTGGTAATGAGGTAAAATAGTAAGTTTCTCTATTTGAAATAAATAAAAATAAAAAAGTCGAATCGTAATTCTAGCACTAAACGTTCTACAGCTCTAACTGTGGTTATTCTTTTCGGTATAATTAGTATGCTGGGAGATATGGTGCATGAATCTGCACGAAGTGTTAACGGTCAATATCTTAGCTTGATAGGTGTTACTGCTGCACAAGTGGGGTTGGTTTTTGGAATTGGTGAATTTTTGGGCTATGCCTTAAGGCTTGTTTCAGGAACACTGATAGATAAAACAAGTAAACATTGGCTTTTTATGTTCTTAGGTTATGGACTTCTTCTTACCATTCCTCTCATCGGTTTTACACAAAACTGGAATTTTCTGGCGGTTTTGATAATTATGGAGCGAGTAGGAAAAGCTTTTAGAAGTCCGGCAAAAGATACGATTTTATCAGGAGTTGCTGAGGATCAGATAGGTCTGGGTTACGCTTTTGGAATTCAAGAAGCGCTTGACCAATTGGGTGCTTTCCTTGGACCACTTATTTTTACCGCTGTATTTTATCTAATGGGTAAGAGTGGAATTAAAGAATTCCAATTTGGGTACAAATTACTGTTTATACCTTTTGTTTTACTTATGATATTTGCTATGCTTGTATATCGTAAGTTCAAAGTTGGCAATCTTAGTCCTGCCGAGAATAAACCTGTCGACAAAGTGAAGCTACAACCAATTTTTTGGATCTACTCTGCATTTACCCTATTCACTGCATTTGGCTTAATTAATTTTGGGATTATCGGATACCATCTAAAAGTTCAAAGTTTAGTATCAGATAAGTTAATTCCTATACTATACGCAGGTGCAATGGCTATTGATGCACTCGTTGCCATTATTATCGGTAAAGCATACGACAAGTTAAAAATAAAAACAGAGAAAAAAACAGGAGGAATATTGATACTTATTTTACTTCCTATTCTAACAATATTTCTTCCGTTCTTTACTCTATCTAACTCCCTTTCGTTAATTATCGTTGGGATGGTGATTATGGGTATTATTCTTGGAGCACATGAAACTATTATGCGTTCGGCAATTGCAGACTTAACCCCTTTCCACAAACGTGGGATAGGCTTTGGAGTATTCAATGCGTTTTACGGATTAGCACTTTTTGGAGGTTCAGCACTTATGGGATATCTTTATGATTTAAGTCGAATAGACCTAATAATTGCAGTTACTGCAGTTTCCCAAATATTTGCGATAATATTATACTTTTCTATCCACAGACAAATAAAACGTGCAGAAAATTAATAATATATCTTAATTCTAACTTGGGATGGCTTCCCGGAAAAATTGGGATGGCATCTCAAATACAAAAAGCTGATTATTAAAAAGTTAACTGTGATTTTGGATTAATAATTGGAGATTTTGAATTAATAATTTTTATGCTATTTGCTCTAACCAAAGTTTTCATATAAACTTTTAATGTTAAATAAAATTAATGAATGTCCCTTTAAGCTCTTCCGGATAAGTGTGCATTGTTGTCAAATTTTTGGTATAAAAAATGGAAGTATCCTTACAAAAAAGAAAATACCCACAAAAATAAAAAAGCAAGACTGATGTAGTTATCAATCTTGCTGTAAAATTTGAATCTAACGAATAGAACTAATTATGGAATAACTAATTAGTTCTATTCAATATAAATTATAGGTTAAGTATTTGAGGGTATTTTAGTAAATATTAAACAATATATTTTGCTAAAAAATAGAGTTTAATTTAGTTAAAATAGCTTTTTACAAGTTCTATTAACGGTTCCGGAGATACGTCAACTCCAACTGCATTATTCATCCAGATATTTGGTGTTAATCTACCTACCGGATACATTCTCATAATTTCGTCGGCGATATTTTTGCCTTTTAATTGTTCTTCAATTTGAAATTCAATAATGTGACCATAAGGATAGTTTGGTAAATAAAGTGGTACATCTATTGAGTGAGAATAAATTGCCAAGATTGGGGAGTCTTTTTCTCCTAAAATTGGTTCATAATAAGTATTCCAAACATCTTTTGCGTTAGTTAATATGGTGTTTTTCAATGATTCAGGTGTTACTTCGGTAGGATTGTCATAAATCCATTTCCAAGTTCTCATTTCAACTAAAGAAACTCCCATAATTTCATAACAGCCCCAAAAGATATCTAATGCGAGCATTTTTTCTCTATCTTCTATATCGCTATTACTGTTGTTGCCCATTAAGAGTTCAATATCTCTCATCTGAAATACAAATGCCAAGGCTTCTGTAAAAGCAGTATTTGGAACACCATTCATGATATAATTATCTACATCGTGAAGTGTAATAGTTTGTTCTACATTATGTCCAAATTCGTGAACTGCAATATTATAACCCTTATAATCCATCCCATCTTTTCCAATTCTGGTACGCAAACGAGCATTATCTGATTTCATTTGTGCTCCCCATGCATGACCTGCACCTCGCGACGGATCTACCGTAACTTTAGAGCAAATTCTTTCGGCGTTTGCTTTATCGAAACCCAATTTAACTAAAATGTTTGGCAAGTCGTTTTGGACAGCATCTTTATTAGGATATTTTTTCTTAGTCATTTCTGACAATTTATCTTCCGAAATATCGCCTCCGGCTCTAAATCCATTATACCAAATATCGTATGGACGTAATTCCCTACCTAAGTTTTCTTTAATAAGATTTGCAACGTCTGAAATAACGGGGGAACTAATAAAATCAACAAACATAGTTTCTATTTCATCATATGTAACTTCCATATCTTGTTCAAACGATCTTTTAATATATGTTGGATAGTTAGGGCAATATTTATCTTTTTCGAATTCCGCTTGGCAGATATTATATAAAAATTGATATCTCGTATTTGGTTCGAAATTTGGTTCTACTTCTTTACCATCTTTAATTATTTCATTAGTTTTTGGATTCCAAAAATATTCATCGCTATTTATTACTTCTGAAGGGATTGTTTGATTTACAATATGTTTCATTACAGAATAAATCATCTCTTGTTTTTCTAAACCATTTTCTTTATCTGCATAATCGGATTTTAATTGGTCGCGCAAGCCCCAGTGAGAGATTAACACCATATCATTAGGAAATAATTGCTCTGAATTATCGTTTAATAAATTTCCCATATAGATATTGTAATTGGAAATATAAGTGTCTGCTTCTGTAGAAGCTTTAGCTGTTTTGGAACTTACTTCAGCGGGCACTCTTGATGTGAATACATCACCCATTCGTGCATAAGCCCATTGTGTTCGATCCCAATTTTTCCCTAACTCGTTTTTTTCTTGTAAAGTAAAAAATGGAAAATTTAACATTGTAATATGAGCAATTTTAGAATTGAACATATCATCATTAAAATGTGCATAAGGGTTTAATGCACCAAATTCATAATCTATAGGCAAAACTTCGTCTTCGTCTACATGCAAAGGCAATTTTAACTCAACACTTATTTTATTATAACTACCGAATAAAACTTCTAAATTATATTGAATTCTATTAAACAACTCTAATTTTTTTTCTGGAGTCGTCATAAAATTATCGATACAAAACTGCTTAAAGTCCTCTTTGGTTCCATCTTCATCGGTCCAAAATTTAGATACTTGAGTTACGCCTCTTTCTAATAAAGGTTTATCAATTTTATCATCTGTTTTTGCAATTTCATCAATTACAGTGTTAATAAAACTACTGGAAATGATAGGTTCATTTTTTGTAGGCTCTTGAGAATTGTTTTTACATCCAAACATAATTATAGGGATACAACAAAGGATTAACAGCTTCTTCATAATTAGAAATTTAAGTTATTTAAAATAATATTAATAATAAGTTATCATTTTACAAAGTTAATAAAAAAGAAATAAATGCCTTTATTCTTCATTTCAAAATTTAAAATTAATTTAATTATTTATTATTATATTTGCAAATAATTTAATGTAGGATGACACAAATTAATATTAAAGATATAATTGAAAATAAAAATCCTGAGAAAGCAAAAAAAATTCCCGGATTTGTTTATAGCTTAATTAACTGGATATTAAGAACTAAAGATATTAACAATCATCTTAAATTAAATGGAGACAAATATGGAATAGACTTTGTTGAAAGTGTTTTATTCGATCTATCTAATGTTAATATTATAGTAAAAGGTAAACACAATATTCCTGAAGATGGTAAACTTACTTTTGTTAGTAATCACCCATTGGGTGGGTTGGACGGATTAGCATTTATACATACTATTTACCAATACAAAGACAATATTGTTTTTCCGGTAAATGATTTTTTAACTTATATTCCAAATTTAAAAGAATTTTTTATACCTATTAACAAAGTAGGACGTAATTCCAGAGAAAACATTCTACAAATAGAAGAAACTTTTGCTTCCGACAAAACTATTTTGTATTTTCCTGCCGGGTTATGTTCCCGTAAAATTAAAGGTAAAATAGTAGATTTAGAGTGGAAACCTACTTTTGTAAAACAATCCGTTAAATACAATAGAGATATAATTCCCGTTTATATAAATGGCAAAAATTCAAACTTTTTTTATAACTTAGCTAACTTAAGAGCTTTTTTTAAGATAAAATTCAATATAGAAATGATGTTTTTGCCAAGAGAAATGTTTAAACAAAACAATAAAGAAATTGTAATTACGATTGGTGAAAAAATTCCATGGCAATCTATAGACAAATCTCATTCATATAGAGAATGGGCCAAGATTATTAAAGAGAAAACTTATAACTTAAAGGGTTAAAACAAACATCAAGACTACATATAATGGAGAAGATTATTGAAGCATATAGCAAAGAAATAATAAAAGAAGAATTAAAAAAAACACGTTTATTAAAAGAATCGAGATACGGAAATCAAAATATTTATGAATTTAATTATAAAGATTCTGAAATTTTAATGAACGAAGTTGGAAGGCTTCGCGAAATTACATTTCGTCATGCAGGAGGAGGAACAGGAAAATCAGTTGACATAGATTATTATGATACTTGTGAAAAACCTTTTTCGCAATTAATTATTTGGAGTAATAGTGAAGAAGAGATTATAGGCGGATACAGATACATTTTGGGAAAAGATATAGAAATTAAAGATAACGATTTAAAATCGCCTACCGGTGAAATTTTTCAGTTTACCGATGATTTTTATAAAGATATTACTCCATATATGATAGAGTTAGGTAGATCTTTTGTAATACCAGAATATCAAGCTACAGAAGCTCAACGTAAAAGTATTTTTGTATTAGAAAACTTATGGATAGGACTTGGTGCTATAGTACTTCAAAATCCTTGGTTAAAGTACTATTTTGGTAAATTTACCATGTACACTAATTATGATGTTTTTGCTAGAGATCTATTGTTAAATTTCTTAGATGTTTACTTCCCAAGTAAAAATAATTACGGAAAACCAAAAGAAAGTATAGAATACAAATACGAGAAAAAAGATCTACAATTAGATTTTACTTGGAATAATTATCAAGATGATTATAAAAAATTAATTCATCACTTAAAAGATAGAAACTCTCCTATACCACCATTAGTTAATTCATATATGAATCTAACATCTACAATGCAAACTTTTGGCACGGCTGTTAATCCTCATTTTGGAGATGTTGAAGAAACAGCTATATTAATGACTATTAGAGATATTATACCTGCAAAATTAGAACGTTACGGTTTAAGTGAATTAATTGGTTAAGAATAAGATAAAAAATAAGATAAAAAACACAATATTAATATGATTATTAAAAGTGCAGAATTTGTAACCAGCTCTGTAAAACTAAGTCAATGCCCAAATACAAATTTACCGGAATTTGCTTTTATTGGTAGATCTAATGTTGGTAAATCTTCTTTTATCAATTTATTAACTAATAATAATAAGCTCTCTAAAACTTCATCAACACCTGGTAAAACACTTTTAATTAATCATTTTTTAATCAACAATTCTTTTTACATAGTAGATTTACCTGGTTATGGGTATGCTAAGATTAGTAAAACTGAAAGAGAAAAATTAGAAATAATGATTTCTAATTATATCATCAAAAGACATAGCTTATCAAGGCTTTTTATACTAATAGATGCACGTCATGAACCTATGAATATAGATTTAATTTTTATAGAAAACATTATAGATATTAATGTTCCTTTTGATATTATTATGACTAAATGTGATAAAGTGTCAAAGAATGTTTATAATAAAAATGCAAATATCTTAAAAGGTAAAATATTTGACATAGAACCCAATTTACATTACAATATCATTTTTTCATCCACAGTTGATAAAATGGGTGTGGATCAAGTTTTAGATATAATTTCAGAAAATTTAAATATAGCTGAAGAATAATTATTTAGGGACATTCATTAATTATAAAAAATGATACTGACCTAAAATGCAATTATTATCCACCTCAATTTTTACAGAATCCGATATTTTTGCTTTCATTAAAGAAAGTTTTTATTCAAGTGAATTAGGAAAATTTTCTCAAGAATTTCCATTCTTGATTTCTAAAAAAGGTATTTGATTAAAAGAAAACACTCACGAAAGAAAAATTTTTTTCACACTTTTTGAAATAGTATCTGTTTTTTTTACCTTTGCAGGCGTTATTGAGAATATTTTCTATGAGAAGATATAAATTTTATTTTTTTGAATGTGTATTTTTTTTGTTGACCTTTACAAGTTGTTACAAAATTGTAAATATTGAATTACCTGAAGTTCCGCCTACACTGGTAGTAAATTCCCTGATTACTTCAAATGAAAATATTTATGTATATGTTAGTTCTACAAAATCACCATACGATATCGATGATAAAATAATTGAAGATGCTCTTGTTATTATTAAAACCGAACATAATAATATCGATACATTATGTTATGTTGGTGATGGTATTTATGAATCTAATTTGTTAGGAATAAATGGTTTAACATATTATATTGAAGTTTTTAAAGACGGATACAACAAAGTATATTCAAGCGACTATATACCAAATACATTTATTTGCAATTTTACTAATTTTACTGATTCTGTTGGTATTGGCTCTCCTTCGGTAGGTGATAAATCCAGTTATTATTCTAAGTTTGATATTTCTATTAATGACAATGGTTTAGAAAAAAACTTTTATGAAGTGTATGGATATTTAATTGTCAGACACAAACCAAATGATATCCCTACTATTTGGCATATGACTTGTTTTTCAAGTGATTTAATAATAAAAAATGAAGGATTTAACGATTTAACATCCAAATCATTATTATTTTCTGATGAATTATTTAATGGGGAAAATCGTTCTATAGAAATAAATTACTATCCGTTATCTTATTCTAACAATACATTAGTTGACCCAAATTATTCTGCAATAGTATGTGTTAGAAATGTATCGGAAAATTATTTTAACTATAAAAAAGATCTTGCAATTCATTCTTATGGTGCTGCAGAGTTTGATTTTTGGAGTGTAACGGGAAATCCCGTTCCAATGTCAAGTAACATAAAGGATGGATATGGAGTTTTTGCCGGTTATACAGAAATTATGGATACTATTTGTAAAGCAAAATAAGCTTACTATTAATACATAGTTCACTTATTTCTAAATCAAAAAATAATGTATAAAATATTCACAAATTATTTTAACAACTATATAATAATTTTTTTCTTGATCTTATTGGGATTTAATGGGTTTTCCCAAAAAGTTTCCGTAAGCGGTTATATCGAAGATTCAGTTTCAAATGAAAAACTTATAGGTGCAAATGTTTTTAACAAAACACATAAGTTTGGAACAGCAACTAATAATTACGGATTTTACAATATTATTGTTAACAAAGGAGAATTTTTTACTTTAAGATATTCATTTGTCGGATATGGCGATTACGAAATTAATCTATTTCTACTAAAAGACACTACAATAAATGTAAAGTTAGCTCCATTTCTCAGCTTAAGCGAAGTTGAAATAATAGCAAATTCCAATAATGAGAAAGCTATTGAAAGAACAACGGAAATGAGTGTGGTATCAATTCCTCTAAAACAAGCAAAATTATTGCCTTCCCTTGGAGGTGAAAGCGATATTTTAAAAGCAATTCAATTATCTCCCGGTATTCAACAAGGTACGGAAGCAAGTAGCGGTTTATATGTCAGAGGTGGTTCACCGGATCAAAACTTACTAATTTTAGATGAAGTTCCATTATATTATGTTAACCATTTAGGAGGGTTTGTTTCTATTTTTAATAGTGATGCTATTAAAAATTTTAAATTATATAAAGCAGCTTTCCCTGCTCAATATGGTGATAGGCTCTCTTCTGTAATTGATATTAGAATGAAAGAAGGTAACATGCAAGAATACCATGGAAACTTCATGTTAGGTATGATTACCACAAAACTTTCTTTTGAGGGGCCAATTAAAAAAGACACATCTTCATTCTTAGTTTCGTTTCGAAGATTTATGTACGATTTAATAACACGTCCTTTAACTAAAATTGTTTTTGATAATATATCAGTAGGATATACATTTTATGATTTAAATTTGAAGTTCAATTATCGACTTTCGAATAAAGATATTTTATTTTTAAGTGTTTATAGCGGTAAAGACAAAATATCTACTGTTTTTAGAGATAAAAACAAGGAGGAAAATTATAAAATAAATAGTAGATACAGAATAAATTGGGGGAATAACTTAATTGCACTAAGGTGGAATCATATTTTCAACAATAAGTTATTTAGCAATACTACATTATCATATTCTCAATATAAATACAGTACAAAATTTAATGAAACAAACAACCAAGATCATGTTTATAATAAGTTTTCATCTATAATAAATGATTTATTATTAAAAACCGATTTTGAATATTTTATTTCTAATAACTATAAATTAAAATTCGGATTTAATACTTCATATCATTATTTTATTCCCAGAATCGAAGATGTTAAGGAAAATGCAAATGATACTGCAATAGATACAACTTTTTTTAATATTAAGACAAATTCTTTTAATAATAATATTTATATTGAAAATATTATTCATTTTACTCCTAATATTTCATGTAATATTGGTAGCAGATTTGTTCATTATGCTGTAAGTGACACTAATTTCTTTTACTTTGAACCGCGAGTATTATTAAATTTTTTAATTACAAAAAACACATCTATTAAAGCATCTTATAGCAAAATGCACCAAAATTTACATCTATTAGTATCTGAAGGTGCAGCTATCCCTGCTGATTTATGGTTACCGGCAACTAAAGAAGTTGAACCTGAAAATTCAGATCAATTTGCTATTGGAGTGGCATCTACTATAAATTGTTTTAATCAAATTTTTGAAATTAATTCGGAAGTTTTTTATAAATCTCTAAATAATCTTATTGCACATAAAAGCGGTTCCGATATTTTTAATCTCAATCAGGAATGGTACGATAAAATTGAGAAAAACGGCACAGGTACTTCCAAAGGAATTGAGTTTTTTATTAATAAAAAATCCGGTAAAACTACAGGATGGATAGGATATACGCTATCTAAAACTACAAGAAAATTCGAAAATATTAACGATGGAAAACCCTATAATTTCAAATATGATCGTACTCACGATTTCAATATTGTTTTAATTTATAACTTTAATGATAACGTTAATTTATCTGCTTCTTGGATTTATGCTACGGGTAATTGTATTACTCTTCCGATTGGTTCATATTCTATTCTAACAGAAGATGGATTGCAAAAGGTATATATTTACGATGGAATTAATACTATTAGAATGAAAGATTATCATAAATTAGATGTAGGTATTAATTTTTCTAAACAGAAAAAAAGAGGGGTTAGAACTTGGAATATTAGTATCTATAATGTTTATAACAGACAAAATCCATCCTATTATTATTTTTCGAATTATAACGGTAAAATACATTTATGGCAAGAGTGCTTATTCCCAATAATGCCTTCTATAAGTTATAGCTATAGCTTTTAAAACTCTATAAAGTGAAAAGTATTGATAATTAATTAGGGATATTCATTAAAAATAAGATAACCTTGCAAATAAAAGAGCAAGAAAGAAAAAATTAACAATCTTGCTCTATGATTTGAATTTAACGAATATCTCTACTTAGAATAATCTTAGGAATTAATCTTTAAGTTCTTTCATATCTCCCCTATCTATTACTATCTCGTACCCGATTTTTTTCATAGAACGTTTTAGTTCCTCCAAGTTTTCCGCAGCTTCTACTCCGGAAATTAACTTATTATCGTATATCATATATTTTTCTCGAACATCTACCGGAGATAAATTAGGCATAATCACATTAGCACCAGATAAAATTCCTCGTTCTCTTCCACCATCTACAATACTGCCTAATGCGGTTGTTGCAGGCAATAACAAATTCGGAAGCATTACTCGAAGTAAGCCTATCATAAATAGCGTTAATTCCAGTGTTCCGCCTTTTTCTTTGGCAAATGGCGTTTCGTGATGAGGAATAAAGGGACCTATCCCTACCATGCCGGGTTCTAATTTCCTAATAAATAATAAATCTTTTGCCAAGGTTTGAGGTGTTTGATATGGAGAGCCAACCATAAAGCCTGTTCCGGTTTGAAATCCTATTTCTTTTAAAGCATAAATACATTCCATACGTTTTTTTAAGGACATGGAAGTTGGATGTAATTTGGAATAATGATTGGAATCGGCTGTTTCGTGACGTAATAAATATCTATTGGCACCAGCTTTAAACATTTTTTTATAATCATCATAAGAATATTCACCTAATGATAATGTAATTGCACAATCAGGATATTTTTGTCTGATTGTAGATACTAAATCTACTACAACATCAGTGTTAAAACTCACATCTTCGCCTCCTTGCAATACAAAAGTTCTAAAACCTGCTTTATAGCCATAATCGCAACATTGCAAGATCTGATCTTTATTTATTCTATATCGTTTGGCATTTGTGTTACTTGCCCTAATACCACAATAGTAACAATTATTTCTACAGTAGCTTGAAATTTCAATTAAACCTCTAATATAAACGCTATTTCCATAGTATTCCTTTTGAAGTTCTATAGCTCTTGAAAATAAATAATCAGCAATTACTTCATTTCGAGTTTCTATCAAAAAGGCAAATTCACTTTCTGTTAGAATTCTATCCTCTTTTAATTTATTTATTAATTCTATCTGTTTCATTATTATTTATTACTTTACAAAGATAGTTTATTAACTTAAATCTAAATAAATTTGTTTCATATAATAATTTTTTTTTAATTATTACTTTTAAAAGTTATCTTTGCAAGATAAATTGATTAATTTTTAGCTAAATGTATTCTATAGTTTTAACAGGTCCTGAATCTACAGGAAAATCTACATTATCCAAAGGAATTGCCGAATATTATAATGGAATTTTTATTCCGGAATATGCAAGGGAATACATGGAAAATTTAGATAGAGAATATACTTACGAAGATGTAGAAATCATTGCAAAAAAACAAGTAGAGCAATATAATAATGCAGCAAAAAAATACAAGGATAAGAATACTGTTGTTGTTTTTGATACTTTTTTAATTATTACTAAAATTTGGTTTGTTTTTGTCTATAAAAAATATCCTAAATGGTTAGATGATGAATTAAAAAATTGTAAAATAGATTTGTACGTTTTATGCAAAGCTGATTTAGATTGGATTTATGATCCTGTTAGAGAAAATGGAAGTAATGAAATGCGGAATTATTTATACAATTTATATAAAGAAGAAATTCTAAAATTAAATACTCCTTATATAGAAATATCCGGAAAAGGAGAAAAAAGATTAAATATGATTTTAGATTATGTAAACAACGTAATAACAACATGTTAATCAAATACAAAATAAAGTAAGTTATTATGAGATTTCACAACCCCGATTTTTTATGGCTTTTAACGCTTTTAATAGTACCTATAATTATACATTTTGTTAGGTTTAGAAAGTATAAAACTATATATTTTAATAATGTAGAAATACTAAAAAAATTGACTTCGGAAAAACGTAAATTTTCTAATTTACGCAGATTGATAATTTTATTACTTAGATTATGTGCCATTACGGCATTGGTCTTAGTTTTTGCTAACCCTTACATCCCTAAAAAAGAGGATGTTGCAGATACTGATATAGTAAATATTTATATAGATAATTCAGCCAGTATGGAAAGCAAAACAGAAACTATTACTCTCTTGGATAATGCTAAACAAAAGGCAAAAGAAATAGTAAATGAATACCCTAACAATATGTTATTTAAGGTGTTTAGCAATAACACCCCAATTAACCCGCCTGTATTAAATAATACGGATGCAAATATTGCTATCGATAATATAGATATTTCTCATAAATTTAAAAGAGCATCCAATGTGTTTAATGAAATTGCTTTATCTAACAAAAAAAATGGAAGTGTAAATTATTTTATTTCCGACTTTCAGAAATCCGAATTTGATTATAAAGAAATACCGGCTACAGATAATCAATTAACTTATTTTATCCCTATTTCAAATAAAAATGTAAACAACTTATATATAAAAGATATAGAATTAGAAAACCCAATAAATATTGTTAATCAAGAAAATACTATTTTTGCAACTATAGAAAATTCTTCTAATTCCACAATAGAAAAAACTCCTATTAGTTTATATATTAACAATTCGCAAGTCTCAACTTCCACTTTTACAGTAGATGCCAAATCGTCAATAACAATACCTCTAAAATTTTCCAATAATACTTCCGGTTTTAATAATGGTGTTGTAAATATAGAAGACACTTCAATTGAGTTCGATAATAACTACTATTTTAGTTTAATGACTAAATCAAACGTAAATATATTAAATATTTACAATAATACTCCTAATGTATATTTAAAGAGTATATACAATACTGATAGTTTATTTAAAGTAACTTATGTTAATGATAAATCTATTGTGTACGATAAATTTACGGAGTTTGACATTATAGTTTTAGATCATTTAGATTATATTTCCAGTGGATTAACAGACGAAGTAAGTAGAATAATAGAACTTGGTACTACTTGTGTAATATTCCCCGGTACCGATATTAATTTAGATGAATACAATTATTTATTTTCTAAATTACAAATCGGTAAGTTGGAAAATATTATGTTATCTAATTATAAAAACATTAATATAGAGACTTCTTCTTCGTTTTTTGATAATGTTTTTTTTGGTTCCGGAATTCACAATAATCAAAATTTAGATTTACCGGAATTTTATAAATTTTATACTTTAAAATCCGAAGCTACAGTTAACCCATTAATCGATATTACCGAAACTAATCAAATGCTATATGCATTTGTAAAATACGGATCAGGCAATTGTTTTTTCAGCACCTCATCCCTTGATGAGAATTTTACAACATTACAAAACAATGTTATTTTTGTTCCTTTAATGTATAAAACACTATTAACAACTGCTTTAAAAAACAAAAACATTTATACACCTAACGATATTGCAATTCCTACTAATATTAATAACATCCCAATAAATGAGTTATCTCTTATTTGCAATACGACGGATGTAGAAAATAAATACACGTTTAATATTATCAACAATATTACTTATTTAAGATTTAACGATAATTTTGTAATACCTGCAGGAAATTACTCTATTCTTCATGGTAATGAAGTAGTTGATGCTTTTTCTATCAATTATTTACGTGAAGAATCCGATATGGAATTTTATGATTCCGAAACTTTAAATGAAATCTTAAAAACCTTAGATATTAATCAAAAAGTAATCAATGCAGATAAAGATTTTTCCAATACTATATCTAAAATAGTAAATGATAATAACATATGGTATATATCCTTAATTTTATGTATATTGTTTTTAACAATTGAGATGTTATTATTGAGAAAGTGGGAGTAAACAATCTATAATTGTGCGTTTTAGTTGGTAACTTTTTTGATTTTTTTTTATAATTTAATTGGAAAAGTTATCTTTGCACTATCAGAGAAAAATTATTTTTTATAAAAAGGAGTCAGAAAATAAATGAGTGAAAACTTAACACAAAAAAAAATATCACCTATATCAGAATTATTCCGTAATTGGTTTTTAGGTTATTCGTCGTATGTAATATTAGAACGTGCAGTACCTGAAGTGTTAGATGGATTAAAACCTGTTCAACGTAGAATTCTTCATTCTTTACAAGAATTAGACGATGGTCGTTACAATAAGGCTGCAAATATTATAGGTAATACTATGAAGTATCACCCTCATGGCGATCAATCTATTGGTGATGCTTTAGTGCAATTAGGTCAAAAAGATTTATTAGTTGACACTCAAGGTAACTGGGGAAACATTTTAACCGGCGACAGTGCAGCTGCACCTCGTTATATAGAAGCCAGATTAACTCCTTTTGCTAAAGAGGTTGTTTTTAATCCTAAGACAACAAAATATCACCCATCGTACGATGGCAGAAATAAAGAACCTGACGTATTGCCTGTAAAATTCCCTTTAGTCTTGGCACAAGGTGTAGAAGGCATTGCTGTGGGATTAGCATCTAAAATTTTACCACATAACTTTAACGAATTGATAGATGCTTGTATAGCCCATTTAAGAGGAGAAGAATTCACTTTATATCCTGATTTTCCTAACGGAGGAAAAGCAGATTGCTCAAAATATAATGATGGTTTACGTGGAGGCAAAGTATTATCAAGAGCACAAATTAACAAATTAGACAATAAAACCTTAGCAATTACGGAAATTCCATTTTCAGTAACTACTAATTCTTTGATAGAATCTATTGTAAATGCAAATAATAATGGAAAAATAAAAATTAAAAAGATAGATGATAATACTTCTGCAGAAGTAGAAATTCTTATACATTTATCTCCAGGGGTAAGCCCCGATAAAACTATAGATGCATTATACGCGTTTACTTTGTGTGAAGTATCGATATCTCCCAATTCATGTGTGATTTACAATGGCAAACCTGCATTTTTAGGAGTTAGTGAAATATTAAAAATATCTGCAGATAACACTCTCGAATTACTTAAATTAGAATTAGAAATTAAAGAAAAGGAAATTTTAGAGCTTCTTCTTTATGCATCTTTAGAGCGAATTTTTATAGAAAATAGAATTTATAGAGACATAGAAGAATGTACTACTTGGGAAGATGTTATCGCCACTATTGATAAGGGTTTAACTCCATATAAAAAAGATTTTTATCGCGAAATAACTACTGATGATATCGTAAAATTAACAGAAATAAAAATTAAAAAGATTTCGAGATACGATATCAACAAAGAAGAAGAAAAGGCAAAAGCTTTACGTGAAAATCTTAAAACTGTAAAAAAGAATTTAAAGAACATTGTTGATTATACTATTGATTATTATAATAATATAAAAGAAAAATACGGCAAAGGAAGAGAACGTAAAACTGTATTATTATCTTTTGAAGATATAGATGTTACAAAAGTAGCTGCAGCTACTAATAAGTTATACGTTAACAGAAAAGAAGGATTTGCCGGATTTAACCTAAAGAAAGATGAATATGTATGTGACTGCTCAGATATAGATGATATGCTAATCATCAACAAAGACGGCAAATATAAAATTAAGAAAGTTGATGAAAAAGTATTTGTTGGGGAAGATGTTATATATATAAATGTATTTAGAAAAGATGATGAAAGAACCATCTATAACTGTATTTATCAAGATGGACCCAACGGATTTTATTACGTAAAAAGATTTTTCATTACAGGATTAACTAGAGATAAAGAATACGATATTACTCAAGGTAAACCTAAATCTAAAATAGTTTATTTAAACGTTCGTCCAAATGGTGAAGCAGAAACTGTAAAAGTATATTTAAAACCAAGAGCAAGACTTAAAAAATTAACGTTTAAATATGACTTCAGTGAATTAGCAATAAAGAACAAAAATTCAAAAGGAAATATATTTTCTAAAAATGCAATCAAACGTATTCAAATAAAAGATGAAGGTATATCTACCCTAAAAGCTTTAAAAATTTGGTTTGACACTGCTGTCAAAAAGCTCAACACTGAAGAACGCGGATTGTATTTAGGTGAATATGAAGGCGATGATAAAATATTCTATGTATTAGCTGACGGAAGTTGTAGATTGATTAACTTTGATTTAACTAATCACTTTAACGACTTACCTATTTACATTAAAAAATATCATCCTCATAGAGTATATACCGTCATATATTATTCAGGAGAAAAAAAACTTACATACGTAAAAAGATTTACTTTAGAAGACGAAGAAATATTCTCTAACGTATTAGATGGTCATCCAGAATCTAAACTCTTAAACTTTTTAGATAATGACCATCCGCGAATTGCATTAATTTATCCTGAAGATAATAAATCTCAAGATTATTGTGATATAATCGAATTAGACACATTTACCACTCCACGTAGTGTAACTACTATAGGTAAACGTTTAACTACAAAAGATTTTGAAGAAATTCTCATTCTCAATCCATATTATCCTGATAGAGATATTTTAGACAACACCAAAATAGAAACTGCAGATAATGATGATGAAGATGTAGATGAAGATAATAATGAAGCATCATCAAAAGTAGAAAATAAGGATGATATAGAAAAGGGAGATAAAGATAATGCAGTAGACGTTGAAAACGTAGAAAAAAAGCTCGAAGAGGTGAAGAAAATTGAAAGGGATGATATTGATGATGATACACAATTATCATTATTTTGAAACTATCCCGCTAAGTGTGTAAATTTCCAATTATTATATACCTGTAAATTTTTTATAATAAAAGAAGGATTGAAATGCAGATTTCAATCCTTCTTTTCTATAGCTTTCCAAGCCCTATTTTTATGTTAATATTTGTTAAAAAGAACTGACAATTTAGCCATTTAAAGATTAAAGATTGAGTATTAAATCAATTATTAATCTTAAATTTTTTATTATGGCTAACAATAATAAATATTGTCAATTAATGAAGCCGGGTTATGATTATCATGTTTATAATCAGGGAAATAACGGCGAAAATATCTTCAAACGAAGAGATGATAGAATCAGATTTGAAGTGTATTTATATGGCTATATGCAAGATGTAGTCAATTTTTACACAATCTCATTACAAAAGAACCACTTCCATCTTGTAATTCAGGTAAAATCGGTGGAGGAAATCTTAACTAAAGTAGATGAAGATGAATTACTTCAAGATTTCGTGGAACGTCTTGATAGTGAAGATGAAGAGTATATTGCAAGTAGAGTTGTAAGTGAATTATTCCGTAGGTTTTTTATGAGCTTTGCAATTTTCTTTAATCTAAAATATAAACGCACTGGAAGTTTATTTAGAAAAAGCTTTAAGAGGATCTGGTTGCATGACTTACAATATTTACGTGATTGCATCGTTTATGTAAATCGGAACGTCACGCACCATAACCCCAGACTTAGCTATAAGACGTATGAATGGTGCTATTACAGCAGGTTTTTAGACGATGATTATATCGAAAGTTTAAAAGGTACTTTTTTTGATTTCGAAAAGATCTTTGGCAGCAAAAAGAACTTTATCTATTTGCATGAACGCAAAGATTTATACGATATCAATTACTCGATAGAGTAGTTGAAATCGGCCCTATCTCCGGGAAAAGAGAACTTATTGTCCGAGTGAATTCAGTATGTATTTTTTAACATACAGCCCTCCGTATGCCCAAAACAACCAAAAAAATCCTCAAAAAATATTTTCCACAAAAATTTTTCAAAAATTTCCAATTTTTTCGAAAAAAGTGTCTCAAAAAATGATTTTTTTTATGAAAAAAGTCAAAAAATTGCGAAAAAATTTCAATGAAATTAGAAAATTTCATTTTTTAACAATCAGCTTGGAAAGCTATATAAATGTAACAGTAAGAAAAATAAAAGAAGGATTGAATTCTGCATTTCAATCCTTCTTTTTATAACTTATACAGTTATGAGATACTCACAAATAATCTTATCTTTGTTTTACAAATTTACTTTTAATTGGTTTTTCCACGTCTATGGATATTACATAAATACCATCTTTCAAAGACGAAATGCTTATTTCGGAATTTTGTGAAATATAACCTTGCAATACAAGTCTCCCGGTCATATCATAAATAGAATACGACATAGTTGATTCACCGTTTAAGCCTTTTATATTTATGAAGTCTTTCGAAGGATTTGGATAAATAACTATATTGTCAAAATTACTATTTTCTATAGTAATTCCGGAAGGGTAAAAACCTTCAAATTCAGGTATCCCATTATTCTTTATTTCCCATATCTGATATATTTCGGGATCATCTTGAATATCAACCCAAATATTTAAAGCATCAAGTAACGAATTTGTCTTATGTTCTCCTACATAAACATAATCTAAAAGTAAACAATGATCATCTTCAACAACATATTCGGAGCAATTGTTAAAGATTCCGTCATTTTTACCTATTAAAGTAATATCATGCTCAACTGATGTAATATCTGCATAACAATTCTCCATTATACTTCCTTCCGAATTATAACCGGCTATTCCACCTACATAATCAAAACCATACATATCTTTTAATAATTTTGCATGACAATTCCTAATTATAGCACTTTTCCCATTATTATTAGTTGCCGTCTCATTAAAACAAACAATTCCACCCTGATTCTCAACACTATATGAGCCAATTAAACCACCATAAAAATAACAATTTAAAACTTCGGAATTAGCATAACCTCCTTCAGACAGATTAAGATAGACAATACCTGCACCATTTATACCGAAATCAACATTGCCTCCAAAATTATATGAACAATTACGTATTATGGAATTGCGATTAACACCAACAACTGCTCCTCCATTGATAAAACCTAAGTCTAATTTAACTATGCAATTATCAATAACGGAAAGTGAATCTGAAAAACTAACTAAACTTCCTTGAGGATATTGATAAATTTCATCAAGAAAGTCATTTACAAATAAAGTCCCGGAATTTAAAATTACATTTTTAATTGTACCATTGCAAATATAACCAAACATACCAATATCAAATACTGCAGAATCACCATAATGATGTCTGTACAAAATATTAATTCCATCTATTTTATGGTTACAACCATCAAATATACCCATAAATGGATTATTTCGATTACCGATAGGTGTAAATCGTCTGACTCCAATATCGGAATCAGAAAGATTTATATCATTTGTCAAAACTACAGTACGCCCTTTAAAATTATCAGGCTCACAGCCATTTAATCCGTTTACTTCGGAAATAAACCAAGCCAAACCTTCTGCAGTTGAAATTTCAACATTACCTTGATCATCAACAACATAACCTTCCGGTAAAGATGTAACAATATCTACCCAAAATGGAGGAACGGAATCACTCATTGTAGTAACTTCAGGTAAGAATGGTAGATTAATATTGCCAGACATAGTTGATAAGCAGAGATCTTCTGCATTAACCAATGTATTTACAATAAAAAATACACAAATAATGTATAAAAATTTTTTCATAATAAGATTATTTTTAATATCTAACATTTAGTATTTTGTAATTTTGAAAAATTACAAAATATTTTTTTATTTACCAAATAATTTATTAAAAATTATATATTTTAAATAATTTTATTAAAAAAATATTATTTTGCATTTCCAGATAGGAATAAGAAAATTTTTATATCTTTGCCACGTCAAAGGTGATGGTATTATTTTTTAATAATTTCATTGAAAAGGGAATCCGGTTAAAGTCCGGAACTGTACCCTCAGCTGTGAGTTCTTTTTTAAATTTTACAATTTCCCATTGCCATTCTTTGTGTTTTACAAAGGAGAAGGCTGTAAAATTTAGAACAAGTCAGAAGACCTGCCTTAGACTTTCAGTATTCGTACTTTAGGGAATAAAAGTATTGGATTGATTGTTTTTTTAAATGTTTATTTTTTTATTAATAATATTTATTCAGTAATATTATTGTAACTGTTTGATATTATAAATACTAATGACTATTTACTTAGTTAATTCTAAGAATTAAATTATATAAGTAAACACTTATAGTACGGATACTGTTTTTATAAAAAAACGATATTTTTTTATCGACTTATTATAAATTATTAATTTTTAAAGATTTATTCTATGAAAACAAAACAAGAATACATTGACAGTATCCGTAAATTAAACTTGAAAGTTTACTTTATGGGGGAAAGAATTGAAAACCCTGTAGACCATCCTTTAATTAGACCTTCTTTAAACTCAGTTGCAATGACTTATGAATTAGCTGAACAAGAACAATATAAAGATGTTATGACAGCTATTCCCAACTTAACAGGAAAAAGAATTAATAGGTTTTGTCATTTGCATCAAAGCACTGAAGATTTAATAAATAAAGTAAAAATGCAACGTTTAGTTGGTCAAAAAACTGCATCTTGTTTCCAAAGATGCGTTGGTATGGATGCTTTTAATGCTATTTATTCTACAACTTTTGAAATAGATAAAGAGTGTGGTACCAATTATCATGGAAGATTTGTAGAATATCTAAGGTATGTGCAAAACGAGGATTTAACTGTTGATGGTGCTATGACCGATCCAAAAGGTGATAGAAGTTTATCTCCATCAAAACAAGAAGATCCCGATATGTACTTACGCATAGTTGAAGTACGCGACGATGGTATTATTGTAAATGGTGCTAAGGCTCACCAAACAGGGGCTGTAAATTCTCATGAACATCTCATTATGCCTACAATAGCCTTAAAGGAAGAAGATAAAGATTATGCTGTTTCTTTTGCTGTTCCATCAGACGCCGAAGGTATTTACATGATATATGGAAGACAATCATGTGATACAAGAAAATTAGAAAAAGACGCTGATATAGATGTAGGCAATTCTTGTTTTGGCGGTCATGAAGCGTTAGTTGTATTCGATAACGTTTTTGTACCTAACGAAAGAATATTTATGTGTAAAGAATACCAATTTGCAGGTATGATGGTTGAACGTTTTGCCGGTTACCATCGTCAATCTTATGGGGGATGTAAAGTTGGTGTTGGTGATGTTTTAATTGGAGCTGCCGCATTAGCTGCCGATTATAATGGTGTTCCAAAAGCAAGCCATATTAAAGATAAAATAATAGAAATGGTTCATCTAAATGAAACTCTATATTCTTGTGGTATTGCTTGTTCCTGTGAAGGAGAAAAAATGCCTGCCGGAAATTATCAAATCGATTTACTCTTAGCAAATGTATGTAAGCAAAATGTTACAAGAATGCCTTATGAAATTGCCAGATTAGCAGAAGACATAGCCGGTGGTTTAATGGTAACTATGCCATCTGAGCAAGATTTTAAAGACCCAACCATAGGAAAATATGTAAAAAAATATTTAAAAGGTGCATGTGGCACTTGTGCAGAAAACAGAATGAGAGTTTTAAGGTTAATAGAAAACATGACATTGGGTACTGCTGCCGTTGGTTATAGAACTGAATCCATGCATGGTGCCGGTTCACCTCAAGCACAAAGAATCATGATATCAAGACAATGTGATTTACAATCTAAAATAGAATTAGCAAAACAAATTGCAAAAATTGACGAAAGTAAAGATGAACGAAATAACAAATAAAATAGTAACGGCTGAACAAGCCGTTACGTATATGCAAGGGGCAAAAATTGCCGTATTTTCACATGCGGCAGGTATGCCAATTGAGATAATAAAAGAAATGTGTAATCAATCTTCTAAATTTAACAATTTGAAGGTATTTCACATGTTGGGATTAGGTGATGGGGAATACATGCAAAAAGCTTATAAAGATAATTTTAGACATATTACAAATTTTGTTGGGGCAAACTCAAGAAATGCTGTAATAGAAAATAGAGCTGATTTTTCCCCTTGCTATTTTCATGAAGTACCCACACTTTTCTCTAATGATATAATGTCTGTTGATGTAGCGGTAATTCATATTTCTTATCCTAATGAGGATGGATTTTGCAGCTACGGCATTTCGTGCGATTACACAAAACCTGCTGCTGAAAATGCAAAAATAGTTATTGCAGAAATGAATAAACAAATGCCTTATGTTAAAGGTGACAATTTTATTCACATTTCAGATATAGACTATATTGTGGAAACAGATAATCCTATTTACACTATAGATTCCCCCAAGTTAAAGGAAACAGAAATTTGCATTGGAAAATATTGTGCCGATTTAATAGAAGATGAATCTACTCTACAATTAGGTATAGGTAGTATTCCCGATGCTGTTATGGATTGTTTATGTGAAAAGAAAAATTTAGGAATACATTCCGAAATGATTTCTGACGGGGTTGAAAAACTTTTTAAGATGGGTGTAATAACAGGTAGTGCTAAAACAATTCATAAAGAAAAAATGGTTGCTACATTTATTATGGGAACATCTAATTTTTATGACTTTATTAATAATAATGAAAATATTGAACTTCATCCCGTTAACTATGTGAACGACCCTTATGTTATAGCACAAAACAATAAGATGGTTTCAATTAATTCTTGCATTGAGATAGACCTAATGGGACAAGTGAATTCGGAAACTATCGGGTTAACACAGTATAGCGGTGTTGGAGGTCAAATTGATTTTATCAGAGGTGCCTCTATGTCTAAGGGAGGTAAATCTATTTTAGCTATACCATCTACAGCTGCAAAAGGTAAACTTTCCAGAATTGTACCATTTTTAACTCACGGAGCAGCTATAACTACAAGTCGGAATGATATCGACTATGTTGTTACTGAATTTGGTATTGCAAAACTGAAATACAAAACTCTAAAACAACGTGCTAAAGAATTAATTAATGTATCTCATCCGCAATTTAGAGATGAACTTAATTATGAATATAAAAAACGTTTTGAATAATAATAAAATATATAATTAATAATGAAACTTTTTAAATTAAAACCGGTTATATCATCATTTGACAATTTTGAAGAGTTTGCAAAAGAATTTAATCTTACAAAAACTGATTTAGTTATCACAAATGAATTCTTATATGATCCTTATATGAGCAAATATAATTTAGAATGCAATTTTATTATGCAAGAGAGTTACGGCTTAGGTGAGCCTTCGGATGAAATAATAGATAGCATTTTAAAAGATATCAAAAACTTCAACTATAATAGAATTATTGCTATAGGAGGAGGAACTGTTATTGATATAGCTAAAATTCTTTCGATTAAAGTAATTAATAAGGTAGAAGAGATATTTGAAAATAATTTTCAAATTAAAGACACTACTCCACTTGTAATAATTCCTACAACATGTGGAACCGGTAGCGAAGTAACTAATGTGGCAATTACGGAATTAAAACAAAAACACACTAAAATAGGTATAAGCAATGACGCAATTTTACCTCAAGATGCTGTTTTTATTCCTGAATTACTGAAAGGATTACCTTATAAATTTTATTTATGCAGCGCAATTGATGCATTAATACATGCTACAGAATCATATGTGTCACCTAATGCAAATATTTACACAAGGATATTTTCGGTAAAAGCAATAGAAATAATAATAGATGTATTTAAAAAATTAGTTGAAAAGGGACCTGATTTTCGCTTTACCTGCTTTGAAGAAATGTTAATTGCATCAAACTTTGCAGGAATAGCATTTGGAAATGCCGGAGTAGGTGCAGTACACGCTTTATCATATCCAATGGGTGCAAATTACCATATTCCTCACGGCGAATCCAATTACTTATTTTTCACTAAGATTTTTGAAATTTATAATCAAAAAGATCCAAACGGTTCAATTAAAGAAATTAATAATTTGTATTCAAAATTATTGGGAACCAATGAGCCTTTTAAGGAATTAGACAATCTTCTCTCTAAATTAATTGAGAAAAAAAGATTAAATGAATATGGAATGAAGGAATCCGAAATTAAAGAATTTTCGATAAGTGTTATTGAAAAACAACAACGTTTATTGAAGAATAATTATGTTTATTTATCACAAGAAGAAATAGAAAACATTTATCAACAATTATATTAAAATAAAAAAATGGAACAAGCAAAAATAATAATTGAGCAAATGATAAAAAAAGCAAGAGTTGCTCAAAAACAATATGAACAAAAATTCAATCAAGAAGATGTAGATTTAATTATTAAAACTGCAGCAAAAGTTATTTTTGATAATGCCGAAGATTTAGCAAAACTAACCATTGAAGAAACTAAAATGGGCAAATTCCAAGACAAGATTTCAAAAAACAAAAACAAATCTAAAGGTGTTTGGCATAATCTTAAAGGAAAAAAATCAATGGGTATCATCGATATTGACGAGAAAACAAATTTAATTAAAATAGCAAAACCTATTGGTGTTGTTGCCGGAGTAACTCCTATGACTAACCCGGTTGTAACTCCTATGACTAAAATAATATTTGCATTAAAAACAAAAAACGCAATTATTATTTCACCTCATCCTAAATCAAAATTATGCTCTACTAAGGCTGTAAAACACATTATTGAAGCTATTAAACCACTTGGTGTTCCTGAAGGATTAGTTCAAATAATTGAAGAACCTTCATTAGAAAAAACTTTGAGTTTAATGGAAATGGCAGATGTTGTTGTGGCAACAGGTGGTATGGGAATGGTAAAATCCGCTTATTCATCCGGTAAACCATCTTTTGGAGTTGGTGCAGGCAATGTTCAAGTAATAATTGATAAAAATATCGACTTCAATTTAGCTGCAGATAGAATTATCACAGGTAGATCATTTGACAATGGAATTATTTGTTCAGGTGAGCAATCTTTTATATATCCAAAAGAAAATAAAGAGGAAATTTTTAAAGCTTTTAAAGAAAATGGCGGATATTTTGCAACTGAAGAAGAAGGAGAGAAACTAAGAGATATATTATTTGATGAAGATAAAGTGATAAATAGAGATATAGTTGGACAAGATGTGGATATTATTGCCAAAAAGGCCGGAATAAATTTACCTGAAAATACAAGGATAATAATTGTAGAAGCTAAGGGCATAGGTAAAGATGATTTAGTTTGTAAGGAAAAAATGTGTCCCGTTATGGCATGTTTTGGGTATAATAATTTTGAAGAAGCTTTACGTATAGCAGAAACAAACTTAAATTTAGAAGGTAATGGTCATACTGCAGGTATTCACTCAAATAATCAAGCAAATATTATTTTAGCAGGTTCTACATTATCTGTTTCAAGATTAATTGTAAATGCTCCTTGTGCAACAACTGCAGGCGGTTCCATTCAAAACGGATTAGCTGTGACTAACACCTTAGGATGTGGAACTTGGGGTAATAACTCAATCTCAGAAAATTTCACTTATAAACATTTACTCAATATAACCAGTATTGCTCCATTATCTGCTCGTATTAAAGTTCCATCCGACAATGAAATTTGGGAAGCATAATATTCTTTTCTATTTCAATTTTTGAAAATAGAAAAATCTGCAACTAAAACAAAGAAAATAATGTAAAATTATTATCTTTGTAAAATTGAAGTTATTAATTTAATATTAGGACTATGAGTTTAACACGAAAAATGTCTGAACTTAAAAAACGGACTAAAACCGCTGTTGGTGCCGATAATCAAAATGCTGTCAACAAGCAAAAGTCTATCGGTAAAATGACAGCAAGAGAACGTATTTTAACTTTAGTAGACCCTAACTCTTTTCACGAATACGATTTATTTGTTGAACACGCTGGTAGAGATTTTGGAATGGACAAAAAGTATTTACCCGGCGATGGAGTAATTACAGGTACGGGTACTATTAGCGGTTATCCGGTTTGCGTTTTTGCCCAAGATTTTACAGTTGCAGGCGGTTCTTTAGGCTACATGCATGCAAAAAAGATTACCAAAATAATGGACTTGGCTATTAAGCTAAATGTTCCATTAGTTGGTATTAACGATTCCGGTGGTGCCAGAATTCAAGAAGGAGTTAATGCTTTGGCAGGATATGGCGAAATTTTCTACAGAAACACAATCGCTTCAGGAGTAATACCTCAAATATCAGTAATATTAGGACCATGTGCCGGAGGTGCAGTTTATTCTCCTGCTCTAACAGATTTTGTTTTTGTAGTAGATAAAATTTCAAAAATGTTTATTACAGGGCCTGAAGTAATCAAAACTGTTATTGGAGAAAATATCAGCATGGAAGATTTAGGCGGCGCAAGGGTACATGCTGAAATTACCGGTAATGCTCATTTCTTTGCAGAGTCAGAAAAGGAATGCTTTAACCAAATTAAGCAATTGTTTACTTATATCCCATGGAATAATAAACAAAAGGCAATTAAATTCCAAAGCAAACCTCCATTAATAGATGAATATAAAATAGAAAAAATCTTACCTACTAATCCACGTCAACCATACGATATTAGAGATATAATTAAATCTATATCCGATAATTCAGAGTTCTTAGAAGTACAAGAACATTTTGCTGCTAATATTGTTATAGGTTTTGGTAGAATAGACGGTAATACTGTTGGCTTTGTTGCAAACCAACCTTTAGTTTTAGCAGGTGTGTTAGATATAGATTCATCTGACAAGGCGGCTCGATTTGTGAGATTTTGTGATGCATTTAATATTCCATTAGTCACTTTTGTTGACTTACCCGGTTATTTACCTGGTGTAGATCAAGAACATGGAGGTGTTATTCGTCATGGAGCTAAAATTTTATATTCTTACAGCGAAGCAACTGTTCCAAAAATCACTGTAATTGTACGCAAGGCTTATGGTGGCGGATATATTGCAATGTGTTCTCACCATTTAAAAGCAGACTTTGTTTTTGCATGGCCTACAGCAGAAATTGCAGTTATGGGACCTGAAGGTGCTGCAAATATTATCTTTAGAAAAGAAATTAATAGTGCTGAAAATCCTGAAGAAATGAAAAAGCAAAAAATTAAAGAGTATAAAGATAAATTTGCTAATCCATATGTTGCCGCAGCTTACGGATATGTAGATGCTGTTATTGATCCTAAAGAAACAAGAGATATGTTAGTTCATGCATTAAATATTTCTGTTGAAAAACAACTACATACATTACCTAAAAAACATGGAATTCCTCCATTTTAAAATTACTCTAAGTAAATATTATTAAAAATAATTAAAAGACAGTAATATGAAAATTGCAGGAATAACAATAAATAATAAAAAACCTAAAGATAAAGAATTAAGTACAAAAAAGCTCCCTCCATTGGTTACCTTTAAGGTTGATGGTACAACTTCTTATAGGACTACATTAACAAAGAAGTATTCTTCTACAAAGAAATATGAAAAGTCGGAAATTGGAGAAATAAAAGCTCATATTCCCGGAACTATCAAAAAAATTTCGATTAAAGAAGGCGATGAAGTTAATATAGGAGATTTTTTATGCATCTTAGATGCAATGAAGATGGATAATGAAATCTATAGTCCTTTTAAAGGAACTGTTGAAGCTATCAAAATTAAAGATAATGACTATGTAAAAAATGGAGATGTTCTCTTCAAAATTAAAGTTAATGAACAGCTTGTTTTACAGGAAGATTTGGATTTAGGAGAAAAAAGCTTGACCGATACTTTAGGAGAGATAGATTAAATTATATAAAATTCATTAAGAGTTTTAATATAAAAAAAGAACTGTCTTAATTATTAGACAGTTCTTTTTTATTTATATAATTGTTCTTTATAAATTAATTAGTTGTTAATTTTTTCTGCAAATTCTCTTGCCTTTGCAACACCTTCACCTAAATTAATTACTACTACATTTCCATCTTTAATTAAATTTTGTTGCAAAGATTTATAAAAACCTTCGAAACAAACTATAGAAGCAGGACCAAATTTTAAATCTCTTTCCTTTTTAATTATTTTTGCATAATCTACTAAAGATGCTTCCGAAACTCTAACAAACTCTCCTCCGCTATTTTTAACTATTTTACTTACTATGGGATATGTACCCGGTACACCTGTAGATAAAATATTAACTTTAGTAGTAGGATTATTTATTGATACAAAATCTTTTTCGAAACCTTCCGGAAAATTATTTTCTTTAGCCTCTTCCCAAGATCTTACCATTGGATCGCATAAATCTTGTTGAACTAATATCATTTTGGGAAGCTTTACATCATAACCATTTTGGTTTAATTCCCTTACGCCCTTTTCTAACGCAATAGGCCCCGTACCTCCACTAACTGCTTGCAAATAAACATCCGGCATTTTTTTAATTTGTCTTAAAAATTCAAAAGCCATGGTTTTTTTTGCTTCTACTCTCATAGGATCAATATTGCCACCGGAAATCATTATATTATTTTTTTCATGAAATTCTGCAGCTAATTTTTTGGCATATCCATAATTTCCATCTACCTTAACTCCATCTTGTCCGTACATTAAGATTTCTTTATATAAGTCATCGTCTGCTGTTTGCGGTAAAAAAACATGGAGTTTAACACCTGCCTTAGATAAATATTTGCTAAATGCCAATGCAGTATTACCTGTAGATGCCACACAATAATCTTTTACATTATGTTCTTTTAAAACAGAAGCAGCTAATGAGCCGGCAACATCTTTAAATGTATGAGTGCCACCGTTTAAATCGTTTCTATAAATGTAAACTGTACATTTTACATTATACTTATCTGCAGCATAATCTTCTAAAAAAGTCCATCTTTCTAAGGGGATAGCACCTTCATGTAACGAAATTATGTTTTCTTTATTTTCTAAAGGAAGAAAATCAAAATATTCCCAAAAACTTTCTATTTTTTCTTTTTTTAAGATTTCGTCTAATTTTTTATAGTTTGTTGAGTAAAAAACTTCTACATGTTTAGAATTACATTCAGGGCATTTTTGATCATTCTTAAACCAATCGGATAGGCTATTGATAATATGATTACAATCAACACAATGTAATTGATATTTCATAATTATAAGTATTAATAATTGTAAACTTTGCAAATATACTATTTTTAACAAATTAAATTGATAAAATACGGTATTTTCCCTAAACTTTCTAAGTACATATTTATCAATTCTTAATAATAGCTTTCTTTGGAATCTTGTGTGGTTAGATGTGTAAGTAGATAGATTGAAAAAATAAATTTTGAAAAGCTATATTTTTAAAGTAAATCTATAGGGCAATAAAGCGTCTTCCTGTGCATAATCGACACCTATTCTGGAAGATATCTCAATATTCCTATCTGAAATTTCCATATTTCTATCTTCTATCCATATTTTATAGCCTTTGTTAAAATTTAAAAATTTATTTTTGCTTTCAATAGATTGATTAATAATTTTATTTAATTTAATTCCACTTTGTAAATAGTTGATATTTAGAGCTTTTGAAACATTTCCCGGACCATAAAAAGTTTTTTTGTTTTCTTCTTGTTTTTTTAGGCGTTTTAACATAATATCTTTACCTAAGAATGGGCTGATGCTTCTTATTAATACTGCATGAGGGATATCTTTTTTGTTAGTAACAATATTTAGGAGGGAATGGATTCCATAACATAAATAGATATATACTGTTCCACCATCATCATACATTACTTTAGTTCGGTGAGTAAATTTGCCATTATATGCATGAGATGCTTTATCGGTAGTTCCTGCATAAGCTTCAGTTTCTGTAATATACCCACCTGTAATTATTCCATCCGTAGAAGTAAAAATACGCATTCCTATCATATCCTTTGCGATTTTTACAACATCTGTTCTTTGAAAAAAGGAATCATCTACAACCATAAAACAATTATTGAACTACTTAAGTAGCACTAAGAAAATTAGAAGAAAAAAATTTATATGTTATTTTAAGTATTCTTTTGCAATTTCTACTATTATTTCCCAAGGTAATAATTTTCCGGAGCCAATATCACCACATGCTAAACGACCACTATCAGTGTCTAACACTTTATATCCAAACTTTTTAAGTTTTCCTATATTGTCTTGTACTATTTTATTCTGATACATATTAGTATTCATTGCCGGTGCAATAATTACGGGAGAAGTAATTGCCAAGATAGTTGTAGTTAATATATCGTCTGCTATTCCGGAAGCAACTTTTCCGATAAAATTAGCTGAGGCGGGAACAACTAAACATAAATCTGCACTTTTAGCTAAATCTATGTGTATTGTTGGGATTTGATTATTAATATCAAATGTATCTACAACTACCGGATTACCTGACATTGTTTGAAAAGTTAAAGGGCAAACAAACTTTTGTGCATTCGCTGTCATTACAACAGTTACATTATAACCATCTTTATTTAATTGGTTAACTATTTCTACTGCTTTATAACAAGCGATGCCTCCGGTAACACCTACAATTACATTTTTTTTCATAATTTATTTAATTGTTTTTGATAATTCGATATTATTTATTTTTATTCATAAGACTAAAAGATGTTTCTACTATCATTTTAGCAACGTTATCTTTACCTGTAGCAGAATCTAATACTTTGGAATCTTTTATTAAGAGCCCTTTATGATCTTTTACGGAAATATTAGATATTCTATTGGCTAACACTAAATCGCATTTTGCATTTTCTACCTGTTTATTTGCAGCTTGTATAAGTTCTTCATCTGTAACATTTCCTAAGAGTTTAAACCCTACTAAAAAGGTTTTGGGATTATTCTTTTTAACTAATTTGATTACCTTGGGAGTTGTTGTTAAACCAATTATTAAATTGTCTGCCGAACTAATTTTCTTTAAACTATCGTTTTTTAATTTAGGAGATAATAAGATTTCTTCTATTCCTTGTTTATTGGCATCTGCACTTTTACAATAATTGTACAATTCCGAGACTAAATTTTTTACAGATACTGAGTAATTATATGTAAAATCGGATATTGCCATTGAGTGAATAAATAAATCTACATCTATATTTTTTGTGATTTTATCGACTACATTATATACACTTTCTACATCTGAAATATAAATATATTGAATGTTTTTTTCTTGACTTGGTGTAAACTCAAATTTTTTAGATGAAGAATGTAAAATATAATGTATTTTGTAATTATCTACAACATTTTTTTCTAAGTAATCCAATGTGTTTTTTAGAATATACATTCCTAAAGTACCTGTACTGATATTAGTAATTTTTCTTATTCCATCTATATCTTCTGCAGTTCCACCTGCGGTTATAACTATGTTTAACATCTTTCTGAAATTTTATTGTTTTCGTCTAATATTAATATTGTAGGTTTAAAATTAATTGCTTCTTCCAATTCCATTTGTGCGTAAGCCATAATTATTACTTTATCACCAGGCACAACCAAACGTGCTGCAGCTCCATTTAAACAAATTACTCCACTATTTTTTTCTCCTTCTATAACGTAAGTTTCAAACCTTTCCCCGTTATTTACATTTACTACCTGAACCAATTCGAATGGTAAAATCCCGGATTCTTCCATCAACTTTTTATCTATGGTAATACTTCCACGATAGCTTATGTTTGCTTCAGTTACTGTTCCTTTATGGAGTTTTGATTTTAATAATGTAATATGCATCTTTCTATCTTTATAATATAAATTACTCTAAAATAACATTGTCTATTAATCTTGTTTTCCCAAAATAAACAGCTACTGCAATAATAAACTTGCCCTGAGCAGAATCTATTTTAGTTAACATTGGATAACTATAAATTTCTACGTAATCTATTTTTGCAAGTGGCATAGTGTTAATATTATCGACTACTAATTGCTTTAATATATCAATATTTTTTTCGCCACCGTTGAACTTTTCTTTTGCTAATTTTAATGATTCGTATAATATTAACGCTTGTTCTCGTTCATCTGCATTTAAATAAGTATTCCTAGAACTTTTTGCTAACCCATCTTTTTCTCTGATAATAGGACAAACTATTAATTCTATTTCTTGATGAGTGTCGTTTATCATCTTAGTCAATACTGCAGCCTGTTGTGTATCTTTTTGACCAAAAAAGGCTTTATCAGGCTTTACAATATTAAATAACATATTTACAACAGTAGTTACACCTCTAAAATGAGTAGGCCTAGTTTGCCCACACAAAACCTTAGTGATATCTCCTGTTACTTCAACAAATGTAGAACTTCCTTTAGGATACATTTCTTCTACAGATGGATAAAAAACAATATCTGCACCCGTTTCCATAGCTAATTTGTAATCTCGATCGATATCTCGCGGATAAGAATCAAAGTCTTCGTTAGGTGCAAATTGTGTAGGATTAACAAAATCACTAACTACTACAAAATCGGTTTCTTGTTTTGCCCTTTTTATTAAAGACAAATGTCCTTCGTGTAAAAAGCCCATCGTAGGAACTAATCCTATTGTTTTGCCTTGTTTGCGAATATACGATAATTTTTCACGTAATTCATTAATAGTTGAAACTATCATTTTAAATTAAATTTTAATATTGTCTATAACATCTTGTTTAACATGGTAAGTGTACTCTTCCGATGGAAAACTTCCACTTTTAACTTCTTTTATATACTCTTTAATTGCATCATCTGCATCTTTTGCTAAGTTAGCATATTTTTTTACAAATTTAGGTAAAATAGTATCAAATAAACCTAACATATCGTTCACAACTAATACTTGCCCATCACAATATTTTCCAGCACCTATTCCTATGGTAGGAATATTAAGATTTTCCGTTATTTTTTTAGCAAGTAAATCTGGGACACATTCTAATGTAATGGAAAAAACTCCTAACTCTTCTAATAATTTTGCATCATCATAAATTTTTTGAGCTTGATCTTCGTTTTTTCCTCTAACTTTAAATCCACCAAATACATTCACAGATTGAGGTGTCATTCCCAAATGTCCCATTACCGGAATATTTGCATCTACTATTGCTTTTATAGTATCGGCAAATTTTACACCTCCTTCTAATTTAACAGCTTCAGCTCCACCTTCTTTTATTATGCGTCCTGCATTATATACAGCTTCTTCAGGGGTAATATGATAAGACATAAAAGGCATATCTGCAATTAAGAATGCTCTATTAAGTGCTTTTCTTACTATTTTAGTATGATAAATAATATCATCGACTGTTACAGATAAGGTAGAGTTGTGTCCTTGAATTACCATGCCTAACGAATCCCCTACTAAAATTGAATCAATACCTGCTTTGTCTACAATTTTTGCAATAGAATAATCGTAGGCAGTTAGCATACTTATTTTCTCACCTTCTTTTTTAGCTTTTTCAAAAGACTTTATTGTGAATTTTTCCATTTTATTTTATTTTAAAATATTATTTAACTCTATATCTGTCTTATTAATCATCTTTACAGTTTGTCTTCCTAAAAATTTATAAAAATCTACAAATTCAGGCATTTCAGCCTCCAAAGACAAAAGATGTTTTTTAACAGTTTTAATATCTCCTCTTTTTATTGGACCTGTTAATGCGCTCTCTATTTTTTCAGACTTTAATATATTATCTAACGTACTTTGTATTAAAGGCTTTATTGCCTGCTTCGAAGTATTTCTATCCAATCCTGCTTCTTCAAACATTTTAAAAGAGAAATCAGCCAAGGTAACCAAATAATTTGAGATTACACATGCAGCTCCATGATATAACGGTTTTTTGTCGGATTCTATACAAAAAAATTTATTATTAGTAAATTTTAATAATAAAGATGATATTTCAGTTGCTTTTGGTGTTCCATCCAAACAAAAAAATGTTTCAGCCAAATTATCTACTGCTATTTTGTAATTATTGATAGCTAATAAAGGATGCATACTACAATACTCTGCATCATAATTATTCAAATCTTTAAGAATAGCACTTGAATGAACTCCACTTGTATGAATGAAAATTTTATACTTTAAAATACTATTTGATTCATTCTCAATAATTAATTTTAAAACAGCTGAAATAGAATCATCCGAAACTGTAAGAAAAATAATATCATTTTCTAAAATTAACTCTTTAATATTATAATAAACTTTTGTATTACTTAGTTCACAGGCTACTTTAGCTTTTTCTAAAGTTCTGTTATAAAAGCCATTTACTTTTAATTTGCAATTTTTAAAATAAACAGCTAATGAAGTTCCAACCTTCCCGGCACCAAAAAATCCAATATTGTAACTATCTACAGATTTGTTCATTAATACTAAATTTCACAATGCAAATTTAAAGTTTTTATTCTAATATTAAGAAATAGAAAAGGTATTTTTATTTGTAGGAATTTATTAAATTTGCAATTATTTACTAATTAATACGATATTACAAACATTAATGATTTATGAAAAGATTTTTTACACTTTGCTTACTATTTTTGTGTTTTAACGCATTTTCACAAAATAATAAAATAGCAAATTACAACAAATTTACATTAGAAAATGGTTTAACTGTTATTGTTTTAACAGACAAAAGCGAACCTTCAATTACCGGTTCTGTATTTGTAGATGTTGGATCTAAAAATGATCCTGAAGATGCAACCGGTATGGCTCACTATTTTGAACATATTATGTTTAAGGGTACAGATAAGATTGGAACTGTTGATTGGGAAAAAGAAAAAATATTTTTGGATAGTATTTCAATGTGTTATGATAAACTTCACAATACAAAAAAAGAGAAAAAAAGAAATATTATTCAAAAAGAAATCAATAGGCTTTCTATAAAAGCTGCTGAATATGCTATACCAAACGAAACTTCCACTATTTTATCTAAAATGGGTGGAACAGGTTTAAACGCAGGAACTTCTTATGATTATACAGTTTACTTTAATAAATTTCCGTCTAATCAACTAGAAAATTGGCTCTTAGTATATGCAGAACGTTTTAGAAACCCTGTTTTTAGATTATTTCAATCTGAATTGGAAGCAGTTTATGAAGAAAAAAACATGTACGAAGATATACCGTTAAGAGGTATGTTAAATGATGTGTTAAAAACTGCTTTTGGAAATCATCCTTATGGGAGACCTCTAATTGGCTATACTGAACATCTAAAAAATCCTCAACCTAATAAAATGTATGAGTTTTACAATACTTACTACGTTGCAAATAATATGACATTATTATTAGTTGGAGATATTGATATTGCTACAGCAAAACCTTTAGTTGAAAAAACATTTGGAAATCTAAGAAGCGGAGAACTTCCTGAACAAAAAGAATATAAACTACCTAAAATAAAAGGTAAAGAAGTTGTAAATAGCAAACTATCACCTATTAAAGTGGGGTTTTTATTATTTAAAAGTGTTCCGGCAAACCATGACGATTATTTAACTTTAGATTTTGCCTTAAAACTGTTATCTAATGGAAGCGGAACAGGTTTCTTAGATAAGTTGACTTTAAATAATCAATTAATAGGAGCAAATGCTGTTCCCCTAAGTTTTAAAGATCATTCATATTCTGGATTTTTATATATTCCTTTATTTTTAGGTCAATCTTTTGATAATGCCGAAAACTTAGTATTAGAAGCTATCGAAAAAGTAAAAAATGGAGAATTTAATGAAAGTGATTTAGACGGATTGAAAACTGAAAGTTTAGTAGATTATTACAAATCTATTGAAGGTCCTGATGCTTTATCCAATGCTTTGTTAGGGTGTGTGTCTCAAGGCATTGAATGGGAAGATTATATTAACGAAATAAATGAAATAAATAAAATAACAAAGAAAGATATTGTTGAGATTGCAAATAAATACTTTGGAGAAGATTTCATTTCGTATCGTTCATCTATGGGATCCGCTAAAAAGGATAAATTAACTAAACCGGATTTTGATCCTATAGTAGAACATAATACAGATAAGTCATCCGAATTTGCAAAAATGATTTTCGAAAATAAAGTTGAACCTTCTACACCTCAAATTGTTGAATTTGATAAAGATATTGTAGTAAATAAGACTATTAAGGATTTTCCGCTTTATATTGTAAAAAACCCATATAACGATATATTTAATATCTCTATTTACTATAATTATGGGAAATTTGACGACAAAAATATGGAAAATGCCGCTAATTATGCCAATTTGCTTGGTTCTAACAATAAATCATTTGATGAGATACAAAATGAATTACAAAAATTAGGAGGAACATTCTCTATTTCATCAACAAACACCCAAACTTTAATTACTATTTCCGGGTTAGAGGAAAATATTGATAAAATACTTGAAATAGCATCTAATAAATTAAACAATTTAACTCCGGATCCACAAAAAACAAAACTTTTATTAGATACTTATAATACTAATATGAAATTAGTAAAAGAAACCGGACAAATGCAAGCAGAGGCTGTTTTTGAATACTTTACTTACGGCGATATATCTAAGTATATTAACACTCCAACAAAAAATGAAATAGCTTCTTATGAGGGAACCGATTTAATTAAAACATTACAAAACGCTTTTAATTATAGTGGCTTTATTGGTGTAACATCAAATATCTCCGATAATGTAATCATAGATAAATTAATTAAAAATAATTTGATAGATCCTAATAAAGAATATATCAAGAAGGAAACAAATTACAGAAAAGAAAATAATTATGATAAAAACACTTTATTCTATTTAAATAATAAAAATTTTAGACAATCTAACATTTACTTCTATGTACAAAGTGAAATGTTAAGTGAGAGAGATAAAACTATAAATCGTTGCTTCAACAAATACTTTGGACATGATATGTTTTCTATTATTTTTCAAGAAATTAGAGAGTATCGATCATTAGGTTATACAGCATACGGTTCTCTTGGTACTGAAATGTTCAATAGAAAGCCTGCAAGCTTAGTTTGCTATGTTGGTACACAAGCAGATAAAACTACAGATGCTATAAATACAATGATGGATATAATAAATGATTTACCTAATAAACCTGAGAAGTTTGAAACTGCAAAAGAATCGTTAATTAACTCGATATCTTCCGGCTATATTGGATTTCGCGACTTACCTTATACAGCTTGGTGGTGGAATACTTTAGGATATAATAAAAACCCTAATATAGAAGAATTAAACATTATTAAAGATGTTACTTTTAATGATATAATTGAGTTTTATACTAGATTAATCAAAGGCAGACCTATTGTTATAGGTTTATCATCTAATATGAAACAATTTGATCTTAACAATATAAATAATATTGATGAATTCAATGTAAAAGAATTGAAATTTAACGATGTTATTATAGAATAATTTTATTTCTAACAAGGATGAATAATAAGTATATGTTTACTAAAACACTTATTATTCATCCTTTCAATTTACTTTTATAGGACAATTTATGAAGTGTATAGATTTTAGATTTTCAGCACCAATACAAATTAGAATTAGTGATTTAGACCCGTATGGACACGTAAACAACGGATCTCAACTGCATTTATTTGATTATGGACGTACCGAATATTTTGAGCATGTTTCCAAAGTTCCTGTAGATTGGAAAACTATGGATTTAATAATTGCTCATATTAATATCGACTATTTAAAACCTATTACACCCGAATTAAAAATAGAATGTGATACTAAAATATTAGAAATTGGAAATAAGAGTATAAAAATGATACAACAATTAAGAAATTCATCTACAAACGAAATTATGTCTGTTTGTAAATGTGTTTTAGTATCTATAGATAGGGAAACAGGAAAATCTATACCTGTTACCGATTATAAGCGTAAATTATTTTCAGAATTCGAAGGAATATAAAACAATAAGATAATCTCAATTCTATTAAGAGAGTATCTCATATAAAATTAATAATATTCAGATATTGGATACTCATTGCCATTCGCATCTATCAAAAATATTTCGTTATAAGATGTAAAGCCATAATGCATTACAGTATTTTTGAAAGATACTATGTTTTGTAATCCTTTTATTTTTTTTGTATTCTTAAAATTATTATGAATAGTTGCATCATAAATATCTAATATCTCAACTTCCCCTTTGTCAGATAATAAACATAAAATAGGATAAACTTCTTGTCCGATTTCACCTACAAAAATATCTACACAATCGCTATACATTTCTTTGAGAATATAAGGACTCTGTTCTAATGCTTTAACTTCGCCTTGTCCTCCAAAAGTGGTAAAAGCCTCTTTAATATTTTCATTTAAGTAAATTTGAACTAATCCTTTATCAAACTCAACTTTAAAACCTAAGTCCGAATAATCAAACAATTTATAAGATTGATAATCTTCACCACTTTGATGATATCTGGTTATATCTTTAACCTCTCCTGTACCCAATACTACTAATGAACCATCTCGTAAACTGATAGTCGGTGAATAAGTAACTTTTTCTCCCTCATTATTTTCAATAATAAAGATAACATTCGAGATAGCATCACTAACATTACATTTAATTATAAAAGGTTCTCCATCATCAAACTCTTTCAACAAATCTCCCGAATCTTCATCTAATCCCTCACAAAAAATATCAAAGGAATACTCTCTAACTTCTATTTTAGTATTGCGGTCACGAGGAATAACTAAATAATATTCGTCACCTTCAAGCTCCACAAAATCTATATCTTTAGGCAATTTATAAGTATCCTGATAATACTTATATGTTTGAACAAATCTCTCATTACTAGTATCTTGATGATATCCAAGGAATGCTATAGCTACCATATCCGGCTCATCCCAATTCACAAAAGAAGAAGATGCTTTGTTATTATTACAACTTAACAATAATAATAACAAAGAGGTAAGAATGAATATTTTACTTTTTTTGCACATAGTTTTTTTATTTATATGCAAAATTAAGAAATAGTTGCAAATAGAACGATTAGAAAATAAAAAAAAGGGCAACTTCTACCCTATTTATATTTTTCAATAAAATATAAATAAAAAAATCAGCACATTTTTAGGCATAAAAAAAAAAGGGCAACTACCTACTCTCCCGCCGTAGCAGTACCATCGGCGTTAGCGGGCTTAACTTCTCTGTTCGGAATGGAAAGAGGTGGAACACCGCTGCTATAGTCACCCTTTTATTTCTTAAATATATAACTAAAATAACTTTTTTAAAAAAAGTTCGACATCGATAATATAATATATAAACCATCCTCGCGCAAAATAATAAGTTACGGGTAATTAGTATTGCTCGACTTTGCCATCACTGACTTTACATCTGCAACCTATCAACGTCCTAGTCTTGAACGACCCTTAAAAGAAGTCTTATCTTGAGGTTAGCTTCGTGCTTAGATGCTTTCAGCACTTATCAATCCCAAACGTAGATACCCTGCGGTGCAACTGGCGTCACAACAGGTAAACTAGAGGTTTGTCCATATCGGTCCTCTCGTACTAAATACAGCGCCTCGCAAACTTCTTACGCCCACAACAGATAGAGACCGAACTGTCTCACGACGTTCTGAACCCAGCTCGCGTGCCACTTTAATCGGCGAACAGCCGAACCGTTGGGACCTGCTCCAGCCCCTGGATGTGACGAGCCGACATCGAGGTGCCAAACCACTCCGTCGATGTGAGCTCTTGGGAGGGATCAGCCTGTTATCCCCGGAGTACCTTTTATCCTTTGAGCGATGGCCATTCCATGCTGAACCACCGGATCACTATACCCGACTTTCGTCCCTGCTCGACTTGTTGGTCTCGCAGTCAAGCACCCTTATACTATTACACTCTATAGATGGTTACCAACCATCCGGAGGGTACCTTTGGAAGCCTCCGTTACTCTTTTGGAGGCGACCACCCCAGTCAAACTACCCACCAAACAATGTCTTCTTTTAAAGAATTAGACGTCAAATAAATAAAGACCGGTATTTCAACAACGACTCAACGTCATCTGGCGATAACGCTTCATAGTCTCCCGGTTATCCTACACATCAGTTATCCAACACCAATGTTAAGCTGTAGTGAAGGTTCACGGGGTCTTTTCGTCCCGTTGCGGGTTGCCGGCATCTTCACCGGCACTACAATTTCACCGAGATCATGACCGAGACAGCTCCCAGATCGTTACACCATTCGTGCAGGTCGGAACTTACCCGACAAGGAATTTCGCTACCTTAGGACCGTTATAGTTACGGCCGCCGTTTACTGGGGCTTAAATTCAATGCTTCACACAAATGCCGAAACATTCGCATTAACATCTCCTCTTAACCTTCCAGCACCGGGCAGGTGTCAGACCCTATACTTCATATTACTATTTCGCAGAGCCTTGTGTTTTTGATAAACAGTCGCCTGGGACACTTTACTGAGGCTCAACTAACGTTGAGCGTCCTTTCTCCCGAAGTTACAGAACAATTTTGCCTAGTTCCTTAGCCATGATTCTCTCGAGCACCTGTGGATACTATCCTCGACTACCTGTGTCGGTTTACGGTACGGGATACATATTAATAATCGTAGAGAGTTTTCTTGGAAGTATGATTACTGTCACTATCCAATTGTACTAGGTACGCTTGGTACTATCACGGTCAGCTTTGGTACGGATTTGCCTATACCAAATTACCTACACGCTTTAACGTACTATTCCGTCAGTACGCGGACATGTCACTCCTTCGTCGTCCCTTAGAATAATATGTATGTATCGGAATATTAACCGATTTAACATCTGATGCTCCTTTCGGATCCTCATTAGTACCCGACTAACCCTGATTCGTCGAACGTGGATCAGGAATCCTGAGTCTTTCGGTGTGGAGGAGTCTAAACCTCCATTATCGTTACTTATGCCTACATTTTCTTTTTCATACGCTCAAACAATCCTCACAGACCGTATTCTACGCATATGAAATGCTCCCCTACCGATTATATCTATATATAATCCTATGGCTTCGGTAGTATATTTATGCCCGTGTATCGTACACGCTCAGTCGCTCGACTAGTGAGCTGTTACGCACTCTTTAAATGAATGGCTGCTTCCAAGCCAACATACTAGCTGTCTAAGCAACTAAACCTCGTTTAATCAACTTAATATACATTTGGAGACCTTAGCCGATAGTCTGGGTTGTTCCCCTCTCGGATATGGACCTTAGCACCCATAACCTGCATCCCAATAAACATTTATAGGTATTATGAGTTTGTCGTGACTTGGTAGGCGATGAAGCCCCCGCATCAAATCAGTAGCTTTACCCCCTATAAACTATATTGAGGTTGTCCCTAAAGACATTTCGGAGAGTACGAGCTATATCCATGTTTGTTTGGCCTTTCACCCCTACCCACTCATCATCCCAAGATTTTTCAACATCTATGGGTTCGGACCTCCATTTTGTGTTACCAAAACTTCATCCTGTAAATGGGTAGATCACATGGTTTCGCGTCTATTAATTATAACTATATGCACTGTGAATACTCGCTTTCGCTACGGATACATCCCTATAAAGACTTATCCTCGCTATAAATAATAACTCGTAGGCTCATTATGCAAAAGGCACGCAGTCACTACATTAACGTAGCTCCTACAGTTCGTATGCAAATGGTTTCAGGGTCTATTGCACTCCGCTGCTGGCGGTTCTTTTCACCTTTCCCTCACGGTACTGGTTCACTATCGGTCTTTCAGGAGTATTTAGCCTTACCAGATGGTGCTGGCACATTCTCACAAGATTTCACCGGTCTCGTGATACTCTGGATACTACTCGATTCTAATACTATTTCGTGTACGGGGATATCACCCTCTGTGTCCTATCTTTCCAAATATGTTCCACTATAATAATTAGAATGCTAATTGTAGTCCGAACCCCGACAATACCGAAATATCATCGGTTTGGGCTGTTACCCGGTCGCTCACCACTACTGGGGTAATCACTGTTGTTTTCTTTTCCTGTGGGTAATGAGATGTTTCAGTTCCCCACGTTTGCCTCCTTTAAAAGGATGTTTGGTCTTCAACCAAACGGGTTGTCCCATTCAGAGACCTGCGGATCATCGGTTATTTGCACCTACCCGCAGATTTTCGCAGCTTGTCACGTCTTTCGTCGCCTCTGAAAGCCTAGGCATCCACCATTTGCACTTATCCACTTATTTATTTCGCTCGATAAAATTGTATTATATTTTTATACTAAACGTAAAAAATAAAACACTATATTTATATATTATATTATCAAAATGTCAACGAACTTTTTTGTTATATATATGTTGTTTATATCAACAACATAATGTGGAGAATATCGGACTTGAACCGATGGCCTCTAACTATTCTAGTGCTCTACCTCGTCACTTCGACACACTGAGCTAATTCTCCTGACAGAACTAACTATTAACCCTCATTATTCAGTTTCATACTCTAACCTAACTAACAACGAGAAAATTAACTCTAAGTTACTCAGTTTCATTCTCTAACCTCCGAACTACGAGACAATTAACTCTACGCTACTCAGTTTCATACTCCAACCTACCTAATGCTACGGGAATACTAATAATAAAAATTCTGCCTTAACCACCTTAATACAAGGTATATATTACATATTTTTACGATAAAAAACACAACCCACAAAACATAGCATGGAAAGAATTATAACATTTTCGTTATAATCCCATCTACTTGCATGATCTCCAGAAAGGAGGTATTCCAGCCGCACCTTCCGGTACGGCTACCTTGTTACGACTTAGCCCCAGTCACTAGTCTTACCCTAATACGCTCCCGTAGGTCACGCATTTTAGGTACCCCCAGCTTCCATGGCTTGACGGGCGGTGTGTACAAGGCCCGGGAACGTATTCACCGCATCATGGCTGATATGCGATTACTAGCGAATCCAACTTCACGAAGTCGAGTTGCAGACTTCGATCCGAACTGTGATCAATTTTTATGGATTAGCATCTCATCACTGAGTAGCTGCCCGCTGTTTTGACCATTGTAGCACGTGTGTAGCCCCGGACATAAGGGCCGTGCTGATTTGACGTCATCCCCACCTTCCTCACTACTTGCGTAGGCAGTATATCTAGAGTCCCCACCACTACGTGCTGGTAACTAAATATAGGGGTTGCGCTCGTTATAGGACTTAACCTGACACCTCACGGCACGAGCTGACGACAACCATGCAGCACCTCGATACATGTCCCGAAAGACTTATACAGTTTCCAATATAATTCATGTACCGTTCGAGCCCGGGTAAGGTTCCTCGCGTATCATCGAATTAAACCACATGCTCCTCCGCTTGTGCGGGCCCCCGTCAATTCCTTTGAGTTTCATTCTTGCGAACGTAATCCCCAGGTGGATAACTTAATGATTTCTCGTACCCTCTAACTGTGTATCGCTAAAAGATAGTTATCATAGTTTACAGCGTGGACTACCAGGGTATCTAATCCTGTTTGATCCCCACGCTTTCGTGCATCAGCGTCAGATGATGCCTCGTATGCTGCCTTCGCGATTGGTGTTCTGTAGCATATCTATGCATTTCACCGCTACTTGATACATTCCGCATACGCCGAAATATCTCTAGATAAATAGTTTCAACGGCAAGCTACAAGTTAAGCCCGTAAATTTCACCGCTGACTGATTTATCAGCCTACGCACCCTTTAAACCCAATAAGTCCGGATAACGCTTGAATCCCCCGTATTACCGCGGCTGCTGGCACGGAGTTAGCCGATTCTTATTCATAATGTAACAGCAAATCAATTCGCAAATTGATGATTTTCCCATTATAAAAGCAGTTTAAAATCTTGTCGATCGTAATCCTGCACGCGGCATGGCTGGGTCAGAGTTGCCTCCATTGCCCAATATTCCTCACTGCTGCCTCCCGTAGGAGTCTGGACCGTTCTCAGTTCCAGTGTGGGGGGAAATCCTCTCAGAGCCCCTATCTATCGTCGACTTGGTAAGCCTTTACCTTACCAACTATCTAATAGAAAGCATGCCCATCTATTACCGAAAATTCTTTAATCTTAAATCGATGCCAAAAAAAGATATCATAAAGGATTAATCCAAATTTCTTCGGGCTATCCTTTAGTAACAGGTAGGTTACATACTCGTTACTCACCCATCCGCCGGTCGTCATCTGAGTGTAAACACCCAATGTTACCCCTCGACTTGCATGTGTTAAGCCTGCCGCTAGCGTTTATCCTGAGCCAGGATCAAACTCTTCATTGTAAAATATATATTGTTTATTTAAAATTGTCTGTTTATATCCTGCAAATATCGCAATTATCTATTATAATTGACTCCCGCTATGTTCTGTACGTCGTTGTGCTTCATCTATTCAATGAACTTTTTTATAAATCCGCTCTTAAAAACCTAAAATTTTTAGGTGAAAAGCGAGTGCAAAGATAACAATACTTTACAAACTAACAAGCATTTTATAAAACTTTTTATTGACTTTTTTATAAAATAATTGTAATATGTTGTTATTTACTAATTTATAGATAATATTTATAACTAATCTAAATAACAACCATTATTTTGTATAAAATAACACATAAATAACATCATCAAAACTAAAGTAATTAACTGATATGTAACTAAGAAGTACAATTAAAATAAGTAAAACTTAAAAGTTGATATATTAAATTAAATAAAATATATTGTATAGAATACAAAGCTAATATTGATAGATCACATTAAATAGTATATTATTGAGTGTATATATTAATATAAGATTAATAGTGACGTACTACTTCAAACCGTTGCAAACTATATGGCTCATCTTTGCCAATTCCGGCTTTTTGCATTGCAATTTCAATCTGCTGATCTACACTATCAATACCTTCTAAATTAGGCAAAAGCAATCCTCTTTTTATCCCATTAGTTACTATTACACCGTAACGTTTTATGTCTAACTGACTTCTATCTTCAATATCTTCTGCTTTTCCCAAAACATCTACACTATAAACCAATTTATCAAGTTCATCCTTTTCGACAGGTGCAAAACGCGGATCTTCCGAGCATGCAGAAACGGCATTTCGCAAGATTTCTTCACCTATACATTTGGTAACAGGAGAAATTGTGCCGATACAACCTCTTAACAGCCCATGTTTTTTCAAGGATACAAATACTCCTGCTTTATTTTTAATCATTTCTGCCGGTAAATCCGATGGTAATTTAGCTACATTCCCTGTATTCACGAAATGTTCAATGCTATTCCTTGCCAGTTTTACGTAAGGATTTTCATTTTGCTTAACTTTATTAAGATGTTTTTTTTGAAGTTCAAGATATTGTTCATCAAAATTCCGAGTATTATCCTTACCTGTAACTATAAACGAAGCTACACCATAACCTATTCCAAAGGGACCTTCGTGAGACAGCAACTCTGCTTTTACTGACTTTTTATCTAAAGCACCTGCCATTATCCAAAAGGATCGAAGTCCGCATTCGGCAGCAGCATCGCAAAAACCTCTGTCTAAATTTAATATTGTTAAAAAATCCCCATCTGCCATTGCCTTTGTTACTTCCAAATCAAATTCAGGTCCTTCCTTTACAAAACCATAAGGGCTTTCAGTATTAAATTTATGAGATAAATCTCCACTTGCTAAGAAAACTGTTTTTCTATCAAGTTTATCGGAAATATTGCTTATCATTTTCCCAAGTTGATAATGTTCTTCGGGTGATAAATCTGATAATCCGATTCTTACAAGTTTATAATCTTTATATTTTTGATTAATAAAATATAATGGAACAGTAGTTCCATGGTCAAGTTGGGGGTCACGTTCCCCTAATGTACCTGCAGGAAACTGATTTTCTCCGGCTAAATCAGACAATTCCTTCACAAATTCATAGTCATAATCAACTGTCATATTAAAATAATATGCACCAAATTTTTCAAAATTTCCTTTGGCACTTTTTCCTCCTGCAATATGAAAATAATCAAAATACATTTCAGCATGAGGTGTTGTAAGCACAATTGTATCAGGTTTAATATCCAAAACTCTTTTAGCAACCTCATTACATGCATCAATTGTCCGCTGAATTTTCTTTTCTTCACCACGTCCTATTTGCGGAACAATTATAGGAGGATGTGGCATTACAAAAGAAGCTATTATAGACATAATAATAATTGTTATATAATAACAAAGATAATAAATAAACTAAAAGAAATTTATTACTTCCCTCGAAAAATTAAAATTCTTAAGAGATTTAATGTTCTTATCTAAATACAAGCTCAAACACTGTTTCACGTTCATTGGAACGAATTAGATGGATACTCCCATCGTGGTTGTTCATTATCTGTCGCGATAAACTTAATCCAATACCACTTCCTATTTGTTTAGTAGTATAAAAGGGAATAAAAATTTGCTCCATGCTATCTTTATCAATAGGAGTACCATTGTTCGAAAATAATATATGAATATTTTCATTTTGAGATATAGAAGCGTGTATATTTAATTTAGTAGCTTTAGCTTGAATTGCATTTTTTATTATGTTTATTATAACTTGTGAAATTTGATTTTTATCAATAAACAACATAATGTTGTCTTGTGCTGTAGATGAAGTACACATTAAATTATTGTTTCGCAAATCTTCTCCTACTAAAGTTAAAATATCTCTTATTAAATCATCGTATGAAATAGCCTTTTTATTAGGTTTTGAAACAAGCATTAAACTCCTATACGAATTTACAAATTTTATCAGTCCGTTACTTGTTTTGTTTATAACTTCCAAACCTGCTTTAACATCATCATCATTATTTTCTTCATAATTATTCAGTAAAGTTTCGCTAAGAGATGTAATAGGTGAAATGGAATTCATAATTTCATGAGTAAGAATACGGATAAGACGTGTCCAAGTTTCAGTTTCAATTGCCTCAAGTTCGCTACCTATGTTATTTAAAACAAGTATTTTTACATTTTGTCCTTGAAGTTGTATTCTTGTACATACAATAGACAAAGTAATTTTACCGCGCTCATTATAAAAACTTATTTTTTTATTATTATTTTCATCTACGGTGTGAAATGCTTCATATAAAGAATCATCAATTTTCTTAAGTTGTTTAAGATTTGTAAAAACAGATAAACCTATCATATTTAAGGCTTTATTGTTTTTATATAATACAAAATCGTTTTCATCAACTGCTATAATACCCGTATTGGCGTTATTTAGCATTAATTCATAATATCTTTCCTTTTCGTATTGAGCAATTTTTTGATCTTCAATAATTTCTTTTAACTTATTTAACGCAATATTAAATATTTTATCAGTATCATTTCTTCCCTTTTTTCCCTCATCAAAATGAAAATTAAAATCGTCTGATTCAATTGAATTAAGCATAAATGACAGCTTTTTAATATTATGTTGATACTCAACAATTAAAGCTATAAAGCAACCAACTGCAATAATCAAAACAATTATAGCAAAAATCACATTTTTATTTATAAATAAAAATGTTGTAAGTGCAACTAAAACAATTAGTAATAATAATCGTATTATAATTTTCTTTATCATTAAAAATTGTATTTTTTTAATTTGTTATATAATGTTTGTCTGCTGATATCCAATTGCTTGGCAACAATAGAAATATTTCCATCATACTTTTTCATCATATTTGTTATGGTTTTTTTTTCTATTTCTTCAAGGGTATTTTCTTCATACGAATATTCAATATGTTCAGGCAACCAATGATTTAAAAAGTTAGATTGAATATCAGATAGTTGTAAGATTGATGTTTCACTTAATACAACAGCTTTTTCAATACAATTTTTCAACTCCCTAATATTCCCTCCCCACTGATTGTTAATTAATAAATCTTTTGCTTCATCACTAATATCAACTATATTTTTATTGTACTGATTTGCAAAATGTTGCATAAAAATTTTTGCAAGTGGGACAATGTCTTCTTTACGTTCTCTTAAAGGCGGAAGATGCAAGTGAATCGTATTTATCCTATAGTATAAATCTTCTCGAAATTTTCCTTGATGAAGCATCTGTATAAGATTCATATTTGTAGCACAAACAAGTCGAATATCAATAGGAATAGGCTTATTGTCTCCAACACGAGTAATAGTTCTATCTTGAAGAACTCTTAGTAATTTTGATTGAAGATTTATAGGTATATTGCCTATTTCATCTAAAAATAAAGTTCCATTATTTGCAGTTTCAAACTTCCCTTCATGATCCGATTTAGCATCTGTAAAAGCTCCTTTTACATGACCAAACAATTCACTTTCAAAAAGTGTTTCGGAAATAGAACCCATATCAACCGGAAGAAAAATATTTTTACTTCGTTTTGAATTAAGGTGAATTTCTTTTGCCAATAAATCTTTTCCTGTTCCATTTTCACCTGTAATTAAAACATTTGCATCGCTACTTGCCGTTTTTCTGAGCAGTAAATGCAGTTGTTGCATCTTATCCGTTTCACCCCAAAACATCTCGATATCATCAACAGGTAAGATATTCGTATGTTCTTTAGTTTTACTTTTCGACTTAGCAAGTTTAGCAGCATCAAGCAAAGTTTGACGAAGTTTTTCATTATCCCAAGGCTTTACGATAAAATCAAAAGCACCGCGTTTTATTCCGTTAACTGCAAGTTCAATATCCCCGTATGCGGTAAATAAAACAACTTCACAACTAAAATAACGTTTTATTTCTGAAAGCCAAAATAACCCTTCATTACCTGTATTCGCCTTTTCCAAAAAATTCATATCTAAAAGGACAACATCAATTTCATTTTGCCTTAAAGTTGATATTAATGTTTTGGGTGATGATAATGTAATAATGTTGTCAAAATCACGTGATAATACAAGTTTTAAAGCCGATAAAACTCCAACGTTATCATCTACTATCAGAATGTTGTTTTTCATAAAGTTGATATAAGTTTATTGATATTAAGCAATTAATACAATTACCTTTGCAAATTTATGATAATTATTAAGATATTAAACTTCAAATAAAAAAATAACGAGATCAAATTTGACGTAGAAGTAACTTTAGCGCTATTTTTGTATGTGTATAATTAAATTTTTATGCTAACTTTGCTTTTACAATTAGTTTTATGAAATAAAATAAACATGTGAAATGAAGATCGCTGTAAATACAAGATTATTATTAAGTAATAAGTTAGATGGAATAGGCTGGTTTACTTGTGAAACATTAAAGAGAATTACAAAAAATCATCCTGAGCATCAATTTTATTTTATTTTTGATAGACAATATTCCGACGAGTTTATCTTTAGTGAGAATATAACACCTGTAATTGCACACCCACAAGCAAGACATCCATTGTTATGGTATCTTTTTTTTGAATATGGAATACCTCGAAAATTAAAAAAAATTAAACCTGATTTGTTTCTTTCAACAGACGGTTGGATACCTTTAAACATAGATGTAAAAATAGTAAATGTTATTCACGATTTGAACTTTGAACATTTCCATGATTTCATAAAACCTGCACATAAATATTATTTTGACAAGTTTTTTAAAAGATTTGCTGAAAGATCTGATAGAATTGCTACAGTATCAAATTTTTCAAAAGATGATTTGAATAAATTATATAATATTCCCAAAGATAAAATAGATGTAGTTTATAATGGCAGCAATGAAGATTATAAAGTAATCGACTTAAACGAAAAAACAAACATTAAAAACAAACATTTCCAAGGTTGCGATTATTTTCTTTTTGTAAGTTCCATTAATAAAAGAAAAAATCTTCAAAATATATTTAAAGCATTTGATATTTTTAAACAGAAAAATCAAAATAATGTAAAATTTGTAGTCGTAGGAAGTAAAATGCATTGGTGCAAAGAAATCGAGGAGAGTTATAAAAATATGACTTATAAAGATGATGTTATATTTACGGGCTATATGAAGATTGATGAGTTAGTTAAAATTATGTCTTCAGCATTAGCTTTAGTGTATCCTTCGTTATTTGAGGGATTTGGAATCCCAATAGTAGAAGCTTTTAATGCAGGAACAGCTGTAATAACTTCTAATATTACATCGATGCCGGAAGTTGCCGGAGATGCTGCTTTATTGGTTGATCCTTATTCTGTTGATGAAATTGCTAATGCAATGAATTTGCTGTACAACGATACAGAGCTTCGTGCAAAACTAATAGAAAAAGGTCTTTCTAGAAAAGATATGTTCACATGGGATAAAACAGCAAGTGCACTTTGGAATACTATTGAAAAAGTTTTAAACGAATAAAAAAAGAACAATACCTTTTGCAAACTTTTCATAGAAAATCAGATATTAAATGTCAAAATATTGTACAAGAAGTGTCAAAAAATTAGACAGTCTTTAATTTTACTCGTAATAAAATACACTGATATATAACTACTTAGACATTTGGCACATTATTATATCTATAGATAATAATAAATGTTGAAGTTATGAAGTGTAAAACAATTTTATTTATTTTTATAATAGTTCTCTGTAATGAATTTTTAATTGCACAAAAAAAATGGTCGCTTGCCGATTGTATGGAATATGCAATTGAAAACTCACCACAAGTTAAAAAGAAAACAGCTGAAAGCGATAATGTAAATGCCGATTATACAAAGGCTAAAGCCTCCTTCTTTCCTGAAATTAGTGCCGGTACAAATGTAACAACAAATTTTGGACGATCAATTGATCCCGAAACAAACACTTATTCAAATTTCAAAAACTTTAATAACGGATATTATATTAATGCCGGAATAAGAATATTTGACGGTTTTAAGGTGTTAAACAATCTTCGTATTGCAAAAAATGCCGAAAATTTATGTGTCTCAGAAGAACAGCAAATAAAAGATATGATTTGTCTTGAAGTAATTCAAGCTTATTATAATGTTATTTATAGCTTGCAACTTAATAAGTTAGCAAAAAGTCAACTTGATGAAGCTGAAAAAAATCTTGAAATCACTAAACGTAAAGAACAACAAGGGATTTTGGGATATGTTGATGTTGCACAAAGCGAAGCGGCTTTTGCCGAGAAAGATTATAATCTTACCAATACACATAATAATTATCTAAATGCACTATCTGTTTTGAAGCAAAAGATGTTTTTTCCTTTTTCGGATAGTATTTCTATTGAAGAAGATTTTGACATTTTTATTGATGATATTAATGCAAAAGAAAATGTGTCTTCTATTATAGAAAATGCTAAGGGAACTTTACCTTCACTATTAATATTAGAAAATAATATTGAAACTGCAAAGTTAAATTTAGCTACCTCTAAATGGAATGTTGCTCCTTCGATTAGCTTATATTCTGGTTTTTCAACCGGATATATAACCGTTTTCGATAAGAATTACACGACTGAACCTTTTTTTAAACAACTTCAACAAAGGCAAGGGGAATATATTCAATTAAGTCTTAACATTCCGATATTTAGCGGCTTATCTCACATGACATCTATAAGAAAAAATAAAAATAATTTATTAATTGCAGAATATGAATATGAACAAAAAAAGCAGGAAATTGAAGTAGAAATTCAACTTGCGGTACAAGACAAGGAAAGAGCATTCAAATCTTTTTTGCAAGCTGAAAAAAATGTAGAAGCACAAAGAATTGTTCATAAATTAAATTCAAAACGATTTGAGCAAGGACTAATTTCCATTTTAGATTTTCAAACAAGCGGTAATAATTTGATGTCTGCTGAAATAGAGTATTTGAATACATTTTTTCAATATAATATTAAATCTCATGTAGTAAAATACTATAAAGGTATTCCATACTTAAATCAAATAAAAACAAATAGTTAAAACTTATATTATTGAAAATTAAACGTTGATAAATAAATAATAATATGGATAGGAAAGTTGAAAAGAAAAAGGGCATAAAAAGAATTTTTCAAAAGAAAAATTTAACATATCTTGCCATTTTATTGTTCATATGCTTTGTATTGTGGCTTATTTTTAGGGATAATAGCTCAACACAACGTATCGAAAGCAAAACAATCACAGTAAGTACCGTTACACAAGGACAATTTAATGATTATATTCGTATTAACGGCCAAATTCAACCTATAGTTACTGTTCAAATATGTCCTTTGGAGAGTGGTGTGATTGATAAAATATTTATTGAAGAAGGTAATACGGTTAAACAAGGCGATGTAATCCTTATTTTAGACAATCCAAACTTGGAACTTCAAATATTAAACTCGGAAGCAGAACTTGCAGAAAAAGAGAATATACTACGGAATACGATGATTTTAATGGAGCAACAAAAATTAAACGTAGAGCAAGAACGTCTTTATTCTCAATTAGATGTAAAACGTACAAAACGTATTTACGAACAAAACAAATCTTTATTTAACGATTCTCTTATTGCCCGAGAAGATTTTTTAAAGGCAAAAGAAGATTATGACCTTGCTCTAAATAAATATGAATTAATATGTAATAGGCAAGTCCAAGACAGTTTGTACCGCTCGGTTGAAATTGAAAGTATGAAGGAAAGTCTTCAAAATATGAGACGAAACATGTTGATGATCAGAAAACGTAAAGAAAACTTATCTATAAAAGCCCCTATTGACGGAGAGCTTGGATTATTAGATGCAGCTCTTGGACAATCGGTAAATGCAGGAATGAAAATAGGTCAAATAAATGATTTATCGAAATATAAAATTGAGACACAAATAGACGAACACTATATCGATAGAGTTAATCAAGGACTGGAAGCTACTTTTGAACGTCAGGGTGAAGTATTTCATGCAGAACTTCGTAAAGCTTATCCTGAAGTTCGTGACGGTCGCTTTAAAGCAGACTTTAAGTTAGTAGGAGATCAACCGGATAATATTAGAACAGGTCAAACTTATTATCTTAATCTGCAATTGGGACAACCTACCGATGCGATTTTAATTCCCCGAGGTGCTTTCTATCAAAAAACAGGCGGAAAATGGATTTATGTATTAGATGAGAGTTCTTCAAAAGCTTATAAACGACCAATTAAAATAGGACGTCAAAACCCACAATATTATGAAGTAGAAGAAGGGTTACATCCTGGAGAAAAAGTTATTACATCGGGATATGATAACTATGGAGATGTAGATGTGTTAATATTAAATTAGTCAAAAATTGTAAAATAATAAAATCATGTTAAAAGTAGAAAATTTAGTAAAGGAATTTAGAACAGAAGAAATTATTACAACAGCATTAAATGATGTTTCTTTTGAAATTAAAGACGGAGAATTTGTAGCCGTTATGGGACCTTCGGGTTGTGGAAAATCAACATTGTTGAATATTCTTGGATTACTTGACAATCCAACGAGAGGGAATTATTATTTACTTGATAAGGAAGTAGCTCATCTGAAAGAAAAGGAACGTACAAAGTTCCGAAAGGGCAACATCGGCTTTGTATTTCAAAGTTTTAATCTAATAGATGAACTTAATGTTTCTGAAAATGTGGAATTGCCACTACGTTACTTAAATATTAGTGCAACGGAACGTAAAAAAAGAGTAAAAGAAATACTTTCCCGTATGAATATTAGTCATAGAGCAAACCATTTTCCTCAACAACTTTCGGGAGGCCAACAACAAAGAGTTGCAATAGCTCGTGCTGTTATTTCAAATCCTAAACTTATACTTGCAGATGAGCCTACCGGAAATCTTGATTCAAAAAACGGTCAGGAAGTAATGAATTTATTAACTGAACTTAATAAAGAAGGGACTACCATTATCATGGTAACACACTCTCATAAAGATGCAAGTTATGCACAACGAATTATCAACTTATTAGATGGCCGTATCGTTAATGATCTTAAAGACGAAATGTAATAAATACAGATATGCTAAAATACAGAAAAAGGGGACATTCCACGTTTATTTCAACTATTCTTAATGTTTTAGGACTTAGTATTGCGTTTGCTGCTTTCTATATAATTATGGTGCATGTATATCGCGATTTTACTTACAATAAAGGGATTCCGGATAGTGATAGAGTTTTTATCGTTTCGATGCCTGATTGGTACACAAAGGGCAGGTATATGTCATGGTTAAACAGACCTATCCCGGAAGGAATTATTAAAGAATCTCCGTTAATAGAAAGCGGTGGAACATGTAATTTAACTAATTCCTCACCAAATATTATCCTTTTTGGTGCAGATAAAGATAGTGAAAAGGAACTTGGAAATACTAATTTTTCTAGTTTTTCAAAAGGAGCGATAAAAGCTCTTGGATATGAGGCTCTAAGCGGTTCTTTTGAGAATTTATCGAAGGATAATTTTGCCATATCCGAATCAGTTGCAGAAAAAACAGGGCTTACTGTAGGTTCCGGCTTTTCGTGGAAATATAATATGAGCAATACCGGCTCAGTTCAACAAAGCACTAAAAATAATGGAACTATTGTTTGTATTTATAAAAATATGAGTAAGAACAGCGATCTTGGCGGAATTGGGATCTTTAATGACATTGGCGATCAAAGTTTGGAAGATTTTTCAGAATGGTCCTTTCCGTACTTTTTTAAATTAAGATCTGCTGAAGATAAAGAAACAGTTGAAGGTCAGGCCTTTGAATATTTGTTTAAAATATATGGGGATGAAAATAATAATTATGATGAAAAAGACATTCAGACATTAAAAGAAGAATATCATATTCGTCTTACACCGTTAAATAAAGTTTATTTTGATTCTGTCCTTAATTCTCCAGGAAGGCAAGGCAATAAAACAACAACTCTGACTTTATTTATTGTTGCGATTCTTGTTATTGTAATAGCATTTATTAATTATTTAAATTTTTTCTTTGCTACAGTACCAATCCGAATGAAATCAGTAAATATGCGTAAAATTTTAGGCAGTTCAAGAGCACGTCTGATATTTTCATTTGTATGGGAATCTGTAATATTAGTTGTAATATCTCTTGCTATAGCAGCTTTAACAGTATATCTTTTTCAAGATTCAATATATGCTAATTTGGTTAATGCCAACACAAAATTTTCTGCTAACATAGGTATGGCTGCTTTTACCATTGGTTTAGGGTTAATATTTGCAATTATTGCAAGTATTTATCCGGCATTTTACATTACTTCATTTCAACCAGTATTAGCAATAAAAGGAGGCTTTGCTTTTTCAGCAAAAGGTAATAAATTACGTGTTACTTTAATAGGTTTACAGTTTGTTATTTCTATTACTCTAATAATTTGTGCAGTTTTTGTAAATATGCAACGTAATTGGATGATAAATCATAATATGGGTTTTAATTCCGAAAATCTTTTAGTCTGTCAAACAAGTAATAAAGCTGCAATATCTAATCAATCGGTTACAAGTGAACTAAAACGCAACCCTGATATTATAGATGTAACTTGGGCTGATGGAGATATAGTTTCATCCGGACGCATGGGTTGGGGGCGTGATTATGAAGAACAATCCATATACTTTCAAGTTTACCCGGTTGATTGGAATTTTTTACGTTTTATGGGTATTAATATTACAGAAGGTCGTGACTTTACAAAAAGCGATGAAAATTGTGAAGATGGTGTTTTTATATTTAATAAAACTGCAAAAAATCAGTTTGATTTAAAACTTGAAGGGAAAATGACCGGACATACAAATAACCCTGCAGAAATTATAGGTTTTTGTGAGGATTTTAATTTCAAAGGAATGCAAAATAAAATACAACCTTTTTGCTTTTACCTATTTGGGAAAAATCCATGGCGTGCAAATGGGACTCTTTATGTAAGAACAGCCAAAGATGCCGACATCGAAGGAGTTATAACAACAATACGAAACTCTATTTCTTTAGTAGATCCTAACATTGCAAAGCACGAAATTGATGTTAAATTTTTCGATTCAACAATCCAATCGCAATATTACAATGAAAAAAATCTTTCGAGACTTATAAATTTATTTACCACTATTGCTATTCTAATTTCTCTTATCGGAGTTTTCGGTCTTGTAATGTTTGAAACGGAATTCCGTCGCAAAGAAATAGGTATCAGGCGTGTAAATGGTGCAACTATCGGAGATATTCTTAAAATGTTTAATACTAAATTTTTCTATATTGTATTAGTATGCTTTATAATAGCATCTCCTTTATCGTGGTTTTTAGTTAAGAAATATTTTGAAGGATTTGCTTATCAAATGCCTATTTATATCTGGGTTTTCCTATTTGCATTTCTCGCAGTCCTTATTGTAACGATTGCAGTGGTAACTCTTCGCAGTTTGCGTGCAGCTACGGCAAATCCTATTAAAGCAATAAAAACTGAATAATTGATTAAAGAAAGGATAAAAATTTAAAAATAAGATGAAAAGTTACTTTAAATTTTTAAGTCGAAATAAACTTTATACTATCATAGAAGCATTAGGTTTAATAATTAGCCTTGCTTTTGTAATACTTATAGGAAGTTATGTTGTGCAACAATACTCAGTAATAAAAGAAACCCCTGAGAGTGATAGAATTTATATGCTTGGAACAGATAATTTTATTTCTCTCGGTTTTTGGGATAAGGAGGCAATAGATCCAGCTGTTCCAGAAATAGAAATTAGCACAAGAATAATGCATCCCGATGAATGTTTGTTAGAAGTAACTGATAATAAAATAAACTGTAATTATACTGAAGTTGATCCAGAATTTTTTGAAATTTTTCCTAATCATGCCCCAATAGAAGGAAGTGTAAGTTCTTTTATAGATCCATCTAATATTTTTGTTAGTAGAAGTATTGCGAATAGGATTTCAAAAAACGGTGAAAGTGTAATAGGAAAAGCAATAAAAATAAGCAATATTTATGATGAAAATTCAGATGATGATTTTTTTATTATTTCCGGAATCTTTGAAGATATTGAAAATAGTTTGATTTTACCTACCGATTGCTTCATAAATATCAATAATAATCCGGAAGCAAAATATTTTTTATCTCAACAAGATATGAATCAACCGAATAGAGGTAAATATCAATCTGCAGGTAGTACACTTACAATTTTTCGGCTTGTAAAAGGTGCAGATAAAAACTCAATGATAAATAAAGTTATAGATATTTGTAATAAAAACTATGATAACAAATTCATAAAGGCAAAAGTTTTCTCTCTTGAGGAAGTTTTCTTTAACGATAAAAGTAATTATCATCTCCGACATTCAAATAAATCCCTATTGAATATTCTTTCTATAGTTGTTTTGTTACTATTATTTTCGGCGATAATAAACTATATTAACCTTACATTTGCTCTTGCCGGCAAACGGGCTAAGGAAATGGCAACACGCAGATTGTTGGGAGCAGGGAAAAATAATATTTTCTTAAGGTTTATTTTTGAAAGTTTGATATTTACAGGTATATGTTTTACTATTGCACTCATTGTTGCACAAGCATTAGTTCCAATGATGAATAGCTTACTCATTGGACAAGATCCGGCTTATTTTATCCCTATAAAAATTAATTTTTCTGTTAAATATATTTTTTATTATATTGTTTCAATACTTATTCTTGGTACTATTTGCGGACTTGCTCCTGCATTCTTTTTATTGCAATTTTCCCCTATCGACATTGTTCGCGGCTCGTTTCGAAGCCGTAACAAAATGGTATTTAGTAATATTTTCATTGTATTACAAAATGTATTAGCGGTAATCTTGATTTCTATTGCAATACTTATGGAAATACAAATGAAACATATGTTACGAAGACCTTTAAATACAAATACAGACAATCTTTATTTTCTGCAACTTGGAGAGGAAAAGGTTAAAGATTTACAATTATTTGAAGATAAATTAAAAGCACTTCCTTGCGTTAAAAGAATTGGTTACGGATCTCATATCCCTGGAAATATAGGAATATTATTTTCTACACAAGCCCTTAATCAAAGAGATATTAATCTCAGCATGATTGTATGCGACTCTAATTATTTCAATATGTTTGGTTTTAAGAAAATTGAAGATTACGGTTATCCTTTAATAAATTCTATATGGATTGGCGAAACTACTTCAAAAGCACTTGGGGGAATTAGAGATTCAACAGAAGCAATGTTTACCAATAGTTTTACATTTAATAATTCACTCTGTGATAAAGTAGGCGGAGTGGTTACTGATATACCTACATCCTCCGCAACTAATACTTATCAAAATCCGTATTGGGCAGTATTAATAGATAATATCGACAATTTAAGATATAATTGTAATCCTTTAATCGAAACAACAGACGAAAGTAAAGAGACATTATTAGCGATTAATAACGCATATAAAGAGTATTCAATTGAAAAATTTGGAACAGAAAAACAACCATATTTATCCGGATTTATTCGTGATATTAATAAGTTTAAGCTATCGGAAGTAAATAAAACAAAACGACTTTTAGAACTTTTTATGGTTTTGGCAGTTTTATTATCTGCACTTGGACTATTTGCCATGAGTACTTATTTTGCAAATGAAAGCTCAAAGGATATTGCTATTCGTAAGGTTTTTGGAGGAACCGTAATATCCGAAACTTTAAGATACGTAAAGTTATATATGTATCTAATTATTATAGCTTGTATAATTGGATTACCTATTTCAATTTGGGCTTGCAGACGTTATTTGGAACAATTTTCATATCGAGTAGAAAATTATTGGTGGATATTTATTGTCGCCATTTTAATAACATTACTTATTGCTTTTTTATCTGTTGTATGGCAAGTTCATAAAGTTACCAAAACAAACCCGGCCAATGTATTGAAAAAAGAATAAATAAGAACAAAAAATAAAATTATCGGAATTTTACATTAGATAATAAAAATAATATGATATAAAATAAAAATAATATGAAAAAAAATAAAAATTTAATATTAAAAATAATATCCTTGGGTGTTAGTCTTGCTATAGGAATGATACTCATAGCAAAAGTATGTTTTGAAATGACATATGACCATCACTATAAAGACGGAAAACAAATTTATTCAATTATAACTGGATATAGTCAACAAGGAGATGCGGCAAAAACATTTAATAAAGTTAGCGGTGCAATAGCACCCGGTTTTAAAGAAAATATTCCGGGAGTGGAAGAAGCAACGAGAATAACAGGATTGTTTAATTCTGAAAAATTTTATGATGAAAATCATAATGCAATAACCGGAAAAAGTATTATTGCCGATACATGTTTTTTTAAGATTTTTAATCGCCCTATCCTCATTGGTAATCCGCAAGAAGTACTAAATATTCCTAGAGAGGTAATGGTTTCTAAAACATTTGCTCAAAAACTCAGGAATATCGAAAATGTAGTAGGTACTACCATCTACAATGAGGAAATGCCGGATGTATTATTTACAATAGGAGGTGTATATGAAGATTTTCCAAAAAACTCTTCATTTAATGCCGATGTCCTTATTTCTATGGCTTCATACCATAAAAGAAGTACTGAAAATTGGATTGGTAACGATCGTTATTGGGCATATGTTAAATTAGCCAAAGGTGTTGATCCGTTATCTTTAAAAGATAACATTCGTAAAATGCAAGAAAAATATCAACCAATTGAAGAGATTGAGAAAGAAGGAACTTTATTGTGGTACGAATTGGACCCATTCTTAAAACAACATTTACAAAACAATTATTATAGAAATACTGTAATTATTTTTACTATTGTTGCCTTCCTACTTATTTTTACAGGACTACTAAATTACTTACTAATAGTACTTTATTCAGTAGTTAGTCGTTCGAAAGAAGTTGGAGTTAGAAAATGTTACGGTGCCAATTCTAAAAACATATATGGTCTTTTTTTAAAAGAAGCAGCATTAGATTTAATTTTATCGATAATATTAGCGATATGCATAATATTAGCATCCAATAATATAATAACTACAATTGTAGGAGTAGAGTTAAAATATTTATTTACACCTATTTCATGGTGGGTACTGATAGGTGTTTGTTTTATTGTATTTGTTATTTCATCATTATTGCCTGCACAAATGTTTTCGAAAATACCTGTTTCATCAGCTTTTCGGAATTATCAAGAATCCAAGAAGAAATGGAAAAAAAACATTACTTTTTGTACAATTTCTATTTTCAGTTTTCCTTTTAACATTATTATCGGTAATAGGTTCTCAATACAAAAAGATGATTAATAGCGACCCAGGTTATGAATACGAAAACATTGTATTTTTCGATATTAGAGGTATTAATGAGAAATCAAAATTAACGTATTTAATGGACAAGCTTAGCTCCAATGCAAATGTTGATATGGTAGAAGCATGCGAATCATTACCCTTTGAAGGGTCATCCGGAAATAATATTTATTTGCCGAATTCAAAGAAAGAGTTATTTAATGTTGCGGATCAATATGCTGCAACAAAAGGATTTTTTAAAATGATGAATTTTAAAATTCTTGAAGGACGTGAGCCATTGTCCCCGAAAGATGTAGCCGTAAGTGAAAGTTTTGTCAAAAAGATGCAATCTTTTGAAAATTGGAACGATGGTGCTATAGGTAAAAGCGTTTTTATAACGGAACACAGTCAATACTTTGATGATGTATATACAATTTGCGGTGTGTATGAAGATTATCTTATAGGAAATACAGCATCTGCCGATGTCAGACCAAGCGTACGCTTTTTCGGAGAATTAACAACTGTAATTGCAGATGATTATTCTATTAATATGCCATATATTTTTGTAAAATTGAATAAATTATCCGGTGAAAGTATTGCTGAAATCGAAAATATCATCAAAGAAAGCGAACTTGGAAAAGAAATTGATATTCTTTCTTATAAAGAAGAGTTTAACAGTCAATACGATCTGTTTAAAAATCAAAAAAACACATTATTGATAGGTGTTATTTTTACTTTGGTTATTTCATTAATTGGCTTAATAGGATATATTAAAGATGAAACTAACCGTAGAAGAACGGAAATGGCAATTCGTAAAATAAATGGAGCAACATCAAAAATAATAGTTGAATTGTTCGTTAAAGAAATTCTCGGCATATATATAATTGCAGCTGTTATAGCTGACGCTGCAGCCTATTATGTTTCAAAAATGTGGCTAACACTATTTGCAAATCAAATAAAATTAAATATATGGTACTTTGTAATAAGCAATGTTATATTATTAATAATCATTACTTTAATAGTTATCATTAACAGTATTAGAATTGCTAATTCAAATCCTGTAGATTCATTAAAAGATAATTAGATCATTTTTATATAGCTTTTTTATATAGCTTTCCAAGCTGATTATTAAAAAATGAAATTTTCTAATTTCGATGAAATTTTTTCGCATATTTTTGACTTTTTTCATCAAAAAAATCATTTTTTGAGACATTTTTTTCGAAAAAATTGGAAAAATTTGAAAAATATTTGTAGAAAATATTTTTTGAGGATTTTTTTTGTTGTTTTGGGCATACGGAGGGCTGTATGTTAAAAAATACATACTTATACGCATGGGTAATAAGTTCTCTTTTCCCGGAGATAGGGCCGATTTCAACTATTCTATCGAGTAATTGGCATCGTATAAATCTTTGCGTTCATGCAAATAGATAAAATTCTTTTTGCTGCCAAAGATTCTTTCAAAATCAAAAAAAGTACCTTTTAAACTTTCGATATAATTATCGTCTAAAAATCTGCTGTAATAGCACCATTCATAGGTTTTATAGCTAAGTCTGGGGTTATGGTGCGTGACGTTCCGATTTACATAAACGATGCAATCGCGTAAGTATTGTAAATCATGCAACCAGATCCTTTTAAAGCTTTTTCTAAATAAACTTCCTGTACGTTTATATTTTAGATTAAAGAAAATTGCAAAACTCATAAAAAACCTACGGAATAATTCACTTACAACTCTACTTGCAATGTACTCTTCATCTTCACTATCAAGACGTTCCACAAAATCTTGTAGTAATTCATCTTCATCTACTTTGGCTAAAATCTCCTCCACGGATTTTACCTGAATTACTAGATGGAAGTGATTCTTTTGCAATGAAATTGTGTAAAAATTGACTACATCTTGCATATAGCCATATAAATACACCTCAAATCTGATTCGATCATCTCTTCTTTTGAAGATGTTTTCGCCGTTATTTCCCTGATTATAAACATGATAATCATAACCCGGCTTCATAAGTTGACAATATTTATTATTGTTTGCCATAATAAAAAATTTAAGATTAATAATTAAATTAGCACTCAATCATTAATCTTTAAATGGCTAAATTGTCAATTGTTTTTAACAAATATTAACATAAAAATACAGCTTGGAAAGCTGTAGAAATGGAAAGCTATGGAAAAGATATAGAAAAAGGAAAAAATACACAAAAAAAAAGCAAGACTGAAATAGTTATCAATCTCGCAGTAAAATTTGTATTTAAATAATGCCCAAAAACAATAGGGTGATCTGTTAAAGACCACCCTATTATTATTTCAACAATTTCTATAAAATATAAAATAATTATAGAAAAATTATTTTAATAAGCTTTTACCTTTGTAAATAGCATTTACACCTAATTGCTCTTCTATTCTCATTAATTGATTGTATTTAGCAATTCTTTCACTTCTGCAAGCAGAACCGGTTTTAATTTGACCTGTGTTCATTGCAACAGATAAGTCAGCAATAGTAGTATCTTCTGTTTCTCCGGAACGATGGCTTATTACTGCAGTATACTTATTGCGATGTGCCAAACTAATAGCATTTAATGTTTCTGTTAATGACCCGATTTGATTTAATTTAATTAGGATTGAGTTTGCAACACCTTTGTCGATTCCGGTTTGTAATCTGCTTACATTAGTTACAAATAAATCATCACCTACTAATTGGATTTTGTTACCCATTTTATCGGTCATTAATTTCCAACCGTCCCAATCATCTTCTGCCATACCATCTTCTATTGAGAAAATAGGATATTTTTTAACCCATTCATTCCAGAAATCAACCATTTGAGCAGGTGTTAATTTCTCTCCTGTAGATTTTTTAAGATGATAAACATTTTCGTCTGGCAAGTAATATTCGGAAGCTGCCGGATCTAATGCTAAATATACATCTTCACCAGGTTTGTAACCTGCTTTTTCTATTGCTTGTAAGATTACTGTAATAGCTTCTTCGTTACTCTTTAAATTTGGTGCAAAACCACCTTCATCACCTACGTTTGTAGAATAATTAGCATCTTTTAATACTTTCTTTAAATTATGGAATATTTCTGCTCCTATTCTTAAAGCTTCTGCAAATGTTGGCGCACCAACCGGCATAATCATAAATTCTTGAAAATCTACACTATTGTCTGCATGGCTGCCACCGTTTAAAATGTTCATCATAGGAACTGGTAAAACATTTGCGTTAACACCGCCAATATAACGATATAAATCTTGACCTGTTTCCATTGCAGCAGCTTTTGCAGCAGCTAATGAAACGCCTAATATCGCATTTGCACCTAATTTTTCTTTATTTGCAGTTCCGTCGATTTCTAACATAACTTTATCAAGATTAACTTGATCCATTACATCTAAACCTTCGATTTCTTTTGCAATGATATCGTTAACATTTTTAACTGCTTTTAAAACGCTTTTACCTAAGTAATACGATTTATCTCCATCACGAAGTTCCAATGCTTCGTGAATTCCTGTTGATGCTCCTGATGGAACAGCTGCACGACCAAATGCGCCTGCTGATGTATAAACTTCTACTTCTATTGTTGGATTACCTCTAGAATCTAATATTTGTCTTGCTAGAGTATGAATAATTTGACTCATTTTTGCTTTTTTTAAATTAATAAAATACTATTGTTTATAAATTATGCTAAATAATATTAGCTTTTAACTTAAATATATTTCTAAAATTTTATTTTTTATTGTATAAATAATAAAAAGATAAAAATACAAAGTTTTTTTTAAATATTAAAATAAAAATAAAAATTATTTTTTATTAATATACATATAACACAAAAGGGGCTAGATATATGCTATCTACACCCCCTATCTATATATATGATCATGTACATATACTATTTACAAACTAATTAAGCTTCCTCAGCTGATTTATCATCAGCATTCTCTTCAGCCTCTACTTTTCCATCTACTTCGGCTTTAATTTCTGGTGCTTTTTCTTCAACTGCTTGAGTTGCTTCTTTAGTTTCTTCTATAACAGCTTCTTTTACTTCTTCAGCTTCTGCTTTAACTTCTTCTATAGCTTCTTTAACATCATCAACTTTAACAATTTCATTTACTTGTTGAGCTGTAGCTCCAGCTGTTTCAGATGAAGTTTTTTTACGTGAACGACGTGTAGTTTTTCTTTCTGTTTTGCTATCTAACATTAGAGGATTGAAATCTACTAACTCTATCATACACATTTCAGCATTATCACCTTTTCTGTTATAGGTTTTAATTATTCTGGTGTAACCACCAGGTCTATCCATAACTTTTACAGACACATTACGGAATAATTCGTTTACGGCCTCTTTGTTTTGTAAATAACTAAAAGCCATTCTGCGTGAATGTGTTGTATCTGTTTTAGATTTTGTAATTATAGGTTCTATATATACTCTTAAAGCTTTTGCTTTAGCAGTTGTAGTATTAATTCTCTTGTGCAAAATAAGTGATGAAGCCATATTAGACAACATTGCCTTTCTATGGGCGCTTGTTCTGCTAAGATGATTAAATTTTCTTCCGTGTCTCATTTTTTTAATCCTTATCTAATTTATACTTACTAATATTCATTCCAAACTCTAGTTGCTTTGAATTAACTAAGGCTTCTAATTCAGCTAATGACTTTTTCCCTAAATTTCTGAATTTAATTAAATCAGACTTGTTATATTGTACTAATTCTCCTAAGGTTTCAACATCTGCTGTTTTTAAACAATTAAGAGCACGTACTGATAAATCTAAGTCAGCTAACCTTGTCTTCAACAATTGACGCATATGAAGTGTGCTTTCATCAAATTCTTCTGTAATAGATTTACGTTCTACCTCTATAGATATCTTTTCATCTGAAAATAGTAGAAAATGACGAATTAAGATTTTGGCAGCTTCGCTAAGTGCATCTTTAGGACTTATCGAGCCATTTGTAGTAACTTCTATAATCAATTTATCGTAGTCTGTTTTTTGTTCAACTCTAAAAGGTTCAGAATGATACTTAACATTTACTATAGGTGTGTGTATAGAATCTATAGCAATTATACCATGAGGTTGATTTGGCAATTGATTTTCTTCTGCAGGAACGTAACCTCTACCTTTACCTATAGTTAATTCAATGTTTAACTTAACTGATGGCTCCATATGACAAATTTCTAAATCCGGATTTAACACCTGGAAATTATTTAAAAATTTATTGATGTCACCTGCTTTAAAAACTGTTTGGTCACCTGCTACAACTTTAACAGTTTCTGAAATTTCGTCTTCTACTTGTTGACGTAATCTTACTTTTTTGAAATTTAATACTATATCTGTAACATCTTCCATTACACCTTCTATAGAAGAAAATTCATGATCTACTCCATCTATCTTAATTGATGTAATAGCAAATCCTTCTAAAGAAGAAAGTAATATACGTCTTAATGCGTTACCAATTGTTGTTCCGAAACCTGGCTCTAACGGACTGAATTCAAATTTACCGTAAGTTTCGGTAGATTCAATCATTACAACCTTTTCGGGCATCTGGAAGTTTAAAATTGCCATTTTATTGTGTTATTATGTTATTATTTAGAATATAATTCAACTATTAGTTGTTCTTTAATATTTTCAGGTATTTCTTCTCTTTCAGGGTAGTTTAAAAATTTACCACTCATCAAAGATTCATCCCATTCTAACCAAGAATATTTTGCAGGTTGTCTTACTGCTAACGCATTGGTTATTACTTCTAATGATTTGGATCTTTCTCTAACACCTACAATGTCGCCAGGTTTTAACATATAAGATGGTATATTTACGTTCTCTCCATTAACTAAAATATGTTTATGTGATACTAATTGACGTGCGGCAGCTCTTGTAGGAGCTATACCTAAACGATAAACTACATTATCTAAACGTGATTCTATCATTTGTAACAAAATAGTACCAGTTACTCCCCCTTTACGAGAAGCCTTTTTAAACGTATTTCTAAATTGACGTTCTAATATGCCATAAGTATATTTTGCTTTTTGTTTTTCTTGAAGTTGTAAAGCATACTCTGATTGTTTACCTCTTCTCCTATTTGGACCATGCATACCTGGGCCATAATTTCTTCTGTCTAAATATTTATCAGGACCGTAAATAGGTTCTCTAAATCTACGTGCAATCTTTGTTTTTGGACCAATATATCTTGCCATTTTATTCTATTTATTTAAATTAAACTCTTCTTCTTTTTGGAGGACGACATCCGTTATGTGGCAATGGAGTTACATCTCTAATTTCCACAACTTCTATTCCTGCTTGATTTATGGAACGAATAGCAGATTCTCTTCCGGAACCAGGACCTTTCACAAATACTTTTACTTTGCGTAATCCAAGATCATAAGCAACTTTCGCGCAATCTTCTGCTGCACGTTGACCTGCATAAGGAGTGTTCTTTTTAGATCCTCTAAAACCCATTTTACCAGCCGAAGACCAAGAAATAACTTGTCCTGATGCATTTGTTAATGTTACTATTACATTGTTAAAGGTCGCTGTTACATATGCATTGCCTAATGGTTCAACCCTAACAATTTTCTTTTTTACAACTTTACTTTTAGCTTTAGCCATAATATTATTTTTTCTATACTATACAAATATAAAATATGATTTAACTTTTAGTTGCTCAATTTTTAACCTTTAGGTGCTTTTTTCTTATTAGCAACAGTTTTCTTACGTCCTTTTCTTGTACGTGCATTATTTTTTGTACTTTGACCTCTTACCGGTAAACCGCTACGATGTCTGATACCTCTGTAACAACCAATGTCCATTAATCGTTTAATGTTCATTTGTACTTCTGAACGTAAATCACCTTCAACATGATATTTTTCACCGATAATATTACGAATTTTTGTAATTTCATCATCGGTCCACTCACTTACTTTTTTATCAAATGGAACTTCTGCCAATGATAAAATTTCTTTAGCTCGACTTCGACCAATACCGTAAATGTATGTCAAGCTTATATCACCTCTTTTATTTGATGGTATATCTATACCTGCAATCCTTGCCATATAATTTTATTTTTGTCTTTGTTTATATTTTGGATTCTTTTTATTAATAATATATACGCGTCCTTTACGACGTACTATTTTGCAATCATCTGTACGTTTCTTAACTGATGTCCTTACTTTCATAACTATTTATACCTTAATACAATTCTACCTTTTGTTAAATCATATGGCGACATTTCCATTTTCACTTTATCGCCAGGTAAAATTCTAATGTAATGCATACGCATTTTGCCTGAAATATGTGCAATAACAACATGCCCATTTTCAAGTTCTACTTTAAACATTGCATTTCCTAACGATTCTTTTACTATACCATCTTGTGTTATAGATATTTGTTTTGCCATATTAATTTATTAATTTATTATTCTTTTTATTAATTTCGTTATCAATTTCACTATAATCAGTTAACACATCTGGTTTATTCTTTTGAACTACTAATTGTTTTTCAAAATGTGCAGATGGTAACCCATCTAAAGTTTTAATTGTCCAACCGTCTTCTAACATTTTCACTGTATAGGTCCCTAAATTAACCATTGGTTCTATACAAATAACTAAACCTTCTTTTAATTTAAGACCATTTCCTCTTCTTCCATAATTTGGGATTTCCGGGGATTCATGCATATTTTTACCAATTCCATGACCTACTAAATCTCTAACTACAGAATAACCGTATTGTTCTACATAAGCTTGAACTGCATGACCAATATCACCGATTCTTTTACCTGCAACTGCTTGCTCAATTCCTTTTTCTAAGGATTCGCGAGTTACTTTAAGTAATTGCTTAATCTTAGGATCTACTTCACCTACTTCATAAGTAAATGCGGAATCGCCGTACCAACCGTCTATAATTGTTCCACAGTCTATAGAAACAATATCTCCATCTTTCAGAACTAATTTATCGCTTGGTATTCCATGAACTACAGTATCGTTAATTGAGATACATAATGTAGCGGGAAAGCCATTGTAATTTAAAAAACCAGGTATTGCACCGTGATCTCTAATAAAAGTCTCGGCCAATTTATCTAAATATTTAGTCGAAACACCCGGTTTTATTTCCTTTGCTAGTTCTGCTAGTGTTTTTCCAACAAGTAAAGAACTTTTTCTTAAAATTTCTATTTCTTCTTTTGTTTTAGTATACATTTTTCTCTTGTACAAATATTATTAATTGTACAAAACTACATTGTACGACCTTTTATTCTGCCTGATTTAGTTAATCCATCATAATGGCGCATTAACAAGTGGCTTTCTATTTGTTGCAATGTGTCTAATACAACACCCACTAAAATTAATAGAGATGTTCCTCCGAAAAATTGAGCAAATTGAGTATTAACTCCAAATAATCTTACAATAGCAGGTAATATAGCGATTATTCCTAAGAAAATAGAGCCTGGTAGAGTAATTTTAGACATAATATTATCAATGTACTCTGCTGTTTTTTTACCCGGCTTTACACCAGGAATAAAACCACCGTTTTTCTTCATATCTTCTGCCATTTGAGTGGGATTAACAGTAATAGCAGTATAAAAATATGTAAATAATACAATTAATATAAAAAACACAAAGTTATACCAAAATCCATTAATGTTTGAAAATGTAGCTGCAAATTTTCCCATGTTTTCATTCCCAAATCCGGCAATTGTCATAGGTAAAAACATAATTGCTTGAGCGAAAATAATAGGCATTACACCAGCAGCATTAACTTTTAAAGGTATATATTGTCTTACACCACCATATTGACGATTTCCTACAACTCTCTTGGCATATTGTACAGGTATTTTTCGTGTACCTTGAACTAACAAAATACACAACATTATTACTAATATCCATACTAATATTTCAATTAGGAAAATAACTAAACCTCCACCTTGAGCATTTGCTTTAGAAACAAATTCACCAACTAAAGCAAACGGTAACCTGGCAATAATACCAATCATAATTAATAATGAAATACCGTTTCCGATACCATTATCTGTAATACGTTCACCTAGCCACATAACAAACATTGTACCTGCTATTAAAATAATTACAGAAGATACAAAGAAGAATGTTGGAGGTGTAGTAACTGCTGGGTCAAAAGGTATAATATAAGCTGATGGAACCTGACGTAATACGTTTGCCATATATGCAGGTGCTTGTAAAGCTACAATTACAATAGTTAATAATCTTGTTATTTGATTAAGTCTTCTACGACCACTTTCACCTTCACGTTGGAGCTTTTGAAAATATGGTATAGCCAAACCTAACAATTGAATAACGATAGAGGCTGAAATATAGGGCATTATACCTAAAGCAAAAATAGAAGCATTAGAGAAAGCACCACCTGAGAACATGTTTAACAAGCCTAATAATCCATCACTTGTTTGACTTTTTAATGCTGATAACCCTTCTGGATCTATACCTGGCAATACAACAAAAGATCCAAATCTATAAATTAATACTAATCCTAATGTATATAATAATCTTTTTTTAAGATCTTCTATCTTGCCTATATTTCTAAATGTTGTTATTAATTTACCCATAATTAATTACTTTTTTATAGCTGTACCACCTAATGATTCTATAGCTTCTTTGGCTTTTTTAGTAAAAGCATCAGCTTCGATATTTACTTTTGATTTTAATTCTCCTCTTCCTAAAATTTTAACTAAATCTTTTTTAGAAGCTAATCCTCTTTTTACAAAAACTTCATGGTTAAAATCAGTAATACCGTGAGTATCAACTAAATTTTGAATAACATCTATATTAATACCTGTGTATTCTACTCTATTAATATTTTTAAACCCAAATTTCGGTACTCTACGATATAATGGCATTTGACCACCTTCGAAACCAAATTTTCTGCTATATCCTGAGCGTGATTTAGCCCCTTTATGTCCTCTGGTAGAAGTTCCACCCAATCCAGAACCTTCACCGCGGCCAATTCTTCTATCTCTTTTAACAGATCCCTTTGCGGGAGTTAGACTACTTAAATCCATATCTAAATATAATTATTGAATTTTTAAATATTTTCTACAGTTATAAGATGCTTAACCTTATTAACCATACCTAAAATTGAAGGTGTTGCTTCGTGAATTTTAGAACTTCCTATTTTTTTAAGACCTAGTGATTCTAGTACTAGTCTTTGTTTTTTAGGTTTTCCAATACTACTTCTAACTTGAGTTACTTTTATCTTTTCCATTGTAAACTACATTTAACCGTTAAACACCTTATCTAAACTTATTTCTCTTAAATTAGCTATTGTTTGAGCATCTCTTAATTTCATTAATGCATCAAAAGTTGCTTTAACAACAGAATGAGGGTTTGATGATCCTCTAGATTTAGCAAGAATATCAGTGATTCCAACACTCTCTAATACTGCACGCATAGAACCTCCGGCAATAACTCCAGTACCTGGGGCTGCAGGTTTTAAAAATACTCTAGCACCGCAATATTTACCTTCTTGTTCATGAGGAATAGTTCCACGAATAATAGGAACTTTTATTAAATTTTTCTTAGCATCATCGATACCTTTTGCAGCAGCAGATGAAACTTCACTTGCTTTACCCAATCCGTAACCTACGATTCCTTTTTCGTTACCTACTACAACTACTGCAGCGAAACTAAATGTACGACCACCTTTGGTAACTTTGGTTACTCTTGATACATGTACGAGTTTATCTTTAAATTCAATCTCACTCTGTTTTATTCTTTTTATTACTTCTGCCATAATTAATTAAAATTTAAGTCCTCCTTCTCTTGCAGCATCAGCTAATGATTTAATTCTTCCATGATATAAATAACCACTTCTATCAAATACTACTGTTTTAATATCCTTATCTAATGCTTTTTGAGCAATTAATTTACCTACTTCTACAGCTTGCTCTGTTTTATTTACTTTATCTGAGCCTTCAATTTCTCTTGAAGATGCAGATTCTAATGTACAACCGTTTATATCGTCTATCAATTGTACGTAAATCTCTTTATTGCTTCTAAAAACAGACATACGAGGTCTTTCTGCTGTCCCGCTTATACGACGTCTTATGCTTTTTTTGATTTGAGCTCTTCTTATTTCTTTTTTACTTTTCATTGTTCTTAAGATTTCAAATTTTACTTAGCTGCCGCTGCTTTACCGGCTTTTCTACGTAACACTTCATTTTGGAACTTAATACCTTTACCCTTATAAGGTTCAGGTTTTCTCATAGATCTAATTTTTGCAGCAACCTGACCTAATAATTGTTTATCATGAGAAGTTAAAATTAACACAGGATTTTTACCCCTTTCATTAATTGCTTCTGCCTTAACTTCAGGACAAAGTTGAAATTGGATTGAATGAGAATATCCTAAGGATAAATCTAACATTTGACCTTTAACGTCTACTTTATATCCCACACCAACAAATTCTTGAACTATTTTAAAGCCCTCTGAAACACCAGTTACCATATTTTGAGCTAAAGCACGATATAAACCATGCATAGATCTGTTAGATTTTTCATCATTTGGACGTTCAAATATTATTTCATTACCTTCAATTTTAACAGTAATGTTTTCATTTATTTTTTCTTCTAATTCACCCTTTGGACCTTTTACAGACAATACATTATCATCGGATAATTTAACTGTTACTCCTGCAGGTATAGTTATTGGGGATTTACCTATTCTTGACATAATTTACTCCTTCTTAACTTACATAACATAGTACTTCGCCCCCAATGTGTTGAGCGCGAGCTTCTTTATCACTCATAACACCTTTAGATGTTGTTAAAATAGCTATTCCAAGACCATTTAATACTCTTGGTAAATCATCAGCTTTTGTATATTTTCTCAAACCCGGCTTACTAACTCTAACAATTTTATTAATTGCGGGAACTTTTGTCACAGGATGATATTTTAAAGCTATTTTTATGCTACTTTTCTCACCATCTTCAAATTTATAATCTAGGATATAACCTTTTTCATATAATATTTTGGTTATATCTTTTTTTAAATTAGATGCTGGGATCTCAACCATATCTTTTCTTGCCATAATGGCATTTCTAATACGTGTTAAATAATCAGCTATTGGATCTGTTGTTATCATCTTTTTCTATTTTATTTTATTTACAAATTAAAAATTACCAACTTGCTTTTTTAACGCCTGGTATTTCTCCTTTTAATGCCATTTCTCTAAAGTTAATTCTAGAAATACCAAATAGTCTAATATAACCTTTAGGACGTCCTGTGATACTACATCTGTTATGTAATCTTACAGGGGATGAATTACGTGGTAACTTTTGTAAACCCACATAATCGCCTTCAGCTTTTAATTTTGCACGCTTATCTTCATATTTTGCTACTAATTTTGCTCTTTTTATTTCACGAGCTTTTATTGATTCCTTAGCCATATTAGTTATTTATTTTGATTTTTAAATGGTAATCCAAACTCTTTTAATAATGCCAAACATTCTTGATCTGTAGATGCTGTTGTTACAAAGGTAATATCCATACCATTAATTTTGTTTACTTGGTCTATAACTATTTCAGGGAAAATAATTTGTTCAGTGATTCCCATTGAATAATTACCTCTTCCATCAAAACCTTTATCATTAATTCCTTTAAAATCTCGAATACGAGGTATGGAAACAGAAATTAATCTGTCTAAAAACTCATACATTCTATCACCACGTAAAGTAACTCTTACTCCTATAGGAGTATTTCTACGTAATTTAAAGTTAGAAATATCTTTTCTACTTTTTGTAACAACTGCTTTTTGTCCAGCAATTGCTGTCATCTCATCAACACCGTAATCAATAAGTTTTTTATCGGTAATAGCTTCGCCAATACCTTGATTTAAACATATCTTTACAAGTTTAGGAACTTGCATAACAGTTTTATAGTTGAATTGCTTAGTTAAAGAATCAACTATACTTTCTTTATATTTAGTTTTTAATCTTGGTGTATATTCCATTATTTTATCTCCTCTCCGCTTTTTTTAGAATAACGAACTATAGTACCATCTTCTTTAACTCTTCTACCTACTCTGGTAGGATTGTTAGAAGAATCTACATACATTAAATTTGAAATAGAGATAGGTGCCTCTTTCTTAACGATACCGCCATCAGGGTTTTTAGCGTTAGGACGTTCATGTTTAGAGATAATATTAACACCTTCAACTATTGCCTTATCTTTTTTATAATCCATCTTTAGGACTCTACCACGTAAACCCTTAGATTCACCTTTAATAACAATTACGGTATCGCCTTTTTTTATTTTATATTTTTTATTCATTTTCCTTAATATTTACTTAATGGTTTATAAAACTTCTGGTGCTAAAGAAACTATTTTCATATATTGTTTTTCCCTTAACTCTCTTGCTACAGGTCCAAAAATACGAGTTCCATATAACTCACCATTATTATTAACTAGTACACATGCGTTATCGTCAAATCTAATATAAGAACCATCGGGCCTTCTAATTTCTTTTTTAGTTCTAACTACAACAGCTTTTGTTACTGTACTTTTTTTAACAGTACCTGATGGTATTGCGTGTTTAACAGTAACTACAATAGTATCACCAATAGATGCATACTTTTTCTTGGAACCACCTAATACTCTGATACATAAAACCTCTTTTGCCCCACTGTTATCAGCAACTGTAAGTCTACTTTCTTGTTGAATCATTATTTAGCCCTTTCTATTATTTTAGTTAAACGCCAACATTTATTCTTACTCAATGGTCTTGTTTCCATAATCTGAACTGTATCACCAATGTTACATTCATTATTTTCATCATGAGCCATTATCTTAGTTGTTTTCTTTATGTATTTGCCATAAACAGGATGTTTTACTCTCCTATTAATACTAACAACAATAGACTTATCCATTTTATTGCTAACAACAAGACCTACTCTTTCTTTTCTTAAATTTCTTTTTTCCATCTTTGTAGTTTTTAAGCTCTTACGCCTCTTTTAGTTAATTCTGTTTTAATTCTAGCAATAGCTCTACGAGTATTAGTAATTGTATGTGGATTATCTAAAGGAGAAACTGCATGATTTAATCTCATTTTAGTAAGTTGTTCCTTCATCATTTCCAATTTTTCTAATAAATCATTAGTGCTTAATTCTTTAATAACTTCCTGCTTCATAGTCAAACTTTATTTTGTATTTTCTACATAATCTCTTCTTACAACAAATTTTGTTTTAACTGGTAATTTTTGAGCTGCTAAACGTAAGGCTTCTCTAGCTAATTCTAAAGGTACACCATCTGCTTCAAATAATATTCTACCGGGTGTTACCGGAGCAACAAACATTTCTGGAGCACCCTTACCTTTACCCATACGAACTTCAGCAGGTTTCTTTGTTATCGGTTTATCAGGAAATATTCTAATCCAAAGTTGCCCTTCACGTTTCATTTTACGTGTTGCAGCCTGACGAGCAGCTTCTATTTGTTTTCCTGTTATCCAACAAGATTCCAAAGTTTTTATTGCAAAAGAACCTAAAGCAATTTGGTTGCCTCTTTGAGCATTGCCTTTCATTCTGCCCTTTTGTACTTTTCTATATTTTGTCTTCTTTGGTTGTAACATTTCTTTATATAATTAAATTATTTACTTTCTTGATCTTCTTCTTCCGCCACCACGACCTTGACTCTTATTTCCTCTACTTGCACTACCTTGTGCAAATAAATCCGGCTTTCCATATACCATACCTTTACAGATCCATACTTTCACACCAATTCTTCCGTAAGAAGTATGCGCTTCGTCTTGTGCATAATCTATATCTGCTCGCAAAGTATGTAATGGTGTTCTACCTTCTTTAAACTGTTCTGTTCTAGCCATTTCAGCGCCACCTAAACGGCCCGATACCATAACTTTAATTCCATCGGCACCCATACGCATTGTAGAAGCAATTTTAGTTTTAACGGCACGACGATAAGATACTCTACCTTCAATTTGTCTTGCAATATTACTTGCAACCAAAACAGCATCTAATTCAGGTCTTTTAATCTCAGAAATATTTATTTGTATGTCTTTATTTGTAACTTTCTTCAATTCTTCTTTAAGCTTATCAACTTCTTGACCGCCTTTACCTATAATTAAACCAGGACGAGCTGTAAAAATTGTAACGGTTACTATTTTAAGTGTTCTTTCAATATAAATCTTAGAAACACTAGCTTTAGCCAAACGTACATTTAAATATTTACGTATTTTATCATCTTCTACTAATCGGTCTTTAAAATTGTTTCCACCATACCAATTAGAATCCCATCCTCTGATGATGCCTAATCTATTTCCTATTGGATTTGTCTTTTGTCCCATTCAGTTAATTTTTAATTGCTTTCTTTAATATTATCTTGTTCTAAATCTACAGGTCTTGAATCTACATATATAGTCAAGTGATTTGTACGTTTTCTTATTCTGTTTGCACGTCCTTGAGCACGAGGTCGAATACGTTTTAATGTTCTTCCTTCGTTTACAAAAATCTCACTAATATATAAATTTGCATTTTCAACCCTTGCACCTTCGTTTTTCACTTTCCAATTTGCAACTGCACTTAATAATAATTTATATACATCTGCTGAAGCTGCCTTATTAGAATACTTTAGAATATAGAGTGCTTTATCAACATCTTGTCCCCTAACCATATCTGCAACTAAGCGCATTTTTCTAGGAGAACCAGGGCAGTTTCTAAGTGAAGCAAAATATTTACTTTTATTTGCTTCTTTTCTTTGTTCTGCTTTAATACGTTTTCTTGATCCCATTTCCTAATACTTTTTATTTTTTATTTCCAGCGTGACCTCTAAATATTCTTGTAGGTGCAAATTCGCCTAATTTATGACCAACCATATTCTCTGTAATATATACAGGAATAAATTTATTGCCATTGTGAACCGATATAGTCAATCCTACAAAATCAGGGGAAATCATCGATGCACGTGACCATGTTTTAATAGCAGTTTTCTTAGGAGAATTAACTTGCTCTAAAACTTTTTTTTCTAATTTATAATGAATATAAGGTCCCTTTTTTAATGAACGACTCATAATTTATTATTTTTTACGTTTTTCAATAATATACTTATCTGAAGCTTTTTTAGGAGCACGTGTTTTGTAACCTTTTGCAGGGATACCATTTCTTGAACGTGGTAAACCTCCTGAAGCTTTACCTTCACCACCACCCATTGGGTGATCTATCGGGTTCATAGCAACACCTCTAGTTCTTGGACGACGTCCTTGCCATCTTGAACGACCGGCTTTACCAGATACCTCTAAGCTGTGATCTGTATTACTTACCATTCCTACAGTAGCTTTACAAGTTTGTAATATCATTCTTGTTTCGCCGGAAGGAAGCTTAATAATTGCGTATTTACCATCTCTGGAAACTAATTGAGCATATGAACCGGCACTACGTGCCATTTTGCCACCTTGCCCAGGTCTTAATTCAATATTATGAATTATTGTTCCATATGGAATTTCGCTTAAGTAAAGAGTATTTCCAATTTCAGGAACTACACCTTTTCCTGAAATAACTTGCTGACCTACTTTAATAGCATGAGGAGCTAAAATATATCTTTTTTCTCCATCAGCGTAAAACAATAATGCAATACGAGCACTTCTGTTAGGATCGTATTCAATTGATTTAACGGTTGCTGGAATACCTTCTTTATCTCTTTTAAAATCTATTACTCTATATTGTTGCTTATGACCACCACCTATATAACGCATGGTCATTTTTCCTGCATTATTTCTACCACCAGTCTTCTTTTTTGGTTGCAACAAACTTTTTTCTGGTTTATTCGTAGTAATTTCGTCAAAGTCGCTTATTTGTTTAAAACGCTGACCTGCAGTTGTTGGTTTAAATTTTCTTATAGCCATTTTTTAAATATTGCTGTAAAAATCAATTACTTGACCTGAAGCTACCGTAACTATAGCTTTTTTAGTCGATTTTGTTCTACCTTTAATAATTCCGCTCTTTGTATATCTTGTCCTATCTTTACCCTTATTATTCATTGTATTTACGTCTTCTACATCTACGTTATACAACTTTTCAACGGCATTTTTAATCTGAATTTTATTAGCTCTCTTGTCAACTATAAAAGCATATCTATTATACTTTTCAGTTAGAAGAGTCATTTTTTCAGTTATAACAGGCTTAATTATAATTTCCATGTCGTTATCTTTTTTATTTTAAACATATTTTTTCTAAATCAGACAATGCACTTTCTTCAATCATTAATTTTTTTGCATTTAAAATTTGATATGTATTTAAAGAATCAGCATTGATAACATTTGCATTTGGAATATTTCTAGCCGATAAGTAAATATTTTTGTCTGCTTTTTGAGTAACTAATAAAACTTTATCGTTTTCAAATTTGAAGTTACTAAGTAATTCAGCAAAATTTTTAGTTTTTGGAGTATCAAATGAAATATCTTCCAATATTGTTATGTTTTGTTCGGCTGCTTTATATGTTAAAGCTGATCTACGTGCTAAAGCCTTTACTTTTTTATTTAATTTAAAACGATAACTTCTTGGAGTTGGACCAAATAATCTACCTCCACCTCTGAAAACAGGGCTTTTAATGTCGCCGGCTCTTGCAGTTCCTGTACCTTTTTGTTTTTTAATCTTTCTGGTACTACCTGCTACTTCACTTCTGGTTTTTGCTTTGTGAGTGCCTTGACGAGCATTTGCCATATATTGTTTTGCGTCTAAATATATTGCATGATCGTTGGGTTCAATTCCAAAAATTTCATCATTTAGATTGACTTTCCTCGAAGTCTCATCTCCTTTTATGTTATATACTACTAACTCCATCTTTCAACCATTACATATGATCCATTAGAACCGGGAACGGCTCCTTTAACTAAAATAATATTTTTCTCTGGTATAATCTTCATTACTTGAAGATTTATCATCTTAACTCTATCACCACCCATTCTACCAGCCATACGGGTACCTTTAAATACTCTTGAAGGTGTTGATGACGCTCCTATAGATCCTGGTGACCTTAGATGACCTTGCTGACCATGTGTTCTTTCAGTTCCGGCAAATCCGTGTCTTTTCATTACACCTTGATTTCCTTTTCCTTTTGAACGACCAACTACGTCAACATATTCACCTTCGTGAAAAATTTCTACGGTAATTTTTTCTCCGTATTCTTTTCTTGAACCTTTTTCAAACCTGGTAAATTCTCTTATTACTCTTTTAGGAGAAACACCAGCTTTGTCGAAATGTTTCATCAAAGCTTTAGTTGTATGCTTTTCCTTTTTGTCATCGAAAGCTAATTGTATTGCTTCATAACCATCGGTTTCAAGTGTTTTGATCTGGGTAACATAACATGGACCTGCTTCTATTACTGTACAAGGTATGTTTTTACCATTCTCATCAAAGATACTTGTCATCCCTATTTTTTTTCCTATTAATCCTGACATTTCGCTCTAACTTTAAAATTATCTATCACACTTTAATTTCCACTTCTACACCACTTGGGAGTTCAAGTTTCATTAAAGCATCTATTGTTTTTGTTGATGTATGATAAATGTCCAATAATCTTTTATAAGTTGATAATTGGAACTGCTCTCTTGATTTTTTATTAACAAATGTTGATCTGTTAACTGTAAAAATCTTTTTGTTAGTAGGTAATGGTATTGGCCCACTAACTATTGCTCCCGTTGTTTTAACCGTTTTTATGATCTTCTCAGCTGATTTATCAACTAAGTTATGATCGTATGATTTTAATTTAATTCTAATTTTTGATTCCACTTTTAATAATTTTAAAAATCAACTATATATCCTTTTACTTTATATATTACATCTTCCATTAAATCTCTGGGTAATGTGTCGTAATGAGAAAATTCCATTGTAAATGTACCTCTACCTGAACTGATATTTCTTAAAGATCCTATATAACCAAACATTTCAGCTAATGGAACATTAACATGCAATACTTGTAAATGATCGGAACTCCCCATACTAACTATTTGCGCTCTTCTTTGGTTTAAATCACTTGATATGTCACCTATATACTCTGCAGGGGCAATTATCTCAGCCTTCATTATAGGTTCAATAATTATAGGTTTTGCTTTTTTGCAAGCTTCTCTAAAACCTAAACCTGCTGCAATATTAAATGAGATTTCATCACTATCAACATCGTGAAAACCACCATCTAATAAAGTTACTTTTAAACTATATACCGGACTACTTAATAAAACTCCATTTTGCATTGAACTTTCAAAACCTTCTTTAACAGCTTCTACCATTTCTTTAGGTAAAACGCCACCTTTAGTTTTATCTATAAATTGTAATCCAACTATACCGTCGTCTGCAGGACCAAGTTCAAAAGTAATATCAGCAAATTTTCCGTGACCACCAGTTTGTTTTTTATAAACTTCACGATGGGTAATAGTCTCAGAAACTAACTCACGATACGAAACTTGAGGTTTACCTTTTGAGCATGGAATGTTAAACTCTCTACATAAACGTTCTAAAATTACTTCTAAATGTAATTCTCCCATTCCGGAAACTATTGTTTGACCTGTTTCTTGATTTATAGAATAAGTAAATGTAGGATCTTCTTCTGTCATCTTTTTTAAAGAGTCTAAAAGTTTATCTACGTCATCTTGTTTCTTAGCCTCTACAGCAACATTTACTACCGGTGCAGGAAATGTGATATTTTCTAATAATACTCTATGTGAAACTGCACATAAAGTATCGCCGGTTTTTATTTCTTTAAATCCAACACCTGCCGCAATATCTCCAGCAGAGATTTCAGCTAATGGAGTTTGCTTATTTGCATGCATTTGCAAAATTTTAGCCATACGTTCTTTTTTACCAGTATTAGCATTTAAAAACTGACTTCCTGCAACAAATTTACCTGAATAAACTCTAAAGTAAACCAATTTGCCTACATATGGATCAGTTTGAATTTTGAAAGCTAACGCAGTAAAAGGTGCATTTTCATCAACAGGTATAAGTATATCATTGTCATTGAAATCTTTACCGTATAACTCCGGTAAATCTGCCGGACACGGTAAATAATTTACAATAGCATCTAATAAAGGTTGTACTCCTTTATTTTTAAATGATGAACCACACAATATAGGAAAGAACTTTAAATTAATAGTAGCTTTTCTTATTACCTCTTTTAATTCTTCATTAGTTATAGAATCAGGATCGGTGAAAAACTTAGTCATCAAATTCTCATCCTCTTCTACTACCGTCTCAATTAATTTATTTCTATATTTTGATGCAATTTCTTTCATATCTTCAGGAATTTCCTGAATTTCGAAATTAATTCCATCATCATCACTCCATATATAAGCTTTGTTTTCTAATAAATCTACTAAACCACAGAAGCTATCTTCTTCACCGATAGGAAGCTGCAGCACTAATGGTTTAGCATTAAGTTTAGTTTTGATTTCGTCAACAACTTTATAAAAATCTGCCCCCATTCTGTCCATTTTATTAATGTAACAAATTCTAGGAACTTGATATTTATTAGCCTGACGCCAAACTGTTTCGGACTGAGGTTGAACTCCACCAACAGAACAAAAAACAACCACACCACCATCTAAAACACGTAACGAGCGCTCTACCTCAACAGTAAAATCTACGTGTCCGGGTGTATCTATTATGTTAATTTTATATTTTTGGTTATGTAACTCCCAAAAAACTGTAGTTGCTGCTGAACTAATGGTTATTCCACGTTCTTGCTCTAATTCCATCCAGTCCATTGCAGCAGTTCCCTCGTGAACTTCACCCAAACGGTAATTTACACCGGAATAATATAATATACGCTCTGTCGTCGTAGTTTTACCTGCGTCGATATGGGCCATTATCCCAATATTTCTGATATGTAACAATCTATCTGACATTGCGTTTCTTATATTATTTCTTACTTGTTAATATTATCTATAATGAGCAAATGCTTTATTTGCATCAGCCATTCTATGAATTTCTTCTTTACGTTTAAAAGCACCACCTTCTTCTTTGTAAGCAGCCATAATTTCGTTTGCCAATTTTATGCTAAAAGATTTTTCATGGCGTTTACGTGCATTATTGATAAGGTTTTTCATACCTATAGATTCTTTTCTATTTGCACGAATTTCTGATGGAATTTGGAAAGTAGCTCCTCCGATACGTTGACTTCTTACCTCAACGTTAGGGGTAACATTAGCTAAAGCTTTTTCCCATACTTCTAATCCGTTTTCACCTGTTTTTTCCGATACAATATCTAGAGCATCGTAAAATAAGGTGTAAGCTAGATTCTTTTTGCCACAAAGCATAATATTGTTGACAAACTTTGCCACTTTAACACTCCCATATTTTGGGTCTTGCAGTATTATGTGCTTTTTTGGTTTTGACTTCCTCATTATTATTCAACTTTATTTAATTTATTTTACTTTTTTGGACGCTTAACTCCATATTTGGAACGGCTTTGAGATCTTCCTTCTACTCCACTGGTATCTAAAGCACCACGTACTATATGGTAACGTACACCTGGTAAGTCTTTAACACGACCACCTCTAATTAAAACTATAGAGTGTTCTTGTAAGTTGTGACCTTCGCCCGGTATATATGCATTTACTTCTTTTTGGTTTGTTAAACGAACCCTAGCAACTTTTCTCATAGCTGAGTTAGGTTTTTTAGGAGTTGTTGTATAAACTCTTAAGCATACACCTCTACGTTGTGGACATGAATCCAAAGCAGGACTTTTACTTTTATAAGTAACTTTATAACGTCCTTTTCTTACTAATTGCTGTATTGTTGGCATATCTGTTAATAATTGTTTTCTCTATTTTTTTTATTATTAAACAGACAAGTGGAGGGATTAAGGCATATGGAAAAACTTTAAGTTTTCGCTTGAAACCTATAATAGCCTCAACTTGTCAGGTTTCTAATATTAGTTTATTAATTCGTATTAATCTAAACTATAACACTTTACACTTTCATGTCTAAAATGAGGCTGCAAAGATATAGTTTTTTTATTAATAAACCAAACATATTAAAACTTTTTTTTATTTTTCTTCTTCGTTTTCTACTATCTCGATAACTTTTTCAACTACTTCTTCAACTTTTTCTTCAATAGGTTTATCTTTTTTATTTTCGTCAATAACTTCTATTTTTAAAGTTGCGACAACATCTTTATAAAGATTAACTTCTGCTTCATAAGAACCTAACTCTTTAATTCTATCGTCTTTAAGTTGAATATATTTTTTATCTACTTCGTATTTGAAATTGTTTAGTAAAATTTCTGATATTATAGCAGGGGTTACTGAACCAAAAATTTTACCTTCATCTGTAGCTTTAACAGGAACAACTACTGTAACTGCATTTAAAGCTTCTGCTAATTCGCTAGCTGATTCAATCTTTTTAGCAACTTTATGTGCTTGTTGTTTAACTACTTCGTTACGTACTTTAATTGCAGCAGGAGTTGCATAAATAGCAATACCTCTTGGAATTAAAAAATTACGTGCAAAGCCCGGCTTTACATCAATTATATCATTAACGTAACCTAACCCTTGATAATCTTCTTTTAATATTACTTGCATGTTTTCCTCCTTATTTTAATAAATCTGCCACGTATGGTAATAATGCAAGGTGACGTGCTCTTTTAATAGCCTGAGCTACTTTCTTTTGATACTTCTGGGAAGTACCTGTAATACGTCTTGGTAATATTTTGCCTTGCTCATTTACAAACTTTAAAAGAAAATCTGCGTCTTTATAATCAATGTATTTAATGCCAAGTTTTTTAAAACGACAATATTTTTTCTTTTTTACGTCTAATGCAATAGGTGTTAAATATTTTATTTCTGAATTTGCCATAATTAATATTTTTTATTGTTATTGTTCATCTTCAAAATCATCATCTAAATCTTCGTATTCATCTTTTTTAGAAGCTTTAGCATTTAATGTTTTAGCTTCTTCATCTGATGATTGATTAGCTTTCTTTAAACGTTTCTTTTCGTTATAAGCAATGGCATGCTTATCTAAAACGACTGTTAAGAATCTGATAATTCTTTCATCACGTCTAAATTGCACCTCAAAAGGTTTAATTACGTCAGGTTCTGCTTTATATTCGAAAAGTTGATAAAAACCTGTACTTTTCTTTTGAATTGGATATGCTAATTTACGCAAACCCCAATTCTCTTCATGAATAATCTCTGCTCCTTTTTCGGTCAGAAAGTTTCTGAACTTTTTGACCGTTTCCTTCATCTGATCTTCAGATAAAACGGGAGTCATAATGAAAACGGTTTCATACTGTTTTTGCATACTTTTTTAAGTTTAATTATTATTTTAAAAAATACAAATATTTTTTCTATTTCATTTAAAACGAAGTGCAAAGATATAAACTTTTTTAAAACTGACAAGTAAAAAAGAAAAAAACTATTTAACATTTTTGTTTTAAGACAGTTAGAGCTTAAAAAATAAATTAATTAGTTAAAATAAATCTTTGAAAGAAAGTTAATACTATTAATACTAATATTAACATTTAAATATTTTATGAAATTAAATAAATAATTATTAATTTTGCAGATATTAATAATAAATGTAATAAAAAACATCTGATTTATGAAAAAAATTAATTTCTACTCATTAAAAGCAATAAAAACCCTAGTTGTTAATGTGCTTATCATATGTATCGTTGTATTACTAAGTAGCTGTAATAATAAAAATAAAACTTATTCTAAAAACATCCACATTATTCCGGAGCCAAATTCTATAGTAATGAAAAATGGTGTTTTTGAATTTAATAATGCTACTAAAATAGTATTTGTAAACTTTAATGATGAAGAAGCTAAAAAAAACATAGAATATTATAAGGAGTATTTTGAAAAATTAACAGGAAGAAAAAACAATTTCATAGAAAATTCAGATCCAAAAAGTAAATCCGTTAATTTTATTTTATCTAATGAAGAGTCTCTTTTAAATAACAATCAAGAATCCTATATTATTGATGTTTTCGCTAATCAAATAGATATTATATCAAATACATTAGCCGGTTTGTTTTATGGTTTTCAATCTTTTTGTCAGCTTGTATCTTTTGATAAAGATAATAAACCTGTATATATTCCATGTTTAACTATAGAAGATGAACCTGCTTTTAAATGGAGAGGTACTCACTTAGACGTATGCCGTCACTTTTTTGATATAGATTTTCTTAAAAAATATATCGATATACTATCTATTAATAAAATTAATAAATTCCATTGGCATTTAACTGACGATCATGGATGGAGAATTGAGATAGATAAATATCCTAAACTTACTGAAATCGGTGCATGGAGAGTAGATAGAAGTAACGTTCCTTGGCTGGAAGGAGAACCTGCAAAACCTGGTGAACCTACTAATTATGGAGGATATTACACTAAAGAGCAAATTAAAGATTTAATAGAATATGCAGCAGTTAGAAACATTGAAATAATCCCTGAAATAGAATTACCTGGTCATAGCTCTGCAATATTAGTTGCATATCCGGAATATGCTTGTGATGATTATAAATATGAAATTCCAATCGGACCTTATTGGCCTCCAAAAGCTATCTTATGTGGTGGAAATGATGATGTCATGACATTTTTATTTGATGTTTTAGATGAAGTAATGGATTTATTTCCAAGTAATTATATCCACATTGGAGGTGATGAGGCATATAAACAAAATTGGGAGGTTTGTGAAAAGTGTCAAAATAGAATTAAGGAATTAGGATTAAAAGACGAAAAAGCATTACAAGGTTGGATGGTAAATGAAGTTGAAAAACACGTTATAGAAAAAGGTAAAAGGATAATCGGCTGGGATGAAATTTTAGATGGAAATGTTTCCAAAACTGCTATTGTAATGTCTTGGAGAGGTATAGACGGAGGTATTACTGCTGCAAAACAAGGTAATGAAGTAATTATGGCTCCCAATAACTTTTGTTATTTTGATTATTATCAAGCAGACCCCTGCTGTCAACCAACTTCTATTGGAGGTTTTGTTCCCTTAAAAAAGGTTTATGAGTTTAATCCAATTCCTCAATCATTATCTGATGAAGAAGCTAAATTAATTTTAGGCGGACAATGTAATTTATGGACAGAATTTATTTTCACACCCGACCATGTTGAATATATGTTATTACCTCGTTTAGGGGCATTATCCGAAAGTGTATGGACTAAACAAGAAAACAAATCATGGGAAAAGTTCAAAAATAAAGTAGTAGAATATAAAAAATTACTTGATCATTGGGGGTATAATTATTGTGAAGGCTCATTTAAACCAATAATTACAACACATAAAAAAGGTGAAAAATTATATTGTGAATTAGAATCGGAAGTTCAAAATGCCGTTATTTATTACACTTTAGATAAAACTACTCCTGATAATAATTCAATTTTATATACTGAACCAATAGAAATTACAGAACCAACTACTGTAACAGCAATAACATATTATAATGGTGAAGCAAAAGAAATACCTGTTGCTCAAACCATATACAAACCACAACTAAACATTAATAATATTGACTTAAATGTAAAACCATCAGAAAAATATGCAGGCAATGGTTTAGTTACTTTATTTGATGGTATAGAAGGAGACAATTTAAATTTTAACGATAACAGATGGCTGGGATTTCAAGAAAAACAAGTTATTATCAATATAAAAGATAGAGACTTTGATATTAGTAACATTCAAGTTAATATGTTGATAAACCAACCTGTTTGGATATTTTTACCTCAGCAAATAATTGTAAGTACCTCTAACGACAATAAAGAATGGAAAGTAGCTAAGGAAGTTGATATTAATGCTTCAGAAAAAAGAGATAATGAAATAGTAACTAATAGTTTACTCTTTGATCCCCCAATTACAGAAAAATATGTCAGAATAACTTTCAACAATTTGGAAGAACTTCCTGATTGGCACGATTTCGCAGGTGAAACCCCATGGTTATTTATAGACGAAGTTTTAGTATACTAAAAAAAGATCCCTCTTAATATAGTATGGATAAGAAAATTATTGAAATTTGTTGTAACTCCTTAACATCAGCGCTTAATGCTCAAAAAGCAGGTGCAGACAGAATTGAGTTATGTGCAAATTTAGATATTGGCGGTACTACTCCATCTTATGGAACATTAAAATTAGTCAGAGAAAAGTTAACTATACCTATTAATGTATTAATAAGACCTAGAGGTGGCGATTTTTTATATAATAAAAATGAAATTGAAGAAATTTTTGAAGATATTAAAATTTGTAAATCTCTTGGGGTAAATGGTATAGTTTGCGGTTTTTTAGATAAAGACGGAAATATTGATATAAGTCTTACTAAAAAAGCTGTTAATGCCTCTAAACCTCTATCTTTTACTTTTCATAGAGCCTTTGATTTATCTAAAGATTATATTAATAGTTTAGAAGATATCATATTATGTGGTGCTGATAGAATTTTAACTTCCGGTTTGGCTAATAAGGTTACAAGCGGTATAGAAATTATCAAAGATTTAGTAGAAAAAGCAAATAATAGAATAATAATAATGCCAGGAAGTGGTATTAATGCCAACAATATTAAGGAAATATCAGAGTATACAAAAGTTAATGAAATACATATGTCAGGTACTAAATTTCATCATTCTAAAATGAATTTTAAAAGAGAATATATTTTAAGTGATAATGAAGATTATACATTAATGTACTCTGATGTAAACAATATAAAAGATGCTATAAAAAACTTCAAACAATAAGTAAGATAATATAAAAATAATAATAATTTATGAAACCTACATTATTAATTATGGCTGCAGGCATGGGCAGCAGATACGGAGCTTTAAAACAATTAGACGGAATTGGTCCTAATAATGAAACTATTTTAGATTATTCTATTTATGATGCTAAAAAAGCAGGCTTTGAAAAAATAGTTTTTGTTATTAGAAAATCTTTCGAAAAACCATTTAGACAACAAATTGTAAATAAAATTGAAAAACATATTGAATGTGAATGCGTATTCCAAGAATTGGATTGCTTACCTAAAGGGTTCTCTTTACCGGAAGATAGAAAAAAACCATGGGGAACAGCTCATGCAATATTAGTAGCTAAGGACGTTATTAATGAACCATTTGCAGCTATAAATGCAGACGATTTTTACAGTTATGATGCATTTAAGGTTATGTGCAATTTTTTATCTAATTTAGAAAATAACTCTACGGAGTTTTCTATGGTTGGATACAACTTAAAAAATACTTTGTCCGACTCGGGAGCAGTAAGTAGAGGTGTATGTATAGTTAATGACAATAAATATTTAGAATCAATAAAAGAACATACTAAAATTACTAAGGTAAATAATACTATAGAAGATTTAGATGCTGAAACAAAAACTATCTTCACAGGTAACGAAATTGTATCTATGAATTTTTGGGGATTTACTCCAATATTTTTTGATTTTATAGATAAAAATTTTATAGAATTTCTAAAAACTAAAATTAATGAACCAAAAAGTGAATTATACATACCGAGTGTAGTTTTCGAAAATCTTAAAGCTAAAACATGTTCTGTAAAGGTTTTAGAATCAAGTGCCAATTGGTTTGGTGTTACTTATAAAGAAGATAAAGAAATAGTGGTAAATAAACTTAACCGTTTAATAGAAAAAGGTTTTTATCCTTCTAATTTATGGGGATAAATAAATTATTACTTTAAAAATAAACCAAATACTAAAGAAATAATGAGATATCATTTTATATCTATAGGTGGTAGTATCATGCATAGCTTAGCAATTGCTATGCATTTAAAAGGAGCTATAGTTACAGGTTCTGATGATGAAATTTTTGAGCCTGCAAAATCTAACTTAGCAAAGTATAATTTATTACCATCTAATATTGGGTGGGATGCTTCAAAAATTACTGATGATATTGACATAATTATTTTAGGGATGCATGCCAAAGCAGATAATCCCGAATTATTAAAAGCTCAAGAGTTAGGTCTAAAGATATTGTCGTTTCCTGAGTTTATTTACGAAAACTCTAAAAATAAAATTAGAATAGTTATTGGTGGTAGCCACGGTAAAACCACTATCACGAGTATGATTTTACATGTTCTAAAAGAATTGAATATAAAAGCAGATTATCTGGTTGGGGCAAAAATTCCTAATTATGATGTTATGGTTAATATAACTGACGATGCAAAATATTTAATTGTAGAAGGAGACGAATACTTAACATCAACATTAGATAAAAGACCAAAATTCCATTTATATCACCCGTATATTGCCTTATTAACCGGAATTGCTTGGGATCATTTCAATGTGTTTCCAACTTTCGATTTTTACGTAGAACAATTTAAAATATTTGTAGATAAAATAGAAAAAGGAGGCAGTTTTATCTATTTTGATGAAGATGAAAATTTAAGAAAAATTGCTAAGAATAGTAGAAGCGACATTCAGAAAATCCCATACAATACTCCTAATTACACTATAAAAGACAATAATTTTATAATAATAGACAATAATATTGATTATAAAATGGAAGTGATAGGCAAACACAATATGCAAAATTTATTAGGAGCAATGAATGTTTGTAATCTAATTGGAATTACAAATGAAAGTTTTTTAAAGGCTATGCAAAGCTTTAAAGGTGCAGCAAAAAGAATGGAGTTAATTAAAAAAACAGAAGAATTAGTTATATATAGGGATTTTGCTCATGCACCTTCTAAGGTAAAAGCTACAATAAATGCTATAAAAGAACAATATCCAACTAAAAAATTAATTGCCGTTTTAGAACTTCATACGTATAGTAGTTTAAATATTGACTTTTTACCTTTATACAAAGGCACTTTAAATAATGCTGACAAAAAACTTATTTTTTTTGATTTTAATGCATTAAAACTAAAAAAATTACCTTTACTAAATAAAGATGATGTTAAAAAAGCATTTGATGACGATACTGTAGAAGTTTTTAATGATATTGACAAACTTAAAGAAGCAATTCTTAATGAGTTAAATAATAATGCCGTTTTATTGTTGATGAGCAGTGGAGATTTTGGCGGTATGTTAAATAATTTAACCTTATAACTATTAATTATATATAAATAAAGAATAATTTTTGTATTTATTTATTATTAAATAATCATTATATTCTTTATTTTTTGATCTGATTTTTTATGAATAAAAAATATTTTCTACATTTTTCTTTAATTATTTTTTTATGTTTATTTTTCTTTGATGTTTTTTCTCAAAGTAATAATAATTTTAATGAAGAGCTACAGTTGAATAAAGATGCCGAATTCTGGGCTGATTCCGTATTAAATACCCTTACTTTAAAAGAGAAGATAGGACAAATGATTATTATCAGGGGTTCTTCTAATGGAGACATTAACGAAGAAGCAATTATAGAAAAATATATTAAAGAATATAATATAGGAGGAATTTGCTTTTTTAAAGGTGATCCTACTATTCAAGCCAAACTTACTAATAAGTGGCAAAAAATGTCTAAAATACCGATGTTTATTAGTATGGATGCTGAATGGGGATTAGAAATGAGACTCAAAGATAAGGCAATGGCTTTTCCAAAACAAATGACCTTGGGTGCTATTAAAAATGATATGTATATCAAAAAAATGGGTGAAACTATTGCAAATCAACTAAAGAGATTGGGAGTAAATATGAGTTTTGCACCTTGTGTTGACATAAATAATAACCCTAATAACCCAGTAATTAATTATAGGTCTTTTGGGGAAGATCCTGAAAATGTTGCCTTAAAAGGAGTAATTTACATGAAAGCCTTACAAGAAAATGGAATTATTGCAGTTGCAAAACATTTTCCGGGACATGGTGACACTAATATAGACTCTCATTATTCACTTCCTGTAATTAATCATGATTTGGAACGTTTAAACAATATAGAATTATACCCATTTACCAAAATGATAGAACATAATGTTGCAGGCATTATGAATGCACACTTATATATTCCATCATTAGATAACATAAAACGCCCTTCCAGTTTATCATTAACAATTGTAACTAATCTATTGCAAAAGACATTAAAATATAAAGGTTTAATTATGACGGATGGCTTAGAGATGGGAGCAATCACTAACTATAAGCCTGCCGGCGAAGTAGAAGTTTCTGCAATTTTAGCCGGTAACGATATACTACTTTTACCTTTAAATGTAAAAAAAGCTATTGATTCTGTATTCAATGCTGTTAATGATGGAACTATTTCTGAAGTAACAATAAATAATTCTTGTAAAAAAATACTAAAATATAAATACAAATTTGATATTATTAATAACACTGACGTTTCTTTAGAAAATGTCGAAAAGGATATTAATTCAGAAAAAGATAAAGCTCTTCGTAGAGAACTTTATATAAATTCCACTACTGCAATTAAAAATAAAGATAACATTTTACCATTAGATTTAAATACTAATATTAAAACTGCATGTTTAGTTATTTCTGATGACAATTGTATATCATTTACAGAAATGATTAAAAATTATTGTAATGCTGATTTTTATTACTTAAAACTAAATAGTACCATAGAAACTTGCAAGGATATGGCTGATAAGCTAAAAAAATACGATAGAACCATTGTTTTAGTTGCATCATCCAACAATTCACCAAAAAGTAATCTTGGGGTTAGTAATTCTGTCATCAATGGTCTTGATTATTTCTCCAAATTAAAAAGTCCTATTTTATGCTTAGCTATTAATCCATATTTTACCAACAAAATAGTTAGCTTAAATAATTATTCTGCTATTGTTTTAGGATACGAAAATGTTATTGATGTATTAGAAATATTACCTCAACAACTTTTTGGTGCTTACGAAATTAATGGTCAACTTCCTATTTCTATAGCAAATAAATATCCTGTATTATTCGGCGAAAAAATTGAAGAATCTAATGTCTTAAAATACTTATCTGAAGCTCAAATTTTTGACATGTTTGGAGATTTAAGCAAAATAGATTCTATTGCAATAGATGGTATAGACATAAAAGCATATCCCGGATGTCAAGTTTATGCTGCATATGACGGCAAAGTAATCTATAACAAAAGTTTTGGCAAGCAAACTTACTCCAATACTTCTTTAAATATCAATAATTACACTTTATTTGATCTGGCTTCTGTAACTAAAGTAGCAGCAACTAATATTTCAGTAATGTATCTATATGATAATGCAATAATAGACATAGATAAACCTATTTCAGATTATTTGACTTTTTTAAAAAAATCTGACAAAAAAAACATAGATTTTAGAAATACAATGGCTCATCAAGCCAGATTTGTTTCTTATATTCCATTTAAAAAAGATTTTATCAATGATGAGAACTTTAGAAAAAAATGGTCTAACACTACTAAAACAGATATTTTTAACGTTAAAGTTGCAGATAATTTTTATGTAAAGAAGGAATATAAAGAATTTTTACTTGATTCAATAGCAAATTCTAAAATGCAACCAAAAAAAAGGATGGTTTACAGTGATTTAGGATATATATTAATCGGGGAAGTTATCAATAAAGTTACTAATAAACCTTTAGATTATTTCGCAGATTCTATTTTTTATTCTCAAATGGGACTTTATAATACTACTTTTAATCCATTGAATAAATTCGATAAAAATAGAATATCACCAACAGAAAACGATATTCTTTTTAGAAACCAGTTAGTGCAAGGTTATGTTCACGATGAAAATGCAGGATTAATGGGAGGTGTTTCTGGACATGCAGGATTATTTTCTACAGCAAAAGAAGTTGGAACTCTTATGCAGATGCTATTAAATGGAGGTATTTACGGCAATAAAAGATATATTTCGGAAGGTGTAATTAATCAATTTACTTCTGTTCAATTTAGAGAAGATGATAATAGAAAAGGATGCGGTTTTGATAAACCGGGATTAAAAGCAAATGATCCTGCTTGTGAAGGGGCATCTAAATCCAGTTTTGGACATACCGGCTTTACAGGAATTTATGCTTGGGCAGACCCTGAGAAAAAATTAGTCTATGTTTTTTTAAGTAATAGAGTTTATCCTGACGCATCTAATAATAAAATATCCTCTTATGATATAAGAACTAGAATCCATCAAAGCTTTTATAATATATTGGAAGATAGTGGTTTAAATAAGACAAATAAAAATAATTAATAATTTTTTTATATTTAAAGTAAAATTGTTTTTAGTAACTATATTTAGTATTATTTATAATATTATTAGAATAAATGTATTTGTAAAAAATAAATGATTTTAAAAAAAATTACAATATTAAAATTTAAAAATGTAGAAAACTTTGAAGAGGAATTTTCGTCAAAAATTAACTGTTTTATAGGTAATAATGGCGTTGGTAAAACTAATATATTAGATGCTATTCATTATTTAGCATTTACTAAAAGCTTTTTTAATATATCTGATCAAATTAGTATAAAACACGGTGAAAAGTTTTTTGCAATCCATGGTGAGTTTGATAATAATTTAGATATAGATAAAGTAAGTTGTATTTTAGAATTAAATAAAAACAAAAAAGTTATTTTTAATGATAAAAAATATCAAAAACTCTCGGATCATATTGGGAAAATCCCATTAATAATGATTTCACCTTACGATAGAGATTTAATCAACTTAGGTAGTGACATTAGAAGAAAATTTGCCGATATGATTATTTCTCAATTCGATGCTAAATATTTAAATTCATTAATTTCTTATAATAAACTAATTCAACAACGTAATAAATTACTAAAACAATTATTTGAACAAAGTAGTAAGGATACATCAATTATTAAATTATTTGATAATCAATTAGCAGATTACGGAGATAGTATTTTTAATAAAAGAAAAGAATTTTTGGATGAATTTACCCCAATTTTTAAACATTACTATAAAATGCTATCATCCGGGAATGAAACTGTTAATTTAAAGTACGAATCTCAATTAACAGAAGATAATTTATTAAACTTATTAAACAATTCTATCGAAAGAGATCTAATTTTAAAATATACTTCGAATGGAATTCATAAAGATGATATCCTATTTTTTATTAATGATTTTAATGCAAAAAACTATGCTTCTCAAGGACAACAAAAAACTTATACTATTGCACTTAAATTAGCACAATTCGAGTATATTAAAGAAAAATCCAAGAAAACTCCTATTTTATTATTAGATGATATTTTTGATAAATTAGATTTACATAGAGCAACTAATATTATTAAATTAGTAAGCACTGGCGATTTTGGGCAAGTATTTATTACTGATACAAGTACTAACAGACTAAGCAATCTATTTAAAGAACTAAACTTAACAAACTCCACTAAAATTTTTTATATCAAATAATTATGGCAATCTATTCTGAACCAACATCGTTAAAGGACTTGTTAGATCAGGTTTTAAAAGACAATAATTTAGATAAAAAATTATTAAAGACTAAAATTGAGCAATTGTGGTTTGATATAAATGAGGAAGATATTGCTAAACATACAAAACGCGTATATTACGAAGATTCTATTTTAACTGTAATTTTAGACAACTCTTCAATTAAAAATAATTTAATATACAATAAATCAGAATTATTAAGCAAGATCAATGAGATTTTAGGAGATGAAATTGTAAAAAAAATCAAAATAATATAGTATTTTTTTTTCTTAATTTTATTGTTACAATAAAATCACAATTACTTATTTGATATTGATAATGTGAGAAATAATGATCATGTTAAAAATAGTTAATTCAAATGTATCATGTTATTTTTCATTATCTTTGCAAGAATTAGAAAAAAATAAACCTTTATTTTTTTAACAAACATCATAAATAAAATTAAATAAATTAGCTAAGTATGAAAAAAATTATTTTAACTATTTTGTTATTATGTAGTGTTGGTTTATATGCAAAAGATTATACCGCTACTTATAATGAGCCAAGTAGCAATCAATACCAAGTTACATTTAACATTGACAATTGGAATTTAAAAGATGTTGTTTTAGACAACAATAGTTACTCTAAAATTATTTTTAGCTCTACAACAACAACTGAAAGAGAAGGTTGGGCTGAGTTGCCATTTGTGAGTACAGGTGTTCAATTACCTTCAAAAAAAGACGTTACTTATGAAGTAACTTATTCTGAATATACAGATATTCAATTGGAAAATCCTTTAGTTCCATCTAGAGGTACTTTATACAGAAATCAGGATCCTAAATCTATCCCTTATAAAATAGATCCAAATTCTATTGTTGATGAGTTTTATCCAAAACAAATTGCATCAATAGATGATCCTTTTATAGTTAGAGATGTAAGAGGAACTGTTGTTAGAGTTTTTCCTTTCCAATATAATGCTGTAACTAAAACTTTAAGAGTTTATACAACTATAGAAGTTACTTTAACAGAAATAGAAGGAAAAGCAACTAATCCATTGTTGGTAGAAAATTATAGACCTGTAAAAGAAGCTATAGGAATGTATCAAAGCATGTTTATCAATTTTGATAAAACCAGATACGATTATGTTATGGCAAACTATGGCGAAATTTTAGTTTTATGTACAGAAAGAGACCAAGAAACTATTGAACCATACATTCAATGGAAAAGGGAAAAAGGTTTTATTGTACATAAAGAAATTGTTGCAACAGGAACTAATGTTAAAAATATTATTAAAGAAAAATACGAAGAAAATAACAATATATTATTTGTACAAATAATTGGTGACTGGGAAGATTTAAAATGTGATGTTTATACTGATGGTAGTCCTCAAGATCCAAAATTAGGTTGCGTTGTAGGTACTGATAACTTCCCAGAAATAGCTATTGGTAGATTTTCATGTAGCAATGCAACTGAACTTGAAACTCAAATGAATAAATCTATCAATTATGAAAAAAATCCTTTTACTGATGAGGAGTGGTATTCATCTGCAATAGGTATTGGTTCCAGCGAAGGTGGCGGTTATAACGGTGATGATGGAGAACAAGATAAAGTTCATATCCAAAATATATATGATAGTAAATTAGAACCTTTTACTTATAATACAATGTTACAAAACTATGATCCGGGTGCTAATGCTTCTACTTTAGCCAGTCATTTAAATCAAGGTGCATCAACATTAATGTATTGTGGTCATGGTAATACAACTTTATTTGGTACTACCGGTTTTAACAACTCTAATATCAATCAATTAACAAATGGTGAAAAACTTCCTTTTATTGTAGCTTGTGCATGTTTTGTTGGTTCTTACAACGCTTCAGGTGATTGTTTTGCTGAAAGATGGTTGAAAAAGGAAAATGGTGGTGCCGTTCTTACATTAATGTCATCTATTAGCCAACCATGGGAGCCACCTATGAGAGGGCAAGATTATTTTTATGATTTATTAATTGGTGGTTATAATTATGACGAACATCCTGGTCAAAATGGTATTAATACGGATGAACAACGTACAACATGGGGATCAATTGTTGTAAATTCTCTTAATTTAATGTTATTAGAATCTCAACAATCTTCTGATATTAGTACTGCTCATACTTGGATTACTTTTGGTGATGCTTCTTTACAATTAAGAACTAAAAATCCGGACGAAATAGTACTTTCTAATGATGTTATTATTCCGGGTTCTAATTTTGAAACTGTTGTAACTTCTAATGGTGAACCTATTGAAGGTGCAATGGTATGTATATCTCAAGATGATAATTATTATAGAGGTATTACTGATGAAAACGGTACTGTTAGTATTGCTAACGAAATTACTCCGGGAGCATTCTTATTAGTTGTTACAGGATTTAATACATCTACCATTTACCAAGAAGCAATGTGTATAGCTCCGGAAGGTCCTTACTTAATTGCAGATGGATATACATTAGATGGTGATGGAAAATTAGAAAGCGGTGAAACAGCTATATTAGCTTTAACAATGAAAAACGTTGGTTTAGATCCTACTACAACTCCAACAAATGTTACTTTAACTTCTGAAAGCTCTGATATTACAATAATAGAAGGTACAGCAGAATATGGTATTTTTGAACCGGATGCATCATTAACTATAGATGGTGTTTACACTATCAAAGCTGCTGAAGGAATAGATAATGGCAGTTCATATCCTATTAATATTGTTGCATCTAATGGTAATGAAACTTGGGAAAGTGTAATATTTGTAAAAGTTTATGCACCAATAGTAGAATATTCCGGATTTGTATGGAAAGGCTCATTCGAACCTGGAGACGAATTCCCTATTTCTATTAATTTTACTAATAAAGGTGGTGCAACTGCTCAAAATGCTATTGCAACTTTAACAACTTCAGCTTCTGGTGTTACTATTACAGAAGATACTTATGACATGGGTAATATAGCAGAAGAAGGTGTAAGTAATGCTATATTTAATATTATATTAGCTGATGATATAGATCCTAATAGTAGCATTGAATTTAATGCCACATTAGTGGGAGATAACTTTGAAGAAATAACTGCAGATTTAACTATTGCCAATGCTTGTGATTTAGTATTTAAAATGCAAGATACTTATGGTGATGGATGGAATGGTAATGCAAGAATACAAGTTACATTCGATAATGGAGATCCTACTGTTTATGTTAAATTATATGACGGTAGTTTAGGATACGACACTATTAACGTTAAATCTGGAGTAGGTATCACTTTATCTTGGGAAACCGGTTGGTATGATTATGAAGATTCATTCACTTTATATTATGCCGGTGACGAAGAAAATATTATTTGTGAAATATCAAATCCAGGTTTCGGTATTTTATTTGAATTTACTGCAGATTGTGCAGGAACATCAATAGCAATAGAACCAGTAATGAATTTGACAGCTACTGTAGAGGAAAACAATCACGTTACTTTAACTTGGAATCATTCAGATCCAGCATCTGTAGATTCATACATAATAAAACGTGATGGATTAGAAATAGGAGTTACTAACGAATTAACATTTACAGATGAAAATACAGAAAATGCTGCAACTTATAACTATTGTGTTGTAGCTGTAACTGAAGATATAGAATCAATACCTGAATGTACATTGGTTGAAGTAGGAACTATTATTACTTGTGATCCTGTTACAAATTTAACTGTAGTTAATAATCATAATTACACATTAACTGCAACTTGGACGGGTAACAATGCTGCTAATAACTATAAAGTTACAATTAATGGAGAATTAGCAGCTACAGTAACTACAGAGGAATATACTACTGATGAATTGGAAGAAGGCAACTATGTTATTTGTGTTACAGCAGTTTACCCAACTTGCGAATCAGAAGAAGAATGTGCAGATTCCGAAGACATTGTTGGTATAGAAAACTTTAATGATGGTATTATTGTTTATCCTAACCCTGCAGAAGATATTATTAATATAGAAGGTGCAAACATTTCTGTTGTTAATATCTATAATAATTTAGGACAATTAGTAATTTCTAAAGAAAACTCTAACTCTATTAATATTTCATCATTAAATGCTGGTATTTATATGATAAATATTATTACAGAAGAAGGTTCTTCTTTAGTTAAAAAAGTTGTTATTAAATAATAATAGCTATAAATAACCAAAGCTAAATTTTATTAGTTTAGCTTTTAAATATAAAAAAGAGGGTAATATTTAAAGTTATTACCCTCTTTTTTTATGTAGTCTCTTACTGAAATTATTGGGATGGCTTCCCGAACTTTACTCCCTGCCGTAAGCCCATTTGCGGTAGCAGATCCAAACATGGAGCCACACGCGGGCGATGGAGTCTATAGCATCACTTAAAATATAGCGGCTATACTCCTCAAAGTGCTTCCCCCCATCAGTTTTCCAGAATCCATCCTTTGTAAGGTTTGTCTCGTCGTACTCCTCAGGAATCATACGGTAAGCCATCAGGTAAGAATACTGCGACAGGGAACTCATATAGTCCCACACGTTGCGGTTATACGTGCCCCACGAGTGGTTGTACTCGCGAACCACCACATCCTCTTCCACCAGCCGTATCAGTTGCTCGATCTCCTTCTTTAGAGGATAGCCTTCGGGATCATAGAAGAAACGCTCGTTGGGAGTATCAATCTTGTAAGATTTCTTCACCTGTTTGTCCCATTCAGACTCAATTAAACCATGGATGTTGTCACCGGAGGAAAAGGACCGAAAGTCGCAATGGAGTGGCATGTGACAGTCTGCAATATAATGGCTTAGGACGAAAAATCGAATAGCGATGTGGTTGTTTGAAGGCGAGATGGGATTACCGCGCTCTTCCTTACGTAACATCTTAAAGCTGTCGATGATACCATGCGCCAGAGACTCGCAGCGGTCTGCCAGATTACCATTCTCAATAGTGAAAGTTTTCCGTAGAGGGACGATTGTTGTCCCAGCTCGTACATCTTGATGGTGCTAGGTAGTTTCTTGAACTTGTTGTCCGTGGACTTAGGGTCGGGCCGATATTTGATAATGTGACTGGTTGACATGTCTTTAAATACTTTGTCGGGATACCAGGAGCCCTTGATTACAAAGTCTCGATAATCGTGGAACCATTTGACCAAAGCTTCAGCATCAGCCTTTAAATTTTCGGGAATATTTGCATACTGGAGTCGTTTGATAGCCATAAAGGCCAACCATGCGTGTGTGTATTGTTTCATAGTAATGGTGTTATTTGTAAAACGATAATAAATTTTTATTTAACGAATTCCATATAGGAATCTCCCTACAAACTTACAAAAAAATAATAAATAGACAAAATTTTCGTGAAATATTAATAAGCTGTTTTTTAACTGGTATAACAAAACCTTACTAGGATTGCTTCCCGAATCTCTAACCTATCTACTTTGTATTTAGTTAATTATTAATTAGATAGAATCCTTTATTTTGGGGATGGCTTCCCTTTTGCATGATATTTGCATTTATATCTTAGAATTAACATGTTAAATTACCTTATTATGAAACGATTTTTTTTATTCTTAACTACCCTTATTTTACTCCCAATAGCCTTACACGCACAAGATACAGATTTCATTAAGGATAATTCCGGTTTTGTTTGGGATTCCTTAGTATTTGATGTTGATGATGGCATTTTTAAACAATATGGTAGGTTTAATGGAGAACCCCTCATTGAGTTAATCGAGCCTGAGAGGTTTGGCTTTTATTTTATAGATTCAATTAAATTTTCTGCAGGAATTAAACCCGATGGAGCAAAGAAAAATGGTATTAACGTTGAAAACTGCACTTTTAAAGGAAAATCATTAACTGGTAAAGTTAAAATAGTTGAACATGGCAATGCAGATATTAGCATTAGTTTTGTGCCTTCTAGATCTTTAGCAGACATTGTTGTTGAATTAGCTACTGAAGTAGAAAGCACAGATCCATGTTGTACATGGCAGTTTGTTCCAATAGATTCAGATACAGATTTTACCATTAATATAAATAACACCTCTCTCCAGATTTAAAAGTATATGTACGTTATTTTAATAGTGAATTTTACAAAAGATATAAAAATTATTAATCATCCTGCATTAAAAACTCAGAATCCATATCCCACTTAAAAGTTAAGTCAAATCGCATTAAGTTATTTTAATCCCACTTTGAATAAAAAACGCCTTTTTTGTTTTTTTTGTGGATGGCTTCCCATTTAGGACAAAATAATGTTTTTTGTTGCATTAATGTTTTTTTGTGTTTATATTTGGAGAACTCTACAAAAAAACAAAGTATTATGAAAAAAACTACAACATTTATTGCATTTCTCGTCCTTGCCTTGGGTTGCTTTGCCCAACAAGGAGAAATCATATACACAAAATTCGACCCCGACTGGTGCTTGGAAAGCATCCAGTACGCCCCACCCGACAGCATCAAACTGGATTTCGACAACGACGGCGTGACGGACTTTGTCATTAGCATGTTCTATCAAAGACACATCGAAATCTGGTTCATCCCTGCCAACGGGTGGGGGTATCGTGTAAGAATTACCGATGATTCTACTCTCCCGCCTCCGTTTCAAAACCTTGGAATAGCCGATTCGGACACAATAGTTTCATACTCGCCACCTTGGGGATGGTGTAATCATAAATCAGGTATAAGGGTATGACATGCATGTGCGGAGTTAGGAAAGTTGTCAACGACTCGACTTACTACTATGGTTGGTTCGACCAAACCTGGATCAACGCGTCAATTCCAGGAAATCAAAATGGGGGAACTCCATATTTCAAGGAATATGAATGCGTCCACGATATGGCTTTCTGCACCATCCCAAACTATCCGCTGCGCTGGGGGCAAACAAGCCTGACAAGTGATGAAGATAACAAAGTCCCTGCATTTGCCGTTGTGCATCCCAACCCAACGAAAGGCACTGTAACCGTCACGGGCAAGAACCTGCGGCAGGCCGTAGTGGCAAATATGCAAGGGCAACGGATATTAAGCGTACAGGGCGAGGGCAACGAGCTCCACATTAACATGACCTCCCTACCCGCAGGCATCTACCTCATCAACATCATTGATGCGGAAGGACGCAAGTGCGTGCAAAAAGTGGTGAAACAGTAACCTTATCAAGAGCGTTTGAGATAACAGCTTTTTCTTTATTTTTGCAGCATATCTAAAAAAAGAAGACAAAATGAAGAAAATTCTGACCCTCTTATCGTGGGCACTCGATTTTTTGGGATGGCTTCCCAGCTTCCCTGGGATGGCTTCCCGTGTTTATTGAGATGGCTTCCCTGATCTCTAACTTATCTGCCTTGTATTTAGTTAAGTATTAATGAGATAGAATCCTTTATTTTTGGGATGGCTTCCCAGCTTTCCTGGGATGGCTTCCCTAGTTTATTGGGATGGCTTCCCTGGCTTCTGATATTTATTTTTTTACAATAGCGTTTTTTTTGTGTACAAAATAATAGTAGCCAAATAATATTACTGAAGAAACTATATAAGATATTGAATTTACTATCGAAGCTCCTTGTATTTGCATTTTGGGTATCAGTATATATGATAATATTATTGTAAATATTAATCCTACTAAAGATTTTATTATTAATATTTTAAGTTTTCCTATTGCAGAAAAATAGTTTCCAAAAACATTAGATGCCGCTATTGCTAAAGTTCCGGGAGAAAGTAGTAATATGACCCGTTTTACATCTGCAAACTCGTCACCAAAAATAAAAGTAAAGAAGTTAGCCGGAAGTAATATTATAATTAAAATACAAGCAAATGAAATATAAAAACTAAGTAAGGACATTTTTTCCGTTTCTTTCCGAGATTTAATAGTATCTCCTAAATTTAATACATTAGAATATTGTACTAAGGATATGCTTCTACTAAAAATCCAGATGGTTTCCGTTATTTGAATACCTATAGAAAATACACCTACTTCACCTAAACCTGTCATCCGCTCCAAAATAAACATACTGAAACGATAGTTTAAAAATTGAAGCAATCCGCTTAATTCTACTTGCCAACCAAAGTTAAATGAGTTTTTAACTACTATAGAGTCTAAACTATAATTAAATTTACCTATCTTTTTTTTAGTGAGAATTTTTACTATTATTAATAATATGGTTAATGATATTATTTGAGAGTAAAAATAAGTAATATAACCTAATTCTTTGTTTATTAAAAAAAACACCCCTATGCATACGAGTAGTAAAGCAGGTTGTAATAATAATATTAAATTGTAATTGGATATTTGTTGATCACCTAAAAATAATGCATTATGAAAAGCTATAAACCCCGTTAATGTTGCTACTACAAACAGTAAAAATATTAGGGAATGAGGTAGATTAAAAAAACCACATAAAATTGAACATATTGCAGATGCTAAAACTACCCAGATATATGCTTGAGATGCCAGCTTGCCAACATCTACTTTTTTAAAAAAATAAGATACGCTACTTTGAGTAAAAATATTACAAACTATGGCAATAATACCTAAATTTGCGATAAATATGGCTATTGCTCCTCGTCCTTCAGCACCCCACAAACGTGCTGTTAGCCAAACTATTGCAAAATTTAAGATCAAAACTAATGTTTTAACCACAATAGATAGTATTATATCCTTTTTAAGTTCAATTTTCCCCATATATTAGGTGTATTATTTACAAGAGTAAAATGGGTATTAATTTTATAAAGATTTAATAAAGTTAATAAAATCGTCTTCTATTATATTCCAATTAAATTTATTTTCACTTAATTTTTTTGCATTAGTACAAGTTTTTTTATAATAATCCGGATTTGAAATAATAAATGATATCTCTTTAACTATTTCACTTAAATTGTTGGGATCTACTAACTTTCCAATTAAACTAAAATCTTTTATTTCATGATTTATTGCATCTAAATTAGAAAATATTGATGGCCTTGCTGCTGCTAAATAATAAAATAACTTAATAGGTAAACACTGAGTATTTTCTTCATCATTATCACGCAAATCTAAAAATAAATCATTTTGATGTAAAAATTCGCAATATTCTTTAAATGGTTTAAAGAACATAAAATTAATAGTTAAGTTTTCGAAAACATCTTTAGAATATTCTTTTTGTACATCTTGCGATATTACATTAAAAATGAATTGAATATTCGGATGTATTTTTGCAATTTGTTTGACAGCCTTTAGGGCTCTTATATATCCTTTTTCTTCAGTAAGTTTTCCACTATAAGATAAAACCCATTTATTAAAATCAGTTTTTTCAGGAGCAGCTTTTATATATTCTAATTTTGGATAATATGGGACAAAAACATATCGTTTATTTTTTTGCCTTTTTCTATAAGCTATTGATTTATAATACTCTCCAAAAATAAATGCATCTGAATAATCGCCACCAATGATATCAGCAAATGTTAACAATCCCTTTTTAATAAACTTTTCAAAACCATCTAATCCAAATAAGTTTTTTTTAGAAGGATAGAACTCTGTAATATCTTGAACAATAACACAATTTTTTAATTTTTTATCAACTCTATATCTATTTGCTGCAAATACTGAAACAGGATTATCACAAATAATAATATCCGGATTTACTAAGGATAATTTTTCTTTTAGTTTTCTAATTAAATCTAACAATTTGTATTTAGAACTATCAAACCCAATTAATCTTGTATTATTGTTATCTTCACTTTCAATTATATCAACCTCATTTTTTTCGTATGCAGATATAATAGTTACATTAAAGCCGTATTTTTCTAATGATTTTGTTTGATGATAGAAAACTCTATCGTCATACAACTTATGGATAGTTTGTAAAAATGCAATTTGTTGCATGTAATAATAGTTTTTTTCTGTTTATTTTATTTCAAAATCCAACATTAGATTATCTTCTATATAACCTTTTATAACATCGCCTCTGTTAACTTTTCCAACTCCGGACGGTGTCCCGGTAAAAATTAAATCCCCCATCCTCAATGTAATAAATTTAGATATATATGCTAAAATTTCTTCAAACGAAAATATCATATCCTTAGAAAAACCATGTTGAACTTTTTTATTGTTCAAGAGTAATGAAAACTCAATATTTTCCGGGTTTTTTAATTCTTTGATTGGTATAAATTTACTTACCGGTGCCGAATTATCAAACCCTTTTGCCAATAACCAAGGTTTTCCGCTTTCCTTAAATTTTTTTTGTAAATCCCGCGCAGTAAAATCAATTCCCAAGCCTACTTCTGAATAATAGTTGGATGCTAAGTTTTTATTTATATACTTTCCATTTTTAGTTATTCTGATCACTAATTCACATTCGTATTGAACATTATCTGAATATTCCGGTAAATAAAACGGTCTGTTATCTAATAATAAAGCAGTATCCGGTTTAGAAAAAACTGTCGGTTCTTTTGGAACCATAGAATTCATTTCTGCTATATGATCTGCATAATTCTGACCTATACAAATAATTTTCATAACCTAAAATAATGTTGCAGAAAATTTGGTATCTGTGTATATTTTTGTAAGAACTCTTTTAGTATATTCAGGAAAGTCACTTTTCATTATCCAATCGTAATATTGAGGCTCTGCTTTTAAAACCTCTTTTACCGATTTGTTTTTATGTTTTCCAAAACTAAAAACTTCTTCTCCGGCTTTATTGTAAACGATAAAACCAGCTAAATCTACATTTTTTTGAATATAAGTAAAATCACTCAATTTTTCTATATCATTAACTATAGGATAAGATATATTTCCGTATCTATCTTCATATTCAACACCATCGTAACGTTCTATTTGTTTTAATAAAACTTCGTAAGTTGCACGAGTATCTACCATTGCCTCATGAGCATCTTCTAATGCTTTATCGCAATAAAATTTATATGCGGCTTTTAACGTTCGTTGTTCCATTGCATGGAATATATTTTGAACATCTAAAAATTTACGGTTTCCAACGTTGAAATCTATCCCGGCTCTTGTAAATTCTTCTACTAAAAATGGAATATCAAATTTGATAACATTATATCCTGCTAAATCTGAATTTCCAAAAAAATTATTTATCTCTGCTGCAACATCTTTAAATAAAGGTTTATCTTTTACATCCTCATCTGTAATTTTATGTATTTCAGTTGATTGTGCAGGTATTGGCATACCCGGATTAATGAGCCATGTCTTTTCTTCCTCTGTACTATCCGGATTAATTTTTAAAACGGCTATTTCTATTATTCTATCTTTTGTGATAGATAAACCTGTAGTTTCTAAATCGAAAAAAGCTAATGGTTTATTTAAATTTAACTTCATAATCAGTCCTTTTTTTATGATAAATAAACAATGTTTATGTTTATTTTATATATATTTTATTCCTTTTAAAATAATATCTATATCGTGTTTTACTTTATAATTTTTTGCATATAATAAATTTACTTCTGCAGGATTAACCTTTTCTCTTACTTCTTTGTTTATTGACATCATTGGAGATAAAACTCCTTTTTTAATTTTAGGTAACGACGAATAATACTCTTCCTTTTCATCGTAATAACCTACCCAAGTTTTAAATGCAAATAAAACGCTAAATATATCAGCATATAATCTTAATCTTCGATGTGTAACAAAAATTAAAATAGGTGAAAATAAGAAAAAAATTAACGAAACTATTACATCCAGAGTTCGCTTATTACGTTTATTAGTTGGCTTTATAATAGAGTTTATATCAATTACATATAATTCACCTGAAGTATTGATAGAATTACTTCCAATTATTGATACACTTTCTTCCGGAGCAATTTTATACTCTAAATCAATCTTACTTAAATCAGACATTAGATCTATAATTTTACTCGTTTCAATATCTTTAGCACAAAAAATTAATTCATTTATTTTGTGTACACTAATGATTTCTTTTAATTGGGATATATTTCCGACTACTTTTTCTGATGGTAAATTATTATCATCTACATCAACAAAAACTCTTTCGCCATATCTTAAGCCTGTTTGATCCAATATAGCGTTTACTCTATCTACTTCACTGGGATTTCCAATAATAGCAATTCGTTTTTTTGCTTGTTTTTCGAAAACAATTCCTGATTTTTTTATTTTTGATAATATGAGACGAGATAAAAACAAATATGCTAATGCCCAAACTGCACCAATTAAAATTAAAAATCTGGATACTCTTAAATCTTCTCTTAATAAGCTATAAATTATTAAAATAAATACTGTTCCAAATCCAACTCCCTTTATTAAATTAATTGGTTTTATAGGTTTATCATATCCACCGGAGATATTAGTAGATAATAACCAAATTAATATATAAATCGGGATCATAATAATCTCAAAATAGTCCGGGAATACCCCATGAGCACCAAATTTTGATAACTCCCAATAGTTCTTTATTAATAAAAATCCACCATAAATAAAGAAAAAGTCTGCTAATGGTAAAATTATTTTTTTGATAAACCTTACTAAGATTGCCAAGAATGCTCTAAAGTAAATAGCACAGTTAATCATAAATGAAAATAGCTTAATATTTTTATCGGAAAAATGTTTATTAGCAAATAAAATCATTGCATTATAAAACATATATACATAATTTAAGCTTCCTTTTTTAGTGCTTTCTCCTTTATAATGAATTATTCTGGTTTTGGGATAGTAATAATTTTTATATCCTCCTAATATTAATCTATAAGATAAATCTATATCTTCACCGTACATAAAAAATGATTCATCCAACAATCCAACTTTATCTAATGCCTCTTTTCGCATTAACATGAAAGCTCCTGCTAAAATTTCTACTTCATGAATTTCATCTTTATCTAAATATGTAAGATGGTATTTCCCAAATTTTTTAGATTTTGGGAACAACTTAGCCAATCCAAAAATCTTATAAAATGAAACTGCAGGGGTTGGTAAACTTCTTTTAGACTCAGGTAAAAACCTCCCTTTCCCATCAACCATCTTAACACCTAACCCACCGGCTTCAGGATGGCTATCCATAAAATCAATAATCTTAGTAAATGTATCTTTTTCTACAACAGTATCAGGATTTAATAATAATACATACTTTCCTACAGATTGTCTGATAGCTTGATTATTAGCTTTAGAAAAGCCAACGTTTTCTTTATTGAAGATAGTTTTTACTTCAGGAAAACGTTCTTTAATCATCTTTTGCGAACCATCAACAGAATTATTATCTACAACAAAAACTTCGGCTTCTATATCTTCTATTGCTTGCCTTACTGATAATAAGCATTGCTCTAAAAAATACTTTACGTTGTAATTGACTATTATTATTGATAATTGCATAGTTGATTAACAGAAGATTAAAATTTATTTTACTAAACTACAAAGATAATTAAAAACTTTAGTCAAATAGTTACATTTGGTATTAATTACAGTTTAAGTAACATTACGATTATTCGACTATCACTTCGTCTATCATTATCCAACTCTTCTCTCCGGCATGAGGATGCCATCCCGGTAGTTTCCCAATATTTTTTGCAAATACTTTAATATATTTTATGTTCTTTACATTAACTTTTGCTTTTGCCCAAAAGTTATAACTCTTATCTAAATCTTGGGTTATATTTTCAGGCATATTCTCAAATTTTGCAATTTGATAATCTGTATAATTTACGCCATCTTCAGAAAATGCAAATGATACTTCTAATGGCAATAATACCCAATTATTTGCATCATTACAAAAGTTTGCTTTTATTGTATTAATATCAACCGATTTAGATAATTCTATCACTGCCTCCAAATCATTCCCATAAAATCCTAACCATTCCGATGGATATTCGCCTAAAGTTCCATACTTTAAATCCATTAACGAATAGTTTAATTCTTTTGTATATAGCTCTTCCGGATTATGTTTAAATGAAGTTGACTTGATGTTTATAAAGTCAAACTTTTTAGATACTTGAACAGAAGGAAGTTTTTGACTATTAAAACTTTTTGCCTTTATTTCACAAGTTGTATCTATAACAAATGGTTCCGTATAAATCTTTGACCTTTCTGTTGGTACACTTCCGTCTAATGTATAATAAATTGTTGAGTTAATCTCGTGATCATTATCTAAAGTTATCGTTAATGTATCATTAAAATAATTTTTATCTGATATTATTTTTAGATTATTACTAAAGTTAGTATTTCCAAAAACATTTTGTTTATATAATTCGGTTGGTGTTTCGAAGCTAATTAAATAGGGACGGATTCTAACTTTATAAGTAAAGTTCTTTTCTGTTATTAAATATTGTGGAAGCACTCCCGGTCCACAAGTGGCTGTTCCTAATCCAGCTTGTTTGTAATCAAAATTAAAAGTTAAAGATTTAGATTTTGTAAGTTGATTGATACGTTTTGCATTAGTAAGGTTGCTATCAGCATAATTATATGCACTAAAGTTCATTAAAGTATTTCCGGATACAAATACTCCTACTTTTCCATATTCTGCAGTAAAAGATACCCATCTAATTTCAGAATGGTTTGTATTTTCTTGTGGAACCGGATGGTTATCGAACAATTCAGCTACTAAACTATTGTTAACTAATATTTTACCTGCAGAGTTTCTATCGGGATAAGTTTCTTTATCTTTTCCAAACCACTCTACATTAGTAAATTTATCTTTTAAGTTAAACTGCATACCTACTTTAGGCAATGTCTTTGCATTATCCGTAATATTGATGTTATTGCTTATAATAACATCTGCCGAAGATAAAATTTCTATATATTGATTAATATTTCCAATATGATTATTGTCTGCTATGTCATTATTAATAGTAAACTCCGTATAAACTACAACTTTATTGCTATCTTCTAGCAGCTCATAATATAATGAATCCAATTTTAGCTCTAAATTATCTAATCCAACTTTACTCCATTGTTTAAAGGCATTTATATCTGCAAGATCGTTTGAAGTTGGTGCTCTATTAAAGTTATTTCTGATGTCACCTTCTAACAATTGCTCATTATTGTAAATAAAGGAAGAGATTAGTCCTGAATTTTTATTTAATTTAAAACTGAATAAATCATTAGAAATCATAATTTCATCTTTTAACTCACTTAAGATTAGTGGATTATTATTAGTTACTTCTAATAATTCCGTTTTTTTACTGTTTAAAGGAAATTGATCCCATGCAATCTCAAATCCTTTGTTTATAAATGCTTTAGGATTTTTATAAGTAACTGAAAATAAAACAAAAAACTCTTCATTTGGATTACTTTCTAAATAAGGGATTTCTATATTTATTTTTTTTGTTTTATGTGGATCTAAATTGATATCTATTTCTTTTTCTTGTAATTCTCTTTCATTCGATAAAATTTTATAATTAATTTTTACTTCCGATAAGTTAGTAAAATCAAACCAATTAGTTACTTCGTAGGTATAATCGTTTATTTGTTTAAATTTTACACTTTGATATACTTTTTTTACTTCTTCAATATGGTGATGAGGCTTTCTATTGGAAGCTATTAATCCATTTGCACAAAAGTCATTATCATGATTAATTCCTTCTATTTCCCCTAAATCTCCACCTAATGCATACCAAACAACTTTTTTCTCTTTATCGTATTTTTCAAAACTTTGATCTACCCAATCCCACACACATCCTCCCTGAAGTTGATCGTATTTTTCTATTAAATTAAAATAGTCTTGTAAGCCACCAACACTATTCCCCATTGCATGAGCATATTCTGCTATTATATATGGTCTATCTTGCTTTTTGCTTGCATATTCTTCTAAGTAATTTAAACTTGGATACATTACTGATACTATATCTGTATTGTAATCTAAAATAGCTCTTTCGTACATAATAGGTCTGGTATTATCTAAGATTTTTAATCTATCGTACGCAGTAGTAAAGCAAATCCCATTACCTGATTCATTCCCGAGAGACCAAATTACAATAGAAGGATGATTTTTATATCGTCCTACCATGTTATATGTTCGAGCCCAAATAGGTTCTATCCATTCTTCTTTTTTAGCTAAACTATTTTTATCATATCCTTGCGCATGAGATTCGCAATTTGCTTCGGAAATCAAATAGATACCATATTCATCACATAATTCGTAAAAATAGGGGTCACTTGGATAATGCGAAGTTCTTACAGTATTAATATTATGTTGTTTCATTAGTTTTATATCTTCTATCATAGTTTTTTTAGAAACAACATGGCCTGTTTTAGTATCGTGTTCGTGCCTATTTACGCCTTTTATTTTGATTGGAACACCGTTAATACAAAACAAACCGTCTTTAATTTCTGATGTCCTAAATCCTATTTTAGTTTTTAAAGTTTCAATTTTATTTCCTTTATAATCTGATAAAGTTATTAATAAAGTGTATAAATACGGATTTTCAGCATTCCAGCTATTGATATCGGGAAGAAGATATTCGTCAATTAATACTTTTGTTGTATTATCTTCTATATTATAATTTACACCTGAAAATTCCGTATATCTTGCTATTGATTTAACTAATTTTTTATCTTGATCAAATAATTCAAATTGAATTTTATAAGGTTTTTTAGGAGTTTTATCTGTCCAATTTCTCAATTTTAATTCTACATTTAATAAACCATCTTGATAATTATTTGTAAGTAAAGATTGAATCGTATAATTATAAATACTAATTTTTGGCTTAGCATATAAAAACACATCGCGTTCTATACCGCTAATTCTCCAAAAATCTTGACATTCTAGATAAGATCCATCAGAAAATCTAAATACTTTTAATGCTATTAAGTTATTTCCTGCCTTTAAATATTTTGTAATATTGAATTCTGCAGGGGTTTTGGAGTCTTCGGAATATCCAACATATTCTCCATTTATCCATAAATAAAAGGCCGACTTCACTGCCCCAAAATTTATTATAACTTCTTTATCTATCCATAAAGAAGGAACTCTAAAATTATATCTATACAACCCTACCGGATTATTTGTTAGTGGGGCATTAGGAGGGTCAGATTCAAATTCATTATTCTGATTTACATAAATCGGAACACCATAACCATTCAATTCCCAATTAGACGGAACTCTTATCGATTCCCACGAATTATCGGAATAATCTACTTTATAAAAATCTTGGGGAGCTTTATCGTAATTATCTACCCAATAAAATTTCCAATTTCCATTTAGAGATAAATAATGTTCGGAATTTTGATAATTGAAATTATATGTATCTATATTGTTACTATATGGAATTACATTTGTATGTGGAGGAAGTTTATTTACTTGAAATACATCCACATTATTCCATTCTTTTTGACCAAATACAAATAAGCTACTAAGCGTTAAACTAATTGCTATTAAAAATCTAAATAATCTATTCATAAAGTATTTTGTAGATATAAATTTTTGCTGATTGCAAACTTAACATTTTTAAATATTTTTTTAAAGTAATTGATTACAAAAAGTATAAAATAAAAAAATTCCATATCTTTGCCTATTAATTTATTAACATAAATAATAAAATATGAAACCTTTGGTAAGTATTATTATGGGAAGCACGAGCGATTTACCTATTATGGAAAAAGCTGCTCAATTTTTTGATGATATGCAAATTCCTTTCGAGATGAATGCTTTATCGGCTCATAGAACTCCGGATGAAGTTGCAAAATTTGCTAAAGAGGCTAAAGATAGAGGAATAAAAGTTATTATTGCAGGTGCAGGGATGGCTGCTCATTTACCTGGTGTAATTGCTGCCATGACAACTTTACCTGTTATTGGAGTACCTATCAATTCCTCTTTAGAAGGTTTAGATGCATTACTTGCAATTGTACAAATGCCTCCAGGAATTCCTGTGGCTACAGTTGGTGTTAATGGTGCTTTAAATGCAGGTATATTAGCAACTCAAATCTTAGCTTCTTACGATAATAATATTTTAGAAAAATTAGAAAATTATAAGAAAAACTTAAAAAACAAAATTGTTAAAGCTAATCAAACTTTATCCGAAATCAGTTATAAATACAAAGTTTAATGTAATGAAGAAAAAGCTACTTATTACTTTTATTTTTATTTGCTTTAATGTTTTTGGATTTGCTCAACGCTTTAACGGGGGCGCTTTATTTGGTGTAGCTGCTACACATACTACAGGTACATTAATAAATGCAGATAGTACGGATTTTGATACTCCTGCTATGTTTTCTAGGGTTTTTAGCAAACCGGGATTACATGTAGGTATTTTTACAAACTTTTTTATTTCTGATAATTCTGTAATAGACTTAGAAGTTTCGTTCATGCAAAAAGGATCAAGAAAAGTACCTACAAGAGCAGATACTTTGGCAGGAACGGTATATCAGTCTAAATTATCTTTAAATTATATCACAGTTCCTATTCATTATAGATATATTTTTAACGATTATTGGAATGTTTATATAGGACCCAATATAGGTTTTTTAATAAGTTCCAAGTTTACTCAAAATTATTTAGATTTGTCCGATTTATATGATTTTAATTTATTAGACTTATCGTTTGATATTGGAATGGGTATTGCTATCATTAAAAATTTAAGTTTAGACGTAAAATATTCCGGAACTTTCTTTTTAACCCCTATCAGATCTTATGAGAATAACCAAAGCTGGCAATACGGACCTTTCTCTAAACAGTTTTGGCAAAAGGGACAGTGTAATCAAGTTATTGCTTTTACTTTAAGATGGGTAATTTGGGGTAAGGAAGGTAAAGACGGTTTGCTGAATTTAACACATTAACTATTTAGAAAAACAAGTATCCCTTAAACATGTTAAATAGTTTAAATAAACTATAAATGAATCTTAAAAAAAAACTTTTGTAATAATATTATAATAAAAAAATCGTTATGTCTAAAATTGAGAATAAATATGTTCAAAAAATAAGGACATAAAAATAATTTGATATAGAAAATAAATTATGAAAAAAATTTTATCTGCAATTAGTTTGCTAATTATAACTTCAGTATTCAGTTTTGCATTTGCAGCTAACTACAATGTAACTGGGAAAATAACAACACATAATAATGAACCGTTAGCTTATGCAACAGTAGCTCTGTTATCGGAAAATAAAGTCGATGTTATTGGCGGTAGTATTTCAAATGAAAAAGGTGAATTTACCATTAAAAATATTCCTACCGGAAAATACACTATTCAAGTATCTTTTATTGGATATTTAACTTATCAATCAATAATCACAGTAGAAAGTGCCAATAAAAATGTTGGTATTATTACATTAGAAAAAGAGGAAGAAGCAATAGAAGGTGTAGAAATTATTGCTCGAAGAACTGTAATTGAGCAACAGATAGATAAATTAGTAATGAATGTTGCTGATAATATTGATACTCAAAATGCCACAGCAGAAGACGTTATTAAAAGAGCTCCCGGAATTGTTGTCGACCCTGACGGAAATGTAACTTTAAATGGTATGGCTGTTGATGTTTGGATAGATAATAGGCCATCACATTTGACCGGAACTGAGTTAGAAGCACTTTTACAATCTACAGATGGAAGCTTAATAGATAAAATTGAAATCATATCCAATCCGTCTTCAAAGTATGATGCTTCAGGTTCGGGTGGTATTATTAATATTATTTCTAAGAAGAATGTTCTACAAGGTTTTAACGGTTCTGTAAATGCCGGTTATAATGGTGCATTTTATGATCAATATTATCAAGGTGGAAATTTAAACTTAAGTTTAAATTATAGAACTAAAATGGTTAATACTATTTTCACTTATGGAGGAAGAATCAATAACGGATTTAGAGAGGATGATCAATACTCTGTTACCCCAATTCAAATAATAGATAACTACAATAAGACTTTATCCTCTAGGCTTAATCAAAACTTTAAACTAACTCAAGATTTTTATTTAAACGATAGAAACATTATAGGATATATTTTAAGCGGAGGACATAGAAATAGAAAAAGTACCAATTCCGATGATACTTATAATAGAATATATGATATTGACAACAATTTATTATTAAATAATATTGTAGATGTAAACAATAAAAACAATGGTTACAATTTTTTTGCAAATTTAAACTATACTCACTATTTTAATGATGAAAAAACATCTAATATAACTTTAAGTACAGATTATAGGCAACATTGTAGAAATTCGTTAAATACTCAACATAACCTTTTTTGGGATAGCTTAGGAAACGATACTAAACCTCAATTTTCGTTTAGAGATGATCAACTTGTTAAGTTTAATGTAATCACTACAGAAGCGGATTTTACCCATAAATTTAATGAAAAAAACTCATTTGAAGCAGGTGCAAAATATACTTATACTTTTACGGATAATTCATTAAATAGAGAAGAATTATTTAACGATATGTGGATATTAGACACATCGTATCAAAATATTTTTCAATATTACGAACAAGTATTGGCAGGATATGCCTCTTACGGTATTATGTTTAATCCAAAATTAAGTTTAAAAGTTGGTATTAGAGCAGAACAAACTTTTTCTAAAGGAGATTGGTTAAGTACAGATACAATAACTAAAAAACATTATTTAGATATATTTCCAACTCTATATTTAGGGTATAATCCAAACGAAAACTTTAGATATGGCATTTCATATACCAGAAGAATTAATAGACCTTGGTACGGTCAATTAAATCCATTTAGAAGCTATAGTGAAAACATGTATTTTGCCAGTGAAGGAAATCCGGATTTAACTCCACAATTTTATGATAATATTTATATTAATTTTGGATATAAACAATATTTTAATATTGGATTAATGTATAATCATGGTACAGATGTAATAACTAGAGATACTAAATATGATCCGGAAACAGGAATACGTGTTTCTTTTTCAACAAATGAAGGTAAAACGCATATGTTTGGAGCATCTATTTCGCTAACTGAATTACCTATAACAAAATGGTATACTATTAATATCAGTTTGTCAGGAGCACACAATACCTATATATTAAAGGATACTACTAATAAAAGTTTTATGGGTCATATGTATTTTTCTAATACATTTTATTTACCTAAAGATTATAAAATTGAATTTAGTGGATGGGGAACAACCGGAGGAAACTATGGATATACTAAATTTAATCCTATGTTTAGTGCTAATCTTGGTATAAAAAAGGATTTTTTAGATAAAAGGGCTACAATATCTTTAAACGTAAGAGATTTATTTAGAACGGGAAAACACTCCGGTTCTATCTATAAAGCTGAGAACGATTATGTAGAATTTACTCATGATAGAAATAGTCAAGTGATTTCATTAGGATTTACATATAAATTTGGACAGATGAAATCTTATCAAGATAGAAGATTAAAAATAGATGATGATTCACGTATGGGAGAAAACGGTAATGGTAGCGAAATGCCAAGAATGAATTAAAATTAAGTTATATGGGAGGGAGAATGCGCGATTATTTGAATATCACGACATTAAATAGGAACTATATATTTTTTTGATTGATATTAATTTCTTACCTTTGCATATTAAGAAATAATGATGAACAAAAATTTAAATCCAAATTCTGAACACTTGTCTAAAAGCGATAAACAGTACGAAATAGCCTTAAGACCACAAAGTTTTGAAAGTTTTTGCGGACAAGAAGCCATAATTACAAATTTAAAAGTGTTTTGTGCTGCTGCAAAACAAAGAGGAGAAGCTTTAGATCATGTGTTACTTCATGGACCTCCCGGTTTAGGAAAAACAACTTTATCTTATATTATCGCAAATGAACTTGAAGTTAATGTAATATCTACTTCCGGTCCTGTATTGGAAAAACCCGGGAACTTAGCCGGTTTACTTACTAATTTGGAACCTCACGATGTTTTATTTATAGACGAAATTCATAGATTATCTCCTATTACAGAAGAATATTTATACTCTGCAATGGAAGATTATAAAATAGATATCTTAATAGATTCAGGTGCCAATAGTAGAAGTGTTCAAATAAGTTTAAACCCGTTTACATTAGTAGGTGCAACTACCAGATCAGGATTACTGACAGCACCTTTACGTTCCAGATTTGGAATTACTTCCAGATTAAACTATTACAACAGCAACACCTTAGCTCAAATTATTAACAGATCTGCAAATATCTTAAACGTAGATATAGATGAAGAAGCTGCTTTCGAAATAGCACGCAGAAGTAGAGGAACTCCTCGTATTGCTAATTTATTACTACGTAGAGTTAGAGATTTTGCTCAAATTTTGGGTGATGGTCATATTGATATAGAAATATCTAAAAAGGCTCTTCTTGCACTAAACGTTGATATTAACGGCTTAGATGAAATGGATAACAAAATTTTATCAGCAATAGTAGAAAAATTTGGAGGAGGACCTGTTGGGCTATCTACAATTGCAACAGCTGTTTCAGAGGATAAGGGAACTATAGAAGAAGTATATGAACCTTTTTTAATTCAAGAAGGTTATATTAAACGTACACCTCAAGGTCGTCAAGCAACAGAATTAGCATACAAACACTTAGGAATATCATCTTTTAATAAATCCGGAGGATTATTTTAATTTTTTTCGATTTTTAAGCCTAATATTAAATTAAGATAATTAAGTGAAATTACCTCTTTATTTGTTGAATAACAATGTATTATCTTTGGGATGCCATCCCTAAAAATTGGGATGCCATCCCTAAAAATTTAAATTATTAATAAAATTTTTTATTTCATTAAAAAAAGAACGATCTTTGCTAGTACAAATAATTACAATAATTTTAATTTTATGAAAAATAGATTTTATATTATTATTTTATGCACAGCAGCATTTTTATTAAGCAAAAATATGATTGCTCAGGAAAATTTTAATAATAATTCATATAATAAAAAGGGATCCGTTAACATTTTTGCCCCTCATTCTTTAGATAATTTAATCGAAAAGAAAAAGATTTACGATACTTTTAACTCTAAATATAATGGATATAGAGTACAAATCTATTTTGAAGCAGGAGCAAATTCCAAAAATGGTGCTTTTGAAGCTGCTGATAAATTATACGAAATAGATACTACAATGGCAGCATATATATCTTATAATTCACCTTACTACAGAGTTAGAGTTGGTAATTTTAGAAATAAGTTAGATGCTGAAAAAGCTAAAAACTTTTTACAAACATATTTTCATGGATGTTTTATTGTAAATGAAGAAATAAAAACTTCTGATAAAAGATATATTCCTCTAAATTCATTTAGCGAGAACTAATATTTATTCAATTATTCTTTTAAAATATTTTAATATGAAAAAGCTAACCGTTGCAACAATTATGATTTTCTTATTAACTAATATTTCATTTTCACAAAACACTAATTACAATAACTTGTGGAAAAACGTTGATAAATCTATAGAAAACTTTTTACCTCAGCAAGCAGAAAAAGATTTAATAAAAATAGAAGAAATAGCAACTAAAGAAAATAACAAACCTCAACTTATAAAGGTTGCGTTATACAGATTAAAAATTAATGATATACATCAAGAAGATTTCGATATTAAAAATATTAATATAATTACTAAAAAAACTGAAGAAAGCAACACTCCTATTAAAAATATTTACTACTCTATTTTAGGTAATTTATATTATAACTACTTAGAAAACAACAGATATGTTATTGGGAATAAAGTTAATATAAATTCTATCAGTGATGATATAACTACTTGGTCTAGAGAAGATTTTATAAATAAAATTTATGATTGTTATTTAAAATCAGTTGAAGATAAAGATATTTTAAAAGAAATTGATTTAAACGACTATAAAGTAATCTTAAAAGAAGAAGAAAACGAGAACAGAAAATATTTACCAACTTTATACGATTTTTTAGCTTATAATGCGATTAAAGCTTTTGAAAATCCACAAAATAATCCTTTAGGACAAAAAATAATTAATCGTGAAGCTCTATCTGCTTTTAATATTTTTGTAAATGCTAAGATTGATAAGAGTTTTAGTTTTTCACAAAATTTGATTGATATTTTAAGTCTATATCAAAATATCATGCAAAACAATGAAGATAATGCAACGGTCTTTATTAATACGGATTTATCAAGATTAAAATTTGTTTACTATAATACCGATTTAGATAATAAGGAAGAATTATATTTAAATGCCTTATTTAATTTAGAAAGACGTTATGCTCAACATCCTGATATTGCTAATATTATGTATGAAATTGCAAGTTTTTATTACGAAAATGCACAAAAATATAATAGCGATATTTCAGACGATTATAAAGATTACTATGAATTATCATTGGCTTACTGTGATAAGGCCATAAAGGACCATCCTGATACTAAAGGAGGTAAAGGTTGTAAATATTTAAAAGATATTATTTCAGAATCTGTAATTTCAACTATAGAATTTGATAAAATTGTTTATCCTAAGGAGTATTTTCCTGTTTCCATAGAATATAAAAACTGTGAAAAACTTTATTATAAAATAGTTAGCATTAGTTTTGATGAGCTAATCTCTTTAAATTTAGAATATAACAATATACATAAAAATAGTTTTATTAAGAAGTTTTTAAAAAGGCCTTTAATTGATAGCAAAGAAATAGAAATTCCTAAATCTGAAGATTACAGACAACATAGTACTCAAATTATTTTACCATCTTTAGAAGAAGGATGTTATCTTATTTTTGTATCAAATACTGAATCTTTTGATTATGATAAAGGATATATTGCTACTTCTACTTTTCAAGTTTCAGATATTAATCTGGTTATATCTGAAAGTGATAAGAAAAATGAAATTGAATTAATTTCGTGTGATAGAAATAACGGCAAACCGATTCCTAATTGTGATATTCAATTTATTAGTAAAATTAGAAACTCTAAAGATGGATTATTTAATAATATTGGCAATAAGTTAACTACTAATAAAGACGGTTTTGTTAAGGTAAACAAACCTGACTTAAACAATAGAAATTCTTACTATAGTAAGGGAATAATAGTTAGCAAAAACAACAAAAAATTATTTTTGTATCCGTATAACTTTTCTGAATATAATCCCAACAATAAAACTGAATCTGTAATATTTTATACAGATAGAGCTATTTATCGCCCAGGGCAAATAGTTCATTTTAAGGGTATTGCAGTTGAGTCTGACGGAAACAATCATAATGTAATTAAAAATAAATCTATTTTAGTAGATCTTAAAGATGCAAATTATTCTAATATAGACTCCAAAACTTTTATAACTAACGAATACGGTTCGTTTACCGGTTCGTTTGTAATACCTAACGATGTATTAAATGGAAGATTTACTATATCTACTAATACTTTTAGTAGATATGGCTCTATTAGTTTTAATGTAGAAGAATATAAACGACCCTCTTTTAATATAGATTTTAAAACTTCTACTGATCAGATAAAAGCCAATAAAGAAGTTTGCTTAAATGTAATTCCTAAAACATACAGTGGTGCTCCATTAACTAATGCAACTGTAAAATACACTGTTACCAGAACTATTAAAAACTATTGGCATTTTGGTTCATATAATGATATAGAAATAACTTCCGGAAGAACAACTACAGATGAGAATGGAATAGCAAAAATATGCTTTGATGCTATCTGCCCTACAAAAAAGTATTATTATACTCCTATTTATACTTTTAGAGTTGCTGTAGATGTTACTGATATTTCCGGCGAAACTAACAGTAGCGTTTATGATATTAACGTTTCTGAAACTGCAATGGAAATAGAAACTAATATTCCTGATGAAGTTAATTTATCTAATTTAAAAGATTCTGATAGCATATATATTAGGCCTGTAAATATTAATGGAGACGTTTTAGATGAGGAACTAAATATCAAAATTACAAAATTGATAGCTCCAAGAAAAATTCCACGCCCTTATTCAACTAATATGAATAAGTCAGTAAATAAGTTTGATGTTTTTGTACATCAACCGGAAGATTATGAAAAATTTATTCCAAAGGATATCTGTAGAGATGAATGGGAATATAAAAATTGGAAAAAAGACAAAGTTATTTTTGATTCTAAGACTGATAAACGAAATTTTAATTTCTTAGATTTTAATTTATCTAATGGAATATATGAATTTGAAATAAAAGGAAAAGATAATTACGGAAACGAAATTAAAAAGGTTATTTACTCTAATATCTACGATAATAAAAGCAACCCTATTTTTAATTTAGGTGATATCAAAATTGATGTAAATAATAATATTGCAGAACCTTCTGAAACTATTAATGTTAATATTTTTTCTTATGTTAAAAATAGCTATGCAAAATTATTTATAGTATCTAAAAATAGAGTTATATATAATGACTATATAAAGCTAAATAATTATTCAACAAATTATTCTTTTGAAGTTTTAGAAGAAGACAGAGGTGAAATAAGTATAAATGTTACAAGTATTTATGATAATCGTCAGTATTTCAAAAATAAAATTGTAAAAGTTCCATTCACTAATAGAGAATTAAATATTGAACTTATTACAACTAGAGAAGATAATGATGAGATTATTTTAACACCTGGTAAAAATGAAAATTGGAAAGTAAAAATATCAAATAAAGATAAAGGAGTTAAAGCGGAATTATTAGCATTTATGTATGATAAATCGTTAAATGATATTATACAGTCCAATTTTAACTTTACAAATTATGCTAATAAATATGTTTTTCCATATTATTATAGAAATCCATTTTACATAAATCGATCACAAATATCATCTTCTTATGCTGAAACTAATAACCACATAGGCTATTATTATGTTGAGCCTATTCACTATGATAGTTTCATTATTCATAATTTTTACGATTACAGTATGCCTGTATTTAATAGAAGATATGCAAAACAAGGTTTAGGGGAACACACATTATATGCAACTTCAATTGATGCTGATAAGGTTGCTTTAGAATCTGCAAATGGTGAAGTTAACGGATTACCTATGGAAGAAGAAGCTATAGAAATAGTAAAAGACGAGGCTGAAACACAACAAGATACTAATAGCATCAATAAACCCGATGTTAAAGATGATTTAGATCTTGTTAATATCAGAACTAATTTTAATGAAACTGCATTTTTTTATCCTCAACTAATAAGTGATGAGGATGGTTCTCTAAGTTTTAATTTTACAGTTCCAGATGCTATTACACAATGGCAATTATTTTGTGTTGCTCATAAAGAAGATATGAGTATGGGTATATTAAATAAAACTTTTACTGCTAAAAAAGAAGTATTTATTCAACCTAATAATCCAAAAGTATTTTTTGAAAATGACATTATAGATTATTCAGCAAGAATATCTAATTTGTCTGATAGTGAAATTCATGGAACTTCATATATTCAAATATTTGATTTTTATGATAACGATATTACATCTTTACTAATAGATGATAATAAAATATCTTTTAATATTAAAGGACAAGAAAATGAATACGTCTATTGGACTTTTAAAGTACCTGATGCCAATACGGGATTATTAAAAATTAGAGTGAGCGCTAAAACTGAGAATCATACAGATGCCGAGGAACATATAATCCCTATTTTAACTACTAAGGTATTAATTACCGAATCGTTACCTATTACTGTTAAAGATAAAGGTGAGAATGACTTTACTTTTCTTAGATTTAAAGAAAATTTCAATAAAGATGAGTATTCTACAACTAATATAACTTTGGAATATACCCCTAACCCTGTATGGAATGCAATTATGGCATTACCATATATGGACGAAGGAAACGAAAATTTTCCAAATGATATTTTTAACTCGTTATACGTAAATTTAATATCATCTTATATAGTTAAAGAAAATCCAATTATCGAAGATATATTTAAGAAAATAAAAGCAACTCATCCTGAAGAGTTTGTTTCGGAATTAGAAAAAAATCCTGAATTAAAAAATATTTTAATTAACGAAACTCCTTGGGTAATGAATGCTAAGAATGAGTATGAACAACGTAAAAGAATAGAACTATTATTTGATATAAATAAATTAAGTTATCAAAAGCAATCGTCAATCAATTCACTAAAAAATTGCCAATATAGTAATGGTGGATTCCCATGGATAAAAGGCTCAAGTTTTACGTCATTTTTTACAACGCTAAATATAGCTGAAGGATTTATACACTTAAATAAGTTGGGAGTTATCAGTCTAAAAAATGAACCTGAGATTAATAATATCTTAAATAGTGCAGTTAAATTTTTAGATGGTGAAGTTGCTAAATATTATTCTCAAATTAAAGATAAGGATAAATACTCTTATGTTGGAAATAATATTTTAAGATATTTATATATAAAAAGTGAAATCAATCCTGATTTTTACTCTACAAATGATCCAATATTACGAAGTGCATTAAACTTTTTTAATAATAAATTAGAAAATAATTGGACAAAATTTAATTTAGAACAACAAGCAATAGCTGCTTTAGTTTTACATAATACAAATAAAACCAACTCTTCTAAAATAATATTAAAATCTTTTGATGAAAGGGCTTTACATAATGAAGAATTAGGTATGTATTGGAGAGATTTAACTGATAAATATCGCTATACCAGTTCTATAGAAACTCTAAGTAAATTAATAGAGTGTTATAATTTTATAGGAAATAATAAAGAATCTGTTTCAGAAATGCAAAGGTTTTTATTAAACAACAAACGAGCTAATATGTGGGAAACTTCTAAAGCAACTGCCGAAGCTATATACGCTTTACTAATGGGGAATTCTCCTGTAATCATTAGCGATTATAAAGATGATATCGTGAAAGTTGGAAATAATATTATTGACACTAAAGAATCTGTTCCCGGAAGTGGCTATATAAAACAAACTTGGGATGCCAGCGAGGTCACAGAAGACTTTGCAAATATTACTATCACAAAAACAGAAGATGGTACATCGTGGGGTAATGTTTTCTGGCAATATTTAACAGATTACTCTAATGTGACAGCAACTGGAGCAGGCCTATCCGTAAAACGTCAAATCTTAAAAAGTAGTTTTGATGGCGATAAAGTAATTTATTCAGAGGTTCAAAATGATGAAAATATAAAACAAACAGATAAAATAATAATAAGAATAACTTTAGAAACTGATAGAGAGTTAGAGTTTGTTCATGTTAAAGATTTAATTCCATCGTGCTTTATAGCACAAGATTTGTTGTCAGGATTTGAATATCAAAATGGGCTATATTATTATAAAAGCATTAAAGACGAATCTGTCAACTTTTTTATTGATAAACTCTTAAAAGGAAAATATGTTTTTGAATATCCTGTAAACATTCAACAAAGTGGAAAATTTAACGCAGGAATAACTAAAGTACAATGTATGTATGCTCCTGAATTTGGAGGTCAATCAGAAGGTAGGATACTTAACATTGAGAATGAAAAAGAGTAAGAATAAATTTGGACTGAATCAGAAATAAAAAAGGGTAAATGAAAAAATAATTAGTAAAATAAGTAGGAATATTATTTAAAATAAAAGTTAAAAATGACAAAAGTAAAAGATATAACATCGTTAATAGAAAAATATGCACCTAAAGCATTTGCAGAAGAATGGGATAATCCCGGATTACAAATAGGTGATAAAAATCAGGAAGTTACTAAAATATTAATATCTTTAGACTTTACAGAAGAAGTACTTAACGAAGCTATATCTAAAAATTGCAATTTAATAATTAACCATCACCCTTTTATATTTAGGGGGATAAAAAACATAACTACTAATAATTCAGATTCAAAATTAATTATTAATGCTATCAAAAACAATATTAGTATTTATGCTGCTCATACAAATTTAGATAATATTAATGATGGTTTAAATTGGTTAGTAGCAAAAAGAATAGGTTTATCAAATATAGAACCTTTAGATAATTCTAATACTACAACTTATAAACTTGTAATATTTACCCCAAAAGATCATGTTATAAAAGTAAGAAATGCTTTATTTGATGCAGGTGCAGGATCTATTGGAAATTACGATTGCTGCAGCTATAACTCCGATGGTTACGGAACTTTTAGAGCTAATGAAAACACTAATCCGTATGTAGGAGAAATTGGAAAAATTCATGAAGAACCGGAAATTAGAACAGAGGTTATAGTATCACAAGATAATTTAGAAAAAGTAACTAATGCAATCATAAATGTTCACCCATACGAAGAACCTGCTTATTTTATCAATACTTTAAATAATAAACATAAATTAGTTGGTAGTGGAATAATTGGAACATTAGAAAAAGATTACACTGAGGATAACTTTTTAAAATTAATAAAAGACATAGTTAAAACACCTACTTTACGTCATACAATAAAAACAGGTAAAAAAATAAAGAAAGTTGCTCTTTGTACAGGGTCAGGGAGTTTTTTAATCAATAAAGCTCTTTCTAAAAAAGCAGATGCTTTTGTTACTGCAGATTTAAAATATCATGACTTCTATACTCCTAATAAACAATTATTACTAATAGATGCAGGCCATTTTGAAACGGAGATATTTTCTTGTGAATGGTTTAAAAATATTATTTCTAAGAATTATTCTAATATTGAAATAATAGTAAGTGAAACTTTTACAAACCCTGTAAACTATTATTCTAAATAGTGAATTGCTCTAATTATTTAGGTTTTCATTGAAATTTCAATTAGAAAATTCAAAAACTTTTTTAGATATAAAGCTATAAGGAAATCTTAGGAAACTAAGAAATCTATCTTAAGGACACTATCACTATAAAAATGTGTAAGTTATAATTGAAGTAATTATATAACCTTAACATTATTACTATAAGGCTAATACACTATTCCCATAAGAGTGAAAGTTAATATTGAAGGATTCAACTTTAGAAATTATGAGATACACTCCTATTAGTTGTTTGCAACGATTATATAATTGTAAAAGGCAACTTATCAATAAAAAAATGAAAAAGATTTCTATCTTTCTCACTTTGAAAAATAATGAGAAGGATATAATTCTCCCTAACTGAAAATAAAAAAAGTGAGAAAGAAAAATTCTTTCTCACTTTGAAAAAAATAATTAGTTAAGAAAACTACTTGGTCCAACCTCTGGTCCAGTCATTTGAAGGGATAACTGCCCCTTTATATTCAGCTTTTTCAAAGAATGAATCAGCACTTAAATCTTTACCTCCTTCAATTACACCTACATAATTGTTATTGAAGTTTATTGTTTCACCAACTTTATTATTAGGATTAGCTAAGAAATCGTCTTGGGTATAGAATGTTGAATCACTTTTTAATCTTGTTTCAACGTAAATGTGATCTAATATTGATATTCCATCAGCTAAACTAGTTCCTGTACCAACAGTTTCTACAACTATAGCATCTGCTTTACCTTTAACTAATGTGTTGTATATTTCTGCTTGTGTACCTGCTCTTAAACGGATACCTTTTTTATTTTCTGGTGAATTGTTACCAATTAAAGTTACGTTTGATAATTTTGGATGAGAAATTGGTAAAGCAAAGTTATCTTTACTGTTGTTATCTGCTTCAATTAAGCAATCACCTTCATCACCCATGTTACTATCTTGGTAAGCTACTAAATATTGAGCTTTTCCAGTCCAACCTTCTGTCCAGTCAAAAGAGTCGTCACCACTATTTGTAGCTACTAAATATTTAACGTTTACAGCACCGCCAAACCATTCAAAACCATCATCAGCACCCATATATGATTGTAAATATTCTACTGTTGTACCATTACCAACTCCGTAGAAAGTAAAACCATTAGATTCTTTTTCTTCTGAGAAAGCAAAACCTGTATATTCTAAACGAATATAACGTAAAGTACCGGAATTATCATTAGGAATATTTCCACCGTAAGGAGCATCACCAATTTCTGATAAAGCTGTTCCAGATACGTTTATTGGAGCTCTACCACAAATATGTACTCCACCCCAAGCGCCTGGTTCTTTATTTTCTGCTGTCATAACAATTGGTTTATCTGCTGTACCTTGAGCATCCATTTTACCACCTTGTTCTACTAAAATGTATGGAACTGCATTGTTGTCTGCTGCAATAATAGTAACACCTTTTTCTATTACTAATAAACCACCTTCTTTAACAGTTAGTCCACCTAATAATTTATATGTATTACCTTCTTTTAATGTTTTTGTATCTGTGATATCTCCAACTAAATCAAGATCTTCAACATTTGGTGTTGGTTCATCAGGTTCATTACATGAAGTAAATGTGCCTACTATTAAGGCGCTAATTAAAGCTAATAAAGCTAATTTTAATGTCTTTTTCATATTCAAAAATATTTTTAATTATTAATTATTGATTTACTACTCTTTTTGATTTTTTTATTATTTATTTTATTTGTTTTTATTTTTTTATATTGATCTCTCAAATTAATTTCTTACTCTTAAAAACTTTATAAGTTAAATGAAATACTTATACTACCACCTAAACCAGGTTTATATCTTTCTACTTCAAATACTTCCTGACTATCTTTAATTTGCTGAGTAAATATTATATCGCTATTTAATAAATTGTTCACTTTCATTTTAACACTCCAGTTATTTGTAATATCATATATAAATGTAAAGTCTAAAGTATTAAGTGCTTTTTGTATAACATTACCTAAACCATAAATTCCAACATTATGAATTCTAGGACCTTGCAAGTTGTATAAGATAGCAAAGTTTAAACTAGAGTTATCAGATAAAGGGACATGGTATGATAAATCAGCATTCATTAAATAAGGAGAAGCTCCTTGTAATGCACGCTTAGTGTCCGTATAAATACCTGCATTTTCCGGTAATATTACGTTTGTGTACATTAACGAACCATTTAATCCTAATTTTAAGTTCTTTATTATTGTTTTACTGAATTCAACCTCTATACCTGCAGCTAAACCATTATCGGCGTTACGGAACGAATGTACTGCCGAGCCTCCGGAAGACTTTTGAATTCTTTCTATAGGATTCTTTAACCATTTAAAATATCCTCCAACTGAAATAAAGTCTTTGTTTTCAAAAAACATTTCGTAACGTAAATCTAGGTTATAATTGTATCCATTTAAAATACTATCATTACCTTGGATTTCAGCACTACCATAAGATTCTTTATATAAGAATGGAGACATTTCAATAAATGATGGTCTTGTAACTGTTCTAGAAAGCGATAATCTTAAGTTGTTATAGTCGTTTAATATATATTTTAAATTAAGTGCCGGGAATAAATCTAATTTATTTAAGTTAGCAGTATCTCTCATTCCGCTGGTTAAACCATAACCTACAGCTTGCTTCGAGTACTCAAGACGTAAACCTGCATTTAACAATAATTTACTTGTTGGGAAAATATTAACTTCTGCAAATGCTGCTGCTATTTTACTATTTGCATAATAGTCATCTCTTTGTTGATGATTTTTTCTTACTGTAATTATTCCATCTACTATATTTTGATGATTTAGATAATCATCAGCACTATATGGTTCTTCAATAATTGGATTAATATTTCTTACATTATAATAAAATCTTGTTGAAGAGAAATCTCTCTTTTTATATTTATAAGTAACTCCGAAGTTGAACAAATTGTCGTTATCACCAAAGGTATAAGTAGCCCTTGCATTACCTGTGAATTCTTTTTCATATAAATTACCAAAGTAACGCATAGTTTCTTGTTGGTTTAATTTAAATAACGTTAAATAATCTCCTTTATTTCTAAACATAACTTGCTTTCTATCAGGCTCTAAGCTATTGGTAAAGCCAACAGACCCACTCCAATACAACTTCCAACTGTCAGATAATTGATGACGTCCCATCAATTGATTGTTAAGTAACGCATAAATATGATTAACACCATTACTTCCCGTTAAAATAATACCTTCCGAATCAAAACCGTTTCTTAATTTATAGTTTTGAGTCGCATTTCTCGCATAAAAGAAAGTATAACTTATTTTATCATTATTGTTAAAGGAATAACTTATATCAAACAAACTAGCAGCATCTAAACCCTTTGTATAACTATCATAATAAAACTCATTAAGTTTAACTCCTTGTGCATTTAATGTTGTAATAAAAGCATCATTGCGAGCAGTATTGTATGACTCTGCATCAAAAGAAGCTAATAAGCTAAGTTTACTACCATCAGAAAATTTCCACTCTTTCCCGCCTGTAATACCAGCACCAATATTGGGAGTTGATAGAGTTTTATTTACTGAAAAAGTAGTTCCAAAAATATCTTCTTGCTTTAACAAATTTGTAAATTCAGTTGTACTCTCTATTTGATTGACTTTATTACTTAAATTGTTATTTGAAAGGATACTTTTATTATCCATTTGATAAAAATCTGTATAAAAGTTGTTAAAGTTATTTCCATAACTAAAACTAATAGATAAAAAATCTTCATCTATATTTTCAGATGTATTAATATCTATGTGAGCACCGGAATAATCTGCAAATGAACCAACTTCAAAAACTTTACTAACAGTAATATTTTGAACTACTGACGTTGGAAATAAATCTAATGGAATTAGTTTATTGTCGGGGTTGGGAGAAGCAATTGGCAATCCGTTTAATGTGGTAATACTATATCTATCACCTAATCCACGAACTATTAATTGACCAGCTTCTGCGATAGAAACACCTGTAATCTTTTTAACACCCTCTTGAACAGTAGAAATTCCCTTTTTACTCATCTCTCTACGCCCAATATTTTCTATAGGAATATTAGAAGACTTACGTTCTTCAATTAAAATTGCCTCATTTGCTCTGTTAGCTTTTGCAACAACATTAAATTCTTCTAATAGTGCTTTTTCAGCTTCTATCTGAAAATCTTTAATTATTTTGCTATTGCCATTAACTGCGATTCCATCTACAATTAAGGTTTTATAGGAAACACATCTAATTTCTAATGTGTATGTACCTTGCTTTACATTTTTGATCTCGTAATTTCCATCGAAATCGGTAACAGCACCAATCGATGTACCTTTAATTTGGACAGTGGCACCAAAAACACCTTCGTTAGTTTCTTTATCTGTAATCTTACCCTGAATAGAACCAGCAAAGACCTCCGTAGTAAATGATAAAAAAACCATTAAAACAGATAATAGGACACTTCTTTTAATCATAAAATTTTCTTAAAAAATTAATAATCTTTTTCGTTGCAAAAATGACCATAACTTGTTAAGAATATCTTACAAAAAAATTAAGGTATTACTACATAACTTATAAGTTTTTGTTTTTAAAAGCTTCTATGATTAATTAACTCTACTGGTAAATAAAGATATTAAAAAGGACAATTGCATTGTTAAAGGAAGATCTATTAAGAGGCGATTTATTAAGTGGAGCGATTTATTAAGGGGGCGATTCCATCACGTTTTAATAAACGATAATACCCACATTTTGCGGGACTTTTTATTTATTTGAATAATTTAATATGATAAAAAGAGGCTATTTTTTTATTAAAAACACAAAATATTACATCTTTTTAATTACTCTATCCAAACTAAAAATAGTTGAATACTTAATTCTAATCAAATTTTGAATTTTACTCCCCCAAAAATTAGAATTATTAGGTAACGTGTTAAATAATGTTAAAAGTGGAGACTTTTAACAATTTACTGGATTAATAATAAAGAGGTGTAAATACTAAAATTTTGCACTAAAACAAACTTTATGATTTATTAAAATTAAAATGTTAGTTTAAAATTTAAGTGTTAGTAATAGTAATTCATTTTGTGATGTTTGCGTGGAAAATAATGTGTTTATACTAAATTAAAGTGTTAGTTTAGTTTTAATAGCATGTAATACATGATTTTGACTTACATGTTGAGTGTTTAATTTTTTATCTTAAAACTATGGGTAAATATAACGACCTTATGTTCCCAACTAACGATTATCACATGTTTAATCAAGGAATTAATCATGAGACGATCTTTAAAACAAAGGCGGATAAAAATAGATTTGTTAAGTACCTAAAGTTTTATTTGAAAGACATTGCGGACATTTACACCAAAAGTGTAATGCCAAACCATTTTCATTGTGTGATTAAATTAAAGTCGAAATACAAAATTCTGAAACTTATTAAAAAAGATAAAAAAATTAAGAATTTTGTGAAAAAATTTAAAGGTAAAAGTAAGGCGTATATTGCGAGCAGAATTGTGAGCGAAAAACTTAGAGGTTTCTTTATTTCATATGCACAATACTTTAATAGAAAACACAAAAGAGATGGAAATGTCTTTAGAAAAAACTTTCAGAGAACTCTGATTAGCAACACTATTTACTTGAAAAACTGCATTGTATATGTAAACAGGAACATTACAAATCATTTCCCCAATATAGACTACAAGGACTATAAATGGAGTGATTTCAGCTGCTTCTTAGACAAAACATATATTGACAGCCTAGCGGCTTTTTTCGATTTCTATGAACTATTCGAAAGTATAGATAACTTTATCAATCTGCATGAAAAGGGACATAGAGAGGATAAAGATAAAGAGGAAAAGAAAAAAATCGAGTACATCTTAGAATAGCGCTAGGCTAAAAAAATGGTTATTCTAAACAAAAATTTAATCTAAAATTTGTCTGAGAAGTAGGTGCCTTTAGATTTTGTTTAGATTAGTTTAGAATAAAAGAATTTAATTAAAAAAGGCATTAAATTCAAAATTAAGAAAATTGCAAAATTCGGTTTGAGACGAATAGCAATACATATGCATATTTGGCAAAAATATTAAATTCAAAAGTCTTTTTTTAACTAAAGTTTCACGTTTTTTACCACAAAAAAACAACAATTCTCATTTTTTTAAATAAAATTTTATTTTTTAATTTATTTTTTGGATTCTTTTTTGAAAATAGAAAATTTATTGTGGAATTTTTTTGTTTTTAGAAGGATGAAGCTGTATAAAATATTAGTAATTAAATAATTAATACGCGATTCCATCGCGAATAATAATAGTAATTACCAAAACAACAATATCTCCTACAAGCTAATTATTAACCAATTACACTTTAGAACGATAATAAATTGCAAAAAAAAGTATAGTTGAATTTTGCATGAAAATAAATTTCTTAGCGGGATAGAATCGCGCTACATTAAAAAAATATTAACTTTGCAACTAATTTAATTATATATTATGGCATCCTTTAAAACATGGTTTAACACTTATAGGCCTTTCACACTAACACTGGCGTTTTCTACTGCATTTACAGGAATAGGTGTTGCTTTTTTTTACAATAGGGAGATTAATTTTTTGACAGCAATTTTAACTTTAATAACAGCTTTTTTACTTCAATCGCTATGTAATATTACTAATGACTTAGGTGATTACCTTAAAGGAACGGATAACAGCGATGAAGAAGTTGGTAGAGGAAAAATGATGAAAGAAGGCAAGATAAGTTTAGCCGAAATGAAAAAAGCAATCATTATTACACTAATAATCACTGTTTTATTTGGAAGTATACTAATTTTATATGCTTTTTGGGGATGTTATTTTATCAATCATATTATTTTCTTTACGCTTGGCTTTTTTGCGATTCTATCCGCTATTACCTACACCTTGGGAAAAAATGCATATGGTTATAAAGGTTGGGGAGATTTTTTTTCATTCTTATTTTTTGGACCTATTGGAGTATTTGGATCATTTTATTTACAAACTAAAACCTTGAATTTAATTCCATTACTTCCTTCTTTAGCTGTAGGATTTTTAACAGTATCTGTTCTAAACATAAACAACATAAGAGATTACAAAAATGATAAAAACTATAATAAAAACACTTTAGTTGTAAAAATTGGAGTAAAAAATGCAAAAATATATTTAGTAATATTGTTTGTTTTAGCACATATAAGTTTAATTCTTTTTTCTTTTCTACACTCAACAAATTATATTTCTTATTTATACATAATTATATTTTTATGGCAATATGTTATTTTGAGTAGAGCAATTACAAAGCCTGAAACAGAATTAAACAAACAATTACAAATGACTGCTATATCTACTTGTTTATTAATGATATTTTTTATTATAACACTTAATTTATAGTTACTTATTTTTAATAATATGATTTCTATCTATCAACTTTTCCCTAGGATTTTTGGAAATACAAACAACAACAATAAAAAATGGGGTTCTATCTCCGAAAATGGATGTGGAAAGTTCGACGACATAAATAATTATGCTATTAATTCTATTAAAGACTTAGGATTTACTCACATTTGGTTAACCGGCATATTAATGCATTCAACCACAACAGATTATACAAAGCACAACATCCCAAATAATAATCCATTAGTAGTTAAAGGTGTTGCTGGTTCTCCTTATGCCATAAAGAACTATTATGATGTAGATCCTGATTTAGCAAATAAAGTAAATAATAGAATTAATGAATTTGAAAATTTAGTAGATAGAATCCATAAAAATGGGTTAAAAGCAATTATTGATTTTGTACCGAATCATTTAGCTCGGGAATATTATAACTCAATAAATTACAAAAACACAACACATAATACAAAATATGATTTTGGAAATAATGATAATACATCTTTAGAGTTTGAGGTAGATAACAGCTTTTATTATTATAAAGGTCAGGACCTTAAATTACCACACCAAATATTTGATTTGCAAAATATTAAAGAATTAAAAGATAAAAACCAACTTGTTGTGTATCATGAATGTCCGGCAAAAGCAACTGGAAATAATTGTTTTAATAATACTCCCAATTTCAACGATTGGTACGATACTATTAAATTAAATTATGGAATAGACTTTAGAAATGGGGAAAAACACTTTTCTTTAGATGATAATACATATATTCCTAAAACATGGCATTCTATGTACAATGTTTTAAGATATTGGGCGTACAAAGGTGTTGACGGGTTTAGATGTGATATGGTTGAAATGGTTCCTGTTGAGTTTTGGCATTGGGTGATTAAGAAGATAAAAAGAGAATTTCCTAAAATCATTTTTATTGCCGAGATATATAATTTTGATTTATACGAAGATTATATCAACATAGGACATTTTGATTATTTGTACGATAAAATAAATTTATATGATACTCTACGTGACATTATAGAAGGCAAAAAAAATTCTTCGGAAATTACAAAAGTCTGGCAAAAATTAGACAAAGTAAGTATTAGATCCAAAAATATCAACGGTAATAGTAGTATTCATAATAGTAGTATTCATAATAGTACAAATAATAATGAATTCTTTAATAGTGAAAAGGATATTAATTGCAACGATAAAATGTTAAGGTTTATTGAGAACCACGATGAACAACGGATTGCATCTAAACATTTTGCAAAAAATCCTTTAATGGGAATCCCCGCATTTGCTATATGTGCTTTAATGCATAGAGGTGGTGTTATGTTGTATAATGGTCAAGAATTAGGAATTACAGGAGATTATGAATCCGGTTATAGCAAAGATGACGGAAGAACTACTATTTTTGATTATTGGTCTGAAAATGAATTTATTAGATGGAATAATAATGGTATTTACAATTTAGATAATTTCAATAATGATATTATTAATTTAAGAAATTCTTATTCTAAAATACTTAACTTAGCTACCAAAAATAAAACATTTTCTGAAGGATACTTCTACGACTTAATGTGGCAAAATAAACACCTAATTGATCAAAATTGTTTTGCTTTTTTAAGAGGTGGTAAGGAAAAAGATGATGAATTATGTTTAGTTGTTGTTAATTTTAGTAATTCTCCTCAACAATTAATTGTTAATTTACACTTAGAGGCAGCTAACTTTTTTAATAAGCCTAACATTGTGAAACAAGGAGATACAAGATCTTTATTAGTAGAAGTTGACTATTTCAATTGGACTTATATAAATTTGTTTTAGATTTTTCTAAATTATTACTTAATTTTACTAAATTTGCTAAATTTATTTATCACTAGTAAACTTTAAATTTTCTATTTTAAATGTTTAATTAGCTTTTATCTTTAGATTTAAATTTCTATTGATATTTTATTATTTAGTAATTATTTAATAATATGAATTTTTTTAACTCCCAACATCGTTTCAATATTTTTTTATTAGTAATGACTATTCTTGCAGTAGTTGTTTTTATATCATTATATTTTGTTGAGGCAGGATATGGAATGATGCGAAATAAAAAATGGGGTAAAACAATAAATAACAAAATTGGTTGGTTTTTAATGGAAATACCTGTTTTTATTGTCATGACAATTTTGTGGTTAGCATCTCCAAGAAGATTTATGATTACTCCATTTATTTTTTTAATATTCTTTCAAATTCATTATTTAAGACGTGCTTTAATTTTTCCTTTTTTACTCAAAGGGAATGGAAAGATGCCTATTACCATTATTTTAATGGGATTTGTTTTTAATGTTTGTAATGCAATTATGCAAGGTGGATGGATTTTTTATTTATCCCCAATAGACATGTATACAATTGATTGGCTATTAACTCCTCAATTTATTATTGGTACTATCGTGTATTTTTTTGGAATGATTGTAAATATTCAGTCTGATAAAATCATTCAAAATTTAAGAGGGGAAAACGATAACAAACATTATTTACCTGAAGGAAAATTTTTTAATTATGTAACGTCTGCACATTACTTTGGTGAAATTGTTCAATGGATAGGATTTGCAATATTAACTTGGTCTATTTCTGGTGCAGTTTTTGCACTCTGGACCTTTGCCAATTTAGTACCAAGAGCAAACGCTATTTATCATAAATACATAAAACTTTTTGGTAAAGAAACTATAAAAAATCGCAAACTAAAAAAAGTTTTCCCTTTTATCTATTAGTTTACTTTGCAAGTATTAAATTGAATTACATTATATTATTTTTTTTAATATGCAAGAATCAAAAATTTTTACACCTTGTAAGTTAGGACCTATTACTTTACGAAATAGAACTATTCGTTCTGCTGCATTCGAAGGCATGTGCGCAAATAATGCCCCCACTGAAATGCTGTATAACTATCATAAATCTGTTGCCGAAGGTGGCATTGGTATGACAACTATTGCCTATGCTTCTGTAACTCGAAATGGATTATCTTTTCCTCATCAATTATGGATGAGAGAAGAAATAGTACCGGATTTGCGCAAAATAACAGATGCTATTCATAATGCAGGTGCTGCTGCATCTATTCAATTAGGACATTGTGGAAATATGTCTAAAAAAAGTGTAGCAGGGCAATTACCTGTATCTGCATCTAACGGATTTAACATATACTCTCCTACTTTTGTTAGAAGATCAAAAAGAGACGAAATAATTGATTTGGCAAAAGCTTATGGGAAAAGTGTAAAATTAGCTATTGATGCAGGATTCGATGCTGTTGAAATCCATGCAGGACACGGATATTTAATTGGGCAATTTTTATCAAAATATACTAATCACCGACATGACGAATATGGAGGAAGTCTGGAAAATAGAATGAGGTTTATGAATATGGTGATGAATGAATGTTTAGAGGCTGGGAGAGGTAAAATTGCTGTAACAGCCAAAATAAACATGTATGATGGGTTTAAGTACTTCGGAGGATTAAAACAAGACGACTGCATAAAAGTTGCAAGACAATTAGAACTTATTGGTTTGGATGCTCTTACATTAAGCGGAGGTTTTGTCAGCAAAGCACCGATGCATGTTATGAGAGGATCTATGCCTATGAAGACAATGTCGTACTACATGCAACCTTCTTTAGTTAAAATCTTATCTAAATATTTTGGTAGGATATTAGTTCCAACTGTACCTTATAAAGAAGGTTATTTCTTAGAAGATGCTAAAAAGTTTAGAGAAAAGCTAAATATTCCTCTAATATATGTAGGTGGATTAATATCTAAAAAGAAAATTGAAGAAGTTTTAGATTCCGGTTTCGAATTCGTTTCGATGGCTCGTGCATTAATACATGATCCTTCATTTGTAAATAAAATGAAAGAAGCAGAAGGTGATATAAATTGTGGTTGCGATCATTTAAATTATTGTGTAGCAAGAATGTACTCAAGAGAAATGGCTTGTTACTATAAAGTAAAAGACGAACTTCCAAAATGCATCATAAAAGAAATAGAAAAGGAAAAGCAAAAACAACATTAATTTCAAAAACAGCATTAATCACAGGTGCTAGTTCCGGTATTGGTGTTGAATATGCTAAAGTATTAGCTTCTAAAAGTTATAACTTAGTAATAGTTAGTAATGAGGAAGCAATTCACGATGTTGCAAACTCTATTATTCATGAATACAAAGTTGACGTAAAATCATTGTTAATAGATTTAGCAACAGATGAGGCACCTTATGAACTATTTAATTATTGTAAGGAACAAAACATACAAATAGACGTCTTAGTAAATAATGCAGGAATATTAGTCTTTAATGAAATAGATCATATTCCCGACAAAAAAGTAGAAGCGATAATAAAACTTCATGTTCAAACTCCTACCCTGTTATGCAAATTGTTTGGAACTGAAATGAAGAAACGTAAAGAAGGCCATATTTTATTAATGTCTTCTTTAGCTGCATGGATAAGATACCCCGGCATTTTACTTTATTCTGCTACAAAAAGATATTTAAAAGATTTCGGAAAAGCTTTTCATTACGAAATGAAAGACTACAATGTTGGTGTAACTACTATATGCCCTGGTGCTATAAATACAAATATGTATACTTTAAGTAACAAATATAGAAAAATAGCATTATTTAGTGGCATCATGATGAATCCTGACAAACTTGCAAAAAAAGCAATTCGTAAAATGTTTAAAAATAGGACCACTTATATTCCAGGTTTTTTGACTAAAATTTCTATTGCAGTAATTAAAATAACACCTATGAGCTTTGTACAATTTATAAGACACAAAACAGGTATATTAGAAAAAAGAAAAAATGCTGAAGTTAAATAATCGTCAATAGCACTACTCAAATATTTAAGTATCTTATTAACATATTAACATAAAAAAAGAGGGTTCAAACATGACCCTCTTTTTTATTAAGAAAAGTAAGGAGTAAAAAATAACCCCTTACTTTTTAGTATCTATTAATGTACTACAACTTTTACTTTGTGTACTTCTCCGTCAACTGAAACAATGTTAAACATGTAAACACCTTTTGCGTATGAGGATACGTCTACTTGGTTGCTGCTTAACATTTCTACTAATTGACCTATGTTATTATAAACATATACCTTTTCTACACTTACACCGTCTATGTTTACAATGTTACTTGCAGGATTAGGATAAACACTTAAGTTAGAGTTACCTTCTATTCCTGTAATTGTAACGTTAACACATTCTGGTAATGATTCACAAGTAGAATATACAGCAGTTACACAATAGTTAGCTGAGAAATCTTTATTAAATGAGAAATCATCAACAAATTCATTAACGCTTGGATCATCAATAGTTGCAATTTCTTCATTGTCCAACAAGATCTTATAACCTGTTAATGCACGTGTACGTGTATTGGTTTGAGTAACTTGTTCTTTGATTGCTAAACTTGGTCTGTTAGTAATTGCTAATTCACCTTCAAATACTCTGTTTGGAGCATCGTTTATGGTAATGTTAGCAACTTCACCTTTAGAACTTACAATAGTTCCAACAATAGCAAAATTATAGCTTAATCCCATGCCTGAGATATTATCCCAAACACCATCAAATTTAATCATATCACCTTTTCCTGTTACTGCCGGACCTGCATCAACTCCTGCTGGGAAACCTGCTGTTGCATTACATCTGTAACCAATCCAGAATTCTTGATTAGCTTCTATTGTTACATCTGTTTCAACAGCAACTGTGTTTTCACCACCGATAACTACATCACTAACTGGTTGATCTAAGACCATATTAGCAGCATTAGTACCTGTCCATGCTCTTAAGGAGTAATCACAGAATTGTTCGTATGGATAGAAAGTAATCTTGGTTAATTTCCAACCTACATAATCTGTTAAATCAGATACTTCAAAACGATGAGCAACATCAAAGTCTGCTGCACCATTTGTTCCAATAGCGTTATTGTCGAATGCACCACTCCAGCTTAAAGTTTCTTCTTGTGGAGCTGCATATCCTTCAGGATAATCCCAAGTTAATATTACTACGTTATCATCAACTTCACCTTCTAAGTTTCTAACAGGATTACACAAATCACCTCCTACTGTAGCTTCTGTACAAACTTGATCGGATACGTTATTTTCGCTACAAACTACTTCTACACAGTATTCGTATGTACCTTCATTTAAATCTTCATCTACATATTCAAATGATGTTGTTGTAGCAATCAATGCGCCATCACGATAAATGTTAAATGTAACATCTGTTGGAGGATCAATATTACCACCTTCAGTTGAAATTACAACTTCGTCTATGTTCATTCTAAACGCATCTGTACAGTTGAAATGACGGAAGGCAACATATTTAGTTCCGGCAGGTAATTCAACTGTTCTTTCATACCATGTACCTAGATCGTTAGTACCACGGTCACCCTTTGGACCAACGTGTTTTGCTGTTAAGGTTTCTTCGAATAATGGGGTTGTATTAAAGTCGTTAACTCCATTACCTGTGGTAGAATAGAAGATACCGTAATGATCGTAAGGATATGCTCCATCTTGGGCACATACCCAATAGGTTAATGTACCACCTTCAGGTAAGCTTAATTCTGGAGTAATCAAATAATTATCCGGTGTTAATGCACCAACATAATTAATATAAGATTCTGAAGTTACACAATTTGCACCAGTTCCATGACTTACCGGAGAAATCATCCACATATTACCATCGCCATCAGCGTCTATTTGTGTCCAATCCGATGAAATAGCTCCACCTTCAAAATCTTCGCTTAAGATTACTGATCTACCTTTACCTAATCTGCTAAATGAATCTCTTACATCTGTAATAGATACAACTACAGGTTCTCTTACTATGTTTCTACCATTAAATGATAACACTTCTTTGGAAGATGCAATAGTAACATCATCTATAAACCAAGAAGACCATAAACCTTCTAATGCATAGGCATTCCATGCAACCTTAACATTTTGACCGCTATAAGCACTTAAATCAATATTTACTGGATAATCGTAATCATTAGATCCAGCAGGCTCCGAAGATGCATCCCAAACTTCTGACCATGTGGAACCACCATCTGTTGATACTTTTACATAATAATGATCATCATGATCGGATCCAAGTGTTGCATAAGTCCAGAATGTTAATGTAGCATCTGTTGGCATTGTAAATTCAGGACTGATTAACCATTCATCTTGAAGATCAACATTCCAATAAATCCACATTTGTTTCTCTCCTTCATGAGGAATAGCCGAATAATCATAACTTAATTCAATAGTACCCACTTGATTCCAAGTTTCAACCAAATTTGTCTGTTCTATTGTCCAACCTTCAGGTAATGAATCTCCTTCGAAACCTTCTGTAATTTCTTCACCTATGATATCATCATCACCACCATTACCTTCATATGTCCAGGTTAAAGTAACAACGTCACCGTTAACAGCAGCTTCTAAGCTTTCTATTGGAGTACATTCTGTTACTTCGGTTTCAACTGTCACGTCTACACATACTTGGTCTGATACATTATCTTCACCACAAACTACTTCTACACAATAGTTATAAGTTCCTACTTCTAATCCTGTATCTTCATAAGTTAAATCGGTTGTGTTTCCTAATAAAGTACCATCACGATAAATGTTAAATGTAACATCTACTGGTGGATTAATATCATCACCTTCTGCTGTAATTTCGATATCGTCTATGTTCATTCTAAACGCATTGTACAGTCGTAATGACGGAATGCAACATATTTGGTTCCAGCCGGTAACTCAACTGTTCTTTCATACCATGCTCCAAGTTCGTTAGTACCACGATCGCCCTTTGGACCTACGTGTTTTGCTGTTAAGGTTTCTTCAAATAATGGGGTTGTATTAAAATCATTAACATCATTACCGCTGGTAGAATAGAATATACCATAATGATCTGTTGGAAAAGCTCCATCTTGTGCACATACCCAATAGGTTAATGTACCACCTTCAGGTAAGCTTAATTCAGGAGTAACCAAGTAGTTATCAGGTGTTAATGCAATAGGGTAAGTCCAAGATGCTGAAGTAGCACAATAGTTTCCAGTTCCATGACTTTCTGCAAAAGTAAACCACATATTACCATCGCCATCAGCGTCTATTTGTGTCCAATCTGATGGAATATCGCCACCCTCAAAATCTTCGCTTAATACAACTTCTCTTCCATTATTATATGTCCAAGTTAAGGTAACAACATCACCTTCAACTTCAGATTCTAAGTTTGCTATTGGGGTACATTCTTCTTCAAATAATGTAACTGTAGCATCTACACATACTTGATTTGAAACACTACCTTCGCCACAAACTACTCTTACACAATAATTATAAGTTCCTGATTCTAATCCTGTATCTTCATAGGTTAACTCTGTTGTGCTTCCCAATAATTCACTATCTCGGTAAATGTTAAAGGTAACTTCTACTGGTGGTTCAATATTACTTTCTGCTGTAATTTCGATGTTATCTATACCCATACTCCACTCATTATAACAATCATAATGACGGAATGCAACATATTTTGTCCCAACAGGTAATTCAACTGTTCTTTCTAACCATTCACCAGGTTCTTTTGGATTTCTATCATCTTTAGCAACTTTTTCAACGTTACCTTCTAAGGTTTCTTCGAATAATATTGTTACAAAATCATCAACTGAATTACCTCCTGTAGATGCATATACTGCATAATGTTCTGCAGGATAAGATGCATTATTGGTACGTACATAATATGTTAATGTTCCACCATCTGTTAAGGATAATTCAGGAGTAACTAAATAGTTATCCGGTTCAACCGCAGGTCTTCCTTCTTTACCATTTGAACTATACCATGATTCTGAAATAACAGAATAAGCAGATTCATAACCATCTATACTTTCTTTAATATACCAACCGCGCTCATCACCGTCATTATCTATTGTTGTCCATCCTTCTGGTATTACACCATCTTCAAATCCTTCACTTAAGACTACTGCTCTGCCTCTACTATCATGTGTCCAAGTTAATGTAACAACATCTTCTTCAACAGTAGCTGCTAAGTTGGCTATCGGTGCACAATCCGTAACGTCTTCTCCGGTATTATTAAATGTTAACAAAACATTAGGATAATAACTTGCTAATGTACAACTTTGAGTAAAATCAAATATAGTAGCATCGCTTCTATAGTATATGGATATATTATCTTTAGTTCCTGTTTCTGTTTGATAGAAATTACATCCACTTCTATACGAATCATCAAGCTTTTCTACCATTATTGCAATATTACCACCTGTGTAATTAAATGCATCCGAGATTAAATCAAAATCAACATAACCTTCACCTGCTTCTATTGTTACAGTTCCATCAAAAACTAATATAAATTCATCTAATGGTATATAATCAGTTCCTGATTCAAATACTTCTTTATCTGTATTTGCCATCCAGATTTTCACAGCTTTATCTTCTACTGTATTTGAAAAATTATATTGATATGTTATACCGGTAGCATCTCCTTGTGTTAAATTAATATCTTCTTGTTTATAAATTACTTGTGAAAAGCTTTTTTTATAATAAAAATTAATAGGTATATTTTGATTTTTATATTCTCCAGAACCTATTTGGGCAATAGCTGTTCCTCCTTCGTTGGGTAGAACGTTTATTACAATGGATTCAGATTCATTATTAAATAAGTTTGTATCGCCTTCAAATACTATTTGAGCATGAACTGATAACTCTCCTTCAGCTTGTGGTATTAAAGAAACAGGGATTGTAACTATTTCATCAGGTTCTATATCTAAACAATCTGCATCTTCAGCAGATGCTAAAATATTACCATTATTATCTAAAATATTAATTGAATACCCAGAAGCAGTTTGTAATCCCATGTTTTGTAATTCAACTTTTACTTCAGTCTCTTTGCCAACTATCGCTCTAACAGGGCCAATGAATGATAGTGCTTTTAAATCATAATCACATGTTTCATAAATTTCAAAATCATCAACATAAAAGAAATATTGATCAGGTTCACTAGTTGCTTGAATAGCAACATAATATTCACCTGAAGTTTCTACTTCTGCTGATATAAAATATTGTTGATATTCTGTTGTAACAGGTTGGTCACTAGTTTCTACATCGAATAACTCTATAGTAAAATCCTCAGCATTAACTCCTGTACCTAAAAATACTTTAAATGTTTCTATATAATTAACCTGGTTCTGACAAGCTTTTAATGCTATGGTATAATTTTTACCTGCTTCTAAATTTAATTTTGGAGAAATTAACCAATCATCAGCAGGATTACCGGAACTATATCTATATCTATATCTCATAGCATAACCACCCAAAACTCCTATGTTGGGTTCTCTTGTCCAGGTTCTATTGTCATAATTAGCATCAATAATGGTCCATACGGAATATTGTTCATCATCTTCGAATCCCATAGTATAAGGAGGAGTATAAGCAGGACCTACCATTTCTGTGTTAGAAACAGCACTTCCACCTTCTCCTTGTGCATTGCTGGCAGTTACTTTATAACTATAAAATCCTAAACCAGGAACATTATTGTCAATAAAAGTTGTTGAGGTATGATTTGTTGCAACAGTTACCTCATCCGGTAATCTAACAATAGTATAATTAATAGTTGATGAACCTATTTCACCGTTATGTAAGCCTGTTGTTGGAGCTGTCCATGTTAATTTACCATTTTCGTCTTGAGCTGTTAAAGTTAAATCTGTAACTGCAGCAGGAACGTCAGGACCAACAAAAGTACTAATTGAATAAGGTCTTCCTTCACCATTTTCATTTTCACCAACAATAGTAAAATGAACAACCCCATTATTTAAGTCGGTTGCTATCCACATTTCTTCACCACCTATTGTTGGATTGTTAATAGTGTGACTTGGAGTTTCTGCATCATCAATATAAATATTAATAGCAGTTAATGATGTTAACGTTTCTCCTTGAGCTGTTTCAGTAGGATTTGTCCATGATAGAGAAACAGCATTTTCACCACCTACATTTGGCATAATTCCAACATCTGTAACAGCAGCTGGAGAGCCTTCGGGAGCTATTGTTGAATATAAATAAACAAGAGCATTATACATCATTTGATACCCATCACCTTGAAGGCATGGTGCGTATGTATTATCACCATAAACCCCTACTGCACCTGCATTAAATGCAACTATTTGGTCATTAAAAGCACAAAGAGGATGACCATTAGCATAACTTGCAACTAAAGTTGCACCTTCTCGAACAGTTACATTTTGATAAAATTAGTCTGTTGAAAACGTATTAACACCGCTCATAATTGGATGATCAGGTAAAGCAACTTCACCCATATCGCCACCTACTCCACTAACATCTGCTGTAGATTTTGCAAAAGGCGATTTGTTTTCATCAATATAACTTCCACCTCCTAATCCCCCAAGCATCATATCCTTGAACAAATTCACTTTCTAATAGATGCCCACCTGCATCAATATATTCACCTAATTTGTCCCCCCATTCTATTGGAGATGTAATACCGGTCCCTTGTTCCCAAAACGTAATGTTAAAGGTCCAAACCATATCATATTCTAACATTTGCTCTATGGTTAAAGTTCCAAGCTGATTGGTTGATGTATAAGTAACATTATCACCAAAACCTTGCATAGTTGATAGAACATTACTGTTAAATGCATCAGCATCAGGACTTGCTACTAAAACAGTAAAGGCACTGCGCGGTTGTAAAGCACCTCCTCTATTAGCTTCAATTTCCTTAAAAATATTTTGGAAGCCCGGGGCACTTTTAACCAAAACAGGTACTTCTTCTTTCAACTTTTCATTGTTTTCTTTATCAAAACTTTGTGCTACTAATGATGATGTGCCAAACATCAAAATAGCAAAAGTTAACATGAAAAATCTCTTTAAATAAAATTTTTTCATAAGATAAATTTTATAATTTATTTTATTAAAAAAATAATCCTTGCAAATATAACCATAAAAAGCTGAAAATATTTTAAAAAAAAAATAACATAAAAAAAGAGGGTCAAACATGACCCTCATTTTTATTTGTAAAAGGAAGGAGTAAAAATAAACCCTTACTTTTTAGTATCTATTAATTTACTACAACTTTTACTTTGTGTACTTCTCCGTCAACTGAAACAATATTAAATAAATAAAATTTTTTCATAAGTTAAATTTTTTTATTTATACTTTTTGAAATAATGTCTTTTAGTTTTTACACATATTAAACTAAATAAACAAGTTCACATTTGCTGAATCTGCTTTATTCATATAAGTTGCAACTCCACCTACAGTTACGTTATCTAATAATTCTTCTTTTTTAACTCCCATAACGTCCATAGACATCTGACATGCAATAAATTCTACACCACTATCAATTGCTTGTTGGCGTAACGATTCTAAGGAATCTATATTTTTTTGTTTCATAATATTACGCATCATCTTGGAACCCATGCCCCACATATTAAATTTAGATAGTTTTAATTTTTTAGAATTCGATGGTAACATTTTTGAAAACATTTTTCCGAAAAAGTCTTTTTCAACTTTAGGTTTATTTTCTTTTTTAATTACATTTAATCCCCAGAATGTAAAGAAGATAGTAACTTTTTTGCCGGTTGCAGCAGCACCATTAGCTAATACAAATGTTGCCAATGCTTTATCTAAACTATCACTAAACATAATAAATGTTTTATCGTTTCCCCCTCCACTTTTTACTACGTTTTCATTTCCAATTCCACTATCTTTTGATAATCCAGCTGTATCTTTAGCAACTTTTACTATATATTTTCCTTCTTGTTCTTCACTTGATAAAAAAGTATTTCCTGTAGAATTGCACCAAGACTGCGCATCTCTTATAAATCCGGGATCAGTTGCTGAAATTTGCAAAATCTCTCCGGTTTTTAAATCATCTACAGATTTTTTTAGCTTTAATAACGGACCCGGACATTGCATTCCACATGCATCAACATAGATCATATCAGCATTTTTATTTTCAAATGCTTTAATAGGTGTAGTGTGTTCTGCACTGCTATGAACTTGATCTTCATGCTTTTTATTTACAATAGGTGCAGTTGCCATTTGGTAGGTTAAATAACCACCGGAAAGATTGTAAACTTCAAATCCGTTTTGTTTTAATATTCTACTAGCTATATAACCTCTTAACCCAACCCTACAATAAACATATACCGGTTTATTTTTAGGAATTTCATCTAGCCTATCTCTAATTTCATTTAACGGAATATTTACAGATCCCGGAATAATAGCACCTGTTTCGCATTCTACAAGAGTTCTAACATCAATTAAAGTAATTTTATCTAAATCAGCATCTTTAACTTTTCGCCACGATACTACTTTTACTCTATCATGTAAAATATTATCAGCTACATATCCTGCAATTGCAATAGGATCTTTTGCTGATGAATATGGTGGAGCATAAGCTTGTTCTATCTTAATTAAATCATATATAGTCCCTTTATTTTTAATTACTAATGCAGCTTGATCTATTCGTTTATCTACACCTACTCTACCTACTATCTGACATCCAAACAATTGACCGTTTTTGGGAGAAAAACAAATTTTAATAGTTAAAGTACAAGCTCCTGGATAATAAGAAGCATTAGATGCAGAATGTGTTGTAGAAGTAATATAGTCTATATTATCTTTTATTAATTGCTTTTCAGCCATACCGGTCGATGCAACTGTTAGGTCAAAAACTTTAGCTATGGAAGTTCCTATAGCTCCTTCGTATTTGATATTATTTCCAAACACTATGTTATCAGCAACTATTCTTCCCTGACGATTCGCAGGACCGGCTAAAAAGTTTGACCAAGGAATATTAGTTAGTGGATGGGGGTATTGAATAACATCGCCAATAGCATAAATATTTTCATCTTTAGTTTGCAAACACTCATTAACTACAACTGCTCCTCTTGGATTTGTTTCTAAACCAGCTTCTACAGCTAATTTCGACTCTGAACGAACACCAATAGACATTATTACAATATCTGCAGGTATGCTCTTGTCACTTTTTAAATTAACATGTAACTTCCCCTCTTTTTTTTCTATTCCAATTACTGTTTCATTTAAAAATAAATTCACGTTATTTTTTAATAAATGCTGATGAACTATAGATGCCATAGAAAAATCTATAGGAGGCATAACTTGATCAGTCATTTCTACAACAGAAACATTTAAACCTGCATCATGCAAGTTTTCCACCATTTCTAAACCAATGAAGCCGGCACCTACTACAACTGCCGATTTGCAATTATGAATATCAAGATAATTTTTAATATTATCTGTATCAGTAACATTTCTTAAAGTAAAAACACCTTCGTTTTCTAAACCCGGTAATGGAGGAGTAAATGCATATGAACCTGTAGATAAAATTAATTTATCGTAAGTTTCTATATATTCATTACCGTTAGCGTCTTTAATTAAAACACTTTTTTCTTCTCTATTGATTTTTAAAACTTCATTCTCGATCCTAACATCAACTTTATAAGTTTCATAAAATTTTTCAGGTGTTTGAACAAATAATCTATCTCTGTTTTTAATTGTACCTCCAATGTAATAGGGTAATCCACAGTTTGCATAGGAGATATATTTTCCTTTTTCTATTAATATTATTTCTGCTTTTTCGTCTACTCGTCTTAATCGAGCTGCTGTAGTTGCACCACCAGCAACACCGCCTATTATAAGATATTTCATATTATTATTTTTTAAAAAACAACTCTTAACAATTTATTTTCTACTAACAAATATTTACTTAGGAAAATCATATTACAAAGGTAATAAGTTTTTTTGAAATAAAATAAAATTTCATAATTAATAAAACATTTAACGTTTTTTACTTTATATTGATTTTGTTTTAATTTTTTTCTTGTATATTTGCAGTTTACCTGCTTTTAATTAAAGATTAATAGGTAAATACAAGGCTACAAATAAAATAATTTATGGCTTACAAAGATATTATTTATACCGATGTTTTAATAATAGGTGCTGGTCCTGCAGGTCTTTCAACAGCAATAAAACTTGCTGATTATACGAAAGATAAGGATTACAGAATTATGGTCTTAGAAAAAGGCAAAAATGTAGGAAGCCATATCTTATCCGGAGCAATAGTGAAACCGGATGTTTTTAAAGATTTACTACCGGATAAAAACTTTAATGAAATCCCATTCTATAGCAAAATAGGTAAAAATAAAACTGTTTTAATAAATAAAAAAAGGAAATTCACATTACCTTTTAATGCTCCATACATGGGTAATAAAGGAAATTATTTAGGCTCATTAGTTCAAATTTGTAAATATCTTGCAAAGATTGCTGAGGAAAAAAATGTAGAAGTATATACAGGGTTTTCTGTTAATGAGCTTATTTACGAAGATAACAAAGTAATTGGAGCCAAAACTATCGACACAGGAGTAGACAGGTGTGGAAATCCAATGAAAAACTTTCAGGAAGGAACAGTCATTAAGGCAAAGCTTATTATCTTGGCAGAGGGTACACACGGAACTTTAACTAAAGAAGTTATAAAAAAATACGATTTAGATAAAGATTGCAACCCTCAAATGTATTCCTTAGGATGTAAAGAAATTTGGCATGTTCCAAAGAGTTTATTAAAACCTGGTCAAGTTTATAATACAATGGGATATCCTTTAACAAAAAAACAATTTGGAGGTGGTTTTATTTATGGATTAACAGAAAATAAGGTAGCTGTAGGTTTAGTAGTTGGTTTAGATTATGCAGATCCTACTTTTGATGTTCATTCAGCCTTTCAGATATGGAAAACTCAACCTTTTGTAAAAAAATTTCTATCTAATGGTACATTATTAGAATATGGTGCTAAAACTTTACCGGAAGGGGGGCTTTATAGTATTCCTAAGCTTTATACAGATAATGTAATGATTGTTGGTGATAGTGCCGGTTTTATTTTAATGCCTGATTTAAAAGGAGTTCATCCTGCAATGATATCGGGAATGTTATCTGCAAAAGTAGCTGCTGAAGCATTAGATAAAAATGATTTTTCTGAAGATTTTTTAAGTAAATACGAAAAGTTATTTCAATCCAATAAACTTTATAAACAATTTGGAAGATCCAGAAACTTTAGGCAAGCTTTTTCAAATGGAATGTTTAAAGGAGGATTTCTTTTTGCAACACAATTAATTAGCAGAGGTGGCGGCTTAATAGATAATTTAAAATCTAAACCCGACTCTAAAACTACAAAAAAATATCGAAAATTTAAAAAGAAAGGGTTTCAAACTAAATATCAAGACAAATTAAATTTTGATAATAAATTTACATTTGATAAAGATACAGATATTTACTACTCAAATGTGTTTTACGATGAAAATCAAATACCTCATCTACAAGTAAATGATATTAAAGATTTTAATAAAGTTAATATAAAGAAATATGGAGCTCCTTGTCAATATTTTTGTCCTGCAAATGTTTATGAAATTCATACTAACAAAGAAGGCAAAAAGGAACTTTTAATTCATTTTGAAAATTGTATTCAATGTAAAACATGTGAAATTAAAAGCCCATCTAAAGGAATAACATGGAATTTACCGTATGGTGGCAATGGACCGGATTACCAAAATATGTAAAAGAATAAAAAAATGGCTCTAACAATAATAAATTTATTAAAACAAGTTCCATTACCTGCAGAAATGCGAATGAATGAAGAAGGTTTAATGGACAGAGTTAAAGCTAAATCTATAATAAACATAGACTGTACCTATGCTTTAGAAGCAGGGTTAGAACTCAAGCAACAATATAATGGTGATACCAGATTAATAGTATGTTCTATGGGTCCAAGTTCTTTTATAAAATCACTAAAAGATGCTTTGGCTTTAGGCTATGATGAAGCATATTTACTATCAGACAGAAAATTAGGTGGAAGTGATACTTATTCCACAGGATTAGCTTTATCTACTTTAATAAAACATTTAGGATTTTATAAAAATTCTAAAGATCCTTTTATTATTATTACTGGACGTCAAACAAGTGATGGAGATACTGCTCACATTCCTTCACAAGTTGCTGCTAATTTAGATATACCACAAGCTACTTTTGCCGAAGAAATTAACTTAGACGAAAATTATATTATTGCAAAGAGAATAATAGAAGGTGGGCATCAAATTATTAAAATACCATTCCCTTGCGTAGTCTCGATAACACCTACCGGGACTCCAATTAGAAAGCCTACTTTGAGTGGCGTTATAAAATCCCGTAATACAGATGTTAACATATTAAATTTAGAGGATATTAATTTATCTCCTACTAACGTTGGAATAAAAGGTTCTCCAACTATAGTGTCAGGGATTAAAGATATAGTAAATGAAAGACCCCCAATTATTCTTGCAAATGGAAATAGTGATTCGGAAAAGGTTCAAAATTTAATAAAAAACTTACAAAGTAAAAGTACTCAAATCTTACAAAAGGCTGAAGTTAAAGATAAGATAAATAAAGAAATCCCATCAGATTTTGCTATAACTGATATTCGGAAGAATTCTAAGGGAATATTAACATGGGCTGAAGTTACAGATGACAAAATTGCAGATTCATCAATAGAAATCTTAACTCCTGCAAAAGAACTTGCTTGCAACTTAGGAGAAAACACAAAGATTACTACTTTATTAATAGGTGATAATGTATCTGACAAAGCGAATGAATTAATTGAATATGGTGCAGATAAAGTTATTGTTGTAAATGATAAGAGATTAAAAGAATATCAAATTTTACCTTTTACATCTATTTTTGAACAAGTAATTAATGACATAAAGCCTGAAATTGCTCTATTTGCTGCAACTACTGCAGGAAGAGAATTAGCTCCCAGAGTTGCCGTTAAAACAAATAGTGGAGTAACAGCAGATTGTACAAAATTAGAAATAGGTGAGTATGTTAATAATAAAGAAAAAACTGTAATAAGGCCTATTTTACTATCACACCGACCTACTTACGGAGAAAGTAAATTAGCAACTATTATAAGTTTTAAATTCCCCCAAATTTCTACTATCAGACCGGGTACTTTTATTTCACCCGAAAAACAAACAAATAGGGAAGGAAAAATCACATCTTTTACTCCTACTCTTTCTGATGATGTTTTTAAATCTAAAATTCTTACTACAGTAAGAGAAAGTGGTAACTTGCAAAACTTATTTACTGCAGATATTATTATTTCCGGCGGAAGAGGAACAGTTTGTGATGATTTACGTTTAGTAAAAGATTTGTGCAATGCTTTTAAAGATAAAGGATACAATGCAGAATGGGCTACAAGTAGAACTGTTGTAGACCAAGGGTACGCAGAATATAGCAGACAAATAGGACAAACAGGAAAAACAGTTCGTCCAAAATATTATTTTGCTATTGGAATTTCAGGAGCGATTCAGCATTTAGCCGGAATTAAAGATGCAGGTAAAATAATTGCTATAAATAATAATCCTAATGCTGCAATATTTAACCATGCAGATTTTGGAATAGTCGGTGAATATGAATATATACTTCCGGAATTAATTGAAAATGTAAAAAATGGTAATTTTGATAAAATTTTTCAAATAACCAACAAAAAAGATGAATAAAATCGTCTCTTTTTTAGTTGTTTCTCAGAACTTTACATTTGGGATGCCATCCCTATTACTGCTTCTACAATAGCATCTTTATCAATTTTGCAAAGTTTACGTAATTCTTTTAAGGAACCATGATCAATAAATTTATCTGGAATTCCCATTCGTTTAACTTTGCAAGTTAAGTTATTTTCGGAAATAAATTCTAAGATTGAAGAGCCTAAACCTCCTATAGTAGTACCATCTTCAATAGTTATTATATTTTTATGATTAGTACATGCATCTAATATTAAATCTTTATCTAATGGCTTTAAAAAGCGAACATCATAGTGTGATGGGGTTATTCCTTTTTCTTTTAAAGTTTTAATTGCATTTTGAACTTCGTTTCCTACAGGACCAATAGATAATATTGCAATATCTTCTCCTCTGCTTATTAATCTTCCTTTCCCAATTTCTATTTTTTCAAAATCTTTTTCCCAATCTACAAATTGTCCCCTATCTCTTGGGTATCTGATAGCCATTGGTTGATCTACAAATTGAGCTGTATACATTAAATCTTGCAATTCCTTTTCATCCATCGGTGACGAAATTATCATATTTGGAATTAATCTTAAATAAGATAAATCAAAAACGCCATGATGTGTTGGACCATCTTCTCCAACTAATCCTCCTCTATCTATACAAAAAACTACCGGTTCTTTTTGTAATGCAACATCGTGAATTATCTGATCAAACGATCGTTGTAAAAATGTAGAGTATATTACGCAATACGGCTTCATTCCTTTTTCAGCTAAACCGGCTGCAAATGTAACTGCATGTTCCTCACATATCCCAACATCATAAGCCCTATCAGGATATTTATCCATCATCATACATAATGATGAACCTGTTGGCATAGCTGGTGTAATACCTACTATTTTTTTGTTGTTCTCAGCTAATTTAACTAGAGTAGATCCAAATACTTCTTGATATTTAGGAGGTTGATTAGTATTAGTATTAGTATTAGTAACCGAACATGGTTCCCCTGTAGAAATATCAAAAACACCAGGTGCATGAAATCTGACTTGATCGTTTTCTGCTTTGGAATATCCCTTCCCTTTAACTGTAATACAATGTAAGAGTTTAGGGCCGTTTATATTTTTTAGATTGGACAAAATTTCCACTAACTCTATTACATTATGACCATCGGTAGGTCCAAAATATCTTAATCCTAATGCTTCAAATAAATTACCTTCATCTAAAATAGAAGATTTTAAATTACGTTTTATCTGACGTAATACAAAATTTTTATTTTGCTCATCTGAATTCTGAGAAAAAAACTTCCAAACTCTTTCTCTAAAGTTATTGTATTGTTTAGAAGTTGACATTCGTAACAAAGCATCTTTTAACGCCCCAACACTTTTATCTATAGAAATTCCATTATCGTTTAGAATTATTAGCAAGTTTGCTTTAGTAGCTCCAGCATTGTTCATTGCTTCGAAAGCCATACCTCCCCCTATAGATCCATCACCAATAAAAGCAATGTGGTTTTGATTAATATTCCCTTTGTGATATGCTGCCATAGCCATTCCTAAAGCAGCAGAAATTGAAGTTGAAGCATGACCGGTGCCAAAATTATCATATTCGCTTTCTGAAATTTTAGGGAATCCACTAATTCCACCATATTTACGTATAGTGTCGAATTTGTTTTTTCTACCGGTTAATATTTTATGAGCATAAGTTTGATGTCCAACATCCCATACAATATTATCGTTTGGAGTATCAAAAACATAATGCATAGCTACCGTTAACTCTATAGCACCTAAACTGGAACCTAAATGACCTGGATTTACGGAAATTACATTTAAAATATAATGCCTTAATTCCTTACATACTTCAGGTAATTCAGTTACTTTTAGTTTTCTTAAATCTTCAGGAGTATCTATTTGAGAAAGATATTTATATTTATTTTCAACCATTATTAATTTCTGTGCTAATTTTTATTGACAAAAACAAAAAATTAGCTATTTTTAATAAAAATTATAGCTAAAACAACATATCTAAAGCTAATTTTGCTGAAACAGACATTTTATCTTCTGTCCAAGGTGGTTCAAAGGTAATATTTACGTTTGCCTTTTTAACTCCTTCAACTGACATTACTTCATTTTTTATCATAACAGGCAATCTTTCCGCCTCAGGACAATTAGGATTAGTTAATGTCATTAAAATATCTACAATTGCGCCATCTTCTTGATTATCTAAATCTATTTCATATATCAGCCCTAATTCGTAAATATTCACAGGAATTTCGGGGTCATAAACTCTAGATAATGCTTCTATAATATCATTTTTTTGTACTAAATGCATAAGCATACATTTTAATTTGTTTTACCATTTCTAATAAACCATTAGAGCGTGTAGGCGATAAATATTCTCTTAAACCTATCTTATCAATAAAAGACATATCGGCATTTATTATTTCTTGAGGATCACCTCCGGAAAAAACTTTTAATAACAATGCTATTATTCCTTTAGTAATTATAGCATCACTATCTGCAGTAAAATAAACTTTACCATTATCGTATTTAGCATTTAGCCAAACTTGTGACTGACAACCATTAATTAAATAATCCGGAGTTTTATGTTCATCGTCGATTAAAGGTAAAGATTTGCCTAAGTCTATGATATAGTCATATTTATCCATCCAATCTTCGTAATACGAAAATTCTTTTACTAATGCATCTGCCTTTTCATTAACTGTCATACTAAATTGTTTTACTAACTTAACATTTGATAAGCTCTTTTTAACCCATCTATGAATGTGTCTATCTCTTCAAAAGTATTGTATATTGCAAACGAAGCACGAACTGTTCCCGCAATATTATAAAAATCCATTATAGGTTCCGCACAATGATGTCCTGTTCTAACAGCAATACCAAGCTTATCTAAAATAACACCTGTATCATAAGGATGAATACCTTTTAGTAAAAACGACAATACTCCTGCTTTATTATTTGCTTGACCTATAATATCAACAAATCCTAAATTAATTAGTTTTTCCGTTGCATATTGCAATAGTTTATTTTCGTATTCTTGAATGTTTTCTATTCCTACAGCATTAATAAAGTCTATTGCAGCAGTTAATGCAACTGCATCTCCAACACTTGCTGTTCCCGCTTCGAACTTAAAAGGTAGCTTTCCATAAGTAGTTTTTTCAAAACTTACAGTTTCTATCATCTCACCCCCACCTTGATAAGGCACCATTTTATCTAAAAATTCTTTTTTCCCATATAATACTCCAATACCCATTGGAGCATACATTTTATGACCGGAAAAACAATAAAAATCGCAATCCAAATCAATTACATCCACTTTAGTATGTGGAATCCCTTGTGCACCATCAATTAAAACAGGAATATTTTTGCTATGTGCTTTATCTATAATTGTTTTTATTGGATTAATCGTTCCCAAAGCATTAGACACATGTGTTAGAGATATCATTTTTGTTTTAGGAGTAATTAAAGTATCCAATTCTTCTAATACTAACTCTCCATTCTTATTTACAGGTAATACTTTAAGTACAGCACCTCGATCTTCGCACATCAATTGCCATGGTACTATATTAGAATGATGTTCTAAGGTAGACAATATTACTTCATCTCCTTCATTAATAAAGGTTTTTCCAAAAGATGATGCAACTAAATTTATAGATTCTGTTGTTCCTCTCGTAAAAATTATTTCCTCTATACTACTTGCATTAATAAATTCTGCAACTTTTTTACGACACTCCTCGTATTTATTTGTAGCAATATTGCTTAAAAAATGAACTCCTCTATGGATATTACTATTTTGTGTTAGATAATAATTGGTTAGTTCATTAATTACAGAAAGAGGTTTTTGAGTAGTAGCTGCATTATCTAAATAAACTAAATCTTTTCCATAAACTTTAGTTTTAAGTATTGGAAATTGTTTCCTTATATCTAAAATTTCGTTTTTACTGAACATAAATTAATTCATTCTATAAAATTCCTTGAACTGTTCTCTTTGAATCCGAACATGGTAACAAGCAAGTATTACATCTAGATAATTCACCATTTAAGCGTCTTCTTACAATATCATTAACTCTTATTTTAAGTTCATCAATATCTAACTTTTCTATAACTTCACCTAAAAAGGCATTCATAAGTAATTTTTTTGAATTTTCCAGAGAAATACCTCTTTGTTGAAGATAAAACAATGCTTCTTCGTCTAATAGACCTGTTGTTGCTCCGTGACTGCATTTTACATCATCTGCATAGATTTGTAAGAATGGTTTTGTTTTAGCTTTAGCTTTATCAGTTAATAAAATATTTCTGTTTATTTGCGATGAGAATGTTTGTTGAGCATTTTTATTAACCACTACGTTACCTGTAAAAATCGAACTTGACATATCATCTAATATGCCTTTATAAATTTGTTCGCTTGTACATTCCGGAGCTATATGCTCAACTTTCACGTAATTATCCATAACTTGCTCTTTATCTTGCAGATAAATACCATATGCATTAAAACTTGCTTCTTTTTCAATTAATTTTGATATTAAGTTACTGCGCAATAATCCGGCATTAAATTCAAAAGTAAAGGAATTTACTTTTGAGCTATGTTTTTGATTAATTAAAATACTATTAATAATAACGCTATCATTTGATAGATTATGCATTTTATAAATATCTAAAGTTGAATTCTCATCTACAAAAATTTCTGTTACATTATTATTAAAAGTACTAAAGTTGGAAATATCATCATCGCATTGAATAAGTTTTAAGTGAGAATTTTTACCTAAAAAAATAAAATTTCTACTATTAGTAAATAAAGGTTTTTTAGAACTTAAAATAGATATTAATTGAATTGGAACTTCTAAAGTTGTATTTTCCGGAACTTCCATATAAAAACCTCCGGAAAATGCTGCAGTATTAATTGCATAATATCCATTATCATCAATATCGCATAATGATCCAAATAAATTTTGTTTATCTTTTGGTAGATTTTTAATATCGGTTACTACTATTTTATTATTTGATAGATTATTGCTTTGATGCGTAATTTTAGAACCGTTTAACAATACGTAAGCATTAGCATTCATATTATCAACTTCGCACTCAAAATCATAATCTTGTTCACCTAAATTATTAGTTTCTAAAACATATTGATTATTTAAAAAACTATCTACTCTTAAATCTCGCCACTCTTCTTTTTCTTTATTATTATTTTTAGGAAGTCCTTTTTTTTCGAAAACTTCTAAAGCCTCTTGCCTCTTAGCTTTGAAAAAACCGGATGATTCTTCTAAAATAAGAGATTTTGCAAATGAAATAAGAGTTTGGTTTATACTATTCATGTTATAATTTTTAAAAGTAAAAAAACAATAAATATTAATACAATAATTATAATATAATTGCTAAAATATTTACTTATATTCTTCGTAACCTTTTTCTTCTAATTCTAAAGCTAAATCTTTAGTACCGCTTTTAACTATCTTTCCATCTATTAAAACGTGTACAAAGTCAGGTTGAATATAATCTAATAAACGTTGATAGTGAGTAATGATAATAAAGGCATTATCTTTTCTACGTAATTTATTTACACCTTTAGATACAACCCGTAGTGCATCTATATCTAAGCCAGAGTCTGTTTCGTCTAAAATAGCTAAGTCAGGATCTAACATTGCCATTTGAAATATTTCATTTTTCTTTTTTTCTCCTCCTGAAAAGCCCTCATTTACAGCCCTATTAGTTAATTGATCTTGTAATTCAACCAATTTTTGCTTTTCTTCCATTAATTGCATAAACTCATGCATTTTAATGGGGTTTTGTCCTAAATATTTCCGACGTTCATTAATTGCTGTTTTCATAAAGTTAACCATACTAACTCCCGGAATTTCTACAGGATATTGAAAGCTTAAAAAGATACCTTCGTTGGCACGATCTGCTACGTTTAGTTTAGTTAAATCTTTACCTTTATAGAATATTTCTCCACTATCAATATCAAAAATTTCACGACCGGCAATTACAGAAGCTAAAGTACTTTTACCACTTCCATTAAGTCCCATAATTGCATGGACTTCACCTTTTTCAACTTGTAGGGATAATCCTTTTAATATTTGTTTACCTTTGATAGAAACATTAAGGTCTTTTATTTCGAGTAACATATTATTTTTATTTAAACTTATTTTTTTATTATTTATTCAATTATTTTTATCCTACAGATCCTTCTAAACTTAAAGATAATAAACGTTGTGCTTCAACAGCAAATTCCATAGGTAAGCGTTTTAATACTTCCTTTGCATAACCATTAACTATTAGTCTAATTGCAGTTTCTGTTGATATACCTCTTTGATTACAATAAAAAAGTTGATCTTCAGATATTTTAGAGGTAGTAGCTTCGTGCTCTACTATCGAAGAGCTATTTTCGGTTATTACCGTTGGGTATGTATGTGCACCGCATCTATCAGTAAATAGTAACGAATCGCATTGAGAGAAATTTCTTGAATTTGTTGCATTAGGTAATACTCTAACTATTCCTCTGTAAGAGTTATCACTTTCGCCTGCGGAAATACCTTTAGAAATAATAGTACTTCTAGTATTTTTACCTATATGGATCATTTTAGTTCCCGTATCTGCTTGTTGTTTATTATTAGTAACAGCAACCGAATAAAACTCTCCAATAGAATTATCTCCCTGAAGTATACAACTTGGGTATTTCCATGTTTTGGATGATCCTGTTTCTACTTGTGTCCACGACAACTTAGCATTACTACCCTTACAAATACCTCGTTTTGTCACAAAATTGTAAATGCCACCTTTCCCATCTTTATCTCCGGGATACCAGTTTTGAACAGTTGAGTATTTAACTTCTGCATCTTTCATGACAACAATTTCCACTACTGCAGCATGAAGCTGATTTTCGTCACGTTGAGGAGCAGTACATCCTTCCATATAACTTACATACGAACCAACATCTGCAACTATTAAAGTTCTTTCGAATTGACCTGTATTTGCTGCATTTATTCTAAAATAAGTAGATAATTCCATAGGACATTTTACTCCTTTAGGTATATAGCAAAAGGAGCCATCGCTGAAAACAGCCGAATTTAATGCCGAGAAGAAATTATCATTTACGGGGACTACACTGCTTAAATACTTCTTTACTAACTCCGGATGATTCTTAACTGCTTCACTAAACGAACAAAAAATAATACCATGTTTTGATAAAGTATCCTGAAAAGTAGTTTTTACTGATACACTATCAAAAACAGCATCAACGGCAACGCCCGCTAATCTTTTTTGTTCTTCTAATGAAATACCGAGTTTATCAAATGTTTTTAACAACTCAGGATCTACTTCATTTAAACTTTCTAATTCTTTTTTTGGTTTTGGAGCAGCATAATAAATAATATCGTTATAGTCTATTGGTGGATAATCTAAATGTCCCCAATGAGGCTCCTCCATTTTTTGCCATTGTTTAAAGGCATTTAACCTAAAATCCAATAACCATTGGGGTTCTCCTTTTTTTTCCGATATTAATCTAATAACATCTTCATTTAAACCCTTTTCAATAGTTTCGGTATGAATATCCGTATAAAATCCAAACTTATAATCTTCGTTTGTAATTTCGTCTATTATTTTTTCTTCACTATCTGCCATTATCAAATTATCTTTCTTTATTATTCCATTAAAAGATTATGGATTCATTTTTTTTGCATCATTGACAAAAATTTCTAATCCTTTATCAGTTAATGGATGATTTAATAATCCCAATATTGCTTTTAATGGACATGTAACAACATCTGCACCAGCTCTTACACATTGGATTATATGTTGTGTATGACGTATAGAAGCTGCCAAAACTTCAGTTTTAAACCCATAATAATTATACATATCTGCAATATTAGCAACTAACGAAACACCATCGCTGGAAATATCATCTAATCTACCAACAAAAGGTGATACGTATTTAGCACCTGCCTTTGCAGCTAATAATGCTTGACCTTCAGAAAATACTAAAGTACAATTAGTTTTAACTCCTTTATTGCTAAAATATTTAACTGCTTTAATACCATCTTTTGTACATGGTAATTTAACGGTAATATTCGGATGTAATTGAGCAAGTATCGTACCCTCTTTTACCATAGATTCAAAATCAGTACCTAATACTTCTGCACTCACATCTCCATCCACAATATTACAAATATCTACGTAATGTTTTAATATATTTTCATTACCTTTAATACCTTCTTTTGCCATTAAAGAAGGATTTGTTGTAACACCATCTAAAACGCCTAAATCATTGGCTTCCTTTATTTGGTCTAAATTAGCTGTATCCAGAAAAAATTTCATTTTTTGTATTTTATTTTTTATTTATTAATAGTAAGTTTTATTTTTGTTTTGCAAATATACAAGATTATTTTATCTTTTACAATAAAAAATCATACCTTTGCAAGCAAAAAGGAATGACAAGAAAACAAAGAAAAGGACATATTGCAGTCTTAACAACAAACATTATTTTTGGCGCAAATATTCCTATTGCTAAAACTATTTTACCATTAATTGTAACTCCTTTCGTATTAATACAATTTAGGTATTTAGGTGCAGTAATTTGTTTTTGGATCGTATCTTTTTTTACAAAAAAAGAACATGTACCTACAAAGGATCTTTTGACTTTGTTTTTTGCTTCTATTTTTGGAGTTACTTTAAATCAAGGATCTTTTATTATAGGATTAGAGTATTCCAGCGCTATAGATGCATCTATTATTATTACTTTAACACCTGTAATTACAATGATATTAGCTTTATTATTTTTAAAAGAACCTATATCATTTAAAAAAGCTTTTGGGGTCTTTTTAGGATTAGCAGGTGCTCTTTTACTAATTTTAGCTAGTAACGAAGGCAGCTTTAAGTTAAACAGAAACCACTTAGTGGGTCATTTATTCTGTTTATTAAGCTGTTTATCCTACGCTATATATTTAACTGCTTTTAAAAATATTATTCTAAAATACTCTCCAATTACAATTATGAAATGGATGTTTTTATTTGCATCTATTATGTTTTTACCTTTTTCTTTTAAGGAAGTTATTGCATTTGATTTTACTAAATTAAGCATATATAATTCTTTAGCTTTAATACATGTTGTATTTGCTGCAACTTTTATTACTTATTTATTAATTCCAATAGGTCAAAAAAACATTAGACCTACTACTATGACTATGTACAACAACATACAACCATTAATAGCAACTATCATAGGAATATCTTTAGGAAAAGAACATTTAACATTCCCAAAAATAATAGCTGCTATATTGATATTTTTTGGAGTTTATTTAGTTACAATAAGTAAATCTAAAGTACAAGAACAAACATCATAAACTTAACATTATGAATCAAAACAGGGACAATTTCAGTAATAGATTTGGAGTATTAGTTGCCGTTGCAGGATCTGCAGTAGGATTAGGAAATGTGTGGCGTTTTCCTTATTTGGTAGGAGAAAATGGAGGGGGAGCATTTATTTTAGTTTATTTGCTTTTTACTCTTATTTGTATCCCAATCATGATATCTGAATTTATTATCGGTAGAAAAGGAAGGGCCAATGCTGTAGGTGCAATGAAAAAGTTAGCACCAAAATCAGCTTGGAATGCCATCGGAATTATTAGTGTTTTAAGTAGTGTATTAATCTTATCTTTCTACAGTGTAATCGGTGGGTGGACTATAGAATTTATTATTGAATCAGCAAAAGGTAGCTATTTAAATTTAAATGCTTCGGAATTAACTAATAACTTTGCAATATTCACATCTAAACCTTTAAGGCCCGTAATTTTGTCTCTAATATTTTTATTAATAACTGCAATTATTGTATCTGCAGGAGTTAAAAAAGGTATAGAAAAATATTCTAAGATATTAATGCCTATACTATTTGTATTAATAGTTGTATTAGCAATAAAATCAATTACTTTAAATAATGCTTCGGAAGGATTAAAATTTTTATTCAAACCTGATTTTAAAAGTTTGAGTGCCAAAGGAGTCTTAGCAGCTATGGGACAAGCTTTTTTCTCTTTAAGTTTAGGAATGGGCTGTATTATAACTTACGGATCATACGTGAAAGATGATGAAAATATTACCAAAATGTCTGTTATGAGTTCTTTTGCTGATTTATTATTTGCATTAATAGCAGCAATAGCTGTAATACCTGCTGTATTTGCTTTTGGAATATCTCCCGGTCAAGGACCATCTTTAGTATTTATTACATTACCTCAAGTATTTGCTCAAATGCCATTAGGAAGATTAGTCGGTTTTGCATTCTTTTTTATATTATTAATCGCTGCTCTCACATCCTCAATATCCTTATTAGAAGTATTTGTAGCATGGATTAGTGAAGAAATGAATATCACACGGAAAAAAGCAGTATTTTTCGCATCTTTAATTTTATCTGTTTTAGTAGTATTATGTTCTTTATCTCAAGGTGTACTGAAAGACTTCTTAATTTTCAATAAAACTTTCTTTGACTTATTCGACCACACTACAGCTGATATACTTTTACCTCTAGGAGGATTATTGATAGTATTATTTACAGGATACAAACTAAAAAGAAATGTTATTGTATCGGAATTAACTAATAACGGAATGTTAAAAGTTAACAACAAGCTAATAGAATCTATCATATTTATTATTAAATACTTAGCACCATTAGCCATTATAATAATCTTTATAAGTGGTTGGCTATCTTAATAATTTAAGATTTTTTTAGGGACATTCGTTAAATTCAAATATTAGAGCAAGATTGATAACTTTTCAGTCTTGCTTTTTTATTTTTCGCTGGTATATTTCGATTTTTTTATAGCTTTCCAAGCTATATTTTTATGTTAATATTTGTTAAAAGGAATTGACAATTTAGCCATCTAAAGATTAATGATTGAGTGCTAATTTAATTATTAATCTTAAATTTTTTATTATGGCAAACAATAATAAATATTGTCAATTAATGAAGCCGGGTTATGATTATCATGTTTATAATCAGGGAAATAACGGCGAAAATATCTTCAAAAGAAGAGATGATCGAATCAGATTTGAGGTGTATTTATATGGCTATATGCAAGATGTAGTCAACTTTTACACAATATCATTGCAAAAGAACCACTTCCATCTTGTAATTCAGATAAAATCCGTGGAGGAAATCTTAGCAAAAGTAGATGAAGATGAATTACTTCAAGATTTTGTAGAACGTCTTGATAGTGAAGATGAAGAGTATATTGCGAGTAGAGTGGTAAGTGAACTTTTCCGTAGGTTTTTTATGAGCTTTGCAATTTTCTTTAATCTAAAATATAAACGCACAGGAAGTTTATTTAGAAAAAGCTTTAAAAGAATCTGGTTACATGACTTACAGTACTTACGCAATTGCATAGTTTATGTAAATCGGAATGTCACGCATCATAACCCTCGACTTAGCTATAAGACCTATGAATGGTGCTATTACAGCAGATTCTTAGACGATGATTATATCGAAAGTTTAAAAGGTACTTTTTTTGATTTTGAAAGAATCTTTGGCAGCAAAAAGAATTTTATCTATTTGCATGAACGCAAAGATTTATACGATGCCAATTACTCGATAGAGTAGCTGAAATCGGCCCTATCTCCGGGAAAAGAGAACTTATTGTCCGTGTATACTCAGTATGTATTTTTTAACATACAGCCCTCCGTATGCCCAAAACAGCAAAAAAAATCCTCAAAAAAATTTTCCTACAATTATTTTTCTAAATTTTCCAATTTTTTCCAAAAAAATGTCTCAAAAATTGATTTTTTTGATGAAAAAAGTCAAAAAAATGCGAAAAAAATTCATTGAAATTAGAAAATTTCGTTTTTTAAAAATCAGCTTGGAAAGCTATTAAAAAAGCTATAAAAATAAGATTTTTTATTGGATAAACAACTTACTATAAGTATTTTGTGTTTTGCCATTAAAAAGAACTACATAAACACCTTGTGGTAAATTAGATGAAACACTTATAGTACAAGTTTTCCCATAAATTCTGGATTTACCTAAAATTTGTCCTATAGTATTTACTAAAATACATTCTCCATCCATTTCTTTATCTGATTTTACATAAATGTTTCCATCTTTGTAAAATGCATCAAAAACTATTTTTTGCATGTTTCTGATACCAATAGGATTACCTTCTTCGTGGGCACCAATATCAGGACAAACAGTACTACGCAATTTCCCAAAATAATCTTTAGATATTTTTAAAATTGGTGTTCCGGCATTATTAGACTTTTTAATCATTAATAAAGTGTTGGATGTAAATTGAGGATCTATATCCAAACAAGTAGTATCGTTATCATTAATAATACTCCAATCTTCAAAAGTTAAGTAGTCATCTAAATGACGAACACTATAACCGTTAGATAAGTTCTCAGTAAAATAAATATTATGGACAATTTCTGAAAACGGATTATCTTCCGAATCAAAAGCAATTGCAGATCCGTATCTATCGCTTTTACCTTTGTAAACATCACCAAAATTATTTGAAAAAATATTATTGATAACTTTTAAACTTCCCCTATTTTCTTGTACTAGTAAACAAGAACTAGGCTCAATGCCAAAAAAAGGTTTAGAATAATCTACTGTCATTTGGACAGAATTATAATATAATTCTATATTCTTGTCTTCTAACAAATTTCTAACATAAATAGCATTTGCATTATAACCTGCTACATGAGAAATCATATTATTAGCACATAAAATATCGCCTTCCAATCCGGAGTAACAATCTATATATAAACCAATTGCATTACAACTATCTTTTGTACTTACAACATCAAGGATTAAGTTGTCTTGCATATCTATTTTATACGGATTTTCTAATATTACACCCCAAACGTTATTTTCGCCTCTTATATTAAAAATCTTATTATTAGTAATATCCATATTGAATTTTGAATAAGCAAAAATACCTGCTTGAGTAATTCTACAACTTTCTCTATTATCGCCTATATGATTACCTACAATTCTGATTTTACCATTACCTGATGTATTGCTTTCGTCATTAGAAATATAAATACCATATCCTACTTTCCGAATAATATTATCGTAAATAGTTACATTGTAATTACTTGGATTATTTTCATCAGAAAACAATTTAATACCTGTAGTGGTACTACTATTACTTCCACCTACAATTTCGCAACCATCTATAGAAATATATGAACTATTATCAGGTTCATAATTGACAATAATAATAACATCCGAATTGCTTTCTTTTAAATTCCTAATAGTTAATTTTCCATTACCTTGTAAGGAGAAAAACTTAACATCGTTAAATAAAAAAACTGATGATGCATTCAAAGCAATTTCTATGTTTTCTATAGAATTATCTACTGTTAATACTATATTATTATTCTCTGACGCACCCGGTATTCCGGATAATACAATTTGTCCAAACTCTTCGTTACTGTCGTATGATGAGGTAATCAGCAAATAAGTTTGCCCTGATACGCCATTAGTACATAAAGCGTTAAATGCATTATTTATATTATTAAAATCACAATTTTCAGTACCTATAGTATAAGTTCCTGACATTGGACTTTGTGCATAAATATAAAAAAAAGGGAATAGTAAAAATATTATCAAAGCAATATGTTTTTTCATAATTAATTATTCTTTTAGAAGTAAATACTCAAGGTGTTAAATACTTACACCTGCAAATATATAATTTTTTTTAAAAGAATTAATTATATTTGCAAAAAACTTTATGGTAAACTTGAAAGGTAAAACAGCTTTAATAACCGGTGCCAGTTCCGGTATTGGAGAGGCTATTGCTTATGAGTTGGCATCACAAGGAACTAACTTATTTCTAATAAGTTCTAATGAACAAAAATTACAAAATGTTGCTAATAACTTAGAAAAATATGCTATTGACTTTCAGTATAAAGCAACTGATTTATCTAATTTTGATTCTATAGACAATTTAGTAGAGTTTATCAATTCTAATAATATTAAGCCCAGTTTGTTTATTCTAAATGCCGGTGTATCACAACGTTCTAAAACATTGGAAACAGATTTTGAAGTAGATCAAAAATTGATGAATATCAACTATTTTGGTAATGTTTATCTTATCAAAAAAATGAATAAGTATCTTTTATCTGCTGATCAAATCTCTATAGCAGTGAATACTTCTATCTCAGGTGTTTTCGGATTTCCTTTGCGCTCTGCATATGCAGCATCTAAACGTGCTATATTTGGTTTTTTTGAATCTTTAGACTTAGAATATGACAATATCAATGTAACTTTTCTAATACCTGGGAGAATTAATACTGAAATTAGCAAAAGTGCATTATTAGGAGATGGAAAGCCATACGCAAAAATGGATACGGGACAAGCAGGTGGAATGGACGTTTCTAAATGTGCAAAAATTGCAGTAAAGGCGATAAGAAAGAAAAAAAGAAAAAAATTAATCGGGGGAAAAGAATTATTGATGGTTCATTTTTATAAGTTTATTCCACCTTTATTTTACAAATTAGCTAAAAAGGTATCTGCAACTTAATTGTTTAATTAATTATCCTATTTCTACCTTACCTAAACAAACATTACTTTACTTGTTTTTTTGATTATTTCAAGATTTAACTTAGGCTTTTAGGTTTTAAGTCATATCTCTTATAGCCTGTAAAGATATACAAAAAGAATACTCCTGATTCCTATAACTATATAATTGTATTCTTTTGTATTGAATATGATTGTTTTTTGTTGCTTTAATTAATTTTGTTTTTTTTACAAATTATTTATATTTGTATATTATTAACTTATTAATAAAAAATCATATGAAAAAAATTCTACCTATCTTACTGCTAAAAGTTATCCTTAGCGTAAGCATCTTTGCACAAACATCAATTTTATTTTCAAGCTTCGAAGGGCCCGGCTTCGATGAAGGCTGGACTACAGGAGTTTCTCAAGCTATTACAGAAGAACCTGTTGATTATCCTGAAACAGGACTACCCCCTTGGGAAAAATGGGGGTTGACTGAAACTCTTGGTTTCGGATATGTACATTCCGGTGATTCTGCAGCTTTTATTGGAGGAACACTTTATCAAGAACCAACACACGACTGGCTGATGACTCCCCAGTTTAATATTCCCGAAGATGGTACTACTGAGATAAGATATTGGCTGTGGTATCATTCCGAAGAGAGTTATGTAAACAAATTTTATATCATGGTATATGACTATGAAGAAGAAACATGGGAACAAGGATATTCGTTAGCTAACGCCTTTAATTCTCCATATCACTATATTGAGGAATATATCTTTGATTTAGCACAATGGAAGGGAAAAACAGTAAAAATTGCTTTTGTAAAAAATGGGACGTACCAAATGGCTATGGATGATATAAATATTGTCACAACATCCAACAGCAACATTCAACAGAGTGATGACAAGGAAAATATTGCAATATATCCAAACCCGGTAATTGATTTCTTGAATATTAATACATCGGAAGATTTAAACAGCATTGTTATTTATAACTCAAATGGTGCTGTTGTTAAGCAAATAAATAACAAACAAAGTCTGATAGATTGCAGTGAATTATTCTCCGGTATTTACTTTATAGAAACAACAACTCCTAAAGGTAAAAAGACTTCTAAATTCATCAAAAAATAAAGGAAATAATCAACAAATATTCTTTAATATCGTATAAAAAAATAGAGCCACCTCATTTTGTTGTGAGATGGCTCTTTTAGTATTAAATATATCTTATAAAGTAATATTTATTTTACTATCACTTTATCTGCAATAATTCCTCTAGATGTAGTAATATTAATAATATACATACCTTTATCTAAGCTGTTTATATCTAAACTACAATTGTTTCTGTTAATATTTTGTAGAGTATAAACATTTTTTCCTGAAGCATCTAAAAGTTCTACCTTGCTTATGATGTTATCATTTGATAATAAAACATTTAAAGTTTCAGATGCAGGATTTGGGTATATTCTCACGTTAGATGCAGCTAATAAGCAGTTATCTATGCTTGAAGGAACTTCATCGTAAATGTAGTTGAAATCACATACATAAACAAGTTCCATACTGGTATCATCTTCGGTGTACCATTTTTTAGTTGTTACCATATTTGCTGCCATTGGAACAGCTTTCCCGATAATAGATTCAGGATTTTCCGGATATACAATTTGATCATATGTATAAGTATTATCATAAGAATACTCATTTCGATCCGTAATATTGTTACCAACATAGTGATCCCATACAAGACAATTATTATTGTTATCAAAAGTATAAACTTCTGAAGTTGAATATTGCCAAGTATTTCCTGTCCACATATATTGTTCGGATTTTACAAGATTATTATTGCCATCGTACATATACTTTAATTTCCATGACTTACCGAGAATACCGGTCATAAAATCTATTGCATCAGCTACCTCTTCAACTAATAAACCATCATTATTATATGTCAATGTGCCGCATTGTGAAAAATAATCGTCACCGGCAAAATACATTTCCCAATATGTTAATCTGTTGTTTTCATCATATTGATAATGATATATTCCACCCATAAAAAAGCCTTCATCTCCAAAATTATTGTAGTTGGTACGAGTTATACGATTATTATTTTCATCGTATGTATATTCTATGTACCATACATATCTCCAATTTCCGTCTATAAGTTGGTAACCATTAATTTTAGAGATATTATTTGCATCATCATATATCAAGGAATCTTTTATTTGAGTTCCATCAAAAAGTAAATAATGAGATGATTCTAAAAGTTGATTCTCGTTGTAAGTAAATTTTGTTGTCTCAACTTCGTCTGATGATGTTATTCCGGACAAAGAAAATAATTTGTCTACCTCTTGAGATTGCACTTTATAACCTAATAATAAGAGAAAGGCAATCATTAATGTAAATGTTTTTTTCATACTTTTATTGTTTTAATTAATAATGCACAATTTTATATAAATAAATTAGTAAAAAAACAATTAAAGATTTAAAATTTTAAAAAATTAATTTTAAATGTCAAGGTTTTAAATAATTCAATAATTTTCCAATAATAAGTTGATGATGTTTTTTATTTTTCCATCTTCGATCTAATGATTTTTCAACTTGAATAAACATTTTTGAAAAATCATCAATAATGCAAAAAAAATCAACTATATTTGTATAAATAAAAAGGTCAACTTTTTTGATAAGTTCTTACAAATAAAAAGTATAGAAAAAATATTTCGTATATTGAACTCAAATATTGTTTTAATAAAGCTCTAAGAGTAAAACATAAAATAAATATAGATTTTTTATATTTTCAAATTATTAATCTTACAAAACTTCTAAGAAAATTATTATGAAAGAAAAAGTAATCTGTGGTATACAACAAATTGGTATTGGTGTTTCTGACGTTATTGAAGCATTGAAATGGTATATGGATCATTTTGGATTTAATGCTATAATCGTTGATGACGAGGGTGTTGCCGAAAGGATGCTTCCTTATACTGCCGGAAAGCCACAACCGAGAAGAGCAATAATGGCATATAATTTAATGGGTGGCGGAGGATTTGAGGTATGGCAACCAAAGGGTAGAGATCTTAACTATCCTGAATTTGAAGTTAAATTAGGTGATATTGGAATTTTTATTTGCAAACTAAAAGCTTATAATATTGATGATGCATATAATCATCTAAAAAAATTAAATGCTAATATTTTATCTGAGCCCACAATTTCGCCTTCCGGACAGAAACACTTCTTTTTAAAAGACCCATATAATAATATTTTTCAGATAGAAGAAGATGATTATATCTTTTTAAATCAACGAAAACCTATTGGAGGTGCTAATGGTGCGATAATTGGTGTTTCTGATATTGATAAATCAATAAATTTCTATAAACATATATTCGATTATGATACTGTTGTTTATGATCATATAGATGTTTTCGACGATTTAAAAGCTATCCCTGGAGGTAACAGAATAGTAAGACGAGTTTTAATAAAACGTTCTAAACCAATAGAAGGTCCTCTATCGGAAATAATGGGGACATCTCACCTAGAATTAGTACAATGCATTGAAGATACTCCTAAGAAAATATTTGAAAATAGACTTTGGGGTGACCCCGGATTTATCCACCTATGCTTTGACATCCGAAATATGAATAAAATTGAAGAAGCAGCTAAGGAACTTGGACACGAATTTGTTTGTGATGGGGGTAGAGACTTTGATATGGGAGATGCTAACGGTCATTTTACTTACTTAGAAGATCCTGACGGCACTTTAATAGAAAGTGTAGAAACTTTGAAAATCCCTATTCTTAAAAAGTTTGGTTTGTATCTTAATTTAACTACTAAAGACGACAAAAAACCATTACCGTTTATTATTACAAAAGCGATGAAATTCAAAGAAGTGAAAAAAAGTAGTAAATTAAAATAAATATATCTTATATCTTATTGTTTTTTTTTATACATTTGCGAACTTATATTAGCCTTCTTAGCTCAGCAGGTAGAGCAATTCATTCGTAATGAATCGGTCGTGGGTTCGAATCCCATGGAAGGCTCTTTTTTTATCTTAATAATCGATTTCAAGTATATTAAAACAACTTATTTAAACAAAAAGGCTATATAAAATTTTATATAGCCTTTATATTATCAAATCGCCAAAGAAGCACTACTACCTCCAATAGTACCTCCATAAGCACTTGTATTAATGATAAAATTATTTTTTCTTGTTATTTTTCTTGTTTGTTCAAATCAAATTTAATTCTTCTTCTTTTGATAAAAACAAAATAAATAAAACAGCCAATAATTCCGGTTAATAATATTAAAAGTATCAAAGCAAATTTATGTTTAATATCACTTTTAACAACATCTACAATTGCTAATACCATTAAAACAATAGATAATATCATCAATATTATTGCTGGAATAGATTTCATAATATTCATAATTTCATTTAATTAAAAGGTTAAAAATAATATGATAAGAGATGAAACATCTCAGATATAATTACACTTTTATCTATCAATATAGGCTTTTATGCTTGACTTTTACTTTTATTTTTATTCGCAAGTAGAACAACTATAACACTACAAATTCCTGCAATTAATAATGGGATAAATTTATTATACCATTCTTTTGTAACAAAAACCCCATTCATACTACCACCTCTTACTAGGAATAAAACTAAACTAAATACAAATACTATTATTAATGCTAGTAAACAAATAATAATATTTTTTTCCTTTGTTTTCATATCAGTAAATTTTAATTTTTTTATGTTATTGTTAACATTTATTTACTTTTTCTTTTTAGGCATAAAAAAAAAGGGCAACTACCTACTCTCCCGCCGTAGCAGTACCATCGGCGTTAGCGGGCTTAACTTCTCTGTTCGGAATGGAAAGAGGTGGAACACCGCTGCTATAGTCACCCTTTTATTTCTTAAATATATAACTAAAATAACTTTTTTAAAAAAAGTTCGACATCGATAATATAATATATAAACCATCCTCGCGCAAAATAATAAGTTACGGGTAATTAGTATTGCTCGACTTTGCCATCACTGACTTTACATCTGCAACCTATCAACGTCCTAGTCTTGAACGACCCTTAAAAGAAGTCTTATCTTGAGGTTAGCTTCGTGCTTAGATGCTTTCAGCACTTATCAATCCCAAACGTAGATACCCTGCGGTGCAACTGGCGTCACAACAGGTAAACTAGAGGTTTGTCCATATCGGTCCTCTCGTACTAAATACAGCGCCTCGCAAACTTCTTACGCCCACAACAGATAGAGACCGAACTGTCTCACGACGTTCTGAACCCAGCTCGCGTGCCACTTTAATCGGCGAACAGCCGAACCGTTGGGACCTGCTCCAGCCCCTGGATGTGACGAGCCGACATCGAGGTGCCAAACCACTCCGTCGATGTGAGCTCTTGGGAGGGATCAGCCTGTTATCCCCGGAGTACCTTTTATCCTTTGAGCGATGGCCATTCCATGCTGAACCACCGGATCACTATACCCGACTTTCGTCCCTGCTCGACTTGTTGGTCTCGCAGTCAAGCACCCTTATACTATTACACTCTATAGATGGTTACCAACCATCCGGAGGGTACCTTTGGAAGCCTCCGTTACTCTTTTGGAGGCGACCACCCCAGTCAAACTACCCACCAAACAATGTCTTCTTTTAAAGAATTAGACGTCAAATAAATAAAGACCGGTATTTCAACAACGACTCAACGTCATCTGGCGATAACGCTTCATAGTCTCCCGGTTATCCTACACATCAGTTATCCAACACCAATGTTAAGCTGTAGTGAAGGTTCACGGGGTCTTTTCGTCCCGTTGCGGGTTGCCGGCATCTTCACCGGCACTACAATTTCACCGAGATCATGACCGAGACAGCTCCCAGATCGTTACACCATTCGTGCAGGTCGGAACTTACCCGACAAGGAATTTCGCTACCTTAGGACCGTTATAGTTACGGCCGCCGTTTACTGGGGCTTAAATTCAATGCTTCACACAAATGCCGAAACATTCGCATTAACATCTCCTCTTAACCTTCCAGCACCGGGCAGGTGTCAGACCCTATACTTCATATTACTATTTCGCAGAGCCTTGTGTTTTTGATAAACAGTCGCCTGGGACACTTTACTGAGGCTCAACTAACGTTGAGCGTCCTTTCTCCCGAAGTTACAGAACAATTTTGCCTAGTTCCTTAGCCATGATTCTCTCGAGCACCTGTGGATACTATCCTCGACTACCTGTGTCGGTTTACGGTACGGGATACATATTAATAATCGTAGAGAGTTTTCTTGGAAGTATGATTACTGTCACTATCCAATTGTACTAGGTACGCTTGGTACTATCACGGTCAGCTTTGGTACGGATTTGCCTATACCAAATTACCTACACGCTTTAACGTACTATTCCGTCAGTACGCGGACATGTCACTCCTTCGTCGTCCCTTAGAATAATATGTATGTATCGGAATATTAACCGATTTAACATCTGATGCTCCTTTCGGATCCTCATTAGTACCCGACTAACCCTGATTCGTCGAACGTGGATCAGGAATCCTGAGTCTTTCGGTGTGGAGGAGTCTAAACCTCCATTATCGTTACTTATGCCTACATTTTCTTTTTCATACGCTCAAACAATCCTCACAGACCGTATTCTACGCATATGAAATGCTCCCCTACCGATTATATCTATATATAATCCTATGGCTTCGGTAGTATATTTATGCCCGTGTATCGTACACGCTCAGTCGCTCGACTAGTGAGCTGTTACGCACTCTTTAAATGAATGGCTGCTTCCAAGCCAACATACTAGCTGTCTAAGCAACTAAACCTCGTTTAATCAACTTAATATACATTTGGAGACCTTAGCCGATAGTCTGGGTTGTTCCCCTCTCGGATATGGACCTTAGCACCCATAACCTGCATCCCAATAAACATTTATAGGTATTATGAGTTTGTCGTGACTTGGTAGGCGATGAAGCCCCCGCATCAAATCAGTAGCTTTACCCCCTATAAACTATATTGAGGTTGTCCCTAAAGACATTTCGGAGAGTACGAGCTATATCCATGTTTGTTTGGCCTTTCACCCCTACCCACTCATCATCCCAAGATTTTTCAACATCTATGGGTTCGGACCTCCATTTTGTGTTACCAAAACTTCATCCTGTAAATGGGTAGATCACATGGTTTCGCGTCTATTAATTATAACTATATGCACTGTGAATACTCGCTTTCGCTACGGATACATCCCTATAAAGACTTATCCTCGCTATAAATAATAACTCGTAGGCTCATTATGCAAAAGGCACGCAGTCACTACATTAACGTAGCTCCTACAGTTCGTATGCAAATGGTTTCAGGGTCTATTGCACTCCGCTGCTGGCGGTTCTTTTCACCTTTCCCTCACGGTACTGGTTCACTATCGGTCTTTCAGGAGTATTTAGCCTTACCAGATGGTGCTGGCACATTCTCACAAGATTTCACCGGTCTCGTGATACTCTGGATACTACTCGATTCTAATACTATTTCGTGTACGGGGATATCACCCTCTGTGTCCTATCTTTCCAAATATGTTCCACTATAATAATTAGAATGCTAATTGTAGTCCGAACCCCGACAATACCGAAATATCATCGGTTTGGGCTGTTACCCGGTCGCTCACCACTACTGGGGTAATCACTGTTGTTTTCTTTTCCTGTGGGTAATGAGATGTTTCAGTTCCCCACGTTTGCCTCCTTTAAAAGGATGTTTGGTCTTCAACCAAACGGGTTGTCCCATTCAGAGACCTGCGGATCATCGGTTATTTGCACCTACCCGCAGATTTTCGCAGCTTGTCACGTCTTTCGTCGCCTCTGAAAGCCTAGGCATCCACCATTTGCACTTATCCACTTATTTATTTCGCTCGATAAAATTGTATTATATTTTTATACTAAACGTAAAAAATAAAACACTATATTTATATATTATATTATCAAAATGTCAACGAACTTTTTTGTTATATATATGTTGTTTATATCAACAACATAATGTGGAGAATATCGGAGTCGAACCGATGACCTCTAGAATGCAAATCTAGCGCTCTAGCCAACTGAGCTAATCCCCCCTTAATTATTTAAGTAGTCCCGGGCAGAGTTGAACTGCCGACCCCTACATTATCAGTGTAGTGCTCTAACCAACTGAGCTACGGGACTGCATATTGTTTAAACCCTACCGTAAATATGAAACTAACTTAATATAAAGGGTATATACCTACTCATATAATTAATAATAAAACACAACCCACAAAACATAGCGTGGAAAGAATTATAACATTTTCGTTATAATCCCATCTACTTGCATGATCTCCAGAAAGGAGGTATTCCAGCCGCACCTTCCGGTACGGCTACCTTGTTACGACTTAGCCCCAGTCACTAGTCTTACCCTAATACGCTCCCGTAGGTCACGCATTTTAGGTACCCCCAGCTTCCATGGCTTGACGGGCGGTGTGTACAAGGCCCGGGAACGTATTCACCGCATCATGGCTGATATGCGATTACTAGCGAATCCAACTTCACGAAGTCGAGTTGCAGACTTCGATCCGAACTGTGATCAATTTTTATGGATTAGCATCTCATCACTGAGTAGCTGCCCGCTGTTTTGACCATTGTAGCACGTGTGTAGCCCCGGACATAAGGGCCGTGCTGATTTGACGTCATCCCCACCTTCCTCACTACTTGCGTAGGCAGTATATCTAGAGTCCCCACCACTACGTGCTGGTAACTAAATATAGGGGTTGCGCTCGTTATAGGACTTAACCTGACACCTCACGGCACGAGCTGACGACAACCATGCAGCACCTCGATACATGTCCCGAAAGACTTATACAGTTTCCAATATAATTCATGTACCGTTCGAGCCCGGGTAAGGTTCCTCGCGTATCATCGAATTAAACCACATGCTCCTCCGCTTGTGCGGGCCCCCGTCAATTCCTTTGAGTTTCATTCTTGCGAACGTAATCCCCAGGTGGATAACTTAATGATTTCTCGTACCCTCTAACTGTGTATCGCTAAAAGATAGTTATCATAGTTTACAGCGTGGACTACCAGGGTATCTAATCCTGTTTGATCCCCACGCTTTCGTGCATCAGCGTCAGATGATGCCTCGTATGCTGCCTTCGCGATTGGTGTTCTGTAGCATATCTATGCATTTCACCGCTACTTGATACATTCCGCATACGCCGAAATATCTCTAGATAAATAGTTTCAACGGCAAGCTACAAGTTAAGCCCGTAAATTTCACCGCTGACTGATTTATCAGCCTACGCACCCTTTAAACCCAATAAGTCCGGATAACGCTTGAATCCCCCGTATTACCGCGGCTGCTGGCACGGAGTTAGCCGATTCTTATTCATAATGTAACAGCAAATCAATTCGCAAATTGATGATTTTCCCATTATAAAAGCAGTTTAAAATCTTGTCGATCGTAATCCTGCACGCGGCATGGCTGGGTCAGAGTTGCCTCCATTGCCCAATATTCCTCACTGCTGCCTCCCGTAGGAGTCTGGACCGTTCTCAGTTCCAGTGTGGGGGGAAATCCTCTCAGAGCCCCTATCTATCGTCGACTTGGTAAGCCTTTACCTTACCAACTATCTAATAGAAAGCATGCCCATCTATTACCGAAAATTCTTTAATCTTAAATCGATGCCAAAAAAAGATATCATAAAGGATTAATCCAAATTTCTTCGGGCTATCCTTTAGTAACAGGTAGGTTACATACTCGTTACTCACCCATCCGCCGGTCGTCATCTGAGTGTAAACACCCAATGTTACCCCTCGACTTGCATGTGTTAAGCCTGCCGCTAGCGTTTATCCTGAGCCAGGATCAAACTCTTCATTGTAAAATATATATTGTTTATTTAAAATTGTCTGTTTATATCCTGCAAATATCGCAATTATCTATTATAATTGACTCCCGCTATGTTCTGTACGTCGTTGTGCTTCATCTATTCAATGAACTTTTTTATAAATCCGCTCTTATAAACCTGAAAAATTTCAGGTGAAAAGCGAGTGCAAAGATAATAACACTTTGCAAACTAACAAGCATTTTTAAATAAATTTTTAATGACTTTTTACAAAATAATTGTAATAATTTGCAAATCAAAGAAATATAAATGATATTTATAACAAATCTAAATAAGAAATGATTAAGATAGTTTTATATACATTTCATATAATACACTAAATAACACAACATATAAAACTACAAATCAATATGTTATAAGTTGCTTAATACTTATTATTAATTATAGAATCAATTTTTTTAAGAATGTCATATTTATTAGTTGCATATTTAATTCTACCTGCATCTTGAGCAAATTCTTCAATAAATACTATATATTCTTCTTCAGACATACCATAATTATTAATCAAAATATCTTTTAATTCATCTGATGCTAAAAACTTATGAAAAAACTCAGTCCTTTTATCTGTTTGCTCGACCACTTTTAACTTTCTTAATTCTTTAGATTCTTTTTTTAGTAATGAACTTAAAAAACCATTAATAGTTAACCCAACACCAAAATTCTCTACTCCAAAATTAGTTTCCGGTTTTTTTAAATCTACACTTAAATCATTGCCTAAATCTACCTTAAATTTATCTTTTTGCGGCTCTAAACCTTCTACTTTAACTGATTCGTACACTTCCGACGGTTTTATTACAACAGAAACTATATCTTTAATTTCTACTGTTTGCAATGTATAAACAATAGGTTTTATCCTTAAAATGTAATTTTTAGATTCAAACCCATTAAAATCCAATATAGGTATAGCTGTTTTTTCATAACCTAAACAAGATACTATTACTGTATCGTTTGGATAAACTAATATTCTAAAATTCCCATTTTGATCTGAAGAGACACCATATCCTGATTTTTTTGTATAAATATTAGCGTCTTTAATAGGTATAGTTGTTTCAGCATCTATTAACTTAGCAGAAAATAACGCTAACTCCTGTGCTTTAACATTTAATATACACAAAAAAATTGCAAATATAATAATCGAATACTTCTTCATTTTTTTAAAATATCCTTTCCAATTAATAAATTATATACGCATAAAAGAATAATTTTCTACTTCAAAAATAAAATAAAAAAACAACTAAACTTGTTGTTTGGCATAGTTTTAGCAAATACATATTATTGCCTAATTCTATTTTAAATATATGAGGTTTTAAAATTAATTAATATGAAAAAAAATTATAAATTATCGTTTATTTTATTTATTCTTTTTACGTTTATTTTATCTAACATTCTTAATGCTAAGTGCTTTAATTACGATAGCATAGATGAATTCACTTTACTCTCACCGGATACTAATAAGTTATTTACAAAACCTATAGATAATATAAAAACTACCTCCAATAATAATATAAACGCTAAGAATAATGTTGATATTATTAATAATACAAAATTAAATAATGAATCAACAAATGAAAAACCTCAAATTCAATCAAAAGAAAAAGTAGTTTATATATCTGCTTCTGTTAATTGTACTAATTGTCCAAATGAAATAAAGAAACAGTTATCATACGTAAAAGGTATAAAAGACATAAATATTGACATTGAAAAAGGCCTATTAATTATTTTATACGACTCTACAAAAACCAATGAACAAACAATTTTAAAAGAAGTTCTAAAACACAATATGGGAGGAGAAATAGTTAATCCTCCTAATCAAAATTAATAATTATAACTTTTTTAAATAATTAACTTCATCTTCTGTTAAAAAACGCCATTTACCCCTTGGTAAATCTTTTTTGGTTAATCCGGCATATAAAGTTCTATCTAATTTAATAATATCGTACCCTAAATGTTCAAATATTCTACGTACAATTCTGTTTCTACCGGAATGTATTTGAACACCTACTTCGTTTTTACCTTTACCTGTTACGTACTCTATTGCGTCAACTTTGATAAAACCATCATCTAAAACAAAACCTTCGCGAATAGACTTTATATCATTCCAAGTAACATTTTTATCTAATACTACATGATAAATCTTTATTATTTCGGATGAAGGATGCATAAGTTTATTTGCCAAATCTCCATCATTAGTAAATAGTAATAACCCTGAAGTATTCCTATCTAATCTCCCAACAGGATAAATTCTTTCTTTACAAGCATCCTCAACTAATTTCATTACGGTGTTTCGTTTACATTCGTCTTCTAACGTTGTTATATATCCTTTGGGCTTATTCAATAATAAATATCTTAACTTTTCATTACTTAAGGTTTGTCCTTCAACCTGAACTTTATCTGTTCGCCTTACTTTAGTACCTAAAACATTTACTATTTGTCCGTTAACTGTTACACAACCGGCTTCTATAAGCTTATCAGCATCTCTACGTGAACAAACTCCGGCATCGGCAATAAATTTATTTAAACGAACTAATTCATCTAAAGGTTGTTTTTGATTGTTATTTTGTTTTTTAAAATCTCTTCCTTTACTTCTTCTGTCAAAAGATTTATCATCATAATTTGAAGAAAAATTATTACTTCTGTAATCCTTCTTTGAAGATTTGTCAAAATCTCTTTTTTCAGATCTTTTGAAACTTTTTTTATTCGATGCGTCGAAGTTTCTTTCATTCAAATTATCGAAACTTCTTTTCCCATCTTTTTTATATGAACGCTTTTTTTCAAAATCATTTTCTCTTTTTCCGCGTTCTCTTTTATCATAACTGTTTCTTATACTTTTATACCTGTCATCATCTCGACGACTATGTTTCTTAGGACGATATTCAATTGCATCTTCGCCTACAAAATATTCATCAGATGAGAGTATTCTATCATTCCTTCTTGCTTTATGTTTGCGCTGTGGAATATCATTAAAATCAGAACTTTGTTCCATACTTTCAAATTCCTCATCAAAATTACTTTCGTTCATTATTCTATTCCATAAGGAATTATTATTATCTTTTTTACTCATCTCTTTATTAATTTTTTAATTATCAAATTCGGCACAAAAATAATAAATTATAACTACATAATACAATGTATTATTAATTATTACGTTAATTTTTTATAATCGATATTATATGTACATCGTTTTTTTATTAACTTTGCAGTTATGAATATCAAAATTACAATATATTGTGTTTTAATATGTTTAATATCTTGTAATTTATGGGCACAAGATTTACATAAAACCGACAACTCTAATCTTATCCAGTTTTCGGGTGTAGTTCTGACTGCCGATAGTTTAAAACCTGTATCTTTTACTAATATCTTAATACAAAATAGAAATCACTATAAATATCAAAAGGGGACTGCTGCAAATGTTTCAGGTTTTTTTAGTTTTGTAGCTAACAAAAGTGATACTATAACTTTTTCGGCCATAGGATATAAAACTAGAACTTTTGTTATTCCGGATACAATTAAGAATAATAAATATACACTGATACAATTAATGCATAACGATACTATTTATTTAACGGAATGCGTTATTTACCCTTGGCCCTCTAAAGAGGAGTTTAAAGAGATTTTTATTAAAACTCCTATCCCAGATGACTATATTACCATAGCTAAAAAAAATTTAGAGAAGGCTAAAATTAAAGAAGCAGCAAGATACTATAGAGATGGGGGTGCAAATTATAGACACTATATTAATAAAAAAACAGATGAATATTATTCTGCCGGACAAATAACTCCAAATCATTTATTAAATCCATTTGCTTGGTATAAATTTTTTAAAGATTGGAAAGAAGGGAAATTCATTAAAGATAAGGAACTCGAGGAGGAAATAAAAAGACAACAAAAAGAAGAAAGACAATATTGGGATTATGATGAATGGATTGAAAAAGGTTAACAAATTAATAATATTTTGTAGTTTACTTTTTTTAGGGTTAAGCAATAATGCCTTTACACAAAAAGGACGAGTATATGGTTTTGTTCGTGACCAAAATGGAAAACCCTTAGAGTTTGTAAATATTGTTGTGAATGATACTACTTTAGGCACAAGTACTGATAAAAAGGGCTATTATGAATTAAGCATTCTCGCTAATACAAATTATAAAATAACAGCAACTTTTATTGGATACAGAGATACTACTTTAAATGTTAAAATAAATAGAGGCGAAAATAAACGTTTAAATTTTATTTTAGAAGAAATTCTTACAGATATCGAAGGAGTTGTAATAGAAGATGAAAGAATCAGATATACTACATCAACACGAATAGACCCTAAAACTATAGATGCAATATCCGGTGCATCAGAAGATGTTGCATCATTAATAAAAACGTTACCAGGGGTATCTTCTACTAACGAATTAACATCTCAATATAACGTTAGAGGTGGAAATTTTGATGAGAATATCATTTACGTTAATGGGATAGAAATTTTTAGACCATTTTTAACAAGGAGCGGTCAACATGAAGGATTATCATTTATTAATCCGGATTTAATATCTTCATTATCGTTTTCTGCCGGAGGTTTTGAAGCTGTTTACGGTGATAAAATGTCGTCCGTATTAGACTTAACATATAAAAAACCTAATGGATTTAGTGCATCTACAACTTTAGGTTTTTTAACTCAATCTATACATTTTGGAGATAAATTAAAGAATTTTACTTATATAATTGGTGTTAGACAAAAAAATAATAGATATTTATTAGGTTCTTTAGATGAAAAGGGAACTTATAAGCCTTCGTTTACTGACATTCAAGGACTTTTAACTTACAAAATTAACAGTAAATTTGAAATTAGCTTTCTAGGCAATTATTCCCGAAACATATATAGATTTCAACCTGATTCTATGAATGTTGCATATGGCAGTATTTCAGAATCATATAAATTATCTATGTATATGGAAGGTAACGAAAATGATAAATTTAATAATGGTACTGCTGTATTATCATTATCTTACACACCTAATATTAATAATAAAATTAAACTTTCTAATGCATATTATAAGAGTATAGAAGTAGAAAACTACGATTTATGGAATGAATATTGGATATCTAAATTAGATATGAATTTTGGATCTGAAAGTTATGGCCAACCTTTAAATGCATTAGGAGTTGGAACCTTTTTAGATCATGCACGTAACATATATAAATCAGATATTTATACTATAAGTTTAAAAGGTTCATCTCAATTAAATAATCATTTTTTACAATGGGGTGTAAACTATAGATTGAGTAATATTTACGATAAATTAAACGAATGGAAAATGTTAGACTCAGCAGGTTTTACTTTACCTATCGTTTTAGACTCAATTGGATATACTAACCCTGACATTCAGCCGGATTTTTTACTAAATATGTATTCATACGTAAATGCAAGCAACTCTTTACAAACACATAAGGCTTCCGCATTTATACAAGATTCTTGGTCTTTGGAAACAGACAAAGCTAATCTCTATTTAGTTTATGGTGTTAGAGGGGTTTATGCAAGTATAAATAATGAGTTTTGCATAAGTCCAAGAGTTACATTTTCAGTAGCTCCTTATTGGAAAGAAGATATCCTATTTAGATTTTCTACCGGATATTACACACAATCACCTACATATAGAGAAATAAGAGATCCTATGGGTGTTTTAAATTTTGATGTTAAAGCACAACGTTCTATTCATTTTGTTGCAGGGGTAGATTGGAATTTAGTGATGCTAAACAGGCAGTTTAAATTTACATCGGAATTATATTATAAATACTTATATAATCTGATTCCATACACTATTAATAACATCATGATTCAGTATTTTCCAAACGAAAAGACGAATGGATTTGCTACCGGTTTAGATCTGAAACTAAGTGGTGAATTAACTCCAGGAGTAGATTCATGGATTAGTTTATCATTTATGAAAACAATGGAAAAAAATAATACTCTTCAAAAATTTATTCCTCGACCAACTGATCAACTTGTAAACTTTTCAATCTTCTTACAGGACTATATACCTTACAACCCGAGATATACAGTAAGTTTAAACTTAATTTTCGGAACCGGATTACCAGTTAACCCTTTTGAACGTACGATGAAAGGTGAAACTGTTTTTAAATATCCTTCATACAGAAGAGTTGACATAGGGTTTGGATGGCAATTAGTAAATGATAAAATAAAATCTGATTGGTCATTTTTAAATAGATTCCAAAATATTGCATTAACTGCAGAAGTCTTAAACTTATTACAAATAAAAAACACTATAGGATATAATTTTATTACAGACGTAACCGGAAGGATACACTTTATTCCTAATCATCTATCCGGAAGAATGGTTAATTTAAAACTAACTATAAAATATTAATATGGCACTTAAACATTCATTTGAGAAAACAGGAAATACATTATTTAAATATAGAGGATATATACCTATAATCCTATTTTTATTAGCAATTCCATTTATGTTTTTTGCCAACCATCAATATTACTATAATAAAAAAACATATACATTTATAGTAGTTACTTCTATAGTAGTCAGTTGTTTAGGTGAACTATTCAGATGCTATACAGTAGCTACAACTCCAAAAGGAACATCCGGCAGAAATAGAGACAATCAATATGCTGCAAAACTTAACATTGATGGTGTTTATTCTATAGTACGTCATCCACTATATTTCTCTAATTATTTAATGTGGCTTGGCATAATGATTTTCACAGGAAACATATACTTAATAATAATTTGTTCATTACTATTTTTTTTATATTACGAAAGAATAATGTTTGCTGAAGAATGCTACTTACAAGAGAAATTTGGAGAAGAATTTCTTAATTGGTCTTTAAAAACACCAAGTTTTTTTCCTAACTTTGCAAAATATAAAAAATCTTCTACTCCATTCTCATTTAAATCCATAATAAGAAGAGAGTATTCTTCGGTGATGGCATTGTGTTTGAGCTTTGCTTTTATTGATATATTGAGAATTCTAATAATAGAAAAAAAACTTAACTTTAACAGAGTATCCATATACATAGCAATTGGGAGTGTTATCCTCTCGTTAATTTTAAAAATTATAAGACATAAAACAAATTTATTAGATGAAGAGGATAGATCTTAAGAAAATAAAAGGGAGATAAGTATCAGGTATTAGAAATATTAGAAATATTAGAAATATTAGGAATATTAGGAATATTAGAAATATTAGAAATATTAGAAATATTAGAAATATAAGAAATTTTAGAGATATTAGATAATGAGGAAAAAACATTTCTAACTAAAATACTAATTACTTTCTAACTGAATTTTACCTAATATGGTATTATGAAATAAATACAATTCAAAAAGATATAGAAAAATTTTAAATAATAATATGAATATTTTAATTAAAGATTGCTTTTTTAAAGAAAAATTAACAGATATTTTAATTGAGGGTAATATAATTAAAAAAGTAATTTGTAAAGAAGACCCAAATTATAATCCTGCTGATTATGACATACATGCAGATAGAATTATCGATGGTACCAACAAAGCAGTAATTGCAGGTTTTGTAAATGGGCACACACACTCGGCAATGACATTATTTAGAGGGTGGGCTGATGAAATGGAATTAGAACCTTGGTTAGCAGAAAAAATTTGGCCATATGAAGCTAAATTAACGGAAGAAATGATATACTGGGGAACTAAATTAGCTTGTATGGAAATGATCCGATCCGGCACAACATGTTTTAATGATATGTATTGGAACATCAAAGTATCTTCAGAAGCTGTAAAATCTACCGGAATGAGAGCAACATTATCTTCTGTTGTTTTAGATCCCAATAACAATGAGAATGCACCCTTAACAGATATTCAATCTGCTGTATATAAAGATTTGGAAGTCGCAAAAAATTTTCCTGAAACTATAGACTATGCAATAAGTCCTCACGCTATTTACACAGTTTCCAGCAAAGTGTTTAAATGGGTTAACGATTTTGCGAACGACAATGACTTATTAATTCACACGCACTTAGCAGAAACAGAAACGGAATACAACAATAGTGTAAAAAAGTACGGACTAAGCCCTATTAGATATTTAAATAGCATTGGATTATTATCACCACGATTAATAATAGCACACTGTTTATGGCTTGACGACGAAGAATTACAAATGTTGGCTGATAACGATGTTAAAGTAATACACAACCCTAACTCTAACTTAAAATTAGCATCGGGCTACAAATTTAAATTCAAAGAAATGAAAGCCAAAGGAATAACTGTAGGAATAGGAACCGACGGCTGCTCATCATCTAACAATTTAGATATGATAGAAGCCATGAAAGAAGCATCTTTAATTGGAAAAGCTTGGCGATTTGATCCAACTGCACACAAAGCAAAAGATATGTTTGTATGCTCAACAGTAAATGGAGGTAAAATCTTACGCAAAAATATTGGTCGAATTAAAGAAGGTTATTTAGCAGATATTACATTATTAAATATTGCAACACCATCTTTTACACCAAACTTTAATTTTATATCAAACTTGTGCTACGCAGCTAACGGCAACGACGTAGACACAGTAATATGCAACGGTAAAGTTTTAATGGAAAACAAAAAAATCGAAGGAATGCAAGAAGTGTTAGACAACGTTAACAGATTGGCTCACGAACTGTTTTTCTCCTAAAAAATTACTTCAATAATATATATAAAATAACAATAATTAAATAATTTACAAGTAATTACTAAATTAAAAACAGACTAATTTTCAAGTATATACCAACTGTAAAATACATATTAATATAATAGTACATATTAATTAAAAAGTAAATAAAGATAATAAAATGTTTTATATAGATAACTGTTTAATATCAGACGACCTTATAAATACTAAATTTTGTTGTAACCTTGCCGATTGTAAAGGTGCCTGCTGCATTGAAGGAGACGAAGGAGCACCTTTAGAAGCTAATGAAGTAGGTTCATTAGAAGATTATAAAAAAAATATATTCCCCTTTATGACAGAAGAAGGTATAGATACGATAAAAAAATATGGCGTATTTGATTATGGTGTAGAAGGCGACTACGTAACACCTCTAATAAAAGATAGAGATTGTGCATATATATGTTTCGAAGGCGACATCGCAATGTGTGCGATAGAAAAAGCATACAAAGCAGGAGAAATCCCCTTCAACAAACCTATTTCCTGCCATCTTTACCCGGTGCGACTTAAAAATTACAGCAATTCAATTGCAATAAACGTAGAAAGGTGGAATATATGCGACAAAGCATATAACAAAGGAGACAATCAAAATTGCTACGTATATGAATTTTTGAAAGAGCCGTTAATCAGAAGATTTGGTGAAGAATGGTACAACAAACTTGTAAAATACATCAAAGAAAATAGTAAAACAAATTTGTCAAAGTAAGAAAATAAGAAAAAATAAATTTAATAGTGATTATAGACAAAAAATATTAACTTTGCAGCCGATTTGATGTTTTCAATATAATCAACAAAATCGAGATAATTTTATAAAATCAAGATAACATTAATAAAATCAAATTGCATTAATAAAATCAAATTGCATTAATAAAATCAAATTGCATTAATAAAATCGAGATACATTAATTAAATCAAGATATATTAATTATAATATCGAGATAATATTAATAAAATCAAGATTAAAGAGATTAAAAGAGATTTTAGAGATTATAGCAATTTAAGAGATTAATTTTCTAATTGACAACATCAACATTCAATTTAGCTTGGAGAGATGCCGGAGTGGTTGAACGGGGCGGTCTCGAAAACCGTTGACCTCAATACTGAGGTCCCAGGGTTCGAATCCCTGTCTCTCCGCAGAAAACATTTTGAAGTGCTCTGAAAAGAGCTTTTAACAATGCAAACAAATACGGATAAGTGTCGTAATTCTAAGGAGTTACGACACTTATTCTTTTAATACCACTAATTGCTTAGAGTAGCATTAGGACATTGAAGTTATCTCAAAATACTCTTAATTGGCTACAATATGGCTACAAAAAAAGTTACAAAAAAACAATTGTAGCCAAGAGTACTTTCAGAGCTCGTATAGATGACTATCAAATTACTGTTTTTCAAATAATTATGTCGAACTTTGCATCGGCAAGTTTTAGAAAAAAGTAAAAAAACAATGATGTTTTTTATAGCCTCATGGCTACAATAAATTATTTTCTTTTTTACTCAAAAACTTCCAAGGCAATTAAAAAACAGTAGAAATGAAAACAATTTTTCGAACAGTCTTCTATTTAAGGAGCAACTACACAAACAAAGAAGGGTTATCGCCCGTAATGATTCGTATTTATCTAAACAATCAACGACTATCTATCGGCTCATCAGGAGTTGCCATTAATCCAAAATCATGGGATAATGAAAAAAATCGTTTGAAAGGTCGCTCAACAGAAATCCTACAAGCAAACCTTCAATTAGATAATATCCAAGCAGGATTACAAGCTATTTTTCGCCGTTTAGAGTTATCCGAAGATCTCAGTCTTGAATTAATTAAGTCAGAGTTTTTGGGCAAAAAAGAGCAACTTGACACTATTTTATCGTTGTTTGAAAAACATAACAACGACATACGAAATCAAGTAGGTATTAGTAAATCAGTAGCCACCCTGCAAAAATATGAAAACTGTAAACGCCACTTTTCTAATTTTATTAAATCGAAATACGGTCGTACAGATTTAAAACTATCCGAAGTAACACCTATCGTTATTCACGATTTTAGGATTTATTTATTGACAACTAAGAAATGTATGCCTAATACAACTACAAAAATCCTAAAATTTTTCAAAACAATTATCTTATTTGGGCGTAAAAACGGCTTCTTAACACATGATCCTTTTCGTGAAATTCGCTTTCATTTAGAGCCCGTGGACCGTGGTTTTCTGACAGATAATGAAATCAAGACAATAATGCAAAAAGAAATGGTTACACCTCGCTTAGAGTTGGTTCGTGACATGTTCATTTTCTCTTGCTTTACAGGACTTGCATATATAGATGTAGCAAACCTCACAGAAGACAATATAGTTGAATTGGACGGTAAACAATGGATTATGACTAAACGCCAAAAAACTAAAATCGCCACTAACATTATCTTGCTTGATATTCCTAAAATGATCATAGAAAAATATGCTTCTGTTAGAAAAGACGGAAAGCTTTTACCCATACTTTCTAATCAGAAAATGAATGCCTATTTAAAAGAGATTGCAGATATATGTCAGATTAATAAGAATTTAACCTATCATGTGGCACATCATACATTTGCTACAATGAGCATAAGTAAAGGCGTCCCTATTGAAACAGTTTCTAAAATGCTTGGACACAGCAAAATACAGACAACTCAAATTTATGCAAGAATAACGAACAAAAAGTTAGAAGCAGATATGTTGGCTTTATCTTCCAAATTAGATAAATTTACTGATTCAATGAATATTAACCCTTAAAACATCCAAATTATGAAAACAACAAAAAAAGAATTGTCGTATTACCGACTAAGATTAGAAGCTTATTTGAAAGATTATCATCCGCACCGATTATCGGATGAAAGGTTTATCACAGCTCGTTCAGATGCTTCGGCAAAGGCTTATGAAGAAAGTTTCCTATCGGGTGCATCGCCCGATGAAGCTAATGCAACAGCCTTGGAAGTGCTGTTTGAAGGATTGCATTTTTCTGAATACTTTTTTATCGAACAAATTCTCGACAACGAATTTTCCGATGAAGTTCCTGCTGAACTTACTCAGAAATTAAGCTTATTACTATTAAAAAATGATACAGTAAAAGCAACTATTGCTAAATACAGCCTCGACGACAAATTAGATGAAAAGCCGGAATACAGCCTGCTTTACACCGAACTTACAGGTGTGATACAACTCGTTATCGAAAACAACAGTCTTCTGAAAAGCCTGAAAGCATAACCTTAGTTTTTTTACTTCATAAAATGGATAGTTTCTACCAAGAAATTATCCCTTTTTCGTTTTCTCACTTTCCGGTTATAATCTGACTTCATTTTTGTTCTTCCCGATTTTTTCCAAAAGGACGAGTATTGTTTCGTTCGGCGGGCAAAGGTAAAACGTGTTTCGTCAAATGCAAGGTCAAGCCCTTTGGATTTGGCTAAAAAATCTTCCTCTTTCCACTTTGTGGCGAGCGTATTTTTTGCCAAAACCTTGCTTTTTGCCGAAGCCACTACCTTTTTAAGCCCTCGAAACGAAACAGGCATACTCCGACCTTTGGACGCAAAAAAAAATGTCAGAAGTTATGAAACAGTCAGAAATATATACAGAAAAGGACTTTGGGAAACGAAGCGACACCTCCTCCCATTACCGCATAAACTGTGGTAAAAACCCTGTCCCTGTGGGCGAAATAGTGAAACATTGTGTGGAACAACTTAAAAAGAAAAGCTATGAGTACCAATAATTTTGCTTTTGAAAATCGCTGTATAGTGGTGGAAGACGATGATTTTACATTTGAGAATGTGCCTAAACATCTTGAATACGTGCAAGGAAGTAACCGGAACTATCCGAGTTACTATTTGGATAAGTATAGACACCGCTTTCATACGCTTGATATTGTGATAACGGCAGCTTATTATTCGGGTGCTTGTATTGATTATACACCCAATGACAAGTATTTAGACTGCATTTACGAGTGCAGGAATTATGTTTCAAACCGTGACGCAGATGATATATTCGATGATATTTATGCCGACTTCAAAGCCTATAAGCCGAAAAAACGTGAATTGCGTAAACTTGTGAGAGATGCTTACAACGCCAAATTGGGAAATTATAAGCCTTTTGATACACTTTTCGAGTTTCTGTTTGCCTTAGAAAAAGTTGAAGCCGATAAAATTCTCGATAAAATACGTGATGATTACGGTTACACGGAAGTCCGTAAAATTGCCAATTTCTGTAATGGCGAAGCCTTGTACGAGCCTATTAAAGAACATCAAGCCGTATGAAAATTATCCGATTATCACACCGAATTGTTATCACGCAAGCACGTAACTTTCGTGAATACAGAATATTACAATCCAAGAACTACAAAGGTAATTCTTTCTCGAAGTTCCTACGAATGTGGATGGATTGGCAAGAAATCAAAGACGTATTAACATCTAATCAATAACTCAATGAAATCAACCCCTTTACGGCTGATAGTAGCTTTATTTCTGATAATCGGAACGGTTTACGCTGTTTCGGTTATCGCTACTTCGGAAACGTTAATGCTTGTAATGATTTTAACGGCATCTACGCTACTGAAATTCATCATCCGAGAAACGCTTTACATCTTGTTAACCGTACTGAAATTGGCAGTTATTATTGCCGTAATAGGATTGATATTATCATACATATTATAACAATCAAATAACATTCAAACAAACAGAATATGAAACCGACCAATTTAATAACGATGCGTGAAAACCTTACCAAGTTGGACGCCAAAGAGATTTACTATTTCCGTTGGACTTCGGGCAGTCTTTACACGGTAATGGCATCAGACTGAAAGAGATACGGACAAATAATCACTATCGGGTACGTTAAGGAGACCAAGATATTGAACGAATTGGGACTGCCTATATACAACCATTGTCCCATTAATTAAATCATTTACAAACAGTTAAAAACAGAATGAGATATGAAAAAAGCATTTAACATTACAGATTATATTTTGGTAAAAGCCGATACAGACAGCGATTGGGACAACTGCCACTTCGCTATCATCCATTGCACAAAAGAGTGGCGAGAAACGATGATACAACGACTTAAAGCCGTTCAGTCAGTTGAAAATGAACCCGGATTTATATCGCTAAACTATTACGAAACATCGGTTGATTTTTATTGTGCAGACGAAAACACCCAAAGCGAAATAGACCAAATATTGGGCGGAAAAGATTGGGCGTTTGTTGAATTGGATGAAAACGAACAAGAAACATTCCTTACACCCGAAAGCTGTTTGAACAACTACAAAATGTCGTTTTATCAACACGGAACAGCAATTTACTCTGCACACGGAAAGCATTCCGGCGATGAGTTTTTCACTTCTGATTTTTCAATCAAAAGTGTTTTGAACTATCATCAATCTACTATCGCAATCAAACGGCTATTTTAATACACCATTAAAACATTCAGAAAAATGAAAACAACAGAACATTTCAAAAACACCATAGAGACCTATCTGAGAGATAGAGCCGAAACGGACAAGCTGTTTGCCGTATCTTTTAGTAATCCCGACAAGAATATCAACGATTGTTGTACCTACATTCTTAATTGGGTAAAACAGAGCGGATGCAATGGTTTTGCCGATGAAGAAACTTACTCGTTGGCAGTGCATTATTATGACGAAAAAGATATTGAAATCGGCAATCCAATCAACTGTCAAGTGGTCGTAAATCACACTGTTGAATTGACTGCCGAAGAAAAGGAACAAGCACGTCAAAACGCAATCAAACGAGTTGAAAATGAAGTTTACAATCGTTTGACTATAACTAAAAAACGTCAGAATGTACAAGCTCAACCGTGCGTTCAAAAAAGCCTTTTTGACCTGTGAAACCTAAAACAAAACTTCAAAAGCAAGTCGCCGAACAAAGTAAGCGACTTGCACCAATTACCCAAAGACAGAAAGATTGGGCATTTCAAAACTGTTTTGACCTGCAAGCCCGACGACTGAAAAGCGGCAAGCTAACCTGTTTGGAATGCGGACACTCGTGGAAAGGTGGACACGTTTTAGCAGAGAGCATTTGCGGTTGCACGTGTCCGAATTGCGGAACAGAGTTAAAGGTAATCAATAGCCAAAAACAGACTTTTAAGTATGCCGAGTACTTTGGAATGATAACCGTTTGCGGTGGCTTTCAAGTCTTGCGTTATTTCTTTTTAGAGAAACATTGTCAAGTAGGTAATCCGGCACGTCTGTTTTGTCGCGAAGTGGTGCAACATTGGATAACACCAAGCGGAAAATGTGAGATAATGGCACGGTCGAGAAATATGAGTATATTTTATTACGATGTTTGGAATTGGTCGTCAGAACTCGAAATACGCCGTGAACATCATTCACAACATATTTCGCCCGTAGCAGTTTATCTACATAAACGTTATATTCCCGAAGTGAAACGCAACGGATTTAAAGGAAATTTTCATCGCTTATCGCCCCGAACACTGTTTTGCAACATCCTTTCGGATAGTCGAATGGAAACCTTATTGAAAGCGGAACAATACGATTTATTACGTCACTTTTCGGTTAGACGTTCACAAAGCCTTGATGATTATTGGGCAAGTATTAAGATTTGCATCCGTAATAAGTACACAGTAACTGATGCATCACTTTGGTGCGACTATGTGGATTTGTTGCGATTTTTCGGGAAAGATGTGCAGAACGCAAAATTTGTATGTCCGATTGATTTAAAAGCCGAACACGACCGTTGGATGAAAAAGAAAAAGGCGTGGCAAGAACGCCAAAAGCGTGAAGAAGAGCGAAAACGCTTGTTGAAAAATGAACAAGCGTATCAAGAACTGAAAGCAAAATTTATCGGATTGGAATTTTCGGAAGGTAGTTTGTACATTCGAGTTTTGAAAGATGTAAACGAGTTTTATGAAGAAGGAAACACCCTTAAACATTGCGTATTCACAAACGAATACTTTCTTAAACCCGATACGCTTGTTTTTACTGCACAAATAAACGGCAAACGAATTGAAACGGTGGAAGTTTCATTAGAAACCTTGAAAGTTATTCAATCACGTGGCGTTTGCAACGTAAATACCGAATATCACGAACAAATTATTTCACTTGTAAATCGTAACGCACACCTTATCCGAAAGCGGATGACGGCTTGATGTTTTCATTTTTTCTGACTGCCCCGAAAGTTCACAAAAAACTTTCGGGGCTTCTTTTCTTTGGGGAAAAGGCAAACAAAGAAAAGAAGGAAAAGAAATTTGCCGAGATGGACTGGATTTTAACAAAGTTATAAACTTTGCGGAAAACAGATTTTAGTCAAAAAGCCCCTACATATCACATGTAAGGGCTTTTCCATAATTTATTTAATTTTCATGTATGAAACAATTTGGGATATCACTCCCTTTTATCTTCATCTTTTGCATTAAACTGAAACTCCAACTTCCTTTCATTTCCGAAACTATCTTCCACAACCACTTCAAACTGCTGACTATCGTCTGAGCGTGAAGTGTAGTACAATCGGAACTCTTTATCCGGTAATGGATAGCGGTCATTAGGCAGAAAAACATCTCCATCTTTTCCTAATTGCAACTCGCCGTATCCTTCACTTTGGAAATAACGAATGGTATAACGATTATCGGCAAAGTTCCCTGTTTCGATTAAGGTGCATCTAACTTCGACAGTTTCGTTTTGTTTGATGTCTTTACGCACCGGCATCGTGCGAATATCGAATTCGTAAGCCTGTTGAATATCCAATTTACTATCACAAGCAGATAGACAAAACCCGGCAATGAGTAGCACTCCCACTACCCAAATATCTTTAAGTAATTTCTGTTTTATTTTCATTTTTATTTCTTTTTTGTTTGTTGATTTTACTTTTGTAAAGTTTCCCTTTATGGAGATTTATAGAGCTATAAAATAAGCCTTATCCCCGTTTGCAAAGAAGGTCTGAACATCTCCACATCACTTCCCCACAACACATTGCATTTCCCTTTTACGAAAAGCACAAGATTGTCGATTACAAACACATCTAATGCCAAGTGATAAGCACCGCCGTAAACAAATCGGTCTCGTGTCAATAGTGTTGCACCGTCGGACAAAAGCTTTTCATTTCGATTAACCGTTTCATAACCTGTAACGGCAGTAATTCCGGTATTGAGCAATACGTTCTTTCCTGCATCGGAAAAGAGATTTAAGAGATAACCGCCTTCAAAAACAACCGTTTCGGAAGGGATTTGCATTTCACGATAAGCAAAATGCTTTTTCGCATATTCCAATCCAAACAACCATTGATTAGCTCGTTTGTGATTAATCGTCATCGCCATTTCCAAATTGAAATTACCGTTTTCAAACAGCTTGCTTTCCGTAATCGGAACACCTGCGGATAATTGCAATCCACGTTGTCCGGGAATAAGCCGTTGAGCGTGTGATGCAGTAACTATCGCCACCGTCATCACGAAAAATAAAAGTATCCGTCTCATCAGAATTTCAGTTTTAAGTTATCGATGTTTTTCGCACGGATTAAATCTTCGTTCTCTACGATAAAGGTCTGATGGCGACCGCCGTTTTGTTCAAAGAGCGTTACTTCCAATACTTTATCATCCGGCAAAGTGAACTGTTCCAATGTAAATATCGAACGTTGTGTTTGCAATCCGCCGATACGGATAACATCGTTATAGGCTCTCAATGGTTGTAGAACTTGTTCTTGAATGGCGGTACGTTTGGCTATTTTTTTATCGACCACCTTAAACGTGATAAAGTCGATGTTGTACGGCATTTCACTTTGGTTTTTCATTTGTAAGTGAAAGTACAGAAGTCCGTTGTGCGAATACAGTCCACGTAACAGAAACTGAATACCGAACTTTTTCGAGCCGATATGTTTGATTTCTCTGCGGTTGTTTTGCCAAATGGTTTTCATTATCAGCTTGACCAACACGGGCGATTGATTACCCAATTCCTTGAAATAAATATCGGCTTTGTTGGTGGGCAAATTGTTCGTACCCGAATGCAAAAAATCCTGCATTTCGATATTCAGGCGTTCCGGTTCTTCGGCATATTTTACATTGAAACTGTAATAACTACCGTCATCACAAATAACCGAAAGATTGGTTTCCGTTTCAAAATCACGCACGGCAGCCTTTACGCGAAGTACGTTGTCGGCATCTTCCGCTTTCCCTGCAATAATGTTACTGCTTCCCAAATCAACGTAACGGATTTGAGCGGGAAAAATCAGATGAACGGTTTTCTCGAACGTGATTTGCAAGCCGTAAGGCAACACTACTCTTCCGTTAGGAATGGAACGGCTCATACCTTGATACAGGTCGCCCGAGCCGATTTGGGCGTTAGCAAGAAAACTTCCTGCCAATAAAATGGTAGATAAAAATAGTTGTTTAATTTTCATTGTTGTTGTTTTTTTTGATTTGTAATTAACTTATTTATTGTCTGTTAGGTAAAGCAAATGTCCGCTTTTAAGCGTTACTTTTACTTCCCGCATTTTTTTGTTAATGTATTGCGATGCACCCTGCATTACACCCTTTCCTGCATCGGCAGCCAATTGTTGTCCTGCGGATGAATTAAACGTGAAACTCGTTCCTGCCGATTGTCCCATTCCGGCAACGACTTCCTTCACGGCGTTCATCTCTTCGTGATTGGGAATAAAGATACCCTGCTGTCCGTCCATATCATACGCCGAGAGATTGACGCCGATAATTCGCCCTTGTTGCTCAATGCTTGTTACGGAAAGGGTTAAGCGATTACCTTGTATTTTGGCAATGGCGGTCAAGAGTTTGTTTTTCGGAAGGTGCAGATTGGCTACCCGTGCCGTTTCCAACAGACGTAAACGAACAGCTTCGCCGTCTTTTATGGTTATCGTTTCATGAACCGATACTTTCAGCGTGTTTTTATCCAAGCCTTCATTGATATTATTCGTACCGGAAAAGAAATAGCGATTACGCTCTTGTAATTGTTCAGCCATAAACACGCTGTCCGGTACTTCTTGATAAAGTGACGAAACCACGTTTTTCATTTCGGGCAGTACGGTAAATGTCGGCTCTTTGGTTTTGGCTTCCGCTTTGGTGTGAGCATTAGGCAACGGCTCGTCCATTTCTCGCTCAACGGCAGTTTCAAAAGGATTTGTTGTTGCCGTTTGCTGATTTTGCGGCATATATTTGGCAGCCAACTGATACGACTTTTCCATTAAAGCGATGTGGTCGTCTTCTTCATTTTTACTCTCTTCCAACTCGATAAACTTGTCACGAAGTTCCGTTACTTCTCGCCATAACTCTTCCTTTTCAGGGTCGTGAGCAGGCGGCTCGTTAAATGCTTGCAACATCCGGGTAGTTTCTTGATATTGATTGACCGATTTTAACATAGGGTCGTCGTTGTCGGTTTTGTATGCCGATAAAGCTTCGTTCCTGTTTTCGCTTTCACGGTCGAAATAATCGTACAAACTGCCAATCATTCCTTGTTGATTTTTCTCTTTTTCTTCGTCTGTACCAAGTGTATAGGCTTTCAGTTTATCGTCGGGTAAGTCGAGATTGGATGCTTGCGGAATATCGTCGTTCAATCCGATTTGCTCTTCCGCTTTTTTCTTTTCATCCGATGACGGCTTAAAAACAAGCCACATAAACAGAACGAAAAGAATACCCATTGCACTGAAAACAATTGCCTTTTTTAGTTTCTCTTTATCTTGTGGCGACAATTGTTTAACGATGTCTCTTTTGTCGGGTTTGTCTTGTTTTCCGCTGTTTTCTTGTTCTTCTTGCGTCGAATGAGCGGTCTGTTCCGGTGGAAGGATTTCTTGACTTTGTTCTTTTTCATTTTTCATAGTTATTGATTTTAGGTAGTTGATTGTTCAAAATTTTCTGTCTGATACAAACTGTCTTTCAGTATCGGTGTATCTATCAATTCCGGCACGTCTTGTTTGATTATTTCAGTCTGTTCGGTTTTTTCGGTTTCCTTTTCAGAAATAAACATCGGTATAATCAATCCGATACAACTGATAAAATAAATACTGCACACGGTTATCAGAATTACTCGTCGCTGACGCATAGTCAGTCGCTCGCACCCTGCTTTAAGCCACAAGTGCAATTTTAAATAGGCTCGTTTCATCGCTTTATGGTTTGAATGTCTTGATTTTGCAATACAACGAAACGTTCCAAGGTAAACCCTTGCGGATTATTGTCGGAACGCACCGAATTAATCAGTTCGCAATCGGTTATAAGCGAACGTTCCGTGATGTTGCTTTGACGAATAATGTATTGCCGGGCAAATGTTTTTGCCTTGTAAGGATAGCTCTCGAAGTTGCACACGATGCTGTCTATTTCGATGCGTTGGTTGATATTTCCCGAAATTATTCGTGTGAAATACCCTTTTTCCATTAAATCTTTATAGTAATTGTATGCAGACTTGTCGGCAAGCATAAAGGCACGTTTCATATTGCTTTCAATGGCATTTTTGTCGGGTGCAACGGTAAAAAAGAGTTCGTGAAAACGTCTTATGTGTTCCCTTGCTTCTACCGGACGATTGGCTTCCGCATTTTGTGAAAGTGCCAATATCAACGATTTTCCGTTGTCCAACACATATACTTTTTCTCGTTGTTTTTCGGCAAAGCTGTATGATTGATAGAGTGCGTATCCGCAGACACACAAGCAGAGAACAACAAAAATCAATGCGTACAAGCGTATCTGCTTGAAGGATGTTTCGATGTTTTTTAATGATTTGAATTCCATAATA